>NZ_JAWRWU010000024.1:0-42364 GCF_046535395.1 Cupriavidus sp. SIMBA_020 | reverse complement strand
AAGGTCTGCGCTTCGCCATCCGTGAAGGCGGCCGTACCGTCGGCGCCGGCGTCGTGGCAAAGATTCTCGACTAAGCAGTAATACTGGCGAGCGCGGCACCAACCGGCCGCGTTCGTCTGCCAGAGGGGTTGGCGGAATCGTCGACCCCGAAGTTGTTTTTAGGGGTATAGCTCAACTGGCAGAGCGTCGGTCTCCAAAACCGAAGGTTGGGGGTTCGATTCCCTCTGCCCCTGCCAAATCAATCAGCCGCGTCGCGAGAATGAATCGTGACGCGGCTTAGTCTCGTTTGCGAAACATGGCCAATCCCAATGTCGAAACCGTAGGCGCCTCGAGCGGCAAATGGCTGCTCGTCGTCGCGGCGCTCCTGGTGGTTGCGGGAGTGATCGGCTTCTACGTACTCGCGCAGCAGCCGTCGTACGTGCGTGGCGCGGCGCTGTTCGCCGGCCTCGCACTGGGCGTCGTCGTGGCGCTCGTGTCCGCTCCCGGCAAGGATTTCGTGGGGTTCGCCAAGGAATCGTATCGGGAAGTCAAAAAGGTCGTCTGGCCGACGCGCAAGGAAGCCGGTCAGATGACCGGGCTCGTGTTTGCCTTTGTAGTGATCATGGCGTTGTTCCTGTGGTCGGCCGACAAGCTCATCGAGTGGGTGATTTTCTCCCTCGTGCTGGGCTGGAAATAAGAGGTAGCACATGACGGATAACGCTCAGCAGGAAACCACGGCAGCCGAATCGCCTTCGTCGAAGAAGCGCTGGTATGTGGTGCACGCCTACTCCGGCATGGAAAAGAGCGTGCAGCGCGCGCTGCAGGAGCGCATCGAGCGCGCCGAGATGCAGGACAAGTTCGGTCGCATTCTGGTGCCCTCCGAGGAAGTAGTGGAAATCAAGGGTGGTCACAAGTCCGTGACCGAGCGCCGTTTCTTCCCGGGCTACGTGCTCGTGGAAATGGAAATGACCGACGAGACGTGGCACCTGGTGAAGAACACCAGCAAGGTCACCGGCTTCGTGGGTGGCGCGCGCAACCGCCCGAGTCCGATTTCGCAGCGCGAAGTCGACAAGATCATGACCCAGATGCAGGAAGGGGTCGAGAAGCCGCGTCCCAAGACGCTGTTCGAAGTGGGCGAAATGGTGCGTGTCAAGGACGGCCCGTTCACCGACTTCAACGGCAACGTCGAGGAAGTGAACTACGAGAAGTCGCGCCTGCGGGTCTCGGTCACGATCTTCGGTCGCGCAACGCCGGTCGAGCTCGAGTTCGGCCAGGTCGAGAAGGTTTAAGGAATTGACCGTCGCGGCGCGCGAGTGCCGGGGCGGACAGAGAGGGCAGGCCGAAAGGCCTGCCCGAAGAGGAGCGTGAGGTTGTGCCGACAGGCATGGCGATAGCGCGTTACGACTCAACAGGATCCGTTTTTCCAAGGAATCCGGATCTGGATTGGAGTAGAAATGGCCAAGAAGATTATTGGCTTTATCAAGCTGCAAATTCCGGCTGGTAAGGCAAATCCCTCCCCGCCCGTTGGTCCCGCACTGGGTCAGCGTGGTCTGAACATCATGGAGTTCTGCAAGGCGTTCAACGCCCAGACCCAAGGCATGGAGCCTGGTCTGCCGGTGCCGGTGGTGATTACCGCCTTCGCCGACAAGAGCTTCACCTTCGTGATGAAGTCGCCGCCCGCGACCGTGCTGATCAAGAAGGCAGCCGGCATCACCAAGGGTTCGCCGAAGCCCCATACCGACAAGGTTGGCAAGATCACCCGCGCCCAGGCTGAAGACATCGCCAAGGCCAAGAACGCTGACCTGACCGCCGCCGATCTGGACGCCGCCGTGCGTACTATCGCCGGTTCGGCTCGCTCGATGGGCATCACCGTGGAGGGTCTGTAAATGGCTAAGGTTTCCAAGCGCGTCGCCGCCAACAAGGCGAAGATCGAGCGTACCAAGTTCTACCCGATCGACGAGGCCCTGGGCCTGGTGAAGAGCTGCGCTTCGGCGAAGTTCGACGAGTCGATCGACGTGGCCGTGCAACTGGGCATCGACGCCAAGAAGTCGGACCAGGTCGTGCGTGGCTCCGTGGTGCTGCCTGCCGGCACCGGCAAGTCGGTGCGTGTGGCCGTGTTCGCCCAGGGCGAAAAGGCCGAGGCCGCCAAGGCTGCTGGCGCTGACATCGTCGGCATGGAAGACCTGGCCGAGCAAGTGAAGGCCGGTAACCTGAATTTCGACGTCGTGATCGCTTCGCCGGACACGATGCGTATCGTCGGTACGCTGGGCCAGATTCTCGGCCCGCGCGGCCTGATGCCGAACCCGAAGGTTGGCACCGTGACGCCCGACGTAGCCCAGGCTGTGAAGAACGCCAAGGCTGGTCAGGTGCAATTCCGTGTCGACAAGGCCGGTATCATCCACGCCACCATCGGCCGTCGTTCGTTCGAAGACACCGCGCTGAAGAGCAACCTGTCCGCGCTGCTGGACGCGCTGGTCAAGGCCAAGCCGGCCACCAGCAAGGGTGTGTACCTGCGCAAGATCGCCGTGTCGTCCACCATGGGCGTTGGCGTTCGCGTCGAACAGACCTCGCTGTCGGCCTAAGCCAGACGGCACTCACCTGACCGGTTCCCGATAACGCCGGCCAGGGCAGGAATAAAGGATCCCGGCATCGCCGGGGTCGGTTTCGGCGCCGAAGGGCGACGGAGCAAGGCTTTGGGCAGTGGTGCCCGCCAACGCGCAGCGGCAACGTAGCGCGACGGCAGGTACCGCTGGTTATCAAAGACCGCTGGTGTTCATGCCGCAGCAATCAGGCAGCGTGGACTTAATCGGTCGGCACATACGGGCATCGCCCGATGGCAGCCGCCCCGCCAGCGCAGATGGCGCACCCGAAGGGATTGATGAATCCGGGCCTGTCCCGGGTGATTCGGGCCAATCGGACGCCGTTCGTTTGGACTGATGCGATTGCAGAGGAGATTTCCCGCGCACCGCATCGTTTTGGAGCTTAACCGTGCCACTCAATATTGAAGATAAGAAGGCCGTCGTTGCTGAGGTTTCGGCGCAAGTCGCCAAGGCCCAGACCATCGTCGTGGCCGAATATCGCGGCATTGCGGTTGGCGATCTGACCAAGCTGCGTGCCAACGCTCGTCAGCAAGGCGTGTACCTGCGTGTTCTGAAGAACACGCTGGCTCGCCGTGCCGTCGAAGGTACGCCGTTTGCTGGCCTCGCAGAGCAAATGACCGGTCCGCTGATCTACGGGATTTCCGAAGATGCAGTGGCCTCGGCCAAGGTTCTGAACGACTTTGCCAAGACCAACGACAAGCTGGTCCTGCGCGCCGGGTCGTACGACGGCAAGGTGCTCGATGCTGCTGCCGTCAAGGCGCTGGCTTCGATCCCGGGCCGCGAAGAACTGATTGCTCAGCTGCTTGGCGTCATGCAGGCACCGGTGTCGGGCTTCGCCCGTCTGCTGGCCGCCCTGGCAGCCAAGAAGAGCGAAGGTGCTCCCGCGGAAGCGGAAGCCCCTGCTGCTTAAGCCGACGCAGGCCTCGCAAAGACAGATCGCATTACCGATACCGAATCACATCTAGTAGGAGTATTCCAAATGGCAATCACTAAAGACGACATCCTCGAAGCCGTAGGCTCGATGTCCGTGATGGAACTGAACGACCTGGTCAAGGCGTTCGAAGAGAAGTTTGGCGTGTCCGCCGCTGCTATGGCCGTGGCTGCTGCCCCGGGCGCTGGCGGTGCCGCCGCTGCTGAAGAGCAGACCGAATTCAACGTGATCCTGGCCGAAGTTGGCGCCAACAAGGTCGGCGTGATTAAGGCTGTTCGCGAAATCACCGGCCTGGGCCTGAAGGAAGCCAAGGATCTGGTTGACGGCGCTCCGAAGGCTGTCAAGGAAGGCGTGGACAAGGCTGCTGCTGCCGACGCCAAGAAGAAGCTGGAAGACGCAGGCGCAAAGGTCGACGTCAAGTAAGTGGTACCGCGCGTGCCCTCGTGGCACGCGGATGGGGCTGGCAAAGGGAAATCCCGGCGCCAGCCTTTTTGCGCTTCTGTGGGTGTGTTTGATTGGGCACCCGGCGGACCGAAGTATCGGTCAGGGCGCAAATAAAGTGATGTGTAGGCTGCTTGATGCGCGAAATCATTCGCTGCTTCAGCAGAAGCCAAACATCAGTGGCACACTAAGTGGTTGCTGATGTTTGTCTTCTGAACCGACTGCAGAAGACAAGTTTGGTCGGGTGTCCCCCGGGCGAGTACAGGCATTGCGCCGTGCAATGACCACACCGCCCGCAGCGTGCGGACACCGTCAGCCAGAGGTTGGTAGCGGCCAACCGCCAAATCCCCTCCCAGTCGCTGAACACCTCAGGTGCCGGCCAGGTCCAGCCTGCCCTGCGATGATTCGGAGATCCCATGGCGTACAGCTTCACCGAAAAGAAGCGCATTCGCAAATCCTTTGCGAAGCGCGCGACGGTTCATCAGGTTCCATTCCTGCTTGCCACCCAGATTGAATCCTACACCCAGTTCTTGCAAGCGGAAACGCCGACCGCGCGTCGCAAAACCGAGGGTCTGCAGGCCGCTTTCAGCGCGATTTTCCCAATCTCCTCCCATAACGGGCTCGCCCGTATGGAGTTTGTCTCGTATCACCTGTCCAACCCGCCGTTCGACGTCAAGGAGTGCCAGCAGCGTGGCCTGACGTTCCACTCGGCGCTGCGTGCCAAGGTTCGCCTGATCATCAACGATCGCGAGAACCCGGGCAAGGTCAAGGAAGTGAAGGAGCAGGAAGTCTACATGGGCGAAATTCCGCTCATGACGTCGACCGGTTCTTTCGTGATTAACGGCACCGAGCGTGTCATCGTTAGCCAGCTGCACCGTTCGCCGGGCGTGTTCTTCGAGCACGACAAGGGCAAGACGCACAGCTCGGGCAAGCTGCTGTTCTCGGCACGGATCATTCCGTACCGTGGCTCGTGGCTGGACTTCGAATTCGATCCGAAGGACATCCTGTATTTCCGTGTGGACCGCCGCCGCAAGATGCCGGTGACGATCCTGCTGAAGTCGATCGGCCTGACGCCGGAGCAAATCCTGGCGCACTTCTTTGTGTTCGACAACTTCACGCTGCAGGCGGAAGGCGCGCAGCTCGAATTCGTGCCCGAGCGTCTGCGTGGCGAGGTGGCGCGTTTCGACATCGCCGACAAGAACGGCCGCGTGGTCGTGGAGAAGGACAAGCGGATCAACGCCAAGCACATCCGTGACCTGGACTCCGCCGGCACCAAGCTGATCAGCGTGCCGGAAGACTACCTGCTCGGCCGCGTGCTGGCCAAGAACATCATCGACCCGGACACGGGCGAGGTGATTGCCAACGCCAACGACGAGCTGACCGAGACGCTGCTGGAAAACCTGCGCGAAGCGGGCGTCAAGCAGATCCAGACGCTGTACACGAACGACCTGGACCAGGGCCCGTACATGTCGCAGACGCTGCGCGTGGACGAGACCGCCGACCAGACCGCCGCGCGTATCGCGATCTACCGCATGATGCGCCCGGGCGAGCCGCCCACCGAGGAAGCCGTGGAAGCGCTGTTCCAGCGCCTGTTCTACAGCGAAGAGTCGTACGATCTGTCGCGCGTTGGCCGCATGAAGGTCAACAGCCGTCTGTCGCGCCCGAGCGGCGAGGGCAGCATGGTGCTGCAGGACGAGGACATCCTCGAGACGATCAAGATCCTGGTGAACCTGCGTAACGGCAAGGGCGAGGTCGATGACATCGATCACCTGGGCAATCGTCGCGTGCGTTGCGTGGGCGAACTGGCCGAGAACCAGTTCCGCGCTGGTCTGTCGCGCGTGGAGCGTGCCGTCAAGGAACGTCTGGGCCAGGCCGAGACCGAGAACCTGATGCCGCACGACCTGATCAACTCGAAGCCGATTTCGTCGGCGATTCGCGAGTTCTTCGGTTCGTCGCAGCTGTCGCAGTTCATGGACCAGACCAACCCGCTCTCGGAAATCACCCACAAGCGCCGTGTCTCCGCACTGGGCCCGGGTGGTCTGACGCGCGAGCGCGCCGGCTTTGAAGTTCGTGACGTGCACCCGACCCACTATGGCCGCGTGTGCCCGATCGAAACGCCGGAAGGCCCGAACATCGGCCTGATCAACTCGCTGGCACTGTACGCCCGCCTGAACGAATACGGCTTCCTGGAAACGCCGTACCGCAAGGTGGTGGACAGCAAGCTGACCGACCAGGTGGACTACCTGTCCGCCATCGAGGAAGGCAAGTACGTGGTGGCCCAGGCCAACGCGACCGTGGATGCCGATGGCAACCTGATCGATGAACTGGTATCGGCCCGCGAAGGCTCCGAGCGCGAAACGCGCATGGTGACCCCGGACCGCGTGCAGTACATCGACGTGGCGCCGTCGCAGATCGTGTCGGCCGCTGCCTCGCTGGTGCCGTTCCTGGAACACGATGACGCGAACCGTGCACTGATGGGCGCGAACATGCAGCGTCAGGCCGTGCCTTGCCTGCGTCCGGACAAGCCGCTCGTGGGTACCGGCATTGAACGTACCGTGGCCGTTGACTCGGGTACCGCCGTGCAGGCCATGCGTGGCGGCGTGGTGGACTACGTCGACGCGATGCGTATCGTGATCCGCGTGAACGACGAAGAAGCCGTTGCTGGCGAAGTCGGCGTGGACATCTACAACCTGATCAAGTACACGCGTTCCAACCAGAACACCAACATCAACCAGCGTCCGATGGTGAAGGTTGGCGATATCGTCGCGCGTAACGACGTGATCGCTGACGGCGCCTCGACCGACCTGGGCGAGTTGGCACTAGGCCAGAACATGCTGGTGGCGTTCATGCCGTGGAACGGCTACAACTTCGAAGATTCGATCCTGATCTCCGAACGCGTGGTGGCCGAAGACCGCTACACCTCGATCCATATCGAGGAACTGTCGGTCGTGGCCCGTGACACCAAGCTGGGACCGGAAGAAATCACACGCGACATCTCGAACCTCGCCGAAGCGCAACTCGCGCGTCTGGACGAGTCCGGCATCACCTACATCGGTGCCGAAGTCGAGGCTGGCGACGTGCTGGTGGGCAAGGTCACGCCGAAGGGCGAGACCCAGCTGACCCCGGAAGAGAAGCTGCTGCGCGCCATCTTCGGCGAGAAGGCTTCGGACGTGAAGGACACCTCGCTGCGCGTGCCGTCGGGCATGAGCGGCATCGTGATCGACGTCCAGGTCTTCACCCGCGAAGGCGTGACGCGCGACAAGCGTGCCCAGTCGATCATCGACGACGAACTGAAGCGCTACCGCCTGGACCTGAACGACCAGCTGCGTATCGTGGAAGGCGATGCATTCCAGCGTCTGGAGCGCCTGCTGCTCGACAAGACCGTCAACGGCGGTCCGAAGAAGCTGGCGAAGGGTGCGAAGCTGACGCGCGAGTACCTGGCCGACCTGGACAAATACCACTGGTTCGACATCCGTCCGGCCGACGAGGAAGTTGCCGCCCAGCTCGAGGCAGTGAAGGAAGCCATCGAGCAGAAGCGTCACGAGTTCGACCTGGCCTTCGAAGAGAAGCGCAAGAAGCTCACGCAGGGCGACGAACTGCCGCCGGGCGTGATCAAGATGGTCAAGGTGTACCTGGCCGTGAAGCGTCGCCTGCAGCCTGGCGACAAGATGGCCGGCCGTCACGGTAACAAGGGTGTGGTGTCGAAGATCGTGCCGATCGAAGACATGCCGTACATGGCGGACGGTACCCCGGCCGACATCGTGCTGAACCCGCTGGGCGTGCCGTCGCGGATGAACGTGGGCCAGATTCTGGAAACCCACCTGGGCTGGGCCGCGCGCGGTCTGGGCCAGCGCATCGGCGACATGCTCAAGGCGCAGACCAAGGCACAGGAGCTGCGCAAGCTGCTGGCCCAGGTCTACAACGAGAGCGGCAAGCCGGAAGACCTGGACAGCCTGACCGACGCCGAAGTGCTGGAACTGGCCACGAACCTGAAGAAGGGCGTGCCGTTCGCAACGCCGGTGTTCGATGGTGCGCATGAGGATGAAATCCGCCGCATGCTGGACCTGGCCTACCCGGACGAGATCGCCAAGGAGAAGGGCCTGACCCCGTCGAAGCAGCAGGTCACGCTGTACGACGGCCGCACCGGCGAAGCGTTCGAGCGTCCGGTCACGCTGGGTGTGATGCACATGCTGAAGCTGCACCACTTGGTCGATGACAAGATGCATGCGCGCTCGACGGGTCCGTACTCGCTCGTGACGCAGCAGCCGCTGGGCGGTAAGGCCCAGTTCGGTGGCCAGCGTTTCGGTGAGATGGAAGTGTGGGCACTGGAAGCCTACGGCGCGTCGTACGTGCTGCAGGAAATGCTGACGGTCAAGTCCGATGACGTGAACGGCCGTACCAAGGTGTACGAAAACATCGTCAAGGGCGAGCACTCGATCGACGCCGGCATGCCGGAATCGTTCAACGTGCTGGTGAAGGAAATCCGCTCGCTGGGTATCGACATCGACCTCGATCGTTACTGATCGGCGCGATGACGGCGTCCCGCTGCGGCGGGCGCCGGCCCGGTCGACCCGGAAGAGCAGGTTTCCCACAGGATGAATGCCGTGGCCCCGAACAGACTTCGGTGCCGCGGCGAAACAAGGAGTTGCAATGAAAGCATTGCTCGATCTCTTTAAGCAGGTTCAGCAGGAAGAGCAGTTCGACGCGATCAAGATCGGCCTCGCCTCGCCCGAGAAGATCCGTTCGTGGTCGTACGGTGAAGTGAAGAAGCCGGAAACGATCAACTACCGGACGTTCAAGCCGGAACGCGATGGCCTGTTCTGCGCCAAGATCTTTGGCCCGATCAAGGACTACGAGTGCCTGTGCGGCAAGTACAAGCGCCTGAAGCATCGTGGCGTGATCTGCGAGAAGTGCGGCGTGGAAGTCACGCTGGCCAAGGTGCGCCGCGAGCGCATGGGCCACATCGAACTGGCTGCGCCGACCGCGCACATCTGGTTCCTGAAGTCGCTGCCGTCGCGTCTGGGCATGGTCCTGGACATGACCCTGCGCGACATCGAACGCGTGCTGTACTTCGAGGCATTCGTGGTGCTGGAACCGGGCATGACCCCGCTCAAGAAGAGCCAGATCATGTCCGAGGACGACTACATCGCGAAGTGCGACGAGTACGGCGAGGGTGAATTCGTCGCCATGATGGGCGCCGAGGGCATCCGTGAATTGCTGCGCGGCATCGACATCGAGAAGCAGATCGAACAGATCCGCGCCGAGCTGCAGGCCACCGGTTCCGAAGCCAAGATCAAGAAGTTCGCCAAGCGCCTGAAGGTGCTCGAGGCGTTCCAGCGTTCGGGCATCAAGCCCGAGTGGATGATCCTGGAAGTGCTGCCGGTGCTGCCGCCGGAACTGCGTCCGCTGGTACCGCTGGATGGCGGCCGTTTCGCCACCTCGGACCTGAACGACCTGTATCGTCGCGTCATCAACCGTAACAACCGCCTGAAGCGCCTGCTGGAGCTGAAGGCGCCCGAGATCATCGTGCGCAACGAAAAGCGCATGCTGCAGGAAGCGGTGGATTCGCTGCTGGACAACGGCCGTCGCGGCAAGGCGATGACCGGCGCCAACAAGCGTCCGCTGAAGTCCCTGGCCGAGATGATCAAGGGCAAGGGCGGCCGTTTCCGTCAGAACCTGCTGGGCAAGCGCGTGGACTACTCGGGCCGTTCGGTCATCGTGGTGGGCCCGACGCTGAAGCTGCACCAGTGCGGCCTGCCCAAGCTGATGGCGCTCGAGCTGTTCAAGCCGTTCATCTTCCACAAGCTGGAAACGATGGGCATCGCCACCACGATCAAGGCGGCGAAGAAGGAAGTG
The DNA here is from genome assembly GCF_046535395.1 of Cupriavidus sp. SIMBA_020. Lineage (NCBI taxonomy): Bacteria > Pseudomonadati > Pseudomonadota > Betaproteobacteria > Burkholderiales > Burkholderiaceae > Cupriavidus > Cupriavidus sp. SIMBA_020. Next base: position 32,557 of record NZ_JAWRWU010000024.1, on the reverse strand, counting down.
GAAAGCCAGACGCCGGTGGTGTGGGACATCCTCGAAGAGGTGATCCGCGAGCACCCGGTGATGCTGAACCGTGCGCCGACGCTGCACCGCCTGGGTATCCAGGCGTTCGAGCCGGTGCTGATCGAAGGCAAGGCCATCCAGCTGCACCCGCTGGTCTGCGCGGCATTCAACGCCGACTTCGACGGTGACCAGATGGCTGTTCACGTGCCGCTGTCGCTGGAAGCGCAGATGGAAGCCCGCACGCTGATGCTGGCCTCCAACAACGTGCTGTTCCCGGCCAACGGCGATCCGTCGATCGTCCCGTCGCAAGACGTGGTGCTGGGTCTGTACTACACGACCCGCGACAAGATCAACGGCAAGGGTGAAGGCATGACGTTCGCTGACATCAGCGAAGTCATCCGCGCCTACGAGAACAAGGAAGTCGAACTCGCTTCGCGCGTGAATGTGCGGATCACCGAGTACGTGCTCGTCGACAAGGACGCCGTGGGCGATGCCCGCTTCGCGCCCAAGATCACGCTGCAGGCCACCACGGTCGGCCGCGCGATCCTGTCCGAGATCCTGCCGAAGGGCCTGCCGTTCTCGGTGCTGAACAAGCCGCTGAAGAAGAAGGAAATCTCGCGCCTGATCAACACCGCGTTCCGCAAGTGCGGTCTGCGCGAGACCGTGATCTTCGCCGACAAGCTGCTGCAGTCGGGCTTCCGCCTGGCCACGCGCGCCGGTATCTCGATCGCCATCGACGACATGCTGGTGCCGCCGCAGAAGGAGAAGATCATCTCCGACGCAGCTGCCAAGGTGAAGGAATACGACAAGCAGTACATGTCGGGTCTGGTGACGGACCAGGAGCGTTACAACAACGTCGTGGACATCTGGGGCGCCGCCGGCGACCAGGTGGGCAAGGCGATGATGGAGCAGCTCCAGCACGAAGACGTGGTCGACCGCGAAGGCAACACGGTCAAGCAGGAATCGTTCAACTCCATCTACATGATGGCCGACTCGGGCGCGCGGGGTTCCGCAGCGCAGATCCGCCAGCTGGCGGGCATGCGTGGCCTGATGGCCAAGCCGGATGGCTCGATCATTGAAACGCCGATTACGGCGAACTTCCGTGAAGGCCTGAACGTTCTGCAGTACTTCATCTCGACCCACGGTGCGCGTAAGGGCCTGGCCGATACGGCACTGAAGACCGCGAACTCGGGTTACCTGACCCGTCGTCTGGTCGACGTGACGCAGGATCTGGTCGTGGTGGAAGACGATTGCGGCACCACCAACGGCGTGGCCATGAAGGCCCTGGTCGAAGGCGGTGAAGTGATCGAAGCACTGCGCGACCGTATCCTCGGCCGCGTGACCGTGGCTGACGTGGTGAACCCGGAAACGCAGGAAACGGCGATCGAGACCGGCACGCTGCTGGACGAAGACCTGGTCGACCTGATCGACAACCTCGGCGTGGACGAAGTCAAGGTCCGCACCCCGCTGTCGTGCGACACGCGTTACGGCCTGTGCGGCAAGTGCTACGGCCGCGACCTGGGCCGCGGCGTGCTGGTGAACTCCGGCGAAGCGGTGGGCGTGATTGCCGCGCAGTCGATCGGTGAGCCGGGTACGCAGCTGACCATGCGGACGTTCCACATCGGTGGTGCGGCATCGCGTGCGGCAGTGGCCTCGAGCGTGGAAGCCAAGGCGACCGGTACGGTCCGCTTCACGGCGACCATGCGCTACGTGACGAACGCCAAGGGCGAACTGATCGTGATCTCGCGTTCGGGCGAGACGCTGATCACGGACGACCACGGCCGCGAGCGCGAGCGCCACAAGATCCCGTACGGCGCCACGCTGCTGGTGCAGGACGGCCAGGCCATCAAGGCTGGCACGCAGCTGGCCACGTGGGACGCGCTGACGCGCCCGATCGTGTCGGAATACACCGGCATGACGAAGTTCGAGAACGTCGAAGAGGGCGTGACCGTCGCCAAGCAGATGGACGAAGTCACCGGCCTGTCGACCCTCGTGGTGATCGATGCCAAGCGCCGTACGGCTGCCACCAAGGGCCTGCGCCCGCAGGTGAAGCTGCTCGACGCGAACGGCCAGGAAGTCAAGATTCCGGGCACGGACCACTCCGTGACCATCGGCTTCCAGGTTGGCGCGCTGATTACCGTGAAGGACGGCCAGCAGGTGCACGTGGGTGAAGTGCTCGCACGTATCCCGACCGAATCGCAGAAGACCCGCGACATTACCGGTGGTCTGCCGCGTGTGGCCGAGCTGTTCGAAGCGCGTTCGCCGAAGGACGCCGCCGTGCTGGCGGAAGTCACCGGTACCACGTCGTTCGGCAAGGACACCAAGGGCAAGCAGCGCCTGGTTATCACGGACCTGGACGGCAACGCCCACGAGTTCCTGATCGCCAAGGAAAAGCAGGTGCTGGTGCACGATGGCCAGGTGGTGAACAAGGGCGAAATGATCGTGGAAGGTCCGGCGGACCCGCACGACATCCTGCGCCTGAAGGGCATCGAGGAACTGGCGCACTACATCGTGGACGAAGTGCAGGACGTGTACCGTCTGCAGGGCGTGAAGATCAACGACAAGCACATCGAAGTGATTGTTCGTCAGATGCTGCGCCGCGTGCAGATCCAGGACGTGGGCGACACCCGCTTCATCCCGGGTGAGCAGGTGGAGCGCTCGGAGCTGCTGGACGAGAACGACCGCATGATTGCCGACGGCAAGCGTCCGGCCACGCACGAGAACCTGCTGCTGGGTATCACGAAGGCGTCGCTGTCCACGGACAGCTTCATCTCGGCGGCATCGTTCCAGGAAACGACGCGCGTGCTGACCGAGGCCGCGATCATGGGCAAGACCGACGACCTGCGTGGTCTGAAGGAAAACGTGATCGTGGGTCGTCTGATCCCCGCCGGTACCGGCCTGGCCTACCACCGTGCCCGCAAGGCACGCGAGGCGGCCGAGCGCGAACGCGCCCAGGCGATCTCGGACGAAGAGCAATCGCTCTTCATCGAGCCGCCCGTGGTGCAGGCGACCGAGGGCGACAGCGACGCGGTCTGATCACGATCGTTGCTGTACTGGAAGTGAAAAACCCGGCTTTCGAGCCGGGTTTTTTTTCGTCTGCGCGATCCGCAGCCATTGGCTGCTCACGACAGGGCCAGCACGGCGGCCTCCATGCCTTGGGGCAGATGCAGGGGCAGTACGGACAACGCGGGAGCGACGCGCCGGCACAGATTCGTCAATACCTCCCCGGGTCCTGATTCCACGATGTGCGTGACGCCGTCGGCCTCGAGGTGCCGAACCATTGCCGTCCAGCGCACCGGGGCAGTCAGTTGCGCCACCAGCGCCGGCTTGATCGACGCCTCCGTGGCGACTTCAAGGCTATTGCCGTGCAGCACGCGCAACGAAGGGGCCGCGATGCGGATGTCGTCCAGACACCGGGCGAGCGCTGCCGCCGCCGGCTGCATCAGCGAGCTATGGAACGGGCCACTGACTGGCAACACGAACACCATCTTTGCGCCGGCCTCCCGGGCGGCCACCTTGAGACGCTCGATGGCCGGCACATGACCGGCCACCACCACTTGCCCGGGCGCGTTGAAATTCACCGGCTCAAGTACGCCATCTCCGGCGCAGGCGGAACAGAGTCGTTCCACTGTCGGGTCATCGAGACCGATGACCGCTGCCATGCCCCCAATCCCGGGCGCCACCGCCGCCATCATCGCCAGCGCCCGTTGGCGCGCGATGTGCAGGGCATCCGGCAGCGCCAGGGCACCGGCGGCAACCAGCGCCGAAATCTCCCCAACACTGTGTCCGATCGCCCATGGCACGGCTACTGGAGACTGGGCCTGCCAGGTGCGATAGATCGCGATCGACGCCGCCACCACCAATGGCTGCGTGTTGACCGTGCGGGCGAGTTCCGCTGGATCGGCATGCTGGCTAAGGTGCCAGAGGTCCAGATCAAGCACATCCGAGGCTTCGTCGATCGTCTCGACGAACACACGCTCACCCCGCCACGCGGAAAGCATGCCGACGGATTGTGACCCCTGACCAGGAAACACGCAGGCGGGAACGATGCGAATCATTGCCGACGCCCCCTTAGCGCGCCGTCTCGACAGCATCGGTCGCTGCGAGCCAGCACCAGGCGGCCGCGCAGTGAAGGAGCCCGATAGCCAGAGATGCGAACGAGGATTGGATGTCGAACGTGGACAGGGGTTGCCGGAGCGCCCATCCCACTACGATGAGGCCGCCCCGCAGCGTATAGATTGCTGCAATACCGATCACCGCGATGCGCATCTGGGGGAGCGTCGGCAGCAACCCGGCAGCCGCCGCATAGTAGGCGGCAAAGACGAAGAACACCCCGGTGATGCCCGCTGTCAGCAATCCCGGCACCCAGGAGCCGCGCTCCGCCATGCCTGCGAGGGCCTCGCCGGCGCCGAAGGCACGGTACGCCTGCGGCCCTTTGGCGATGATGTAGATATGCAGGAAGGCGACAAGCGCGCTGCAAGCTGCGGCGGAAGTGGCGAGAATAGGCGTGATCATCATGGCCTCGGATAGGGTTGGGATCAAAAGCGTAGGGCTAAAAGTTGTGGGTCAGATTGACCTGCAACATGCTGTCGCGACACAGCGCCTCAAAAACGCTGTCGCCGTCGCAACTCGCCTTACGGGCTACCAGACGCAGCCGTGCGGATTTGCCGAACCGACGGCTGAACTCGAGTTTGTGCATCAGGATGCGGGTCGCACGGTCGTGCAGCACGCCGTATTGCAGTTCCGCATCACCGGACTCGTTGAGGCGAATACGCACGCCGGCGAAGGGGCCGTGTGTGAACGGCGTGAACGGCGCGCTGGCGTCGCGGTGGTCGCGCAGGTATTCGAACAGCAGTGAAAGGTCGCCGTCGGGCCTGGCGAATGTGTATTCCGCACCGACGATATAGGCACCGAAAGGCGCACCCTGCCCCCAACGAAAGATCGCCTCGCCCTTCCACAGCATGCTGCCAGCGGGCAACACACCGGTCAGCCCCAACTGTCGGATGCGCTGGTAGGCCGTCGTCAAGTCGGGGGCGATGGTGGGCTCGCGTGACAAGCCATCGAAGTAGTAGGCACCGACGTCGGCATCCGCGATGGTCCCCGACCAGCGTACGGCGATATCGTTGGTCTGCTGCCAGGGCGCCAGGCCGTGGGAGGGGGCCTCCGGTGCCAGCGGCCCCATGCGTTGCCGGCTTCGTAGGCCCAGTTGGGGGCGTGGCCGGAACCACGGCATCCAGTACACGGCGAGACGTCCGTACGCCGCGCTGAAGCGCGTGTAAGACAGCATCGGCTGGCCGAGCTTGGCCTCCAGATCGATGTCCGCGCGGGTATCGATCTGGTTGATGATGTTGACCGGATGGCGTGACTCCATCACGCTCCAGTCCAATGTCTCCATCCCGGCTTGCCAGAGGTTGTCGCCGCGCTCGGCACGGACGGTGGCTTCGCGAAAATCGAAGTAACGCATGTCCGGATCGGAAACGTCCAGGCGGACGTAAGGGGTCAGCCGGCCGGTGACGCCCGGGTACATGGGGTGTGTGACAACCCAGCCGAGATTGAGGACCAAGGCCGCGGCATGTTGGTGCTGTGCCTGAAATGCGGGGGGGCGATTGAACAGCCAGACTTCCGGACCGATACTCCCGCTTGTCTCGACGACTGGCATCGCGTGGCCAGTGCCCGCATGCCAGACGAGACACAGGGTAGCGAGCCAACGGACGCATCCCCGTTTAGCGAACATACTCCAGCCGCTGCGGCTCGAAATCCCGCTTGTCGACGCCGCCATCCCGGAACTTGTAGCCAGACATATTGATGCGGGTCGACTTGCCGGTCTGATGGTTCACCATGTTCATCCACCCTGGCTTCAGCAACTGCTGTCCGTAGGCGGCAAAGTCGCCGCTCTCGAGCGTCTTCTGCAAGGCCCCGCGACGGTCGTACAGTTCCGCCTTCAATGTCACGTACCGCTCGCGGTCGATCCACAGCACCTGCTTCGTATAGCCGGAGCCCTCGTAGCGGGGCGTGCGCTCGACCTTGAGGCACGGGGTCCCGCCGGTGTCTTCGTCGCCCAGATAGCGGTGGCTGAACTTGCGCGGCAACTGCGAGGTCAGGTCTTCGAATGAGAACTCGCTGCCCATGAACGAGCCCGACTTGCTGTCCGAGGCGATGCGCCGCGTGCGCTTCAGGGCCGGCAGGTATAGCCACTGATCGTCGGGTTTGTCGGCATGCGCAAAACTCAGGAAGGCCGTGTGCCGGATGTCGGCCGGAGACTCGAACAGCATCAGGTGCTTGTCACCGTCGCCGTCCGTCTCGAGCACGGCGCCACGCATCTTGCGCACGCTTTGCTGGCCATGCCGGTCACGCAGGATCATTTCCATATCCATGCGATAGCTGCTGAACCCGCGTTCGCGCGCGTACATCTCCGCGACGATGGCTTCGCCGCGGGTGGCGTCTTCCGCCGCCGCAGCCACGGGCGATACCGCGATCAGACAGAACACAAGCGCCACAAGGCGCATCCGGAGCTTCATCATGTCAAATGCCTTTCAACGGTTGGGAGTGGGGGGCGGAAGCCGGCTTCGGGGTGTCCCGGTCGATGGCAAATAGCAATGGCGGCAGCAGCACAAGGTCCACGATGGCGGCAATCGCGATCGTCAACACGGACATGATTCCCATGTCGGCGTTCAGGTCGAAGTGCGAGAAGATCAGCACGCCGAAGCCGGCCACCAGTACCGAGGTGGTGAACAGCACCGCCATGCCGGAAATGCTGTACGCGTTCTCCACCGCGGCCCGGGGCGACAGACCCAGCACCGTGCGGGCCCGGTGGTACTTGAAGACGCTGTGAATCGTGTCGTCGACGATGATCCCGTAGGTCAGCACCCCCACCACCGCCACCGACAGGCCGACTTGCCCGACGAACGCTCCCCAAAGCCCGAAAGCCATCAAGGACGGCAGGACGTTCGGAAGCAGGCTGGCGAAGCCCAGTCGGACACTGCGCAACACCAGCCCGATGACGACGGAAACGAGCAGGATCTGCAGCACATACCCCTGCAGCGTACCGGCGACATTCATCTCGCCGATATGCGAGAACATGATGGACGGCCCAGCGCCAGACGCCTGCATGCCGGCCGGCAGGTTTGCGCGCATCCACGCCTGCACGCGCTGGTCGAAGGCCACCAATGCCGTGGACGTGATGTCGCGCAGGACCACGGTCAGCTTGCTGGCCGAGCGGTCGATCCGAATCTGATCGTTCAGATCCAGCCCCGGTGGCAGGGACAGCTCGTACACGAGTAATACCTGGGCCGCCGCCATGTCATCATCAGGCACGCGATATGCGGTCGGCGCATCGCCATGCAGCGTGCGGTGAACGCGCTTGACCACGTCGGCGAGCGAACTGACCTGGAAGACTTCGGGCTGCGCGCGTAGCCAGTCGGCAAACCTGTCCAGATCCCGCAGGTACGCGGCCGAACCTACCGTACCCCCGGCACCTGACGGCACCGCGTAGTACACGGTATGGACGCCGGACAGATGCGACTGGATGAAGTCCGTATCGCGGCGGAACTCGACGGCCGGACTGAAATAGTCGACGAAATTGTCCTCGAGTTGATTGCGCGTGACGAACCAGGCGGCAGCGAGGTTGAGCAGCGCCACCCCGATGAACACCGGCTTTCGCCACGCCACCAGGGCGCCCGCCATGCGGCCGATGGCATGCCCCTGCCGCAGCATCCGCTGCTGCCCGGAGATCGGCAGCACGGCCAGGCACGCCGGGAGGAACGACGCTGACAACAGCAGCACCACGATGGCACCAATGCCCAGCATCACGCCGAAGTTGGCGACCGGTGGAACGTCCGACAGGCACATGCTGAAGAAGCCGAGCGCGTCCGTGCCACAGGCCACCAGCATGATGGGGGCGTTTGCTGCCACGGCATCCCGTACGGCCTCATGCCGTGACGCGCCGGCCCCCATCCGCCGGATCGTGTAGACGATTACGTGCAAGCAGTTCGCGACGGCGATGGTGGTGAGGATGGTCGGCGTGGAGACGGAGATGGCCGTGAGCTTGACGCCAAACCAGCCGACCATGCCGAGCGCGGCGAAGATCGCCAACGTCATCGTCAGCAACGCAGCCGCCACGCCGCACGCACTGCGCAACGCCACGAACATGACGACGAGAATCAGCGCGTACATCAGTGGCGTCAGCGTGGCCAGGTCGGCCTTCGCTTCCTCGTCGAAGGCGTTGTCGAGCAATATGCCGCCCGTGGCCATAACGCGGATATCGGGGTCCAGCGCGCGCGCCTGGTCCATCAGGGCGCGCAGTGCATGCACGGCCTCCGGCAAGGTTGTCTCCGTTGGCGCGGGGAGCGTGAAGCTGATACTGATTCCCGCCACGGACCCATCGGGCGAGACCAACCGCTTTACCAATAGCGGCTCGCTGAGTGCGATGGCGCGGATGGCTGCGATCGCTTCGGGTGTCTGGCCCGTCCCCGGCTGGTATAGGGGGCGCACCCGGAGGTCATCGTCGTGGGCTTCGGCATGCTGATGGTTCGTGAGACTGTCCACGCGTCGCACATGGGGCAGCCGCCATGCCAGTTCGGTGAAGCGCGCCATTGCGTCCAGCGCGCGAGGCGTAAACACCGTCCCGTCTCGGGGGACAAAGGCCACCAGCGCCTGGTTGTCGTCTGCATAAGCGTCTTGCAGTGCCTGATTGGCGAGCAGTTGCGGATCGTCCGAACGGAAGAAATCGCGATAGTCACTGCTGAAGGCGATGCGCTCGAGTCCCGCACTGGCCGCCACGCAAAGTAGCACCGTCGCGACGATCACCATCCATCGCCGCCTGACCAGCCATGCCGCATAGCGTATGGCCAAGGCGTGATGGGACGCGTCCGGGTCGCGCAGGCGGGGTTCAGTCGACGAAGAAGCCATCGCGTTTCATCTCGGTGAGTGATTGGCGGAACGCCTCGCAGACCTGTTCCAGATCGGCGGGCATGTGGGCGTCGCTCAGGGCGAGGAAGTGCAGCTCCGGCATATAGACGCCATGCGTGCGCATGTAATAGGCCAGTGCGATGCTGGCCTTGTAGTCGCTGCCGCCCTGGATCTCGCGATAGAAGCGCGTTTCCCGATGCGAAAAGCTCACCGTGAAGATCGAGCGCATGGATTTGATGCGGGCCGGCACTTGCAGGGCGCGGGCGATGCTTGTCAGCTGCTCAAGCAGCCATTCACTCTTCGCATGCAGCGTCTGATAGACCTCGGGATGGTCGTGGAGATATGTCAGCATCGCGGCGCCAGACGCGGCGCTCAATGAGTTGCCGCTCATGGTGCCGCCCAGGAAGACCCGCGTCTCGTAGTCGCGGAAGGGGTCGGCAGTACTGCGGGCGATCTCCATCAGCTTCCGGCTCCCCACCACGGCGCCGCACGGCATGCCGCCGCCAATGATCTTGCCCAGTACCGTCAGGTCCGGTGTGACGTTCGCCAGGGTTTGGGCGCCGCCGTAGCAGACGCGGAAGCCGCTCACGACCTCATCGAACACCAGCGGGATGTCGAGCTCGGAGCAGGCCGCACGCAATTGCTGGAGGAATTCGGTGTCGAGCCTCCCCACGGAAAACGGCAGGGGTTCGAGAATGACGCAGTCGATTTCCTCGGCACGCTCGCGCAGCACGCGCAGGCTTTCTGGATGGCCGTACTGGAGGACAACGGTGTTGTTCACCGTTTCGTCCGGGGTGCCGGGACAGCCTGCCACCGGCTCGGGCCGCTCTACCGGCCCGCGTTGCTGAAACCACGAGCTGACCATGGCCTGGTCGGAGAAGCCGTGGTACTGGCCCTCGCATTTCGCCACCTTTCCCCGTTGCCGGTAGGCGCGGCAAATGCGCAGCGCCTGGATGACGGCCTCCGTTCCCGAATTCGAGAGGCAGGCGTAACCGCTACCCGGGAACGCATCCACCAGCAGCCGGGTAAGTTCAACCTCCGACGGGTTGCCGACAGCGTTCAGGCAACCGTCCGCCACGGCCGCCTGCTGTGCGGCGACAATTGCCGGATGCGCGTAGCCGAGGATGTGCGGCCCGTAGCCACCGGTCAGATCGATATAGCGATTGCCGTCGACGTCTTCGATCTGGCATCCCTGGGCCCGGCGCGCGAACATCGGATAGGTGCAGGGAAAGAAGTAGCGGTTCATGTGGATGGACGCGATCATGAATCGCTGCGCGTCGTCACGCATCGCCAGTGTCTTTGGCGTTGCCCGGTGGAAGTGGCCGTCGAAGCGCTGGCGCACATCGTCATTCATGTAGGGCGAGTATTTGTCCGAGAACCGTCGGGAATTGGCCCAGACGTCGATGTCCGGATCGATCTGCTTGCCGAAGCCCTCGCAGGTGGTCAACGTCAATTCGACCTTGGTGAAGTTCGGGGTGTAGTTGGCACCGTGGCGGCGCAGTGCCTGGCTGATGTCCCAGAAGAACTCGTCGGTCTTCCACTGATCCGCGATCTCGTAGAAGTGCCGCAGGATCACCGCCTTGACGTCCTCGAAGAGCTGGCGATGGTCACGCACAGCCTCCTTGTCTACGACGAAGTGACTCAGGAAGCGGGTGGTGGCGAGGTCCCATTCATGCCGGATCGACGCGAAGAAGAACGACGCCAATCCCCATTTCTCTGCCTCCGTCACGTAGACCGTGATGCCGAAGTCGAGAAAGATGATCTTGCCGTCCGCCGTGAAACGCACGTTGCCGGGATGGGGGTCGCCATGGGCGACGCCATGCATGTAGAGCATGGTGTAGATCGCATCCTGGAAGCGGCGCGCCAGTTGCGCCCGGGGGATGCCCACTCGTTCGAAGTCCCGGCCCGGAATGCCCTCCATATATTCCATGGTCAGCACGCTCCGGCGGGTCAGTTCGGTGTGCACCCGCGGGATGATGACAAAGGGGTGATTGGCGAAATTCCGCGCGAGCGCCGTCATGTTGCGCGCCTCCACCTCCATGTCGACCTGTGGCAGCAGTAACTCGCGCAACTCGGCCACACGTACCGGCATGTTGAAATGGCGCAACGAGGGCACCATGGCATGTGCCAGCGCCGCGAGCCGGGCAATCGATCGCAGGCTCTTGCGCAGGCGGCGCGAGACGCCAGGCTTGACCAGCTTCACCGCCGCGCGCTCGCCACCCTCGAGCCGCACTTCATGGACTTGCGCAATGGACGCGCTGGCAAGCGGAACATAGTTGAAGGATTCGAAGACGGATTCATACCCGCTGCCGAACGCCTCGGCGAGGAGCTTTCGAACGGCCGGCTCGTCAGCTGCCGGGACATCGTCCTGCAGTCGTTGCAGCGCGGCGATGGTGTCAGGCCCGAACAGGTCGGAGCGGGTCGAGAGGATCTGCCCGATCTTGATGTACAGCGGGCCCGAGGCGATGCAGAAGCGGGCGATGCACTCGCCAAGCAGGCTGGCCCGGTCGGCGGGAGGGCGGCGTGCGGCGCGAAGCCGGTACGAGGCGGCGAACCAGGCCATCGAAGGCAGCAGGGTCATGGCGTAGAGCATGGTCGGGCTCCGATCTAGTAGATGAACGTCGAGGATGCGAATGACATGCCGGCGCTGCCGATCCAGAATCCGATCCGGTCGCCGCGTGCCAGCGACCCATCGCCCGCGTGCAGGGCAATGGCGGCGGGAATGGAGCACGCGCCCACGTTGCCGTAGTCCGGAAAAATGTGGCGGATGCAGTGCCCGAACCCGGCCTCGTCCGCCCAGCCCTGGAATGCGGGGACAGAGCCGCCGGTATGCGGAAAAAGCAGGCGGATGCTGTCGCGATAGGGCGCAAGCAGTTTCAGCGAGTCCGTCATGTGCTGGCTATAGCCGAAGACCAGCGAGCTGAAGGAGGTGAAGGCACCAAGGCCATTGAGGCCGATGCGCTCGCTGGGCCGGGCGCGCCCGAGGTGGCCCGGCAGCGGAATGGTGCAGAGATCGACGCCCCGCTTCGTCGACAGGTAGTGAAAGACCCAGGGTTGTTCTGTATCGGCGCGCAGCAGCGTGGCGGTTGCCCCGTCCCCCCCGCAGTAAGCGGAGAAACAGTGCGCGATGTCGCGCAGGGAACCCAGCGTGAAGTTGCTGGGATACGAGACGCCGCCAGGTACGTAGTACGACTCGGCATTGACGATTAGTGCGGTGCGGTAACGTCCGGACAGGAAATGGCTCTGCGCCACGTCGCACGCGCGCGTCCACGCCATGCAGGCGTCGACGATGTCGAAGCAGTCCACGCTGTCCATGCCCAGCGCGTCCGCAACGAAGTACGCATCGCCGGGCTCGATGAAGCCCCGGGTGTTGCCCGCGTAGATCAGCAGATCCACGTCATCCGGGCCGCAGCCGGCCTGCGCCATCGCCTGTTCGGCGGCGCGGACCATGTGGTCCAGCGGCCGCTCGCCCTCGTCGAACCAGTAGCGCGTCTTCACCTGCGTCTCATTGAGCTTCCAGCGGATGTAGGTAAGCGCGTGCTCGACGTTGCCGTCGAATCCGGGTGTGCTGTGACGGCGGATCTCATCCAGCACGGCCTCGTTGTCCATCCTGCGGGATGCCGGAAGAAAGGAAATGCCATCGATGCGCATGGTTGGGGCCTCCTGGTGAACGCGGTCGGGAAAAGGGGGTCATGCCGGCGCGTGACGTGGGTCGATCATCGCGACCAGACTGCCGACGCGAATCACCGGCGTGGGGCCAATACGGACCTCACCACCGAACACCACCGCATTGGGCAGTAGCCGGTCTATCCGGGCGTCCAGCGTCAGCACGGAGTCGAAGGGCACGTCGTGGATCAGTTCGATGCCGGTCATGGCGCCGAGTACCACCTCCCTCGGTGCCCCGCCGGCCTGGCCAAGGAAGAAGAGCGCGATGCCGGCTTGCCCGAGGGATTCGATAGCCAACCCCGCCGGGTACACGGCCGGTGCCTGTGCGGCGAACAGCGGTGATTGGCGGGTAGCGAGTTTGCACGCGCAGATCTGGGCGCCGGCGGTGTAGCTCTGGACCGCATCGACCAACAGGAAGGGGTAGCGATGCGGCAGCAGTGCCGCGACCTGGCGGTGTGTCAGGACCGGTGGCGCCTGAGACGGCGCCACGGCAGGATGTTCGATGGCGGCACACGGCGCGCCACAGGCGAAGCTGGCCCGCGCACAAGGCTTGCCGCGAACACTCGCCGTGGCTGCCAGGGAGAGTCCGTCCGGCCCGGACGTCCGGACAGTTGCCTCGAGGTTGACGACGTCACCGGGCAGGAGCGCGTCGAGGTACTGCACCCGCGCCACCGTCCGGACGCGCATGGGGTGCCCCGCCGTGCGCGTGGCGAGGCGTTCCGCCAGGGCGAGCAACTGGTCCAGCAGCAGGACGCCGGGATAGATCGGGGCACCGGGATAGTGCCCCAGCGCGAAAAGGTCCGTGCCGCTGACCAGCAGCGCTTCGCCCAGTGTGGCGGAAGGGGAGGAGGGTGGCATCGTCACCAGTACCAGACGTTGTTGAAGTGATGAATGAGGGTCGGCATGTCCGCCTCGTCGACGGACTCGACGCCATCGATGAGGTCCGCAGGAGAAAGACGCAGGCGGTGCAGGTCGGGTCGCCATGCGTACACCGGGACGTTGGCGGCGACCAACGCGGCGACGCCGGACTCGTGGTGGGAAAGTCCGTCTATCGTCAGGCCGCCCAACGTCAGCAACGGCGCCGGCTGGTCGCGTCGCGCGAACAACACGGTATCGGCCTTGAGCAGGAGGGCATGGTCGGCCCCCATCTGCCGCATGACCCGGCTCAGCCAGACGATGTGCCCGTACTGCTCCTCCAGACTGCCGCGATAGGCTTGCTCGACAATGGCGAGTGAACTGCGGGAGCGGCGCCTGCCCCGGCCGGCGGTTGCCGTCATGACTTGACTCCGAGGACCATCGCGCTGTCTGCAGCGCTGAGGTAGTGCTGGAAGCTGAAGGGAATCTTCACCATCGCCTCGGGGATCTGCTGGGTGTTGCCGCGCTCTTCCATGCAATAGCGGCATACCAGCCACTCGAGCTGGTCGCCGTAGCGACGCTTCAGCGCCTGGACCAATGTGGCGGTTGTCGTGCCCGCCGGTGCGTCCGGCGCGAAGAGGTCCGGTGGGCGGCACAGCGAGATCTGCGACAGCCCGGTTGCGTGGCCGCAGTTCCACACAGTGACGTGACGGCCCTGCCGCAAGGCCGCATCCACCATCCGGAACAGGGAGGTCACGGTCTCGGACCGGAACGGTGTGCCCATCATGCCGAAGAAGACGGAGCCCGGCGCGGCGTCCGGGGGGAGAGATGCGGTCATGTCAGGAGTGCCAGATGGTCTTGGTCGACGGCTCGCAGATAGCGCGCACGAGGGTGTCTGCATCGATGACGGTGGCAACGCCATGGCTGACCGTCGCCGCCACGCCGCGCAGGGCCAGCGAGACATCGTCCACTGTGATGCGCAATTGCCCGCCATGCCGGCGTCCGAGTGTGCGGATCGTGTCCGGGTCCTGCTGCAGCCAGGTCGCGCCGTCCTGCATCAGGTGCAACTGCACCGAATCGCCGGCTTTCAGCAGCGCCTCGGCCAGGCGGATGCACTCGGTGCCGCCGGGGTTTGCGGGGGAGTGCGTCTCGATGAGCAGGACGGTAACGGTAGGGGTTGCTTCCATGACGAATGCTCCTAGCCGCAGCCGCCGGCATGGTCGAGGATTGCCGGCGGCGGGCTGTCGTCGCTGCTCAACGGGTCGGACAGATCGATGGCAGGCATGCCTGTGGCGGCGGCCATGAAGTCCCGGAGGCGATCGACGCCCCAGAACTTCTCCCTGCCGACGGTGAAGAACGGCACGCCGAACACGCCCGTGTGGATGCAGTCCTGCAGCCGGGTCAGTCCGACCTCCCGGACGGCTGCATCCGTGTGGGCCGACGAGAGCGCGTTGGGGTCCAGCCCCAGCGCACTGCCCAGTCGTGCGATGACGTCGGGATCGCAGATGTCCGCGCCTTCCTGCCAGCGCGCCAGCGTGACCCGCTCGAGGAAGGCCAGCCCCTGCCCATGCATGTCGGCGACGATCCATGCGAGGTGCGGCACCTCCCAGCGCGGCGCGCGATCCAGTGGCCACACTGGCCGGAGCCCGCGCCGCGCCGCAAGGCGCCGCACATCGGCGAGGATGTAGAGATGCTTCTCGCGCGACATCGGGTGATACAGGAACGTGCTGCCGACCATGCTCAGTTGCGCCTGGTAGTCCGCGTCCGGCTCCCAGAAAGGCACCAGTTGGACGGCGGCGAGAAGATCGGGCCGTGTCTGCCTGAGATCGTGCAAGGCCAGCCACGAGTAGGGGCTGCGCAGCGAGAAATAGAAGACGGGATGTGCTGCCTGCATGCCGCCTCCTTCAGTCCGCGCGCTGCCTGCCGCGCAGGGCGGCCGAGACCTCGGCGTCGAAGGTCACGAGCGACCAGTCACGGCGGTTCTCGACCACCGCGTAGCCGTGGGTGATCAGGCCAGTCGCCGTATGAACCAGTCCGCCATGCCGTTCGACATAGCAGTCCATGCGCGACCGATAGGTGGTGTCCTTGAAAATATCCTCGACGGTGAAGACGGTGTGGATGGTCTCCTCCATCATCGCTTCGTCGAGGATCTGGAGGCTCGCCTGCGGTACGACGGGAATCCACTTCTTGTTCTCCAGCAATGTGCGGATGGAGATTCCACGCTCGGCGACAAAGAGATCCAGCACCTCCTCCATCAGTCTCAGGTAGCCCGAATGCTGGAGGCGATCGTTGAAGTGGCAGTAGAAATAGGGCACCCGCCATTGCCAGACGAAGCGGTTGCCTTCATCGGCAGCCAGCGCGCGACGCACGTCCAGCGGCGGGTTACCGGCCTGGCGCGCCGTGTCCAGGCCGGCATCGGGAATGGAGCGCTGCGGCCCTCGCCGGATCCGGGTACAGGTGTATGGCGCGAGGCGCGGCTCCCCGCTGGCTGGCTGTGGGGTTACGACGCTGTCGTCCAGGCGGAACAGCACGTCCACGTAACCGGTGACGGCCTTCAATGGTTTGCCGTCGCGCGGCACCGTCAGTGTCACGGCGACGCGCAGCACCCCGTCCGGTGCCTTCGGCGACGGCACGACCTCGATATCTACCGTATCGTCAATGTGAAGCGCATGGAGGATCCGTACGCTCGAATCGACGATCTCGAGACAGAGACCTTTCTGCTCATAGAGTTCGCGCGGTCCGAAGCCGTGCGCGCGGAAATGATCGACAACGGCTTCCTCGATGCAATACATGACGTGCTTGAAGCCGATCCAGGTGCAGATGTTGCAGCCTTCGAAGCGGGGCCGGACCCTGGTGTGGGTGCGGTCGAAGCCAGTCGTGTCGGAGTGATGCAAGGTCATGGCGTGGATTCCGTGGAGTGGAAGGAAGGGGTGGCGCCAGCACAAGCCTGGCGAGGCGTGGCCGGCATTGGATCGCCGCGCACCTGCAGGAACTGCGCGATGGCGCCGACAGCGTCGTGCCGGAGATCGTTCAGCAGAAAATGGCCGGCATCGCGAAAGACACGGAGCCGGCCTGCCGGCAGGGTGTCGACCATCGCGCGGACGTCGGGCAATCGCGCAAACTGGTCATCGCCGCCGGCCAACACGAGAAGTGGCTGGCGCACCTCGTGCAGGGGAAGGAAGGGCATCCCGGCGTACAGGCGCCAGAATTCGGTCCAGACGTAGCAACCGAAGTGCTCGCAGGCAGTGCGTGTCATGCGCTGCAGGACGTCCGGCGCCAGCGGGCGCGCGGTGCGGGCGCGGATGCTCTGTTGGACAAAATCCGGGAATGCGTTGACGTGCTGCTGGAACAGGGACCAGGTCACCTCCCGGTGTAACGCCTTGTAGAACGGCGAGACCAGCGCGGCGGGTGCGGTGGCCCCGGGTGTGGCCGGGTGCTGGGCAAGCAGCGTCAGCACGGTGTTGGCGCCGAAAGAGTGGGCAATCCAGACGTCCGGGCACAGTTGAAAGCGCTCAAGCGCAGCGGATAGCCACCGCTCGGGTGGCAGCACCCGGCCCCAGAGGCCAGACTGCAACCCGTTCCAGGGCAGGTCCAGCACGACGCACCGATGCGTGGCGGCCAGGCGCGGCAGCAGCGGTTCCCAGACGCTGCCTGCTTCCATCATCCCGTGGACCAGCACGGCCAGCGGGGCGCCGACGGGCCCGCACACCCGCGCCTGAAGCGTGTAGCCGCCCAGTGATGCCAGCAGCGTCGTCATTGCCCGACGCCGCCCGCTTCAACGACGATGGCTCCGGCGCGGCGGTCCCCCCAGCTGCCACCGCCGAGGACGACCGCCCCGCAAGCCGACTCCGGCTCCGCGGCGCGTGCCTGTTCGCAATGATGGATCAGCGCATACAGCGTGCTGGCCCCATAGGCCGGGCCGGACAGTATGCCGAGATCGCGCTGCGCGCCCTCGCGCTGATGGAGTGCGGTGACCGCGTGGGCGGCAAAGCTGTCGCCGGCGACGTAACAAGGCTTGCTCGCATGATCGGTCAGCAGGGCGTCTAG
The DNA here is from genome assembly GCF_046535395.1 of Cupriavidus sp. SIMBA_020. Taxonomy (NCBI): domain Bacteria; kingdom Pseudomonadati; phylum Pseudomonadota; class Betaproteobacteria; order Burkholderiales; family Burkholderiaceae; genus Cupriavidus; species Cupriavidus sp. SIMBA_020. Next base: position 15,082 of record NZ_JAWRWU010000024.1, on the reverse strand, counting down.
GGCGGGCGAACGTGCCGCATCGGCATGGCAATAGGCGTAGCCGGCCAGGGCACCATGGTGGCGTGCGCCACGGGCGTTGGCATCATCGGTCCGCTCGAGCACCAAGGCACCTGCGCCTTCCAGCAAGGCGGGCAGCCCGCCGCCTTCGGCAAGCCGGCGGCCGGCCAGCAGGCTGCGCGCCGCCGGGCCATCCACTTCCACCGCGACAACCAGCATGCGCCGGGCGCGGCCGTTGCGGATGGCATTGGCGGCCAGCACGATGGCATCGAGCGACGACGAAGCCCCGGTACAGACGGTGAGGTTGAGCGCACGCAGTCCGAAGCGAATGGCGATAGCGGCCGAGACGACATTGCTGGAGGCGTTGGGTAGATCCATTGCGCTGGTGGCATTGACGTGCTGGCGATGGATGGTCTCCGCTGCCTGGCAGACCGTATCCAGATTGCACGTGTTGGTAGCGACCACCACACCGAACCCGTCATCGTGCAAGGACACGGTGTCCGCCTTCACGAAGCCGGCGTCGGCCAGCGCCTTGGATGCTGCGCAGAGGGCCAGCAACGTGGAGCGCTCCTTGTAGCGAAGCCCCTTCTTGCCCAGCAGTCGCTCGGGCGTGAAATGCGGCGCGGCGGGACCGGCCAGCAACCCCTCCGCGAGGCTGTCGTGGGTGGAGAAGGCCGGGATCTCCCAGCCATGACCCGAGATGAGGATGGCCTGCGTGCGGGGATTCATGATTCGCACTCCAGGATGGCCACGGCATTGACGCCGCCGAAGCCGAACGCATTCACCTGGGCCAGCCGCGCATTGACCGGGGTGGCCTCGTTGACGATATTCATCGCGCGCGCCTCCGGCATCAGGTGCTCGAGCCCGACGGTGGGCGGCAGCATGCCGCACTCGATGGCTTCGATCGCCGTGACCACGCCAACCAGCCCCGACGCCCCCGAGGTATGCCCAGTCATCGATTTCATCGCACAGATGCGTGGATGCGAGACGTGTTGCCGCATCACGCGTTGCATGGCCTCGGCCTCGGCTTTGTCGTTGAGCGGCGTACCGGTGCCGTGGGCCATGATGATGTCGATGTCCTCCGGCGCCAGGCCGGCGCGTTGGTAGGCATCCTCGATGGCACGGGCGATGCCCGCCGGATCTGGGGCCGTCTCGTGCGCCGCATCGCAACTCGTGCCGACGGCCCGCAACGTTGCCAGCACCGGCGCGCCGCGCGCGTTGGCGCTCGCGCGGGATTCCAGCACGACGGCGGCGGCGCCATCGCCCATCAGCACGCCGCGCCGGTCTCGATCGAATGGCCGGACTGCGTCGGGGTGCGAGGGATTCACGCGATCCAGCAAGCCGAACATGCTCTTCGTGATGGTGTCGCAGCCACCGACGATCGCGAAGTCGAAGGCGCCATCGCGCAGGAAGTCCTCGGCAACCGCGAGTGCGAAGCTGGAGGCGGAGCAGGCATTGGCGAGCGTGATGACCGGAAAACTGGTGTGCAGCCTTCGGTTCAGTGCGCGCTCGAAATGCAACTGGTCGATCGTCATCGGCGTGCCGACCGTCCAGAACAGTTCCAGCGTGCGTAGCTCCCGCAGGCCGGTTCCCACCACGACGACGCAACGCGCGTCCGGCGGCAGTGCGGCCTCCTGCACGGCGGCCTGTACCGCATCGCAGAGCAGTTCGGTGGCGCGCAGCGCCCGGTCGATGCCGCCGGGGCGGTCGTCAATCTCATAGGCGTTGCGCACGTTGAAATGGTCGGCGGTAAATGCTTGCAGGCGCTTGCGGCCGGAGTGCCCTGAGCACAGGCTCTCGAAACACGTGCATTTGTCTTCGCCGAGGCTGGTCTTCATGGCCGAGCCGGTGATCGCATATGTCATGGAAGTTCCTTAGCCGCAGGCGCGCGGCGCACGATGAGGCAGCCCGCGTGCCCGTCGTCGGTGGTGGCCAGGACCATGCCCGCCGCACCGGCGGGGGCCTGTTCGAGACAGGCAAGCAGATGGCAGAGCGCGAGCGCGAAGGTGGCGCTGTAGGTGTCGCCGAACCGATCGACGAGCGCCGCCTGGTGGACGGTCATGCTGGCGCCGGGCAGCCGCGCGATGGCGCGCCGTTCGATGTCGGCAATGCGAGGCTCGGCCGCGCCGCACAGGCAACAAGCGACCACCTCGGACGCATCGAGGCCGGCTTGCGTCAGGGCTTCGCCGATGCAGGCCAGTGCGCCCTCCACCGCGTGGTCCAGCGCCAGATCACCGGCCGGGCCGTCGACGGGTTCGCTGTAGCGCCCGTAACGCAAGGCCAGGATGGCCACCCCTTCATGCTGCGGCGTGGTGCGCTCGAGCGAGAACATCGCGCAGCCTTCGCCCAGGGGCACGGCTTGCCGCTTGCCCAGCTGGATCAGGCCGCGATGTGCCCAGGCCGTCTGCACGCAAAGCTCCTCGACGGCACCTGTCAGAAGCCGGTCCGCATAGCCCCGGCGCAGCATCTGCGAGGCGTACTGCAGCGCGAGCAGTCCGGACAGCCGCCCTCCCGAGATGGTTGCGTTCACCGCGCGCGCCTTGAAGCGAATGGCGCACTGTCCCGCCGCGCAGTTCATCACGATGTTCGGGAAGTGGGCGGGATTGACCAGGAATGGCCGCTCCTGGACCAGCGAGTCGCGCGTGAAATCGCTGGTGCTGCGGATACTGCCGGTACTGGTGCCCAGCACGAATCCGGTCCGTTCGGCTTGCTCCCCTTCATAAGGCGGCTGGTCGCCATGCAGCAGGCGCGCCGTGCAAAGCGCGAGCGCCGTGGTGCGGTCGATGGAACGGGTTCCCTTGGCGCCAATCAGTGCGGAGACGTCGAAGTGCGCCGGGCGATAGGCGACGTCCTGCGGATACGGGTCGGTCGATTGCGGCAGTTCAGTCACCGGGGGTGCCGTTGGGTCGGCCGTGCGCAACGCATCCGCCCCCACCCCCAGGGCCGATATCGCCTGCCAGCCAACAATCGAGATGCCATGTGCGGTCATGCGCTGCTCCTCATTGGGGGTACCTCGCGTACACGGTGATGGCGTTGTTGCCGCCGAAGGCAAAGCCGTTGTTCTGCACCACGCGCAGGTCGGCGGCGCGCGAGTGGTTGGGTACGCAATCGAGTGGGCAGCGGGGGTCCGTCTCACCATGGTTGATGGTCGGCGGCAGGAATCCGTCCCGGACGGCCACCGCGCAGGCGATGCTGGCCAGTGCGCTGGCGGCGCCCATGGTGTGTCCGATCATCGACTTGATGGAGGAAACAGGCGGCTTGGTGGCGCCGAACACCTCGGCGATGGCACCGGATTCCGTGATGTCGTTGGCGATGGTGCCGGTGCCGTGGGCGCAGATGTACTGGATCTGCGCCGCGCTGACGCCCGCGTTACGGTGTGCGAGCCGGATGCAGCGCACGATGCTGTCCCGATTCGGCGCCACCATGTGGTCCGCGTCGCAGGTCAGTCCGTAGCCCAGGACCTCGGCGTAGATCCGCGCGCCACGGGCCAGGGCGCTGTCGAGCGACTCGAGCAGAAGCAGACCGGCCCCTTCGCCCGTCAGGATGCCCTTGCGGTCCTTGTCGAATGGCTGGCAGACCTGCGGCGCGATGGTGCCCAGCCGGTAGAAGCCGGCGAATGTCTTGCGGCATACCGAGTCCGCGCCGCCGCACAGCATGGCGTCCGCATCGCCGAGCCCGATGCAGTCATAGGCATAGCCGATGGCGTAGTTGCCGGCCGAGCATGCCGTGGGGAGGGTGATGGCTCCGCCGCGCAAGCCCAGCGCGCGCGCCACCGCGAATGAGATGTGGTGCGAAGGCACCTGCTGGAGCAACGCGGGGTCAATGCCGGCATAGCCATGGCGTACCGCCTGCTCGGTGAGCTGGTCGATCACCTGCGATTCGCCGTCGGTCGTCCCGATGGACACGCCGCAGCGGGCCTGCTTGAGTCGGGTTGTATCGATCCCGCTGTCACGTATCGCCATGCCGGCCGCCGCGACCGCGAACTGTGCACTGCGGCCCAGTGTGCTCGGATCGATCCCGGCGATCCAGGTGGCGGGGTCGAAATTCCGGACTTCGCATCCGCGATGGCTGGCGAAGCCCGACGTGTCGAAGGAGCGAATCTCGGACACGCCGCACGCCCCGGCACGGAGCGCGTCGGTGAACGCCTTCACGCCAAGACCTATGCTGCTCACGGCACCAATGCCGGTCACGACGACACGTCGCATGATGATGGCTCCGGTGCGTGACTCAGGACTTGACCGAGGCGGCTTCATCCACCACCTGGCAGACGCCCTCCAGGTTCACCATGCGGGCCAGCCCGTCCTGCGAGATGGTCACGCCGAAAGCCTTCTCCAGGCTGGCGAGGATTTCGATGGCGCGCAGCGAATCCGCGTCATGGTCTTCCTTGAAGCGGCTGGTCATGGTCATGTCGGCCGGCTCGATCTCAAGGATTTCGGAAACGATCTGCTTGATGGCGGCGATGCGGTCGGGGGAAGTCATGATGGATGTGCTCCTTCTTGGGTGGAAAGCGGTCAGCATTGGGAAACAAATGCCATGTAGCGGTGCTCGTGTATGGCGACGAGGATGAAGGGGTGGACGTCACGCAGCGTCGGCAGGGCGCACAGCAGGGGTGCCAGGGCGCCTGCGTCGTCGCACGTGAGGATGTCTGGGGGCGGAAGGCCTTTGGGCCAGCTGAGCGGCGTGCGGGCCGGGACAACAAGCCGCGTCGGTCCGGGAAACCCGGAGGCGGCGCGCGTCAGCGCGTGGACCAGCCGCTGCGGCAGTTGTCCGGGCGTCTCGACCCGGCCCCAACCGAGGGGCCGCAGGCAATGACCGTTCTCCGTCGCGCGCCTGCCCAGCCGGAGCGCGACGGCGCCCGGCAGGATGGCTGCGCCGGCCCCCTCGGGGATCGCCTCTTCGGCGGCAATGACCAGCGATTGGTCGGCACGACCGGCCTGGATCGCCTGGATGCCCAGCATCAGGGCTTCGAAGCCGGCCAGGAACGGCGACGTGACGGTGCTGCATAGCGCGCGGGCCTGACAGTCGATGGCGACGTGGGCGGCGGCAATATTGGCCGAGATATTGGGTGCGCTGACGGTGCTGACGGCATCCAGTCCGCCGTGGGCCACGGCCTGATCGAACAGGTGCCGGACTGAGACATCCGCGACACTTGTACCGAAACAAAGCGCGAGCCGCTCAGGGGCGACGCCGCCATCCGTGCATGGATCGGGACACCGGCGCGCCGCGGCCAGCGCGTAGCGCGTGGTGTCGTTGAGGTAGCGGTGCCGCGTACCCGGCAGCCACAGGGCCGGATCGAACCAGTCCGGGTCGACGATCGCAAGCGTGCCAGGCGAGCACGGGAGAAGATCTTCCCCGATGCCGGGCGCCACGGCCGCGCAGGTCAGGAGATTGACGGCGCTCATGGCGTCCCTTCCTGCAAGACCAGGGACACGTTGTTCCCACCGAATCCACAGGCATTGATGAGTGCCCGAAGCGGCCGTCTTGCCCGCAGTGGCGTTTCACGGCTGGGCAGCCGGATGCGCGTGGCCGGATCAGGGCGCTCGCAGTAGCCTGCCGGCACCTTCCGATGTGCCAGTGCAAGCGCCGCCGCGAGCAGGGAGAACAGGCCGGACGCGCCTGCGGTGTGTCCGATATGCGCCTTGACGGACAGCACCGGCGGCATGACGACGCTTGGGCCAAGCACTGCCGCCAGAATGTTGCCTTCGATGCGGTCGTTGGGGGGCGTGCCGGTGCCGTGTGGCACGATGACGTCGATGCCGTCGGGGCCGACATTCGCATCGCGCAGCGCCTCACGCAAGGCCCGGGAGATGTCCCGGCCGCCGGGTTCGGGGGCGGTCGGGTGGAAGGCGTCGCAGCTCACGCCGATGCCTCGGATGCGTCCGGCGGATCCGGCGTGCGCGGCAGCTTCGCTGTCGGCCACGAGTACCAGCGCGGCGGCGCCTTCGCCCAGCACGGTGCCCAGGCGGCGGACGTCGAAGGGCATGCACCCCTGCGGATCGAGCGCCGTCATGCGTTGAAAGCCCGATTGGGTGACGTGGGAAAGCAGGTCGGCGCCGATCACGATCATCGCGTCGGCCATGCCGGCCCGGATGATGTCCACCGCATGGACCAGGGCATGAAGGCCGGCCGAGCAGGCGTTGGCGGCGACGAAAGCCGGTCCGGACACCTGGATGGGCAGCACGTGGGGCAGCGTGTCGATGGCGCGGTACGGGTGGCTCGTGGCATACGGCGCCACGGCGTCTTCTAGGCGGTGCCGTTCGGCACGGCGGCTGTCCCCGGCCGCCGTGCCAAGCACGAGACCGGTGTGCAGGGTGTCGAGTGCATGGCCGCGTCTGCGGGCGTCATCGAGGGCTTGCAGGGCAACATCTGCGATCAGGCTGTCGAAGTCGGCATGCACATGAGAGGCCGACGCGGGCAGGCAATGCCCATGGCGCCACGTCCGTCCATCGGTACTCCGCGGGACGATGGCGTTCGGTGATGGCGCCTCGGGTGCGCGTTGCAGGGCACGCCAGAAGGCTTCGACATCCGGACCTGCGGCGGAGCAGGCGCCGAATCCGGCCAGCAGGACATCGCGCCGCTGTGTCATCGCTGGCCTCCAGCGGCGCCGAGTGTCGTCGCGCCAATGGAGAAGGCCATCAGATCGTCGAACAGGGCGACAGTGCGTCCCCCGACGCTGGTCTGTCCCGCCAGGTGGGCCACGTTGCGCCCACATTCCAGGAGATGGACGTCGTGGCGAAGCTGGTCCCCCGGCAGGGCCCGGCCAAGCAGATGGATGCCGCGAAACTCGCCGAACACGGTCAGCGAAGCGGCGCCGCCAGCGTCCGCAAAGAAGCCGCGCCGGGATAGCAGCAGCCCCGCGCCCTGGGCGAAGGACTCCACCAGCAGCGCCAACGGATATGCCAGTTGCGCCTCGTCCATGCCGCGATGCGCGGCGCTGAAGCAAGGCTCATTGAGCGTGATGTTCTTGTAGGCGACTGCGCGAGCAGTGCCATCCAGCGCCACACGATCGACCAGCCGCATGGGATGACCATGCGGTAGCACCTTGAGGGCGACGGTCGGATCGCGCGGCAATTCCGCCGCGGATACTTCCGGGGCGCCTGCATGGCGTGGCACCGGGCCAGTGCCGAGGATGCCGTGCGCCACCGCGCCACCAGGCTTGGTAAAGCGGATCTGCACCGCATCGAGGTCATCCCAGGCGACCTGCAATGTGCAGGTGTCCCCCGGCAGGACCGGGTTCTGGAAGCGCAGGCGCGTCACACTGGTGACGCGGCGCCCCGTCTGGCCGCTCTGCGCGAGCGCATGGTTGGCGGCATGCTGCGCCATCTCCAGCAGGAATGCCCCGGGCAGGATGGGGTACGTCGGAAAGTGGCCCTGAAAGCTGTCGTCGTCGTCCGCAAAACGCCAGTCGAATTCCCATTCGCGGAGGCCGGGCCGGCGACAGTCCGAAAAGCCCCGGACGCTGCGGGCCATGATGAGAGGCGGGAGGATGTCGTCCACGATATCGCCCTGGCGCCTTAGAGGACGAGCCCGCCGTCGATCTGAAAGACCTGGCCCGTGACGTAGGCCGCGTCGGCGGAGGCCAGGAAGCGGACCAACGCCGCGACTTCCTCGGGCTTGCCAAAGCGGCGCAGCGGCACGCGGGCCAGTGCGGCCGACGCGACGCTGTCGGAAAGGCCTGCCGTCATGTCGGATTCGATGAAACCCGGCGCCACGGCATTGACGCGCACGCCGTAGGGCGCAACCTCCTTGGCCAGCGCCCGGGTGAAGCCGATCATGCCGGCCTTCGATGCCGAATAGTTGGTCTGGGTAGCGTTACCGTAGACGCCCGCAATGGACGCCACGTTGATGATGACGCCGGTGCGCCGCTTCATGAAGTGGAAGGCGGCGGACCGGCTCAAGTGGAAGGTACCGGTGAGATTGGTGTCGATGACCGCGGCCCATGCATCGGGGCGCATTGTCGCCAGCGGCGCATCGCGGGTGATGCCGGCGTTGTTCACCAGCACGTCGACCTGGCCGAGATGTTCGATGGTCTCGGCAAAGAAGCGCTCGCAGGCGCCCGCGTCGGCAACGTTGCATTGCAGGGCCAGCGAGGGGATGCCTGCGGCGCGCAGCTGGGCGAGTGTCTCGAGGCCGGCATCGCCTGATGCGTGATGGCAGTAGGAGATTGCGTAGCCAGCGTCGGCCAGTGCCAGGCATATCGCCCGGCCGATCCCGCGTGAGCCGCCGCTGACCAGTGCAACCGGGCGCTGCGGCGATGCAATCGATGTCATCTGCCATTCCTCGCAATGTCGATGGCGCATTGCAACAGACATGGCGAAGTGCAGTAACTACCAAATCTGATAGGCGCGTGGGCTACGTTTGCGCCAAGTCAACTCACCCGTTGAGCCACCCCTGCAAGGCAGCGCACACGGCCGCTGCCGTCTTGTTCCTGGCCTGCAGCTTGAGCATCGCATTGCGAATGTGGAAATTGACGGTGTTGCCGGAGACCATCAGCAATGCGGCGATTTCCGACGAGGTCTTGCCCTGGGCAGTCAGTTTCAGGACTTCGAGCTCGCGCTCGGTCAGGGGCGACTGTCCTTGCCCGGTGGGGCGCGCCATGCGTTGCTGGTCCAGCACGAGATGAACCACGAAGGCGAACCAGCGCATGCGAATTTCGCGACGGCCAAGCTTGCCGTTGACCGGCGGGGTCGGCGACGGGGCGGAGGATAGGGGCCCACCGCGCATGGCCAGGGTGAAGTCCTCCTCCGACAGACCGTGGCACAGGCCCAGCAGCCTTGCCTCGCTCCACAGCTGGCTCGCCGAGAATGTCATGCTGCGGTTCCCCATATCGAAGCCGAGCATCGCGGCGGTCGTCTCGATGCTCTCGAGTACTTCACGCTCCGATGCTGCCGGCTTGCTGATGCGTTTGAGTCGATCCTGCCAATTGCCCATTGCATCGCCCCTTGTTGAGAGTCTGGCAATGCCCATGGAACTCTGCAACCGTCGAGAACGCAATCGCCGTTATCCGAAATAGCGATCTCGGCAGCATCGACGCCGAGCCCGGGCGCCTTAGTGGTAAGGTTACGGCTTTCCCGAATTCCGCTGTCCATGTCGCGCGCACTGGCGATCCTCAAAGAAGTCTTCGGCTACCACGCCTTTCGCGGCCGGCAGGCAGAGATCATCGACCATGTGGCCGAGGGCGGCGATTGCCTGGTGCTCATGCCCACGGGCGGCGGGAAGTCGCTCTGCTACCAGATTCCGGCGCTGCTGCGCCAGCAGGCGGGGCAGGGTGTCGGTATCGTCGTCTCGCCGCTGATCGCGCTGATGCAGGACCAGGTGGCTGCGCTGACCGAGGCCGGTGTGCGCGCAGCGGTGCTCAACTCCACACTGACCAGCAGCGAGGCCTCCGCCGTGGAGCGCGATCTGCTCGCGGGGCGGCTGGAAATCCTCTATGTGGCGCCCGAACGGCTGATGACGCCGCGCTTCCTCGACCTGCTCGAACGCACCCGCGTCGGGCTGTTCGCGATCGACGAGGCGCATTGTGTGTCGCAATGGGGCCACGACTTCCGGCCCGAGTACATTCAGCTGTCGGTGCTGCACGAGCGGTTCCCGCAGGTGCCGCGTATTGCACTCACCGCCACGGCCGATACGCTCACGCGCGATGAAATCGTCGAGCGGCTGGCGCTGGACGACGCGCGCGTGTTCATCTCCAGCTTCGACCGGCCGAACATCCGCTATCGCATCGTCGAGAAGGACAACGCGCGCAACCAGCTGCTCGCCTTCATCAAGGCCGAGCACATGAACGGCGACGGCGGGCACGACAGCGGCATCGTGTATTGCCTGTCGCGCAAGAAGGTCGAGGACACCGCCGCCTGGCTGGCCGGCCACGGCATCCAGGCGCTGGGGTATCACGCCGGCATGGATGCCCAGGTGCGGCAGCATCACCAGGCGCGCTTCCGCGAGGAAGAGGGCATCGTGATGGTGGCGACGATTGCCTTCGGCATGGGTATCGACAAGCCGGACGTCCGGTTCGTCGCCCACCTGGACCTGCCCAAGAGCATGGAAGGCTATTACCAGGAAACCGGCCGCGCCGGCCGCGATGGCCTGCCCGCCAACGCGTGGATGGCCTACGGCCTGGGCGACGTGGTGCAGCAGAAGCGGATGATCGACGAGTCCGAGGCGGACGACGCCCACAAGCGCGTGTCGTCCTCCAAGCTCGACGCCCTGCTGGGTTTGTGCGAGACGGCGGGTTGCCGGCGCGTGCGCATACTGGCGTACTTCGACGAAAATGCCGAGCCGTGTGGCAATTGCGACACTTGTCTTGAGCCGCCGGCGACCTGGGACGGCACGCGCGAGGCCCAGATGGCCCTGTCCTGCGTCTATCGCACGGCCCAGGCAAGCCGCGTCCACTTCGGCGCGACTCATCTGATCGACATCCTGCGCGGCAACGCCAACGAGAAGATCCGGCAGTGGGGCCATGACAAGGTCTCGACCTTCGGCATCGGCAAGGACCGATCGGTGTCGGAGTGGCATGCGATCTTCCGCCAGCTGATCGCCCACGGGCTGCTGGTGATCGACCACGGTGGCCATGGCGCGCTGCTGCTGGGCGAATCCGCCCGGGCGGTGCTCAAGGGCGAGCAGCCCATTACGCTGCGCCGGCAGGTCAACAAGCCAGCCAAGTCCGGCGACCGTGCCGCGCGTGGCACGCGTACCGACCACACTGCCACGATGGATCCCGACGCGCTCGCGCATTGGGAAGCGCTGCGCCGCTGGCGCACGGCCGCGGCGCGCGAGCACGGCGTGCCGGCCTACGTCATTTTCCACGACGCAACCCTGGCCGAACTGGCGCGCAGCGCGCCCGAATCGCTCGACGAACTGGCCGAAGTGCCCGGTATCGGTGCATCGAAGCTCGAACGCTACGGCGAGGAAATCCTCGAGACACTGCGCGCGGTCCGAGTCTGACCGGGGCGCCCGCCCCAAGCGTATACAGGGCGGGTATACCACTTGACCATTGTCAACACCCCTGCTAGGATGCCAGATTCGAGTTTTTGGCTTTGGATTTCGCTCGTCCGTCGGACGCGCGCCCGTGGAGTGATCCTTGCGGCGCAGCCCGGCAGGATAGCCAAGCGGGATCCGGGCGAGCTCGCGCTCTTTGGCAAGTCTGTCACTTCACAGCCCTTCCTTTTGAGCGCCCGCTCTCCATTCCCGTCCGAAACCCGTAGTTGCCCCTCAGGCCGAGTTCATTGATATGGAGCCGGCGGAGGGGTGTTTTTGTAAAACCAAGCTGGATTGAACAATGCCAACTATCAACCAACTGGTTCGCAAGCCGCGTGTCTCTGAAGTCGTCAAGAGCAAGAGCCCTGCGCTTGAGAACTGCCCGCAGCGTCGCGGCGTGTGCACCCGTGTGTACACCACGACGCCGAAGAAGCCGAACTCGGCACTGCGTAAGGTCGCCAAGGTGCGCCTGACCAACGGTTTCGAGGTCATCTCGTACATCGGCGGTGAAGGCCACAACCTGCAGGAACACTCGGTCGTGCTGATCCGCGGCGGCCGTGTGAAGGATCTGCCGGGTGTGCGTTACCACATCGTCCGTGGCTCGCTCGACTTGCAAGGCGTGAAGGACCGCAAGCAAGCTCGTTCGAAGTACGGCGCGAAGCGTCCGAAGGCTGCCTGATCGTTTTCAGGGCACCTGGGCAAGCGATTGCCCGCAGCAGCAACAAGAAGATGGCCTGTGGCGCGAGTCATGGTGCTGTCACCAGGCGGCGGTACAACGGAGAGTTATGCGCCGTGCCGTCGAGTAAGTGGTCACCCGGCGAATTTGCCATGCAGGCAAGCTAGTTGGTGGCCGGAGAGCCGCGATAAGTGACGCGCTCTCAACTGAATCTAAAGGAAAGAAGATGCCACGTCGTCGTGAAGTCCCCAAGCGGGAAGTTCTGCCTGATCCGAAGTTCGGCAACGTTGAAGTTGCCAAGTTCATGAACGTGCTGATGCTGGACGGCAAGAAGTCGGTTGCCGAACGCATTGTGTACGGCGCGTTCGACCAGATCGAAAAGAAGGCAGGCAAGGCCCCCATCGAAGTGTTTTCCGTTGCCATCAACAACGTGAAGCCGGTGGTGGAAGTGAAGAGCCGTCGCGTGGGCGGCGCCAACTATCAGGTTCCGGTCGAAGTCCGTCCGTCGCGTCGTTTGGCATTGGCGATGCGTTGGCTGCGCGAGGCCGCGAAGAAACGCAGCGAGAAGTCGATGGCGCTGCGCCTGGCAGGTGAGCTGCTGGAAGCATCGGAAGGCCGTGGCGGCGCGATGAAGAAGCGCGACGAAGTGCACCGCATGGCCGAAGCCAACAAGGCGTTCTCGCACTTCCGCTTCTAAAGCGAGCGAGACACGTTGTTGGTTGCCGGGCGGGCTGTGTTGCTACACATCTCGCCCGTTTGTGTTAGGGGCGCGGGCGATGAGATGCCGGCGCCTCACGGACGAATAGAGGATTAAAGTGGCTCGTAAGACTCCCATTGAGCGCTACCGCAATATCGGTATTTCGGCTCACATTGACGCGGGTAAAACCACCACGACCGAGCGGATCCTGTTCTACACCGGTGTGAACCACAAGATCGGTGAAGTGCACGATGGCGCGGCCACCATGGACTGGATGGAGCAGGAGCAGGAGCGTGGCATCACGATCACCTCCGCTGCCACCACCGCCTTCTGGAAGGGCATGGCCGGGAACTATCCCGAGCATCGCTTCAACATCATCGACACCCCGGGCCACGTGGACTTCACCATCGAGGTGGAGCGCTCCATGCGCGTGCTGGACGGTGCCTGCATGGTCTACTGCGCAGTGGGTGGCGTGCAGCCCCAGTCGGAAACCGTGTGGCGCCAGGCCAACAAGTACGGCGTGCCGCGTCTGGCCTTCGTGAACAAGATGGACCGTACCGGCGCCAACTTCTTCAAGGTCTACGACCAGCTGAAGAACCGCCTGAAGGCCAACCCGGTGCCCGTCGTGGTGCCAATCGGCGCTGAAGACGGCTTCCAGGGCGTCGTCGATCTGCTGGAAATGAAGGCGATCATTTGGGACGAAGCCAGCCAGGGCGTGAAGTTCGAGTACCAGGACATCCCGGCCGAACTGCAAGCCACTGCTGAAGAATGGCGCGAGAAGATGGTCGAGTCCGCCGCCGAAGCCAGCGAAGAGCTGATGGAAAAGTACCTGGGCGGCGAAGAGCTGACCCGTGCCGAGATCGTCAAGGCGCTGCGTGACCGTACCATCGCCTGCGAAATCCAGCCGATGCTGTGCGGCACCGCGTTCAAGAACAAGGGCGTGCAGCGTATGCTCGACGCCGTGATCGACTTCCTGCCGTCGCCGGTGGATATTCCGCCGGTTACGGGCGTGGACGAACGCGACGACGAGAAGAAGCTCGAGCGCAAGGCTGACGACAGCGAGAAGTTCTCGGCGCTGGCGTTCAAGATCATGACCGACCCGTTCGTTGGCCAGCTGATCTTCTTCCGCGTGTACTCGGGCAAGATCAATTCGGGCGACACCGTGTACAACCCGGTGAAGCAGAAGAAGGAGCGTCTGGGCCGTATTCTGCAGATGCACGCCAACCAGCGCGAAGAAATCAAGGAAGTGCTGGCCGGCGACATCGCCGCTGCGGTGGGCCTGAAGGACGCCACCACGGGCGATACGCTGTGCGATCCGGCTGCCCCGATCGTGCTCGAGCGCATGGTGTTCCCGGAGCCGGTGATCTCGCAGGCCGTTGAGCCGAAGACCAAGGCTGACCAGGAAAAGATGGGCATCGCCCTGAACCGCCTGGCCGCTGAAGATCCGTCGTTCCGCGTGCGCACCGATGAGGAATCGGGTCAGACCATCATTTCGGGCATGGGCGAGCTCCACCTCGAAATTCTGGTCGACCGCATGAAGCGCGAATTCGGCGTGGAAGCCAACATCGGCGCGCCGCAGGTGGCCTACCGCGAGACCATTCGCAAGAAGGCCGAAGACGTCGAAGGCAAGTTCGTCAAGCAGTCGGGCGGCCGCGGCCAGTACGGTCACGCTGTGATTACGCTGGAACCGCAAGAGCCGGGCAAGGGCTTCGAGTTCATCGACGCCATCAAGGGCGGCGTGATTCCTCGCGAATACATTCCGGCGGTTGAAAAGGGTATCGTCGACACGCTGTCGGCCGGTATTCTGGCTGGCTTCCCGGTGGTGGACGTGAAGGTCACGCTGACGTTTGGTTCGTACCACGATGTGGACTCGAACGAAAACGCGTTCCGCATGGCCGGCTCGATGGCTTTCAAGGAAGCCATGCGCAAGGCCAGCCCGGTTCTGCTCGAGCCGATGATGGCCGTGGAAGTGGAAACGCCGGAAGACTACACGGGTACGGTGATGGGCGACTTGTCGTCCCGCCGCGGCATCGTGCAGGGCATGGACGACATGGTGGGTGGTGGCAAGATCATCAAGGCCGAAGTCCCGCTGTCGGAAATGTTCGGTTATTCCACGTCGCTGCGCTCGGCCACGCAAGGCCGCGCCACGTACACCATGGAATTCAAGCATTACGCCGAGGCACCCAAGAACATCGCCGAAGCCGTGATCACGGCCAAGGGCAAGTAATTGGAAGTTTGCCGCCGCGCCTGCCGGTGCGGCGGCGCGATGAAACAACAAGACTGCATTCCATTAGGAGCTGAAAAATGGCAAAGGAAAAGTTCGAGCGGACCAAGCCGCACGTGAACGTAGGTACGATTGGTCACGTTGACCACGGCAAGACGACGCTGACGGCAGCAATCGCCACGGTGCTGGCTGCGAAGTTTGGCGGCGCAGCCAAGAAGTACGACGAAATCGACGCAGCGCCGGAAGAGAAGGCACGCGGCATTACCATCAACACCGCACACGTGGAATACGAGACGGCCAACCGCCACTACGCCCACGTTGACTGCCCGGGCCACGCTGACTATGTGAAGAACATGATCACGGGCGCTGCGCAGATGGACGGCGCGATCCTGGTGTGCTCGGCCGCTGACGGCCCGATGCCGCAGACGCGCGAGCACATCCTGCTGGCCCGTCAGGTTGGCGTGCCTTACATCATCGTGTTCCTGAACAAGTGCGACATGGTGGACGACGCCGA
>NZ_JAWRWU010000023.1:0-59381 GCF_046535395.1 Cupriavidus sp. SIMBA_020 | reverse complement strand
TGCCCCGGCAGCCCGACGGACTCGACGGTATCGAACAGACCCAGAAACCGGATATGCAGCGGCGCGGCTTCACCATCGACTGCTGTGCGGCAAGGCCAGAAGGGCGCGCCATGCCGCATCTCGCATTGTGTCAACAGCCGGTGTACAAAGGCACGCGCAAGCGCCGCGCCGCGGGAGAAGCCAAATACGGCGATATCGATGCGGGTGACTTTGTGGTTGGCTTTCAATCTATCTCGAAGATCTGCCTCGGCCAACGCTAATCGCGCATCTGCGCCCAATCCGGCTCCCCCGCCCAATGTCTCGCTGTCGCGAATCCATTCCCACCAGCTTGGATTACTGGCATCTAGCGGTGTGCCAACGCCTGGGTAGTAAAACCTCCAGATCAGCGGTCGTTCCTCGTCGTGTCCCGCATAGAGCCGTGCGATGTTGGACAACTTCTTCGCCGGTTCGTCCAACTTAAGGTTGTTTCCTGTGCCATCAAAAAAAAAGCTGAACCACGGCTTCTGCTCGCAGGTCGAGCAGGTCGTGAACGCTTCGTCGTGCAGCATCGTGGCGGTCTTGAGCGCCCGATGGAAAGTATCGTGGCTATCGGTGAACCAGTCTTGCATCGTTATTCTCCCTTTTGGCGCATTACGCGCGGGCCAACAAAGAAAATTCTGTCCATCCGCGGATTTCCGGGGCCTAGATCGCCGTCCCCAGAAAGCAATTCCGTCTCGATCTCATGATTGGGGAAGAATCGGACCACTAGATAGCTCTGCAGCTTGTAGCCCGGCTTCGGCATCGTCCCTTTCACGACGACATCCCGGCTGTAGGTTTTCCACATGGACTTGTCGTCCTGACGTCCGCCCACTCGCCATACGACCTTGATCGTCTGACCGACACCCGGCATCCGCGAACAGCATATGCTTCCACTGGTTCCCCCTCTGGAGAATTCCTTAACCTGTATACCGCCCACTCCGGTGTCCTTGCCTGAGACCGTCTGAATCCAGTAGTCGTAGATATAGTCCTCGGTGTAGTTCGCGGCCCACGCCCCCGCCCTGACATCTCTTCCCGACTGGCCCATCGCGCACCCACCGAGCGTGACCAGCACCATCACAATCAGCCCGCATGCAATCCGTCTCATTGCTTCATCCCCCGTTCCGAGGGTGAAGCGAGTTGGTCCAGGACCGGCCATAGCAACGGATCGATACGTTTGCTCGCGCGGCCGGCCTTCAGCTCCTCGTCGGAGATGTACTCAGCCTGAATGGTGGCCGCGGGAAAATCATTCATGAACCGGAGGATGAGGTGCGAGAACTGATTGGGGTCGGCTGGTGCCTGCCCGGTCAGCACAGCCGTTCGCTTGATGTGCTGGTGTTCCCCCATGGTTGGGCTCTTCCAGTAAATCGTTATTGGCGCGCCCGGCTTCGGTAATTCGTAGCAGCACCTTGCTGGCCCTACCCCGCCCGACTCGCGCGCGCGGACGGGTCCCGCAAGCCCGACACGCTCTTTGGCGCCGGTGTCAATGAGCACGGCTGAAACCTCGAAGTCCGTATAGTTGACCATCAGGACGCCGACCTTCTTCAACGAACCGGCTTCAACGTGTTTGGCAGGCTCTGTCGAAACACTACCGGACGCACACGCGCCAAGAAGCAGCGCAATGGATGACAGCGATATCGTTTTCATGATGATGTGTGGCATGCTGAATTACTCTCCTTTTATTGCGCTGCCCGGCTTCGGGTCTTCAGCGTGCAGCGTGATGGAGACCCCTCGACCGGGTCCAAATTTGACGATTGCCAGACCGGTGTCCCTGGCCTTGGGAAGTTCACCTGTCACCTCGACTTCAACAGCACATTCCCAATTGGCATAGTGTGCGATCCATCTGACAGTGGCCTGCGCTCCCGGCAATGGCATCGCTACGGCGGGGACGTCCATCTCGACGGGCGCGTGCATGGTCCCTTGCAGTTCGCCGCACAGTGAGGACACCTGGCTGACGCCGCCGCATTCAAAGTGCAGGCAAATATCGCGTTGTCGATACTGGTTGCAATTCAGCACCCGCACGCGTATCTGCACGCAACCCTGCTTGCGCAGCTTTTCCTGATGCGCCTGGGTTGCCAGCTCCCCCGCACGCCTCATGGCAATTTCGCGTGCCGCTGGCCAAACGCCTTCATCCAGCGCGGCGTACGCATCGATCAGGGCGCGCTTTGTCTTGCGAAACGGGGTCAGTACTTCCTGCAGCGCGGGATGTTCGTCGTAGGCCGCGCCGTAACGCAGCCCGTAGGCGGCATACACGCCGAGGTCGACCTTTTCGGCGATGCCATACGACATGGCCTTCTCGACCAGCGAAGTGACGCGCTGCAGCTGCTCACTGGCACGGCTCCCATTCAGTTGCGAGGGATCGAATTTTTGTAGCCAGGCGAGCACCTGGGCAGGTGCGCCGGCTCGATCGAGGGCGCTCACTACGTCCTTCGGTACGGGAAAGGCGTCCCATGCCGGCGGCAAAGGCAGATTTTCGCCAGCAAGCTCGACCAGTTCTCCGCGCGGATCGCGGCACCACCACGCGAAGACCGGCCCGAACATGTAGCGGCGTGTCGCCTCAGGCAACGCGCCATGCAGCACAGGCAGGTAAACCGTTTGATGGAAGAAGAACCATGCGTCCACATCGTCCGGCCCGAGCCGTGCGTGGAGCAAGGTTTGCAGATGCCCGATGAGGGCCGCGGCGGGATGTATCGTCCATATCCACGACACGGTTCGGCAATCGTCCACGCTCAGGTTGTTGAGCGAGTGGTACAGGGTGCGGGACGCCACACCGTCCGGCTCTGGGCAGGCAAGCAGGAAGGGCCCGGTTTCCGTGAGGTCATCCAGTCCGGTATCGCTATACAGCGCAAGACGGGTTACCCGTTTCAGGGCGTCCGATAGCCGGAGCTGATCCCGATGGCTGACCGTGGAGGTATCGATCAGGGCGTAAAGCCGCGCCTGAGGATGCGCGGCCTTCAGGTTGGTGTACTGGGCGCGGAACCGCGCCAGCCATGCGTTACGAGCTTCAAGTGGCATGAAAATCTGTCGTCGTGGCGCCCGAGGGCTAGAAGCGTGCAAACGGCATGCCGGTGCGGGCGGCATCCAGGGCGCATGCCGTTGCCGCCGGCTTCGGCAGCACAGGCAGATCGGCGGGGATGCTGGCCGGTCCCTGGCGAACGTGTGCGGCGGCCTTTGAGATGCGGTCGCCCCGTGTCGCGTCCTCAATGCCCGTGCAGGTCAGGCGCAGATAGGACCCTCCGCACTTGAACAGCAGTTCGTCTTTCGCCTCGATGACGACGCGCCCGTTCGAACTGGTAATGGTGGCGTCCTTCTCGGAAGCCATCTGGATGGCCCCGCTTTGCGCCTGTATCTGCACGTCTCCACGCACGGCAAACAACTTGACGCCCATTCGGTACGCGAGCAGCGACAGCACTTCTCCGGCCACGATGGCGACATTCCGCACTGCATTGACGTTGAATCGGCTGGACGTCGTGACGCTCACATCCTTGCCCGCCGCCACCATCACGCGGTCAGGCGTGGCCAGGCCGATACCGTTAGGCGCGGACAGCGCGATAACCGCTCGCTTGAGATCCGCCAGTTCATCCTTCAGCCACTGGTTCTCGGCTTTCATGTCCGCCACTTCCGCCTGGGCGGCCCGCGCAACCTGCGCCAACTCCTGGGCCTGCGCCTGCGTCAATTGGAACTGGTCCATCGCAGGCGTCATGTCGTTCTGCTTGCCCAGCGCCTTCTTCTGCATGTCCGCCGACACGAACAAGCCGCCGCCTGCGCGCACCGCGCCTTGCGCGTCGGTACGCAACTCGAATCCCTCGCCACGCCGCTTCCACTTGCCGTCGACCATATGGCCAAGCGTCAGCTGGGTCTTGCCGGAGTGTTCGGTGGACAGTTTGATATGTTCCTGCCCCTCCCAATCCTCGAGTTCGATCTTGTTGTCGCGCTGCGTGCGGATGACGTTGCGTGACAGCCATCGGTCCTGGTTGGTAATCAGGTCGGGCTGGCAGCTGTTGTGGTGGACATGGGCGATGTACGGCTTGTTCGGATTTCCGTCCCGGAACGCGATGGCGGCCTCTGTGCCATCGATCAACGGGAAATGGAAGCCTGTCTGGAACGCGCCGGCGAACGGCTTCGCCAGGCGCAGCGGCACGCATTCTCCACCGCCTGGCCATGTCTCGAAGTCGAACTCGAAGCGAACTGTGTAATAGCCCTGTGGCGTCAGGTAAGCATACGGATACTTGCTTGGCGACGTGATACGGGCGCTCAGCGTGCCCGGTATCTTCGGCCAGTTGGCTTCATCGAGCGGCAGCCGGAAGCGGCGGTCCGAGGGGATCGATTTGAAGGAATTGCGATAGGCCGCATCGCGTGCGCCGCTATGAATGACCTCGATGATGACCTGCCCGTGTGGTGCGTCGGGCAGGTCCTTATCCATCCTGAGGATGCGCGCCGGACGCAGCGCCAGCACGCTGCTTTCGCCTTCATAGACCACCTGGCCGGCAACCTCCGCTTCATGACGCAGCTGCGCCTCCCATTTCGCGCCCGCCATGTCCAGATGATGCGTGCCGAAGACGTAGGGCCGGCCGTAGGTGGTCTTGTCACTGCGCGCGACGTTCGCTTCGCCCTGGATAGGCTCCCACGCCAGATCGGGGTTGTAGTCGGCCACCAGAAACGATTCGGCAACGGCTTTCGCGTGTGTGCGAAGGCCATGAACGGCCTCCACACCGGATTCCAGCCCCGCCGTCTCGCGATAAGGCACATGCAGTTGAGGCTTGTAGATGTAATGGTCAATGTCGTCGCCGAACACCAGAAATTCGCCGAACTCTCCCGGGATGAAATAGCTATAGATCCCTTCCTGCTCCATCAACAGCCGAATGTATGCCCAATCGGACATCTGGTACTGGAAACGGAACTTGTGCTGCGGATACTTGCGCAGGAGCTTGAAAGCGAACTGATGGCCGAGCAGGCCATGGCGTCGCAGGATGGCCTCGATAGTTTCCGGCGCGGTCTTGTGCTGATAGATGCGGGTCGCGCGCGTGAGGCGCAAGCGGGCTACGAGCGGCTCCAGGTCTATCTCATACCCGTGGAAGTCCCGCGTCTCGGCCGTCTTGGTGAATCGTGTGATGCAGCCCGCAAACGTGCGGGGTTCCGTCCCGTCCCCGGGATCGATCACGAACGTGGCCGGCTTCCCAACGTAATCGGCGCGGCCCTGCTCCAGCGGGTGGGTCAGTGCGACCGTCACCACATACGGCTCACCAAGCCGCTCCACCGCCTTGAAGGACACCACGGAAAGCGCAGCGGCGCTCAGGGCGCCAGGCACTTCCAGACGATAGGCCTGCCGGCCCGTTTCCCCCTTGCGCAGGGCGCTGCCATCAGACGTCCTTCCTTTGCTCAAATCCGCCACGGTTCCTTGCTCCGTTCTCAAGCCATGCACAGCGTGGTTGCGCTGCGCGGCGCACATTACGCCGTTTTACCTGGGCTGCGAACCTCAATGGCATTGCAATCCACTGCAACATTGAGCGAAGTCAATAGAACCGTGCCACTCGGCCAACCTTTGTGCGCACACCACACGTGACTGGCTCGGGCCCAAAAGAAAAAGGGCGCCCAGCCGGGCGCCCCTTCATCGGTCTTACTAACGGTCAGACAATACTCAAACCGTAGTCTTGGCCTCCTGCGCCCGCAGGCGAATATGCAGCTCCCGCAGTTGCTTCTCGTCCACCGCCGACGGGGCCTGCGTCAGCAGATCCTGTGCACGCTGGGTCTTCGGGAAGGCAATCACGTCGCGAATCGAATCCGCGCCGGCCATCATCGTCACGATGCGGTCGAGGCCGAAGGCCAGGCCGCCGTGCGGCGGCGCGCCGTATTGCAGCGCGTCCAGCAGGTAGCCGAACTTGGACCGTGCCTCTTCCTCGCCGATCTTCAGTGCGCGGAACACCTTGCTTTGCACGTCCTCGCGGTAGATACGGACCGAACCGCCGCCCATTTCCCAGCCGTTCAGCACCATGTCGTACGCCTTGGCGATGCACTTGCCCGGATCGGTTTCCAGGTACTGCAGGTGCTCGTCCTTCGGGCTCGTGAACGGGTGGTGCATGGCCACCCAGCGCGCGTCTTCCTCGTCGTACTCGAACATCGGGAAGTCGATCACCCACAGCGGCTTCCACACGTCCTCGAACAGGCCGCTCGACTTGCCGAACTCGGAATGGCCGATCTTCAGGCGCAGGCCGCCAATGGCGTCGTTCACCACCTTGGCCTTGTCGGCGCCGAAGAAGATGATGTCGCCGTCCTGGGCGCCGGTGCGCTTCAGGATCTCGGCAATCGCGGCGTCATGCAGGTTCTTGACGATCGGCGATTGCAGGCCGTCGCGGCCCTTGGCCACTTCGTTGACCTTGATCCAGGCCAGGCCCTTGGCGCCGTAGATGCCCACGAACTGGGTGTAGGCGTCGATTTCGCCACGCGAGATCGAACCGCCGCCCGGCACGCGCAGGCCCACCACGCGACCGTTGTCGCTGTTGGCCGGGCCCGAGAACACCTTGAAATCGACGTCCTTCATCACGTCGGTCAGCTCGGTGAATTCCAGCTTCACGCGCAGGTCCGGCTTGTCCGAGCCGAAGCGGGCCATGGCCTCGCGGAACTCCATCACCGGGAACTTGGCGTCCAGGTCCACATTGATAGCGTTCTTGAACACGGTGCGCATCATGTCCTCGAACAGGTCGCGGATCTCCTGCTCGGTGAGGAACGACGTCTCGCAGTCGATCTGCGTGAATTCGGGCTGGCGGTCAGCGCGCAGGTCCTCGTCGCGGAAGCACTTGGTGATCTGGTAGTAGCGGTCGAAGCCCGAGACCATCAGCATCTGCTTGAAGATCTGCGGCGACTGCGGCAGCGCGAAGAAGTGGCCCGGGTTCGTGCGCGACGGCACCAGGTAGTCGCGCGCGCCTTCCGGCGTGCTCTTGCCCAGCATCGGCGTCTCGATGTCGATGAAGCCCTGCGCATCCAGGTACTTGCGCACTTCCATGGCCACCTTGTAGCGCAGGCGCAGGTTGTACTGCATCTGCGGGCGGCGCAGGTCCAGCACGCGGTGCGTCAGGCGGGTGGTTTCCGACAGGTTGTCGTCGTCCAGCTGGAACGGGGGCGTGACCGACGGGTTCAGCACGGTCAGCTCATGGCACAGCACCTCGATCTTGCCCGAGGTCAGGTTGGCGTTCTCCGTGCCGGCCGGGCGCGGACGCACCTTGCCAGTGATGCGGATGCAGAACTCGTTGCGGATCTCTTCGGCGGCCTTGAACATCTCCGGGCGATCCGGATCGCAAACCACCTGCACCAGGCCCTCGCGGTCTCGCAGATCGACGAAGATCACGCCGCCGTGGTCACGCCGGCGCTGTACCCAGCCGGTCAGGGCCACTTCCTGGCCGATCAGTTGTTCGGTCACCAGACCGCAGTAGTGAGTACGCATGGAGGACATAGGAGAAATTCCCGGTAATGCGCGGCCGCGAGGCGGCCCGCGCGCAATTCAATGAGTAGGGTTCGAGTCGGCGACCGCAACCGCCGCTTCGGCGGTGTCCGCGGCCTCGGCCGCATCCGCCGAGCGGCCCGGCGTGCCGGGCTTGCGGGGCAGCTCCGTCGGCGCCACTACGCCCATCGAGACGATGTACTTGAGCGCGGCGTCGACGGTCATGTCGAGTTCGATGGTGTCGGCCTTGGGCATCATCAGGAAGAAGCCCGAGGTCGGATTCGGCGTGGTCGGCACGTAGACGCTTACGTATTCGCCCTGGAGGTGATTCTGCACGTCTCCGCCGGGCCGGCCGGTCAGAAACGCGATGGTCCACGACCCCTCGCGCGGATACTGCACCAGCAGCGCCTTGCGGAACGCGTTGCCGGACGACGACAGCAGCGTGTCCGAGACCTGCTTCACGCTGGTGTAGATGGGGCCCACCACGGGAATGCGGCCGAGCAGCATTTCCCACCAGCGCACCAGCCGTTGGCCGATGAAGTTGTGCGCCAGCACGCCCACCAGCAGGATGAACAGCAGCGTCAGGATGGCGCCAAGACCTGGAATGCGGCGCCCGAACAGGTTCTCGGGCTGCCACGCCACCGGCAGCAGGGCCATGCTCTGGTCCATCGTGCCGATGATCAAATTGAGCACCCACAGCGTGATGCCGAGCGGCACCAGCACGAGCAGCCCGGTCAGGAACCAGGTCTTGAGGGCGGAGGTTTTCTTGGCAACCACGGTTTTGGCCATGAGGGTCAGGCGCTGGCGCTGCCGCCCGCCGGGGCGGAAGGCGTCGAAGACGTGGACGTGGACGACGACGAAGCCGACGAACCAGACGAGTCACCGCCCGAGGCCGCCGGGGCCGATGCCGCCGCACCGCCCGTAGCCGCTGGCGCGCTGGCGCCCTTGTTGCCGCCGCTGCCGCCACGGAAGTCCGTGACGTACCAGCCCGAGCCCTTGAGCTGGAAGCCGGCGGCGGTCAGTTGTTTCTTGAAGGACCCGGCAGCGCCGCAGGATGGGCAGTCCGTGAGCGGGGCATCGCTCATTTTCTGCAGCACATCGCGCCCGTGGCCGCAGGCGTCGCAACGGTAGGCATAGATCGGCATGATGGTTCTTTTCGCGGAAATCTGGATTGGGAACAACAGGTGGCAGCGCCGGAGGCCATTTGCAATGGCAATTCGCGGAAAAACACCCGCACGGCGATGCAAAGCCTCGGATTATAAACTGTCGGAGGCCGGTCCACCGCCGGGAAAAGAGGCCATTCACGGCGCCTCAGGTCGTCCATGAGGCGCCTGGCGCCCGTTTCATGGGCGCCGCCGGGGCGCCGGCCCCAGTTTCAGGCCGAGAAGTTAAGCAATATGCACTTCTTTGACGCCCGGCCGCTCGCTGATCCATTGCGGCAGCAGCGAGCCGAACACCATGCCGCTGATCGAGAACAGCAGGCCCACCATCTGCGGCGGCACGGCGGCGTCGGCGAAGGCCACCTCGCAGGTCAGCCACGACGCCAGCCCCAGCAGGATGGCCGCCAGCCCGCCCTGGCGCGTGGCGGGCTTCCAGAACAGCCCGAACGCCAGCGGCACGAAGGACGACACCAGCGTCACCTTGTACGCGTTTTCCACCATGTGGAAGATCGACAGGTGCGAATTCAGCGCGAACAGCGTCACCAGCGTCGTGAAGACCAGCACCACGGCCTGCATCACGCGCAGGAACTGCTTGTCGGTCAGATGGCGGAAGTACGGCCGCAGGATGTTCTCGGCGAAGGTCACGGACGGCGCCAGCAGCGTGGCCGACGCGCAGCTCTTGATGGCCGACAGCAGCGCGCCGAAGAACATCACCTGCGCGAACATCGGCGCATGGGTCAGGATCAGCTGCGGCAGGATCAGCTGCGAGTCCGTGTTGATGTATTTCTCGACCATGCCGGGGTCGATCATCGTGGCCGAATAGGCCAGGAACATCGGGATGAAGGCGAAGAAGAAGTACAGCACGCCGCCCAGCACCGAGGCGCGCCCGGCGATCTGCTCGGTGCGCGACGAGGTGACGCGCTGGAACACGTCCTGCTGCGGAATGGAGCCCAGCATCATCGTGAACAGCGCCGCCGCGAAGCCGATGATCTGCACCAGGTCCAGCGACGGCAGGAACTCGAACTTCCCGGCCGCCGCCGCGTGCGACACCACCGCCGTCACGCCGCCAGCCTGCCCGCTGACCTCGTAGCCGATATAGAGCATGCCGACCACGATGATGATCATCTGGATGAAATCGGTCACCGCCACCGACCACATGCCGCCGAACAGCGTGTAGACCAGCACGCTGGCGGCCCCGATCATCATGCCGGCGTCCTGCGACAGCGCGCCGTCGGACACCGTATAGAACACCAGCCCCAGTGCCTTGATCTGCGCCGCCACCCAGCCGAGGTAGGACACCACGATACATAGCGTGGTCAGCACTTCGGCCACCCGCCCGTAACGGTTGTGATAGTAGTCGCCGATGGTCAGCAGGTTCATCCGGTACAGCGGCCGGGCGAAGAACAGGCCCACCAGGATCAGGCAGAGCGAGGAGCCGAACGGGTCGGACACCACGCCGGAGAGCCCCTCCTTGAGGAACACGGCCGGGATGCCAAGCACGGTTTCGGAACCGAACCAGGTGGCGAACACCGTGGCGGTGACGATATAGAACGGCAGGCTGCGGCCGGCCACGGCGAAGTCGGCGGTGCCCTTGACGCGCAGCGCCGCCCACAGGCCAATGCCGACCGAGATAACCCAATAGACGATGACGAACCAGATCAGCATGCCGCTGCCCTATCCCAGATTTCCGAAGTTGCGGAGAAATGCCGGCGGATTATAGCGATGCAGACCCGACGGGTCGAAAAAAAATCCCCGGGCGCGGCGAAATCCCCACGCCGGTGCGGGAAGCGCCGCATGGACGACTTGAAAACGGCTCAGGAACGGCTCGGGGGCGGCTCGGGCTGGATTCAGGCCCGGCGGCGCCAGACCTGCCAGCGCTCCTGCCCGGCCGCGAAGACCGGCAGCGGTGCGGCGGACGGCCGATCCTCCACCAGTTCGAAGGCCGGCGCCAGCAGCCCGTTCAGTTCGGCGCGGGGCATGGCGAACGGGGGCCCGCTGCGCGTCTCGCCTATATAGAAGTAGCCGGCCAGCAATCCGCCCGGCGGCAGCAGCGCCGCCACGCGGTCGGCATAGGGCTGGCGCAGCGCTGGCGGCAGCGCGCACAGGAAGGCGCGCTCGTAGATCAGCTGGCACGGCGGCTCGGGCGTGAAGGCGAAGAAATCCGCCTCCCGCACCACCACGGCGGCAGCCCCGAGCACCCGCCGTGCCGACGCCACCGCCTCGGCGGAAAAGTCGATGGCCGTCACCGGCCAGCCGCGCGCGTAGAGCCAGCCGGCTTCCCAGCCGTTGCCGCAGCCCGGCACCAGGGTCGGACACGGCGCCAGGCCGGCCGCGAAGGTCTCGAACTCGGCCGGTACCCCCTGGGCGTCCCAAGGCGTGAAGTGCCGCGCAAAGCGCTCGTCCCAGAAGGCCGCATCCGCGGCGTTGCGGGTCTCGAATTCGCGTTTCGGGGCGCTAGACATCGTATTCGTCCGATGCTTACCAGTAGCCGGCCCAGGCCAGCGCCTGCACCAGCACGATGCCGGCCAGGAAACCGCCAACCAGCATCAGCGCCGTGGACAGCCGGCGGTTAGTGCGCCGCTGCTCCACCACCAGTTGCGCCAGCAGCCGCTCCTGCTCGCCATTGTTCTGGAGCGCGCGGCGTTCCAGGAACTGGTGCGCCAGGCGTGGGAAGTCAGGCAGCATCTTGGCCCACTGCGGCGCCTCCACCTTGACCCGCTCCCAGGCGCCCTGCCAGCCCACCTGCTCGTACATCCACTTTTCGAGGAACGGCTTGGCGGTCTTCCAGAGATCGAGTTCCGGATCGAGCTGCCGGCCCAGCCCTTCGATATTGAGCAGCGTCTTCTGCAGCAGCACCAGTTGCGGCTGGATCTCGACGTTGAACCGCCGCGAGGTCTGGAACAGCCGCATCAGCACCATGCCAAGCGAGATCTCGCGCAGCGGCTTGTCGAAGTACGGCTCGCAGCAGGCGCGCACGGCCGACTCCAGCTCCTCCACGCGCGTCTCGGCCGGCACCCAGCCCGACTCCACGTGCAGCAGCGCCACGCGGTGGTAGTCACGTCGGAAAAATGCGATGAAATTCTGCGCGAGGTAGTTCTTGTCGAACTCGGACAGCGCGCCGACGATGCCGAAGTCCAGCGCGATATAGCGCCCGAACGTTTCCGGCTGGATCGACACGAGGATGTTGCCAGGGTGCATGTCGGCGTGGAAGAAGCCGTCGCGGAACACCTGCGTGAAGAAGATCTCCACGCCCTCCTCGGCCAGCTGGTGCATGTCCACGCCGGCCGCCTTCAGCGACTCCATGCGCGAGATCGGGATGCCGTGCATCCGCTCCATGACGAACACGTTGCTGGTGCACCAGTCCCAGAACACTTCCGGCACCAGCAGCAGCCCGCTGTCGATGAAGTTGCGGCGCAGCTGGCTCGCGTTGGCGGCCTCGATCATCAGGTCGAGTTCGTCGTGCAGGTACTTGTCGAACTCGGCCACCACCTCGCGCGGCTTGAGCCGGCGGCCATCCACCCAGACGCGCTCGAGCCAGGTCGCCATGTCGCGCATCAGCGCCAGGTCGCTGTCGATCACGGGCAGCATGCCGGGCCGCAGCACCTTCACGGCCACCTCGCGGCCATGGTTCGGGCCCCCGCGCAGCGTGGCGAAGTGCACCTGCGCGATGGACGCGCTGGCCACCGGCGTGTGCTCGAAGTTCTCGAACAATTCCGAGAGCGGCCGGCCGAGCGACTTCTCGATGATCTTGACGGCCAGCACCGGGTCGAACGGCGGCACCTGGTCCTGGAGCATCGCCAGTTCGTCGGCGATGTCGGGAGGCATCAGGTCGCGGCGGGTGGAGAGCACCTGCCCGAACTTGACGAAGATCGGCCCGAGCGCGGTCAGCGCCATCCGCAGGCGCTCGCCGCGCGGCTGCTCCAGCTTGCGGCCGATGGTGATGACCTTCACCAGCAGCTTGATGCGCCGGCTCTTGAAGCCGGACAGCACGAGTTCATCGAGCCCGTAATACAGGATGACAAAGACGATCTTGCAGAGACGCAGAAGGCGGGTCATGCGGGTTCTTTACGGTGCGGAGGCACGCCACGCGCGCAGGCGGGGGCGCAGGCAAAAGGGAAAGAGGACGACGGCCGGGCCATCAGCGGTGCGCGGACGGCAGCTTGCCCGGCGCGGCCGGCTGGCGTTCCAGCCGTTCCAGCCGCTTTTCCAGCCGTTCGAGGTCGTCGCGCAGTCGCGCCACGTCATCGGCAAAGCCGTCCAGCGCGGCGTGGCGCACGAGCGTCGGTTGTTCGTCGAGCAGGTATTCCGTCACATTGTCGAGCAGCGCGCGGCCCACGCGGGTGGCGTTGCCGTGCACCTGGCGCGCGCCATCGACTACACGTTGCGCCACGCTGTCACTGACCGGGCCGCCCATTACACCGCGCAGCGCCCGCGACAGGTCTTCGGCGGCGTCCCAGCGCAGGTTGCGGGCCAGCGTGGACACGGCGTTGGCCAGTTCCGCATCGCCTTCGATCCGCACATGGCGCATCGCGGCGGCCTGCCCGCCCTCGGCCACGTCGGCCACCACCAGCGGCCATTGCTGCAACGGCACCAGCAATGTCACAGCCGGCGCCTCGGCCACCGGAGCCTGTTCGATGCAGCCCTGTTCGGTCACCTTCAGCCCCAGCGCGAAGGCGGCGGCATCGAAACGGATCACGCGGCCGGCAAAGGGCGACAGCAGCGCGCAGGCCCACGGCTCCTGTTCGATCAGGTGATTGAGTGCGGCGACGATCGGCGCGGCCAGCGGGGAAGGCAAGGCGTTCATGGCGAGCGGTCTGCGGAAATCGGGCAATAAAAAAGGCCCACGCGCGCGTGGGCCTCCATTCTAAGCTACTCGCCCGCCGCATCCGCGGAAGCGGCGGGGAGATTACGCTCAGGACTCCTGCTGAATGCCGGCCAGCAGCCAGCCACCGTTGCCGCTGGTGGCCTTGGCCAGGTTCCAGACCTCGGCGAACGGCTGCGCCGGCTCGCCCGCGCGCTCGCGCATCATGCCGGCGTAACGCACGCTGGCAATGTGCTGCGTGGGCGTGTCCTCGATGCCCAGCAGTTGGGCATCCAGCGTCACGACGTCGGTCTTGTTGACTTCGGCGCCACGCTCGGCCAGATCCATCTTGATCTCGGCGAACATTTCCGGCGTGGTGAACTCGCGGATGTCCTCGAGATTGCCGGCGTCCCAGGCGGCCTGCAGGCGCACGTAGTGAACCTTGGCATTGCGCAGGAAGGCTTCGGTGTCGAAGTCAGCCGGCACGCCCCACGGTTGCTGCGGTGCAGCAGCCACGGCGCCGGCAGCAGCGCCACCCATTACCGGGTTGGCCGCCGCGCCGCCGTAGGAGGCGGGTTGCGCCGGCTGCTCGGCCTGACGGAAGGTCGGCTCGGCGGTGCGCGACAGGTCATTGCCGCCGAAACCACCCTGGCCGCCCTGGTTGCCCATGCCGGCGTAGGCCGGCTGCTGGCGGCGCGCTGCGCCACCACGGAACTTGCGGATCAGCCAGAAGGCCAGCAGCGCAATGCCGCCGATCAGGATCAGGTTCGACAGGAAGCTGGCAGCCGCCCCGCCCAGCCCGAAGTGCGAGAGCAGGTAGCCAAGACCCAGGCCGGCCGCCAGGCCGCCGAGCATGCCGCCCCAGTTACGCTTGGGTGCAGCAGCCGCCGCACCGCCGGCCGCGCCAGCCGTGGCCGGTGCTGCCTGGTTGGGTTGCTGGGCCGGTTGCTGCGTCGGCGATTGCTGGGCCGGCGCCTGCTGGCGTTGCTGCGTCACGGAGGACGACTGCTTGCCAACACTGCGCGAGCCGCCCAGCCGCTTGGCATTGGCGTCCAGTGCGACCCCCAGCGCCAGCGTCGCGATCAGCGACGCGGCGAGGAATTTTCCACGAAAAGAAGACATTTTCTGCGATCCCCTGTCAGTTTCGGCCATCCAAGGCCGAACATGGCGAATTAGTACTTACGCCCGACGTGGAGCGCCACCACTCCGCCCGTCAGATTGAAGTATTCGACCTTTTCGAGCCCCGCATGTTCCATCAAGCGTACAAGTGAACCCTGGTCTGGATGCATTCTGATCGATTCTGCGAGATAGCGATAGCTCGGGGCATCCCCAGCCACCCGCTCGCCCAGCCACGGCAAGACCTTGAACGAGTAAACATCGTAGGCTTTTTCCAGCGGCTTCCAGACCTTGGAGAACTCCAGCACCATGACCTTGCCGCCCGGCTTCACCACGCGGCGCATCTCGGCCAGGGCCTTGTCCTTGTGGGTCATGTTGCGCAGCCCGAACGCCACCGTCACCAGATCGAAGTAGTTGTCCGGGAAGGGAATCCGCTCGGCGTCGCACAGCGCCACCGGGGTCACCACGCCCTTGTCGAGCAGGCGGTCGCGGCCCACGCGCAGCATGGATTCGTTGATGTCGGTCAGCCAGACCTCGCCGGTCGGGCCAGCCCGCTTGGCAAACGCCTTGGCCAGGTCGCCCGTGCCGCCGGCGATGTCCAGCACCTTCTGGCCCGGGCGCACATTGGCCTGGGCGATGGTGAACATCTTCCAGAGCCGGTGCATGCCGCCGGACATCAGGTCGTTCATCACGTCGTACTTGCTCGCGACCGAATGGAACACGCCGGCTACCTTGCCGGCCTTCTCCGTTTCGTCGACTTTCTCGAACCCGAAGTGGGTCTCGCTCATGTCTGGTACTCCAGGTGCGGATATATATATAGATATAGACGGGGCTTCAGTGGTGATGGCCGCAGGCATGGCCGCCGCCGGCCGCCATCGGCGCATCGCGGTCGACGCCGGCGGCTTCGAGCCGCTTCAGGTAGTCGGCCCACAGCGCTTCCTGCTGGTCGCCCAGGCGATACAGCAGCTCCCACGAGTAGATGCCGGTGTCGTGGCCATCGTCGAAGCGGATCAGGATCGCGTAGTTGCCCACGGGCTCCACCGCCGCGATGCCCACCTCGCGCTTGCCGGTCTGGAGCGTTTCCTGGCCCGGGCCATGGCCCTGGACCTCGGCGGAGGGCGAATACACGCGCAGCAACTCGAACGGCAGGCGCCACGCGCGGCCATTGTCGAAGCCGATTTCCAGCACGCGCGACTGCGTATGCACGGTCAGCGCGGTGGGATGGGGGGTGTCTTTCTCTAGGCCAGCCATAGTAGGGTCACGCGGGTAGCGCGTCCAGGGTGTCTTGTACGACCCGATAGCTTACTCCACCGCCCATGCCTTGCCCATTCTGGGGGCCGGCACCGCTCTCGTCGCGTTCGCCGGTCGGCCCCACGGGCACGTAGCGCAGCCGCCGGTCATGGAAAGCGGCCACGGTACTGCGGTGCGCGATGCTGACGATGGTGGCGTCCGGCAGGCTGTCGACCATCAACTGGTACATGGCGGCCTCGGTTTCCTCGTCGAGCGCCGCCGTGGCCTCGTCCAGGAACAGGAAATCGGGCTTCTGGAGCAGCGCGCGGGCGAAGGCCAGCCGCTGCTGCTCGCCGGGCGAGAGGCGCAGCGACCAGTTATCGAACACATCGAGCTGGCTCGCCAGCATGGCCAGCCGGGCCTGGCGCAGCACGTCTTGCAGCGACTCGCACGAGTGCGCCGTGCCGGCGTCCGGGTAGGCCAGCGCATCGGCCAGCGTGCCGATCGGCAGGTAGCTGCGCTGCGGCAGGAACAGCAGGCGCTTGCCCGGCACGGCGATGCGGCCGTTGCCGTAAGGCCAGATCCCGGCCAGCGCGCGGAACAGCACGCTCTTGCCGCAGCCGGACGGGCCGCTGACCAGCCACCGCTCGCCCTGCCCGATCGACAGCGAGAACGGCGCCACCAGCGGCCGCTGGCGCGGGTGGGTGGGATGTTGCGGATCCACGCCCTCGTCGTCCGGGCTCTTGCCGCCGCGCACCGGCAGCGCCAGGGCGAGGCCGGTCAGGTCGATGCCGTCCTGGCCCTCCGCCACCACCACCTCGATATCGCCCGGACCCTCTTGCGTCAGGTCCTGGCGCTCGGCCACGCGGATGGCGTCCTGGAAGTCAATCAGACGGTTGGCGGCGGCCTTCCAGCCGACCAGCGTGGCGTAGCTGTCCACGAACCAGGACAGCGCGCCCTGCACCTGCCCGAAGGCGGAATTGATCTGCATCAGCCCGCCCAGCGTGAGCTTGCCGGAGAAGTAGCGCGGCGCGGCCACCAGCAGCGGGAAGATGATCGCGAACTGGCCGTAGCCCGAGTTCACGAAGGTCAGCCGCCGCGTGTAGCGCATCAGCTGGTTCCAGTTCGCCCGGATCCGTTCGAAGCGGGCGCGCAGCCCGGCCTGCTCGGTCGGCTCGCCGCGATACAGCGCCACCGGCTCGCTGTTCTCGCGCAGGCGCACCAGCATGAAACGGAAGTTAGCTTCGTACTGCTCCTGCTGGAAAGAGAGGCCGATCAGCGGCCGGCCCACGAAGTGGGCAATCAGCGAGCCGATCACCGCGTAGCCGGCGGCGAACCAGACCATGTAGCCGGGAATCGTCAGCTCTGTGCCGCCCAGCACGAAGCTGATCGGCCCGGACACCACCCAGAGAATGCCGATGAACGACACCAGCGTGACCACCGAGTTCAGCAGCCCCATGGAGAGCGTCAGCGCCCCGTCGGTGAACTGGCGCAGGTCGTCGGCCAGACGCTGGTCGGGGTTGTCGGTCGAATGGGTCTGTTCGATGCGGTAGTACGCCTGATGGCCGAGCCAGCGCTGCATGAAGACGCCGGTCATCCACGTCCGCCAGCGCATCTGCAGCATCATCTGGTAGTACTGGCGCGAGATTGCCAGCACGATGAAACACGCTGCGATCCACGAGAATCGCAGCAGCAGTTCCTTGAACGAGACGAAGTCGCGCTGTTCCAGGGCGTTGTAGAAGACCCGGTTCCACTCGGTCAGCAGCACGTTGATATAGACGATGCCGAGATTGAGCGCGACAACCAGGAGCAGCAGCCCCAGCCCCGCCTTGCGGTCTTCGGATTTCCAGTAAGGCTTGATCAGGTCCCAGGTGGCCGCCAGGCGCAGCCGGCTCTGGATCTTGAGGGCCTCGGCCGGGACGGCCGGGCCGGGCACGGTGACGGACGACGGTGTGGAAGACATGGTGGCGCAGGTGTGGCCCACCGCCGTTCTGGCCGGCGGGCGTGTTGTTGTTCGACGGAGGTCAGACGTCGCCGCCCCGTGGCGGGTTCCGTGCCGCCCTCCGGTCAGTCAGCCATGCTCGGTTGTTATCGCAGTCAGACAATCAGTCAGCGGAGGGGATGACGGCCAGCGCGGTGCGCAGCGTCGGCAGCCGCAGGGCCAGCTCGCCGATGCGCGCCGGCTCCGCCGCGCGCTGGGGCGCCGCCCAGATCGCCTCCGGGAAATGCGTGTCCCAGCGGTAGCGCGGAATGATATGCCAGTGCAGGTGCG
This sequence comes from Cupriavidus sp. SIMBA_020, assembly GCF_046535395.1. NCBI lineage: Bacteria > Pseudomonadati > Pseudomonadota > Betaproteobacteria > Burkholderiales > Burkholderiaceae > Cupriavidus > Cupriavidus sp. SIMBA_020. Next base: position 41,352 of record NZ_JAWRWU010000023.1, on the reverse strand, counting down.
GCACCATGTTGCCGAACGCGGCCAGGTTGACCTTGTCCGGCGTCATGACCTCGCGCACGGTGCGCTCCACCCGGGCCACCAGCCGCATCAGCCAGGCCTGGTCGGCATCGTCCAGATCGGTCAGCTCGGCGGCGTGGTCGTTCCAGACGATGCGGCAGAAGCCGGGATGCCGCTCATGCTCGACGAGGATCACGCGGGCGCGATCCCCCATCCAGACCAGTTCGCCGCCATCGGCTTCGCACAGGGGGCAGTTGGGGAGTCGCGTCATGGTATCCGCCGGAGTCCGCTGGCTGCCTTACACCAGCACGCGCTCGATACCGCCGGCGTTGGCGCGGGCCACGTACTCGGGCAGCCAGTTCTCGCCCAGCAGGTGCTTGGCGATCTCGATCACGATGTAGTCGGCCGTGACCGAGGCGTCCTCGTTGTAGCGCGACAGCCCCTGCAGGCACGACGGGCAGCTGGTCAGGATCTTCACGTCGCCGGTGAAGCCGTCCGTGCGCAGCTTGTCGGCGCCCTTGCGCATTTCCTCTTCCTTGCGGAAGCGGACCTGCGTGGAGATGTCCGGGCGCGTCACGGCCAAAGTGCCGGATTCGCCACAGCAACGCTCGTTCTTCTCGATCTTGCCCGCACCGCTGCCGCCGTTCCCGCCCATCAGGTCATTGACCAGCTTGGTCGGGTCCATCGTCTTGATCGGGGTGTGGCAGGGGTCGTGGTACATGTAGCGCGTACCGGTCACGCCCTCCAGCTTCACGCCCTTCTCGAGCAGGTATTCGTGGATGTCGATGATGCGGCACCCCGGGAAGATCTTGTCGAATTCATACCCGGCGAGCTGGTCGTAGCAGGTGCCGCAGCTGACCACCACGGTCTTGATGTCGAGGTAGTTCAGCGTGTTGGCCACGCGGTGGAACAGCACGCGGTTGTCGCTGACCATCTTCTCGGCCTTGTCGTACTGGCCGTTGCCGCGCTGCGGATAGCCGCAGCACAGGTAGCCCGGCGGCAGCACGGTCTGCACGCCCACGTGCCACAGCATGGCCTGCGTGGCCAGCCCCACCTGCGAGAACAGCCGCTCCGAGCCGCAGCCCGGGAAGTAGAACACCGCCTCGCTCTCGGCCGTGGTCAGCTTCGGGTCGCGGATGATCGGCACGATCTCGTTGTCCTCGATGTCCAGCAGCGCGCGGGCCGTCTTCTTGGGCAGGTTGCCCGGCATCTTCTTGTTGATGAAGTGGATCACCTGCTGCTGCACCGGCGGCTTGCCCACCGTGGCCGGCGGGTGCTGGGTCTGCTTGCGGGCGAACTTCTTCAGCACCTCGTTGCCAAGCCGCTGGGCCTTGTAGCCGAGCCCGATCATCGCCGTGCGGGTCAGGTTGATGGTCTGCGGGTTGGTCGCGTTCAGGAAGAACATCGACGCCGCGGTGCCCGGGTTGAACTTCTTCTGGCCCATCTTGCGCAGCAGGTTGCGCATGTTCATGGACACATCGCCGAAGTCGATCTTCACCGGGCACGGCGTCACGCACTTGTGGCAGACCGTGCAGTGGTCGGCCACGTCCGAGAACTCGTCCCAGTGCTTGATGGACACGCCCCGGCGCGTCTGCTCCTCGTACAGGAAGGCCTCGATCAGCAGCGAGGTGGCCAGGATCTTGTTGCGCGGGCTGTACAGCAGGTTGGCGCGCGGCACGTGGGTGGCGCACACCGGCTTGCACTTGCCGCAGCGCAGGCAGTCCTTCACGCTCTCGGCAATCGCGCCGATGTCGCTCTGCTGCATGATGATGGACTCATGCCCCATCAGGCCGAACGACGGCGTGTACGCATTGCGCAGGTCGGCGCCCGGCAGCAGCTTGCCCTTGTTGAAGCGGCCCTGCGGGTCCACGCGCTGCTTGTAGGCGCGGAATTCGCCGATCTCGTCCTCGGTCAGGAACTCCAGCTTGGTGATGCCGATGCCGTGCTCGCCCGAGATCACGCCGTCCAGCGAACGCGCCAGCGCCATGATGCGGGCCACCGCGCGGTGGGCGTCCTGCAGCATGGCGTAGTCGTCCGAGTTCACCGGGATGTTGGTGTGGACGTTGCCGTCGCCGGCGTGCATGTGCAGCGCCACGAACACGCGGCCGCGCAGCACCTGCTTGTGGATCTTCTGCGCCTCGTCCAGGATCGGCTTGAACTCGCCGCCATTGAAGATCTTGCGCAGCTCGGCACGGACCTCGCTCTTCCAGCTCACGCGGATGGTGCGGTCCTGCAGCAGGTGGAACACGTTCGCGTCCGGCTGCTGGTGCAGGCGCTCCTCGAGCGCCGGGCCGAGCAGGCCCAGGCCGTGGCCGATCAGCGCGGCGCGCGCGGTGGCGAGCGGCACGTCCAGGTGGTCCTGCAGGTAGCGCCAGCGCGCACGCACCTCGCGCAGCAGCGTCAGCGCGTGCTGCACGCGGTCTTCCAGCAGTTCGGCGCTCGGAATCTCGTTGGCGTCGTCGCTGCGGCCCAGCGGCAGGTTGCCGCGCGCGAAGAACGCTTCCAGCTCGTCGGCCAGCTTGAGCTTGTTCTTGATCGACAGCTCGATATTGATGCGCTCGATGCCGTCGGTGTACTCGCCCATCCGCGGCAGCGGAATCACCACGTCCTCGTTGATCTTGAAGGCGTTGGTGTGGCGTGCGATGGCAGCCGTGCGCGAGCGGTCGAGCCAGAACTTCTTGCGGGCCTCCGGGCTCACCGCGACGAAGCCTTCGCCGCTCTTGCCGTTGGCCATGCGGATCACTTCCGAGGTGGCGCGCGCCACGGCGTCCTCGTCGTCGCCGACGATGTCACCGATCAGCACCATCTTCGGGAAGGCGTTGCGGCGGCTCTTGGTGGCGTAGCCCACGGCGCGCAGATAGCGCTCGTCCAGGTGCTCCAGGCCGGCCAGGATGGCGCCGCCCTCGCGCTTGGACTCGCCGTCCAGGTAATCCTTGATCTCGACGATGCTCGGAATCGCATCGCGCGGCTGGCCGAAGAACTCCAGGCAGACCGTGCGCACGTGCTTGGGCATGCGGTGCAGGATCCAGCGCGCGCTGGTGATGATGCCGTCGCAACCTTCCTTCTGCACGCCGGGCAGGCCGGCCAGGAACTTGTCCGTGACGTCCTTGCCCAGCCCTTCCTTGCGGAACTTGCGGCCCTCGATGGCCAGCGTCTCGGTGCGCAGCACCTTGTCGCCCGGCGCGCGGTTGCCGTCGGACCACTTCAGTTCGAAGGTGGCCACGGGCACGTCGTGGATCTTGCCGAGGTTGTGGTCCAGACGCGTGATCTCGAGCCAGTTGCCCTCGGGATCGACCATGCGCCACCAGGCCAGGTTGTCGAGCGCGGTACCCCACAGCACGGCCTTCTTGCCGCCGGCGTTCATCGCCACGTTACCGCCGATGCACGAGGCATCGATCGAGGTCGGGTCCACCGCAAAGACGAGGCCGGCCTTGTCAGCCGCGTCCGCCACGCGGCGCGTGACCACGCCGGCGCCGGAGAAGATCGTCGCCACCTTGTGGTCCACGCCGGGCAGGTCGGTCTGCTCGACCGGGCCCAGCTGCTCGAGCTTCTCGGTGTTGATGACGGCCGAGAACGGCGTCAGCGGCACGGCGCCGCCGGTGTAGCCGGTGCCGCCCCCGCGCGGGATGATGGTCAGGCCGAGTTCGAAGCAGCCCTTGACCAGGCCGGCGATCTCTTCCTCGCTGTCCGGAGTCAGCACCACGAACGGGTATTCCACGCGCCAGTCGGTGGCGTCGGTCACGTGCGAGACGCGCGACAGCCCATCGAACTTGATGTTGTCCTTCTGCGTGACCTTGCCCAGCACGCGTTGCGCGCGCTTGCGCAGCTCGTAGGCATCGGCAAATTCCTGCTTGAACGACTCGATGGCCTGCTTGGCGAAGGCCACCAGCTGCTCCACCCGGTGCGAGCGGTCCTCGGCGGCCGGCTCGGCGTGCTCGGCACGGTCGGCGGCGCGGCGCTTCTCGATCTCGCTCAGGCGGTGGTGCAGCGCGCTGACCAGCATCTGGCGGCGCTTGGGGTTTTCGAGCAGGTCGTCCTGGAGGTACGGATTGCGGCGCACGACCCAGATGTCGCCGAGCACTTCGTACAGCATCCGTGCGGAGCGGCCAGTGCGGCGCTCGCCACGCAGTTCATCCAGAATGCGCCAGGCTTCCTCGCCCAGCAGGCGGATAACGATCTCGCGGTCCGAGAAGGACGTGTAGTTATAGGGGATCTCACGCAGGCGCGCGGGGGCGTCCTGTGCGGCGAGCTTGGCATCGAGCACGAGTGGGGCGTTCATGGCGGGACCGCTTCCTGCTGCGCACGGGGACAGTGCGCGATTGTCGTTCATTGAAGCGCGATTGTACTGCAACGGCCCGCTTCGCTGCACCGCAACAAGGCATAAGGGGCGGTTCGGTCAGAACCATTGACGGATCGCTTCCCCCACGCCGTGCCAGAACGAGTCCGGAATCCACATCAGGCTGGCCGTCATCACAAGGTAGCGGAAGAACTTGCCGATCGCCATATAACCCAGGCTGGGCCAGAACGGCAGCCGCAGCCATCCCGCCAATGTGCACAATGGATCACCTATAGCAGGCAACCAGGACAGCAACAACGTGGGCGGGCCCAGCCGGCGCATCCAGCGGAAGTATTTGGCGTCCAGCTTGGGCTTGTGCTTCTTCACCGGGTGGCCGCGATGCTCGGCGTGCTCCCGCTCGTGCTGCAGGTGCTGGCGCCGCTGGCGGTAGCGCACCAGCGCCAGCTTGGCGGCGTAGCCGAGCCACCAGTCGATGGCCCCGCCCACGGTATTGCCCACCGTGGCCACGAGGATGGCCGGCCAGAACATGTCCGGGTTGAGCTTGATATAGCCAAACACGGCCGGCTCGGAGCCCAGCGGCAGCAGCGTGGCCGAGACCAGGCTGACCACGAAGATGGCCGGCAGGCCCACGCTGGGCAGGGCAACGGTTCCAAACAGCCAGTCGATGAACGCTTGCATGGTCCGGGGGACGGGTCGATGTGCGCCGGGCCGCCCCATACCGGGGAACCCGCATGGCAGCACCGGGGGTTTTGTGATTTACTGTTAGAGCCGGTTCTGGCCGATCGTTCACGGCCGCGTCGCGGAATTCGCCACGCCGAGCACCGCCGGCAAGGCCGGGCCCCAGGCCCGGCAGCACCAATATCACGAAATAGCCGTAGCAACCAAGCGGCAGTACCGCGTCGTGGCCCGTCCCGCGCAGTCGTTCGGGATTTTTGCGGCAGGCCATGCGCGTCCACCCCATATTGGAGACAAGCATGGCGATTGCGATCCGCCTGACGGTCAATGGCAAGCCCGTTGACGCGCAGGTAGAACCCCACACCCTTCTGGTCCAGTTCCTGCGCGAAACCCTGCGCCTCACCGGCACGCACGTCGGCTGCGACACCGCCCAGTGCGGCGCCTGCACCGTTCACCTCGACGGCCGGGCAGTGAAGTCGTGCAACATGCTGGCGCTCCAGGCGGACGGCGCCAAGGTCACCACCATCGAGGGCCTGGCGCCGGACGGACAGCTCCATCCGATGCAGGAAGCGTTCCGCGAGTGCCACGGCCTGCAATGCGGCTTCTGCACGCCGGGCATGGTGATGGCCGCCACCGCGCTGCTGCGCGAGCGCCCCAACGCCGACGCCCAGGCCATCCGCGAGCAGCTGGAGGGCAATATGTGCCGCTGCACCGGCTACCAGAACATCGTCCGCGCCGTGCAGCAGGGCCAATCGAGCATGCGCAGCGGCCAGGCCGTCGCCAGTGCGGAATAGGAGCCGACCATGAACGCACCCGAGAAGTTGATCGGCGCGCCGGTCCGCCGCAAGGAGGACTACCGCTTCCTGACCGGCAACGGCCAGTACACCGACGACGTGACCCTGCCGCGCCAGAGCTACGCCTGTTTCGTCCGCTCGCCGCACGCGCACGCCCGCATCCGCTCCGTCGACAAGACCGAGGCGCTGGCCTCGCCCGGCGTGATTGCCGTGCTGACCGGCGAGGAGATGGCCGCCGACAAGGTAGGCGGCCTGCCCTGCGGCTGGCTGATCCACAGCATCGACGGCACGCCAATGAAGGAACCGCCCCACCCCGCACTCGCGCACGGCAAGGCCCGCCACGTAGGCGACCAGGTGGCGCTGGTCATCGCCGAATCGCTCCAGCAGGCGCGTGACGCCGCCGAGAAGGTGGATGTCGACTACGAGGAGCTGCCCGCCGTGGTCAGCCCGGCGGACGCCGCCGCGGCCGCCACGCTGGTCCACGACGACGTGCCGGCCAACACCTGCTACACCTGGGGCCATGGCGACAAGGCCGCCACCGACGCCGCCTTCGGCAAGGCGACGCACGTGACCACGCTTGATATCGTCAACAACCGGCTGATCCCGAACGCGATCGAGCCGCGCGCGGTCAACGCCAGCTACACGCGCCAGGACGACAGCTACACGGTCTACGTGTCGAACCAGAACCCGCACGTGGAGCGCCTGCTGATGGGCGCCTTCGTGCTCGGGCTGCCGGAGTCCCGGCTGCGCATCATCGCGCCGGACGTGGGCGGCGGCTTCGGCTCGAAGATCTTCCTCTACCCCGAGGACGTGGCGCTGACCTGGGCGTCCAAGAAGATCGGCCGGCCGGTGAAGTGGACCGCCGAGCGGTCCGAGTCCTTCCTGACCGACGCGCACGGCCGCGACCACGTGACCAAGGCCGAGCTGGCGCTGGACGCCGATGGCAAGTTCCTGGCCATGCGCGTGCACACGGTGGCGAACATGGGCGCCTACCTGTCCACCTTCGCCAGCAGCGTGCCGACCATCCTCTACGCCACGCTGCTGGCCGGCCAGTACGCCACGCCGGCGATCTATGCCGAGGTCAAGGCGGTGTTCACCAACACCTCGCCAGTCGATGCGTACCGGGGCGCGGGCCGCCCGGAGGCCACCTACGTGGTCGAGCGGCTGGTGGAGACCGCCGCGCGCGAGCTGAACATCGACCCCGCCACGCTGCGGCGCAAGAACTTCATCCACGACTTCCCGTACGCCACGCCGGTGGGCCTGACCTACGACACCGGCGACTACGAGCCGTGCCTGGCGCGTGCCGAGGAACTGGCCGACGTGGCCGGCTTCCCGGCCCGGCGCGAGGCGGCGAAGCAGCGCGGCAAGCTGCGCGGGCTGGGCTACTCCTGCTACATCGAGGCGTGCGGGCTGGCGCCGTCGAACATCGCCGGGGCGCTCGGCGCGCGGGCGGGCCTGTTCGAAGTGGGCGAGATCCGCGTCCATCCCACCGGCACGGTCACCGTGTTCACCGGCTCCCACAGCCATGGGCAGGGCCACGAGACCACCTTCGCGCAGATTGTGGCGGACCGGCTGGGCATCGGGCTGGAGGCGGTAGAGATCGTCCATGGCGATACCGGCCGGGTGCCGTTCGGCATGGGCACCTACGGCTCGCGCTCGCTGGCGGTGGGCGGCTCGGCGATCATGAAGGCGCTGGACAAGGTGGAGGCGAAGGCCAAGAAGATCGCCGCGCACCTGCTTGAGGCGTCCGACGCCGACATCGAGTTCCAGGACGGCGTGTTCCGCGTGGCTGGCACCGATCGCACCAAGACCTTCGGCGAGGTGGCGCTGACCGCCTACGTGCCGCACAACTACCCGCTCGACAAACTCGAGCCGGGCCTGAACGAGAACGCGTTCTACGATCCGACCAACTTCACCTACCCGTCCGGCGCCTATGTCTGCGAGGTGGAGGTGGACCCCGACACCGGCGAGTCGCAGGTGGTCAAGTTCACCGCCGTGGACGACTTCGGCAACATCATCAATCCGATGATCGTGGAAGGCCAGGTGCATGGCGGCATCGGCCAGGGGCTGGGCCAGGCCATGCTGGAGCAGTGCGTGTACGACCCCGACAGCGGCCAGCTGCTGACCGGCTCCTACATGGACTACGCCATGCCGCGCGCGGCCGACCTGCCCGACTTCACCGTGGAGACCGCCAAGGGCACGCCGTGCACGCACAACCCGCTCGGCGTGAAGGGCTGCGGGGAGGCTGGCGCCATCGGTTCGCCACCGGCGTTCATCAACGCGCTGGTCGATGCCCTGGCGCCGCTCGGCGTGCGCGACGTGCAGATGCCGGCCACGCCGCACCGCGTGTGGCAGGCCATCCAGTCCGCACAATCCACATCGGCCTGAATCGGGAGGAAGACATCATGTACGCATTCCAGTTCGAACGCGCCACGGATGCCAAGGCTGCCGTGGCCAAGCTCAAGGCCGATGCCGACGCCAAATTCCTGGCCGGCGGCCAGAGCCTGCTCGCGGCAATGAAGCTGCGGCTGGCGGCGCCCAGCATGCTGGTGGACGTCTCGCGCATCCCGGGCATGGCGGACATCCGCGTGGAGGGCGACGAGTTGGTCATCGGCGCCGCCGCGCGCCATGCCGACGTGGCCGCCCATGCGGAAGTCATGCGCCGCATTCCCGCGCTGGCGGCCATGGCCAACGGCATCGGCGACCGCCAGGTGCGGGCGATGGGCACCATCGGCGGCTCGCTGGCCAACGACGACCCCGGCGCCGACTACCCGGCCGCCGTGCTGGGCCTCAACGCCACCGTGGTCACCGACCGGCGCAACATCGCCGCCGACAGCTTCTTCAAGGGGCTCTATGAAACGGCGCTCGCGCCCGACGAGCTGATCACGGCGGTCCGCTTCCCCACCCCGGACCAGGCCGCCTACATCAAGTTCCGCAACCCGGCCTCGCGCTTCGCGCTGGTCGGCGTGATGGTGGCGCGCACCGGCAAGCTGGTGCGCGTGGCCATCACCGGCGCGGCAGACAGCGTGTTCCGCGCCCCCGACCTGGAACAGGCCCTGACCGCCAGCTTCACCCCCGCCGCCGCCCGCGCGGTCAAGGTGGATGCCGCCCGGCTCAACACGGACCTGCACGCGTCAGCGGAATATCGCGCGCATCTGATCCCGGTGCTGACGGCGCGGGCGGTGGAGCAGGCGTTGAAGGGGTGAGCACTGGTTTAGTCGTCCGCGCCCTGCTTGCGGGGAGAGCGCGGACGACCGCCGGCACCTTACCGCGTGGGCGAGTAGTCCTGCCGATACGTCCGCCTTGGTTTCAGGACATAGCGATTGACCTGTTCCTGGAGCTCCTTGCTGTGATAAAGATCAAGGCACTTCAGGAACTGGAATTTGAGACCAGGAACTTCCGCCTCCGCCAGCAGATTGAAGTAGTCGCGTGCAAGGTAGCGATCCACGAGCTCCTGAATGGCTTTACCGGCACCCTCCATATCGTAGTAAGTCCAATCCCGCAGCGCTGATACGCTGCTGCCAGCGTCCGACGCCGCCGTTGAACCCGGATACGCGGTTGCCACACACCATGCCAGCACCATGTCCTTGTAGTTCTGGCCGTACGTCCGGCCCGCCGCTTGGGGCCTGCTCACAGGAACATCCTTCGCGAGGCTTTCCCCAGCGGCGAGTGCGGCGGCCAGCAAGAGCCTAATGTATGCGGATCTTTTCATCGAAGGGCCGCTATTTTCAAAACGCCTGCTGAAGCAGATCGACCACGTCGACGCTGACCGGCGTTGTATTGCCGTTCTGGCGGTACACGCCGGCCTTGAAGTACGGAAACTGGTCGTTATGGCTACCGAGCGGCACTATGCTGTCCCGTACAAGGTCCACGGATCTGCCGCTCGGGGGAGTCGCCATCACCGTCAGGGAGGATGTCGTGTCCTGCAGGGTCGGCCATTTCACGCGGACGCGGAATACCATCGGCACGTTGGCGCGGATGACCCCCTCCCCCAGCTTCTCGCGGTACAGGACGGTGACGGTCTTGCCGTTGTCACAGCGCCTGGTCTCCCCCACCCGTACGGTGTTGACGCGCACGTTGCAACCGGTGGCGTCGCTGTACTGGGTAGGCTGGTTGTGCGCGTCCGTCAGGCTGCTGGTCGCGACGAGGGAGAAGTAGCCGTCCTTGAAGCGGAAGCTCAGCGGCGGCTGGACGCTGCCTTCGAAGCGGGCGCCTTGTTTGATCAGGTCGTTGTACGCCTGCGCGTTGCGCGGCGAACGGCCTATCTCGCCCGAATTCTGGTTGCAGGTGTTGGCGTCCCGCGTGCTGTGGGGCTTGCAGTAGAGGTCCTTGTCGTCCACGGCGTGGAACTGGGCGACGATGGCGTCCCAGTTGGTGTACGGGGCACTGGGCGAGTCGTTGAAGCGCAGCGTGAAAGCGAGGTCGATCTGGCGTGGGCTTTTCTGGGCGCAGCCACGATAGATATCGTGCGCCGCTTCGCGGAAGGCCTGCTCCTGCGATGACAGCTTGCCGAATTCCGCCGGAGTGAGGAAGCAGTTCGACACCTCCTGCCGACCCCGCTTGCCATTCGCCAGCGTGTTGTCCTGGGCACCGAACAGTTGTAGCCGGAGGCCCTGATGGAAACTGTAGCGGGACGTCTTGCCCATGCCGTTGTTGCCGATCGGCACGACCTGCACCTCCCACCGGGTCCCCGGACGGAAATACCTGACGCAGTTCCGGTGGTAGACCTGCTCCTGCACGGCGTTGTAGTTGCCGAACAGCCGGCGCGCGCCATCCACCCGGCACTCGGCGACTTCGGCGGCATGGAGCGGAGCGACGGCGCCCAGCAGAAGACATGGCAGAACAATGCGCTTCATGGTGTCTTTCCTTTTTCGGATCAGTGGGTGGCCTGGCAGGACCTGGCGTCGCACAGCATGATCCAAGGCCGACTTCCCTCCAATCGCAAAACTTCCCGAAAAACACGAAACCTGATCTCGCGCAACTTCCGGCCATTTCGCATACTATTTCCAGAGAAGCGCCTGACTGGCCCCCCACGTATCGCGCAGAGAAACGCCCCCATGCTCCCCGCCTCCATCGACGACACCGCCGCGCTGCTGCACCGCCAGCAGTATTTCGCCGACCGCGAGACGGCGACCGTGCTTTATCTCGCCCTGCGCATGCAGCGCCCGCTGTTCCTGGAGGGCGAGCCCGGCGTGGGCAAGACGGCGCTCGCGCAGGCCATGGCGGCGGCGCTGGGTACGCGGCTGCTGCGGCTGCAGTGCTACGAGGGGCTCGATGCCGCCAGCGCGCTCTACGAATGGGATTACCCGCGCCAGATCATGGCGCTGCGGCTGGCCGAGGCGCGCGGCGAGCGGCCCGAGCAGCAGTCGCTCTATCACGACGATTTCCTGCTCAAGCGCCCCCTGCTCGAAGCCCTGCTGCCCGACCCCGCCGCGCCGGGCGTGCCGCGCGTGCTGCTGATCGACGAGATCGACCGGGCCGACGAGCCGTTCGAGGCCTTCCTGCTCGAAGTGCTGTCCGAATACCAGGTGTCGATTCCGGAGATTGGCGTGGTACGGGCCGAGCGGCCGCCGCTGATCGTGGTCACCTCCAACCGCACGCGCGAGGTGCACGATGCGCTCAAGCGGCGCTGTCTCTACCAGTGGATGGGCTACCCGGACCGCCAGCGCGAGCTGGAGATCGTGGCCGCCCGCGCGCCCGAGGCGGCGGTGGCGCTGCAACATCAGGCGATCGACTTCATCCACCGGCTGCGCGGCATCGACCTGTTCAAGGCGCCCGGCATTGCCGAGGCGATCGACTGGTGCCGCGCGCTGGCCGCGCTGGGCGTGACCGAACTGGACCCCCAGTCGGTGCGCGACACGCTGGGCGTGCTGCTGAAATACCAGGACGACCTCGCCCGCGCCGATGGCCCCACGGTGGCCGAACTGCTCGCCGGCGCCCCGCCGGAGCGCTAGCGCCATGCCGCACGCTACCCCGGCCACCCCGAGCCTCCCCATGCTCGCGCGCAACGTCACGCATTTCATGCGGCTGTTGCGCGATGCCGGCTTCGGGCTGTCGCCGGCCCACGCCGTAGATGCGCTCGACGCGCTGCGTCATATCGACATCGGCGCGCGTGGCGAGGTGCGCGCCGCGCTGGCCGCGCTGGTGCTGTCGGGCCCCGACCAGCGCCCGCTGTTCGACGCCGCCTTCGACCTGTTCTGGCGCGACCCGGACTGGGAAGGCAAGATGCGCGCGATGCTGCTGCCGCGCGTGGATGCCGGTGCGCCGCCGCCCAGGCGCAGCAACCGGCTCGCCGATGCCCTCGCCGCGCGCCAGCCGCCGCCATCGCCCGGCAAGCCCAACCCGCCCGCCCGCGAGGAGCGCTTCACCGCCCCCCTGACGTTTTCCGATCAGGAACGGCTGGCCCAGCGCGATTTCGAGACGCTGACCGCCGAGGAATGGCGCGCGCTGCAGCACCTCGTGCGCACGCGGCGCGCCCACCTGGCGCTCCAGCGCACGCGCCGGCTGCGCGCGGCCGCCTGCGGCACCCACGCCGACCTGCGCGCCAGCGCGCGGCTGGCCGTGCGCCAGCATGGCGAATGGCTGCGCTGGAAATACCGCAAGCATGCCGAGCGCAAGCCGCCCGTGGTGCTGCTGCTCGACATCTCGGGCTCGATGAGCCAGTACTCGCGCGCGGTGCTCTACTTCTGCCACGCGCTGATGCAGTCGCGCGAGCGCATGCACGTGTTCCTGTTCGGCACCCGGCTGACCAACGTCACGCGTGCGCTGCGCGAGCGCGATCCCGACGAGGCCGTCGCACTCATCACCGGCCAGGTGCGCGACTGGGCCGGCGGCACGCGCATCGGCGCGGCGCTGGCGCAGTTCAACCGCCAGTGGGCGCGCCGCACGCTGTCCGGCCGCGCCACGGTGCTGCTGGTCAGCGACGGCATCGACCTGGAACACATCGACCTGCTCGACGCCGAGATGGCGCGCCTGCGCCGTTTTGCGCACCGCATCATCTGGTTGAACCCGCTGCTGCGCTACGCCGGCTTCTCGCCGCAGGCGCGCGGCATGCAGGCCATCCTGCCGCACGTGGACGCGCTGCGCCCCGCACACAACCTCGACAGCCTGTTCGCGCTCGAATCCCTGCTGGCGGACGACGCGCGCCGGCCCTTCATCGCAACCCCCAAAGGAAGCCCCCATGGAGATGACCCAGACCCAGCGCCTGCCCGTGCCCCGTGACGTGGCATGGGGAGCCCTGAACGACACGGACGTCCTCAAGCAATGTATTCCGGGATGTGAGAGCATCGAGCCCGATGGCGAAAACGCCTACCTGCTGGCGATGACCGCCGCGGTGGGGCCGGTCAAGGCGCGCTTCAAGGGGCGCATGGTGCTGAGTGACATCCAGGCGCCGGAAAGCTATACGATCCAGTTCGACGGGCAAGGTGGCGCGGCCGGCTTCGGCAAGGGCACCGCCCGTGTTTCACTGGTGGATCAAGGCGACGAGACCGACCTGACCTATGTGGTGCACGCGCAGGTAGGTGGCAAGATCGCGCAGATCGGCTCGCGGCTGGTGGATGGCGCCGCGCGCAAGCTGGCCGAGGCCTTCTTCACGCGCTTCACCGAGACGGTGAGTGGCGGCAAGGAAGCCGAAGGCCAGGCAGTCAACGAGGAAGCCGACGCCGCGCGAGCGGATGGCGGCGATGAGCAACAAGGTAGCGAGAAGCGGAAACGATCATGGACAGCGTGGATCTCGAAGTCCTGAAGAGCAGCGTGCGGTGGCAACAGGCGCGCCACGGGGTATTGCTGGTGACGGTGGTGAGAACCTGGGGCTCGTCGCCCCGCCCCGAAGGCGCGATGCTGGCCGTGCGCGATGACGGCCTTGTGGTCGGTTCGGTCTCGGGCGGGTGCATCGAGGACGACATCATCGACCGCGTGCGGCGCGAGGGGATCCACGCCAGCCGCCCGGAGGCAATCAAGTACGGCATCAGCGCCGAGGAAGCGCACCGCTTCGGCCTGCCCTGCGGCGGCACCATCGAACTGGTGGCGGAGCCGCTCAAGGCTGCCAGCGGTATCGCCGAACTGCTCGATGCCGTGGAGAGCGGCCGGCTGGTCGCGCGCACGCTCGACATGGCCACCGGCGCCGCCACGCTCGGGCCGGCGCAGGCCACCGACGGCCTGGCGTTCGACGGTGACAAGCTGCTGACCATCCACGGCCCGCGCTACCGCATGCTGGTGATCGGCGCCGGGCAGCTGTCGAAATACCTGTGCCAGATCGCCGTGGGGCTGGGCTTCCACGTCACGGTCTGCGACCCGCGCGAGGAATACACCGAGACGTGGGACATCCCCGGCGTGACGATGGTACGCACCATGCCCGACGACACCGTCATGGACATGAAGCTCGACGAGCGCAGCGCGGTGATCGCGCTCACGCACGACCCCAAGCTCGACGACCTGGCGCTGATGGAGGCCCTGCGCACGCCAGCCTTCTACGTGGGTGCGCTCGGCTCGCGCCGCAACAACCAGGCACGCAGGGAGCGCCTCAAGGAATTCGACCTGACCGACCTCGAACTCGCCCGCCTGCACGGCCCGGTGGGCATCTACATCGGCAGCCGCACGCCGCCCGAGATCGCCATCTCGATCCTGGCCGAGGTCATCGCCGCCAAGAACCACGTCTCGCTGCCGGACATCCTCCAGGTGGAAGGCGCCAAGGCCGCGCGCGAGATCGCCGCGGGCGAGGCGGAATGCCCCGTGCTGCCCGCCACGGCAACGGCCACGGCCACACAGTCATGAAGAAGCCCGCACGCGCCCCGCTGACGCCGACCGACCTGCCGGTTGGCATCCTGCTCGCCGCCGGTTTCGGCAAGCGTTTCGATGCCACCGGTACACGCAACAAGCTGCTGGAGGTACTGCCCGACGGCCGCACCGTGGCGTGGCGCAGCGCGCGCACGCTGGCGGCGGCGCTGCCGAATTCGATTGCGGTGGTGCGGCCCGGCAACGCGGCACTGGCCGAGGAACTGCGGCGCGGCGGCTGCCGCGTGGTGGAAGCGCCCGATGCCGAGGCTGGCATGGGCGTGGCGCTGCGCGCCGGGGTGGCAGCGACTGCCGAGGCACGCGGCTGGGTGGTGGCGCTGGCGGACATGCCGTGGCTGCCGATGGAACTGGTACGCGCCGTGGCGCTGACCATCACCACGCCGGAAACCATCGCCGCGCCATGGCGCGACGGCAAGCGCGGCCACCCGGTCGGCTTTGGCGCCGCCTGGCGCGATGCCCTGCTGAAGCTCGACGGCGACGAAGGCGCACGCGCCTTGCTGACCGACCAGCCGGTCACCCGCATCCTGACCGAGGATGACGGCCCGTTCCGGGACATCGACACCCCGGGCGATCTGGCGCCGCGCGGCAAGTAGCCCGCACGGCGGCCTCATCGTCTGAACGGTCTTAGCCGCCCTCGGTCTCCATCAGCGTGCGCAGGTATTCCCGGCTCCACCAGTGCACGTCCTGCTGGCGGATGCGCTCGAGCAGCTTTTCATGCCGCGCCCGGCGCTCGGCCAGCGGCATGTGCAGCGCCTGCTGCACCGCCTGCGCCGTGGCGCGCGTGTCGTACGGGTTCACCAGCAGCGCTTCCTTGAGCTGCTCCGCCGCGCCCGCAAAGCGGGACAGCACCAGCACGCCCGGGTCTTCGGGGTCCTGCGCGGCGATGTATTCCTTCGCCACGAGGTTCATCCCGTCGCGCAGCGGCGTAACCAGGGCCACGCTGCTGGCACGGCACAGCCCCGGCAGCCGGCGCCGCGAGGTGGAGCGGTGGATGTAGCGCACCGGCATCCAGTCCAGCTCGCCATACTCACTGTTGATGGCCCCGGTGATGCCTTCCATGTCGCGCCGCAGGTCGGCATAGGCATCGACCGATTCGCGCGAGGGCGCCGCGATCTGGATCAGCGTGGCGCTGGAGCGGTTCTCCGGGTACTCCGCCAGCAAGACCTGGAACGCCTTGAGCCGCTGCGGCAGTCCCTTCGAATAGTCGAGCCGGTCGATGCCGAGCAGCAGCCGGCGCCGCGCGTACTGGTGGCGCATCATCTCGTAGGTCTCGCGCGCCTCGTCGCCGCGGCCCAGGTCGATGAACTCGTCCACGTCGATGCCGATCGGGAACGCCTGCGCGCGCACCGTGCGGTGGAAGGCGCGGAAGCGATACTCGCCCATCGGCTCGGCGCTGGCCTCGCCCTGCACGTAGCGTGAGAAGTGGTCGAGATCGGCCTGGCTCTGGAAGCCCAGCAGGTCGTAGGCGAACAGCGCCCGCATCAGCCACTCGTGCTGGGGGATGGCGGCGAGGATCAGCGGCGGCGGCAACGGAATGTGGAGGAAGAAGCCGATGCGCTGGCTGCATCCGATGGCGCGCAGCTCCGCCGCGAGCGGGATCAGGTGGTAGTCGTGGATCCAGATCACGTCGTCCGGCTTGAGCAGCGGCGCCAGCTTGCGCGCGAACAGCTGGTTCACGCGCCGGTAGGCGTTCAGGTTGCCGCCCGCGTCGAAGTCGGCCAGGTCCAGCCGGTAGTGGAACACCGGCCAGAGCACGCCGTTGCTGTAGCCCAGGTAGTAGGCGTCGTAGTCTTCGCGGCTCAGGTCCACCGTGGCCAGCGTCACGTTGCCGGCCTGCGAGATGTGCAGCTCGCCCTCGCCCGGCGTGCCGCCGTGGCTGGGTTCCACCGCGCGGCCGCTCCAGCCGAACCACAGGCCGCCGGTCTTGCTCAGCGCCTCAGAGAGCGCCACGGCCAGGCCGCCCGCCGCGTGGTTGCGCGGGTCGGCAACCCGGTTCGATACCGCTACAAGTCTTCCCATAGATCGCTTCTTGTTGTTGCCAATCCTGTCGTCAAATCACCGAATCCCACGGGGCGGAAAGCCGCATGGCGCCGTTGATCAGGCCGACCATCGAGTAGGTCTGGGGGAAATTGCCCCACATCTCTCCGGTGACCGGGTGTGTGTCTTCCGAAAGCAGCCCGAGCGGGTTGCGCGAGGCCAGCATGGCCTCGAAGATCTCGCGCGCCTCGTCGCGGCGGCCGATGCGGGCCAGCGCGTCGATGCGCCAGAACGTGCAGATGTTGAACGCGGTCTCGGGCTTGCCGAAGTCGTCGGGCGCCTCGTAGCGGCGCATGTACGGGCCGTCGCACAGCGAGGCCTCCAGCGCCTTGACCGTGGCGACGAAGCGCGGGTCCTTCGGGTCGATGAAGTTGACTTCGGCCATCAGCAGCACGCTGGCGTCGAGCTCCTTCCCGCCGAAGCTCTCCGCGAAGGCCTGGCGCGACTCGCTCCAGGACTCCTCCAGGATCTGCTTTTTCATGCGGCTGGCGTGGTCGTGCCAGTAGGCGGCGCGCGCCGGCTGCCCGAGCGTGTCGCCGATCTTGGCCAGCCGGTCGCAGGCGGCCCAGCTCATCAGCGCCGACGAGGTGTGCACGCGCGCCCGGGTGCGCAGCTCCCACATGCCGGCGTCCGGCGTGCCGAACACGCGCACGGCCTGCTCGCCGACTTCCTCCAGCCGCGCATACTCGGCCGGTCCGCCCCGGTGCAGCAGGCGATGGTCGTGGAAAGCCTGCGCGGCGCCGAGCACCACGTTGCCGTAGACATCGTGCTGGAAATGCTCCTGCGCCTGGTTGCCCACGCGCACCGGCCCCATGCCGCGATAGCCCGGCAGGTGATCGAGAATGCTCTCCGGCAGTTCGCGCTCCAGCCCGATGCCGTACAGCGGCTGGATATGGCCGTCCTGCGACTGCATCACCACGTTGGAGAGCCAGCGCAGGTAGTCCTCCATCGTGCCGACTTCGGACAGGCTGTTCAGTGCGCGCACCACGAAGAAGGCGTCGCGCAGCCAGCAGAAGCGGTAGTCCCAGTTGCGGCCGCTGCCGGGCGCCTCCGGCATGCTGGTGGTCATGGCGGCGACGATGGCGCCGGTTTCCTCGTACAGCGACAGCTTGAGCGTGATGGCGGCGCGGATCACCGCGTCCTGCCACTCGCGCGGCACGGCCAGGCGGCGCGTCCAGAGCCGCCAGTACGAGGTGGTTTCCTGCTCGAAGTCCCGCGCGGTTTCCTCCACGCCCTGCGCCAGCGTCTCGTCCGGGCCGAGGATGAAGTTGTAGCCGCGCGTGACCAGGAACGGCGTGTTCGAGAGCACGTAGGCCAGTGGCGCGTCCGTGGTCATGCGCAGCGTCATGTCCTCGCCGATAAAGCGCGCATGGCTGCTGCCGCGCGTCATCTGCGGCTTGTTGCGGCCCCAGTTGAAGCGCGGCGCCACGGTCACACGCACGCGCGGCGCGCCGCGCACCGGGCGGATGCGGCGTACCAGTGTCAGCGGCCGGAAGTAGCGCCCAAGGCGGAAGAAGCGCGGGCAGAAATCGGTGATTTCCAGGCAGTTGTCGTGCTTGTCGATCAGGTGCGTGCGCAGGATGGCCGTGTTCGGCTCATACCACTGCGTGGCCTCGACGAAGTCCTCGATCTCGATGGCCCAGTGGCCGGCGTTCTCGCTCGGGTCCAGCAGCGCGTTGAAGACCGGGTCGCCGTCGAAGCGCGGCATGCAGCACCAGACGATGCGGCCCCGGCCATCGACCAGCGCCGAGAAGCCGCAATTGCCGATCATGCCGAGCGAGAGCGACGGGTCGGCATAGCGGCACGAGGTGTCCGAGTCGGTGTTGACTGCCGGCGCCTCGGGCCGCTGCGCGGCGTTGGCGGCATCGGCGGAATCTGTGTGATCAGTGGCAGGCTGGTTCACAACAAATCCTCCCTTAAGGTCGGTGTGATGGTGGGGTCCCTGGGTGTCGCATCCGGGGCGGCGTCCCGGGTGGCCATCCAGTGCGTCAGTGCGTGGGCCGATTCGTGCAGCCAGCCGCGCAGTGCGTCGGGGCTGGCCAGCATCGCCGTGGCGGCGGTGGCGCGCTGGCCCACCAGCAGGCCCACGCCGCCCAGCTCGCGCACCACGACGAAACCGGCCTCGTCGGTCACGTCGTCGCCGGCAAACAGCGGCATGCGGCCCGCGAACGGCGGCGTGCGCATGAAGGCTGCGATGGCATCGCCCTTGTCCACGCCAGCCGGCTTGATCTCGACGACCATCTTGCCGGGCAGCGCTTCCAGGCCGACCGCGTCGCGCAGCACGTCGGCCACGGCGGCACGCACCAGCGGCTCCAGTTCCGGCACCTGGCGATAGTGGATGGCCACGGCGACCGATTTCCGTTCGAGTTGCAGGCCGGGGTGCCGGGCCACCAGCGCCTCCAGGCGCGGCAGCAAGGCGCCGATGCCGGGCGCCGGGGGCGTGATGATCCGTTCGCCGCCAGTGCGGAACTCCGCGCCGTGAATCCCGGCAGCGGGCAAACGCAAGGGTTGCAGGAAGTGGTCGAGCTCGGCCACAGGCCGGCCCGAGACGATGGCCAGCGCGCCGTCCAGGCAGGTATGCAACGCACGCAGCGTGCCAACCAGTTGGGGCTCTACCTGCACCAGGTCGGGGCGCGGCGCGAGGTCGGCCAGCGTGCCGTCGAAGTCCAGGAACAGCGCGATATGGGGTTCGATTAGGGGTAGCGGGGGCATCGCGTTAAACCGTAACACGTGTGTTTGACGAGCGTCCACCGGATGCTGTCCTACATCGCGGCCCGGCCCGGCTGTGGCGCTTTCGGCACCCACGCCGACACGCCGCGCGCCGGCGCGGCGCTGCCAGGCACGTTCCGCCCGCATCACGCCAGCGCCGCCCGGATGGGCGCCATCCATTATCATTGGCGGTTTCCGCCGAATTTTCCGGCTTTTTTTGCCCGCGCCTTGCCGCCCGACTATCGCGCCCCGCCCTGCCCATCATGACCGCCAAAACCGCAAAGACCGCCAAGCCAGCCCCCGCCACCAAGGCCTCCCGCGCCGCCACGCCCGACTACCTGCGCAAGATCCTCACCGCCAAGGTGTACGACGTGGCGCAGGAAACCGAGCTGACCTACGCGCACGCGCTGTCGGCCCGCACCGGCAACGCGGTCTGGTTCAAGCGCGAGGACACCCAGCCGGTGTTCTCGTTCAAGCTGCGCGGCGCGTACAACAAGATGGCGTCGCTGACGCCTGACGAGCTGAAGCGTGGCGTGATCGCCGCTTCCGCCGGCAACCACGCGCAGGGCGTGGCGCTGTCGGCGGCGCGGCTCCAGTGCAAGGCGATTATTGCGATGCCGACGACCACCCCCCAGGTGAAGATCGATGCGGTGCGCGAACGCGGCGGCGACTGGGTCAAGATCGTGCTGCACGGCGAGTCCTACAGCGACGCCTACCAGCACGCGGCGGAACTGGAGCAGAAGCACAAGCTGACCTTCATCCACCCGTTCGACGACCCGGAAGTCATCGCCGGCCAGGGCACCATCGCCATGGAGATCCTGCGCCAGCACCCGGGCCCGATCCACGCCATCTTCGTGGCGATTGGCGGCGGCGGGCTGATCTCCGGCGTGGCGGCCTACGTCAAGGCCGTGCGGCCGGAAATCAAGGTGATTGGCGTGCAGACCTTCGACTCGGACGCGATGAAGCGCTCGGTGGAAGCCGGCAAGCGCATCGAACTGAAGGACGTGGGGCTGTTCGCGGACGGCACCGCCGTGAAGCTGGTGGGCAAGGAAACCTTCCGCATCACGCGCGAACTGGTGGACGAGATCATCCTGGTGGACACCGACGAGATCTGCGCCGGCCTGAAGGACGTGTTCCAGGACACCCGCAGCATCCTCGAGCCGTCCGGCGCGCTGGCCGTGGCCGGCCTGAAGCGCTACGCCGAGCGCGAGAAGCTCAAGGGCGAGCAGCTCGTGGCGATTGCCTGCGGCGCCAACATGAACTTCGACCGCCTGCGCTTCGTGGCAGAGCGCGCCGAGGTGGGCGAGGCCCGCGAGGCCGTGTTCGCCGTGACGATTCCCGAGGAGCGCGGCAGCTTCAAGCGCTTCTGCGAGCAGGTGGGCACGCGCAGCGTGACCGAGTTCAACTACCGCATCGCCGACCAGGGCGTGGCGCACATCTTCGTGGGTGTGCAGATCGCCAGCCGCGCCGAGAGCGACAAGATCGCCGCCAACTTCCGCCGCCACGGCTTCGACACGCTCGACCTCTCCAACAACGAGCTGGCCAAGCAGCACATCCGCTACATGGTGGGCGGCCGCTCGCCGCTGGCGCACGACGAACTGCTGTTCCGCTTCGAGTTCCCGGAGCGGCCGGGCGCGCTGATGAAGTTCCTGTCGAGCATGAGCCCGAACTGGAATATCAGCCTGTTCCACTACCGGAACCAGGGCGCCGACGCCTCCAACATCCTGGTGGGCATCCAGGTGCCGAAGAACGAGAAGCGCGCCTTCCGCGACTTCCTTTCCACGCTCGGTTACGTACACTGGGACGAGACCGACAACCCGGTCTACAAGCTGTTCCTGTCCTGAGATCGCGATCATGACGCTCCCCGAACACTCGCCGCTGGGCAAGCCCTCGGCCTACAAGACGGAATACGATCCGACGCTGCTGTTCCCGATTCCTCGGCAGCCCAAGCGCACCGAGATCGGCCTGGCCGAAGGGCGCGCGCTGCCGTTCTTCGGCGTGGATATCTGGAATGCCTACGAGGTGTCCTGGCTGAACCTGAAGGGCAAGCCGCAGGTGGCGCTGGCGACCTTCATCATTCCGGCCGATACGCCGAATATCGTCGAGTCGAAGTCGTTCAAGCTGTACCTGAACTCGTTCAACCAGAGCAGGATCGCCTCGGCCGAGGCGCTTCAGCAACTGCTGCACCACGACCTCTCCGAGGCCACCGGCGGTACGGTGCAGGTGCGGCTGGTCACCGAGGCGGACCTCGGCACGCAGAAGATGGGTGAGCTGGACGGGTTGCTGCTGGACCGCCTGGACATCGAGACCAACATCTACGAGCCGGACCCGACCCTGTTGTCGGCGGATCAGGACGAGACGCCGGTGGAGGAATCCCTCATCTCGCACCTGCTCAAGTCGAACTGCCTGGTCACCGGCCAGCCGGACTGGGGCAGCGTGCAGATCCGCTACGTGGGGGCGCCGATCGACCAGGAAGGGCTGCTCAAGTACCTGATCTCGTTCCGCAACCACAACGAGTTCCACGAGCAGTGCGTGGAGCGGATCTTCACGGACGTGCTGCGCATGTGCAAACCGGTGAAGCTGGCCGTCTACGCGCGCTACACGCGGCGCGGCGGGCTGGACATCAACCCGTTCCGCACCAACTTCAACACGCCGTGGCCGGACAACCGGCGCAACGCGCGCCAGTAAGGCAGCAAGGCAGCAAGGCAGCAAGGCAGCAAGGCAGCAAGGCAGTAAGGCAGTAAGGCAGTAAGGCAGTAAGGCAGTAAGGGGCAAGCGCCCTCAAAACTCCGCGTGCGCGCGGATGCCGTAGAACTTGGCGGGGCCGCGGTCCCGGTTGTAGCCGGGATTGCGGATGTACTGGAAGTCCGGGCTCAGGCTCAGGGTCTTCCAGACCGCGAAACTGTAATAAATCTCGAACACTTGCTCCGGGCCGTAGCGCAGCGCGCCATCGCCCAGGAACGCGCCGAGGCCACCGGCCGCCAGGAAGTTCCGGTGCGATGAGCCGAGCATGTTCGCCGCCACCGCCACGCCCACCTCGTCGTTGGGCCGCCCCCATGCCGTGCCCTTCAGCGTGCCGCCGCCGGCCACCTGCCGGCCGATCTCGGTGAAGGCGTAGGTTTCGGTCTTGTCGTCCGACATATTGGCGCGGAAGAACACCCCCAGCGCGTCGGTCACCTCCTGCACCATCGCCACGCCGATGCCGAGCTTGCTGTGCTCGCGCCGCACGGCGGCAAGGTCCGGCGTCACGCCATTGGCCTGCCCGTAGGCGATGGCGTCGTTGAACGACGCCATGTTGGCCTTGTTCCGCCACAGCAGCAGCCGCGCCTGGCCCGGACGCCCGGCCAGCGCGTAGCGCTTTTCCAGTTCGAGGACATCGCCGTAGTGCTGGAACAGCCGCGTGTCCAGCTCGCGCCCGTTCGACTCCAGCGGCAGCAGGAAGTGGCCGAAGCGCGCCGACCAGCCATCGCCGATGTACTCCAGCGCCGCACCCCAGTTATAGCCGCGCGAATCGGCCGGGTAGTCGAACGAGCCGTGCGTCATGAACGACCAGTTCATGAACTGCGTGCGCGGGTCCGAGCCGTACGGGTTCTGGTCGAACACGTCGATCACGCCGAAGTTGCCGGCGGTCAGCACCACCCGGCGCTTGTCCACGGTGCGGGCGAACTGGTTGAAATCCGATTCGAGTTTCTCGTCCCCGCCGCCCAGGCCCCAGGTCTGGCGGATGAAGGCGCGCGCGCGATAGAACTTCGGGCTGGTGCTGGCCGTCTTGGCCAACTCCCCGTTAGACAGCCCGCCCAGGCCGTGCAGGTCCGAGAACGGCACGCCCTGCGCCACTTCCGGGTTGAAGTGGAACTCGGCGCCCTGCCAGAGCCGCAGGCCAAGGTCGAGCGTGCCCGTGAACGAGTAGCTCTTGGCACGCTCGGTGGTCAGGCTGTTCTCGCCCGAATACGCGGCGCCGAAGGACGGCTTGCGCTGCCAGATATAGGTGGTCTGCCCGTGGATGGCGAACGGGCTTTCGGTGTCGGGCTCGGCGGCAGGGGCGGGGGCAGGGGCAGGCTGGGCAACGGCGTCCTGGGCGAACGCGCCGGGCGCGGCGGCCAGCGTCGCCCAGGCCAGGCCGGCGCAGGCCATCAGTCGGAAACGCGGCATCGGGAAATTCGGCTGGGACGGATGCGCCACAGCGGCCATCCGAGACTGGCGCGAAGCATAGCCAAGCGCTCCTGACGTGTCTACCGCGGTTGTTGCATCGCAACAATAAAAGCACGGTGCCCCGCGCCGACTTTGTAACGTGCCTTGAATTAATTAATTCGAAAATTAATATTCAGCCGATACGAACCGCTGCGCCCGATGCCAACCAAGCCACCCCACCCACCCAAAGCTATGACCAGCCCGGACGCCCGGCGCCCGGGCCGTCCCGCCGCCGCCCGCGCCGATGCCGGCCAGCGCGACCGCCTGATCGACGCCGCCGTAACCCTGTTCGCCCGGCATGGCGTAGCCGCCACATCGACCAAGGCGATTGCCGCCGAGGCCGGCGTGACCCCGGCGCTGGTCCATTACTACTTCCGCGAGCGCGAGCAGTTGCTGGAAGCGGTGTTCGAGGAACGGCTGCTGCCGCTGGTCGATCAGGTCTTCAGCGGCGCCCCGCCCCCCAGCGATGGCCCGCCGCCTGATGTGAGCACGCTGATCCAGGGCCTCGCGGGCCGGCTGATCCGGGTGGCGTCGGCCACGCCGTGGTTCCCGGGGCTGTGGATACGCGAGATCGTCGGCGTCGAGGGCCAGTTGCGCGAACGGCTGGTGCAGCGCGTGGCCACGCAGCGCGCCACGCTGATCACCGGCCCGTTGATGGCGGCGCAGGCGCGCGGCCAGCTCAATCCGGGCCTGGAGCCCGCGCTGGTCATGGTTTCGCTGATCGGCCTGACGCTGCTGCCGCTGGCCACCAGCCATATCTGGCAGCGCCTGCCCGGCGCGGAAGCCATCGACACCGACACGCTGGTGCGCCACGTGACCGCCCTGCTGGCCCACGGGCTGTCCGCGCCCGCATCCCCTTCGTCGACCTAACGCCATGGAGCCGCGCATGCCCTCCCGCCTTCCGCAGTGCCTCCTGCAGTGCCTCCTGCGGTGCCTCCTCCTGCTCGCCGCCTGCGCCGCGCTGGCCGCCTGCAGCAACGACAAGCCCGTCACCTGGCAAGGCTATGTCGAGGGCGAATTCGTCGCCGTGGCGTCGCCCTTCGCGGGGCGGCTGGAAAAGCTGACCGTCGATCGCGGCCAGCAGGTGGCCAACGGCGCGCCGCTGTTCGTGCTCGAATCCGACGACGAACGCGCCGCGCGCCAGCAGGCCGCCGAGCAGGTGCGGGTGGCCGAGGCGCAACTGGCCGATATCCAGATCGGCAAGCGGCCCGTGGAAGTGGCCGTGAACCAGGCCCAGCTCGCGCAGGCGCGTGCCCAGGCCACGCGCAGTGCGGCCCAGCGCAAGCGCGACGAGGCGCAGTTCGAGATCGGCGGCATCTCCCGCGCGCAGCTGGACGAGACCCGCGCCACGGCCGATGCCGACGCGGCGCGCGTGCGCGAGCTGCAACGGGATATCGACGTCGCCCGCCTGCCCGGCCGCAAGGACCAGCTCACCGCCCAGCAGGCCCAGGTGGAGGCCGCGCGCGCCGCGCTGGCGCAGGCGGAATGGAAGCTCTCGCGCAAGTCGGTCAACGCCACCGCCGCCGGGCTGGTCTACGACGTGCCCTACCGCCCCGGCGAATGGGTGCCCGCCGGCAGCCCCGTGGTGCGCATGCTGCCGCCCGCCAACGTCAAGGTGCGCTTCTACGTGCCCGAGGCAGCGGTCGGCGCGCTGAAGAACGGCCAGTCGGTGCAGATCCGCTGCGACGGCTGCGCGGCGCCGGTCGCGGCCAGGATCACCTATGTGTCGAACGAGGCCGAGTTCACGCCGCCCGTCATCTACAGCAACGAAACGCGCCGCAAACTGGTCTTCCTGATCGAGGCCCGCCCCACGCCCGAGGACGCCCCCAAGCTGCGCCCCGGCCAGCCCGTGGAGGTGGCGCAGTCATGAACGACGCCGTGGATCGCGCCAACGGCGCGCTGGCGATCGACGTCAAGGGGCTGAACAAGCGCTTCGGCGACAAGCACGTGGTCAACGACCTGACCATGCAGGTGGCGCGCGGCGAGATCTTCGGCTTCCTCGGCCCCAACGGCAGCGGCAAGACCACCTCCATCCGCATGATGTGCGGGCTGCTGACGCCGGACTCGGGCTCGGGCACCTGCCTGGGCTTCGACATCCTGAAGCAGGCCGCCGAGATCAAGCGCAACGTCGGCTATATGACACAGCGCTTTTCCTACTGGGAAGACCTGTCGATCCGCGAGAACCTCGAGTTCGTGGCCCGCGTCTACGCCATGCCCAACCGCCGCGAGGCCGTGGACCGCGCGCTGGAAGACCTCGGCCTGCAATCGCGCGCCGCGCAGTTGGCCGGCTCGCTGTCCGGCGGATGGAAGCAGCGGCTGGCGCTGGCGGCGTGCCTGCTGCACGAGCCCAAGCTGCTGCTGCTCGACGAACCCACCGCCGGGGTCGATCCCAAGGCCCGGCGCGACTTCTGGGAGCAGCTTCACCAGCTGGCCGCGCACGGCATCTCGGTGCTGGTCAGCACGCACTATATGGATGAGGCCGAGCGCTGCCACAAGCTCGCCTATATCGCCTATGGCCGGCTGCTGGCGCAGGGCACGGCGGCGGAGGTGGTGGCCGGCCAGCACCTGGCCACGTGGAGCGTGGAGGGCGACGACCTCGCCGCGCTCTCCATCCAGCTGCAGGGCCAGCCCGGCGTGGAGCAAACCGTGGCCTTCGGCACGGCGCTGCACGTCACTGGCAAGGATGCCGGCCAGCTCGAGCAGACGCTGAAGCGCTACGCCGGCGCGCATCACCGCATCCACCTGACCGAAACCAGCCTGGAGGACGTGTTCATCCACATGATGAGCGGTGCCCAGGACAACATGGCGGCGCAGCCGGGCAAGTCCGCGCAGGGGCAATCGTGAGCGCCAACGCCCGCTTCTCCGTCCAGCGCTGGTGGAGCATCGTGCTGAAGGAGTTCCTCCAGCTGCGGCGCGACCGCATCACCTTCGGCATGATCGTCGGCCTGCCGATCATGCAGCTGCTGCTGTTCGGCTTCGCCATCAACAGCGACCCGCGCCATATGCCGACCGCCGTGATCGTCGCCGAGCATAGTGATTTCTCGCGCACCTTCGTCCACGCGCTGGAGAACACCACCTATTTCCGCGTGGTGCGTACCCTGCCGGACGAGGCCGCCGGGCGCGAGGCCCTGCTGCGCGGCGACGTGCAGTTCGTGGTCAGCATCCCCACCGATTTCTCGCGCAAGCTGCTGCGCGGCGAGCGCCCGGTGATCCTGGTCGAGGCCGACGCCACAGACCCCTCGGCCACCGGCCCCGCCATCGGCGCGCTGGCGCAGCTGCCGGTCAGCGTGGCGCGCATCGACCTCAAGGGCGCGCTGGCCCCGCTGGCCGGCGGCAAACCCGCCTTCGACGTCAACGTGCAGCGCCTCTACAACCCCGAGGGCATCACCCAGTACAACATCGTCCCCGGCCTGATGGGCGTGATCCTGACCATGACGATGGTGATGATGACCGGCCTGGCGATGACCCGCGAACGCGAGCGCGGCACGATGGAGAACCTGCTCGCCACGCCGGTGCAGCCGCTGGAGGTCATCTCCGGCAAGATCGTGCCGTACATCTTCATCGGCCTGATCCAGTCCACCATCATCCTGCTGGCGGCGCGCTACGTGTTCCAGGTGCCCTTCCTCGGCTCCGTAGTGGGCGTGTACCTGGCGGCGCTGCTGTTCATCGCGGCCAACCTGACGGTGGGCATCACGCTGTCCTCGCTGGCCAAGAACCAGCTGCAGGCGGTGCAGCTCACGTTCTTCTACTTCCTGCCCAACATCCTGCTGTCCGGCTTCATGTTCCCGTTCGCCGGCATGCCCACGTGGGCGCAGTGGATTGGCAACGTGCTGCCGATGACCTACTTCAACCGGGTGATCCGCAGCATCCTGCTCAAGGGCAGCGGCTGGGTGGAGTTATGGCCGAACGTCTGGCCGATGGCGCTGTTCACGGCCGTCGTCATGACCATCGCGGTGCGCTTCTACAAGCGCACGCTCGACTGAGGGGGATGCCATGCGGCTCGTCTCGCTTGCCCTGTTGCTCTCGCTGGCCGGCTGCGCGGTCGGCCCCGATTTCCAGTCCCCCGCTGCCGTGCCCGACGCGCGCTACACCCCGGGGCCGCAGCCGGTGGCGACCGTGCCGGCGCTGGGCAAGTCGCAGTCCTTCGTGCCCGGCGACCCGCCCCAGCAATGGTGGACCCTGTTCGGCAGCGACAAGCTGGACGCCACCGTGCGCGCCGCGCTGGCAGCCAGCCCCACGCTCACGCAGGCCAGCGCCCGGCTGCGGGAGGCCCAGGAGAACCTCAACGCGCGCACCGGCGCCACGCGGTTTCCCACCGTCGATGCCTCGCTCAACGCCACGCGCCAGCAGGTGGACCTGACCTCGGTCGGCATCACCCAGTTCCCCAGCCCCGGCCCGTTCACGCTCTACAACGCCACCGTGCAGGTCTCCTACGCGCTGGACCTCTTCGGCGGGCAGCGGCGCGAACTGGAAGGCTTGCAGGCGGCTGTCGATTACCAGCGCTACGAACTTGAGGCCGCGCGGCTCTCGCTGGCCGCCAATGTGGTGACGGCGGCCATCCGCGAAGCCGGGCTGCGCGCCCAGCTGGCCGATACCGTGGCGATCGCCGACGCGCAGCGCCGCCAGCTCGGCATCATGACCGAGCGCCTCAAGCTGGGCGGCGTGGCGCGCGTGGACGTGCAGCGCCAGCAGGCCGAACTGGCGCAGACGCAGGCGCTGATTCCGGGCCTCTCCCAGCAGATCGATGTCACGCGCCACCAGTTGGCCGTCTACATCGGCCAGACCCCGGCCAGCGCGCAGCTACCGGAATTCGGCCTCGAAGACCTGACCCTGCCCGAGGCCCTGCCCGTCAGCCTGCCCGCCGAACTGGCCCGCCGCCGCCCCGACATCCGCGCCGCGGAGGCGCTGCTGCATCAGGCATCGGCCGATATCGGCGTGGCCACGGCCAACCTCTATCCGCAGATCACGCTGACGGCCAGCGGCGGCACGCAGGAGATGCGCGCGCGCGACCTGTTCAGCAGCATGAATGTGTGGAGCCTGGCGGCCGGCGTGGTCCAGCCCGTGTTCCATGGTGGCGAGCTGCGCGCCCGCAAGCGGGCCAAGGAGGCGGCCTACGAGCAGTCGCTCGGCGCCTACCAGCAGGCGGTGCTGCAAGGCTTGCAGAACGTGGCCGATACGCTGCGCGCGCTCGACGCCGACGCCGCCACCCTCCAGGCCCGCGAGGACAACGCCCGCCAGACGCGCGGCACACTGGCCATCGTGACCGAGCAGTACCGGCTCGGCGGCGTCAGCCAGTTCACCCTGCTGGACGCCGAACGCCAGTCCCGCCAGGCCGCCCTCGACCTCTCTCAGGCCACCGCCACCCGGCTGGCGGACTCGGCGGCACTGATGCAGGCGCTGGGCGGGGGATGGGAGTAAGTCAGGCGCCTGTCTTGAGGAAGGCGGACAGCCGCCGCACGCCCTCATCCAGCCGTTCCACGTCGCACGCATAGCACCAGCGCACGAAGCCTTCGCCCTCGTCGCCGAAGGCGCTACCCGGGGCCAGGCCGAGGTGGGCTTCGCGCACCAGTTGCTTGCACAGCGCGAGGCTGTCTGTGGCGCCGGCCAGCTTGAAGAACACGTACATCGCGCCTTCGGGCGCGTGGGCGTCCACGCCCGGCAGGGCCGACAGCGCGCCCACCAGATGATCGCGCGCGCCGCGCAGGCGCAGCACCAGATCCTGCGTGAAGGCCTCGCCTTCAGTCACCGCCGCCACGCCGGCCTCCTGCACGAACGACGGCGCGCAGGAGGTGTTGTATTCCACCAGCTTGCCGAGGTCGTCCATCAGCGCCGCCGGCAGCACCATCCAGCCGAGCCGCCAGCCGGTCATCAGCCACGCCTTGGAGAACGAATTGACGGCGATCACGCGGGCGTCACGCGGGGCGATGTCGAGGAAGGACGGCGCGATGGTCCCTTCCGGGCCGTAGTAGAGCCGCTCGTAGACTTCGTCGGCGATGATCCAGATGCCGTGCCGCTGGCAGTGGTCGAACACGGCCTGCTGGGCGGCGCGCGGCATGACCCAGCCGGTGGGATTGTTCGGCGAATTGATCATCACCGCGCGCGTGCCCGGCGTCAGCGCGGCGAGCAGCTTGTCCACGTCGAGCGCCCAGCCGTGGGGGCCGTAGTCCAGCGTCACCGTCTCCACCGTGGCGCCGAGGATGCGCGGGATCTCGACGAGGTTGGGCCAGAGCGGCGTCACGGCCACCACGCGGTCGCCGGGGCCGGTGACGAGCTGGGCGGCCAGCATCAGCGCGTTGACGCCGGCGCTGGTCACGGCCACGTTGCCGACTGGCGTGTCGCCGTGCAGGCGGCTCACGTGGCCGGCCAGCGCGGCGCGCAGCGGCGGAATGCCGAGGTTGTGGGTGTAGAACGTGGCGCCGGACGCCAGCGCCTGGCTGGCGGCATCCCGGATAAACGCCGGCGTGACCTGGTCCGACTCGCCGAACCAGAACGGCAGCACATCGGGCAGGCCGATGCCCGCGTTGGCCACCTCGCGGATGCGCGACGCGCGCAGGCTGCGCACGGTGTCTCGCGCCAGCGGCGCGGTGGCAGGGGAAACAGGCGGCTGGGACATCGGTGCTCCGGGGGTGAGGGACGATGAAGCCGCCAGCGTAGCGGAAACGGCCGATGTGCCTCCCCCCTTCCCGCGGGCGGGAGAGCGGGCGGGAGAGCGGGCGGGAGAGCGGGCGGGAGAGGGGCGGGAGAGGGGAGGCAGCCGTCAGGCGTCGAACCGCTCGCGCAGTTGCGCCGCCGTCATCGCCGCGTAGCCCAGCCCGCCCAGCGGCGCCGCCACGGCGCGCAGCAGCGCGGCGTTGTCCGGCGCCGTGGCGCCGTCCGGCAGGGCCATGTTGTTCTCGAAGCCGATGCGCGCGTGGCCGCCGAGCATCACGGCAGCGGCGGCACAGTCGGCTTCCTGCCTGCCAAACGCGCAGACGGCCCATTCCACGCCGGTGCCTTCCAGCCCGGTCTCGCGCCAGGCGGCAAGGAACGGCAGCAGGTCCGCCGGCGCGGACTTCTGTCCCGCCGAATAGCGGCCCAGCACGAACAGCACCCAGTGGCGCCCGGCCGGGATCGCCCCGCTTTCGCGCAGCGCGGCGTAGCGGTGCACGTCGGCGGCATCGTAGAGGATGTATTGCGCCACCACATGCTCGCGGTGCATCCAGCCGAAGAACTCGGCGGCAGCGGGCAGCGCGGCGGGGTCCGGCACCAGTTCGCGCACGGCCACGGACGCCGCCTCGGGACGCAGCGCCCGGACAGTGGCGATCTGCTGGGCCGGCTGGTAGATGCCCACGGCCTCGGTGGTCAGTTGCAGGACCAGCGCGTCGCCCACGGCCTGCCGCACCGCCGCGATGGCTGGCGCGTAGTCGGCCACCTCCAGGCTGTGCGTGCCATCGGCGCGGCGCACGTGCAGGTGGATCATGGCGGCGCCGGCGTCCACGCATTCACGGGCGCATTGGGCCAGTTCGTCCGGGGTCATCGGCAGCCGCGCGTGATCCGCGTGGGTCTTGCGGGCGCCGTTGGGCGCCACGGCCAGCGCGAAGGGACGACGCAGGGTGTCTTCAGTCATGGGGTATCTCAATCTCAAGCGGGCAGGACCACGCGCACGGCCTGTGCGAAACGGTCCACGATATTGTCGATGTCCGCCGCCGTGCAGATGAAAGGCGGCGCAAACAGCACATGATCGCCGTGCACGCCATCGACGGTGCCGCCCATCGGATAGACCAGCACGCCGTGCTCCATGCACGTGCGCTTGAGCAGCGCGTGGGTCTTGCGGGCCGGGTCGAGCGTGGCCTGGGTGGCGCGGTCGGCCACGAACTCCACGCCGACGAACAGCCCGCGCCCGCGCACATCGCCCAGGTTCGGATGGTCGCCCAGCGCCTCGCGCAGCCGCGCGCGCAACTGCTCGCCACGCGCCAGCACGTTATCGAGCAGATTGTCTGCGGCGATGGTCTGCTGCACCGCCAGCGCCGCCGCGCAGGCCGTGGCATGGCCGATATAGGTGTGGCCGTGCTGGAAGAAGCCGCTGCCGCCGACGATGGCCTCGTAGATCCGGCGCGTGGACATCATCGCGCCAATCGGCTGGTAGCCGGCGCCGAGGCCCTTGGCGATGGTGACGATGTCCGGCACCACGCCGTCTTCCGCGCAGGCAAAGAGATGGCCGGTGCGGCCCATGCCTGACATCACCTCGTCGAGGATCAGCAGCACGCCGTACTTGTCGCACACGGCGCGAATGCGCTTCAGGTAGTCGCCCACCGGCGGCACCGCGCCAGCCGTGGCGCCGACCACGGTTTCGGCGACGAAGGCGGCCACGCTCTCCGGCCCCAGTTCAAGGATCTTGGCTTCGAGTTCGTCCGCCAGCCGTTGCGCGTACTGGGCGTCCGTCTCGCCGGCGGCCTGGTCGCGATACGCATAGCACGGCGACACATGGTGCGCGGGCACCAGCAGCGGCAGGAACGGCTC
The DNA here is from genome assembly GCF_046535395.1 of Cupriavidus sp. SIMBA_020. NCBI lineage: Bacteria > Pseudomonadati > Pseudomonadota > Betaproteobacteria > Burkholderiales > Burkholderiaceae > Cupriavidus > Cupriavidus sp. SIMBA_020. Next base: position 9,360 of record NZ_JAWRWU010000023.1, on the reverse strand, counting down.
GCGCCGCCACGCGTTGCCGCCAATCGCCAGCGCGCCGAGCGTGTTGCCGTGGTAGCTCTGGCGGCGCGCGATGAAGTGGCGGCGCTGCGGCTGGCCGGTCTCGACGAAATACTGGCGCGCGAGCTTCAGCGCGGCTTCCACGGCCTCCGAGCCGCCCGAGACGAAGTAGACGTGGTCCAGGTCACCGGGCGCGGCCTCGGCCAGCGTACGGGCCAGCGTCTCGGAGACTTCGGTGGTAAAGAACGAGGTATGGGCGTAGGCGAGCGTATCGACCTGCGCCTTGATGGCCGCCACCACGCGCGGGTGGCCGTGGCCAAGGCACGACACCGCCGCGCCGCCGGAGGCATCCAGGTAGCGCTTGCCGGTGCTGTCGATCAGCTCGACCCCCTGGCCGCCAACGGCCACGGGCATGGTTTGCTTGGGATTGCGATGGAATACGTGCGTCATGATGGGAGAAGCTGTCCTGTGCGGGGCGCCGAAGTCAGGTGCGAGTATAGGAACAAGCGCGCCCTCTTTGCAACATGTGTTTCATTTATCGATGCAAAAGAAACATTCGATCCGATAATCGGCGTGAGGACGGGGCGCCGACCTGTGCAACAATCGTTGCATTCCGCGTTCCGCCCTCGCCCATGTCCCCTGACACCACCCCTGCCTCGCCCTCTTCGCTCGATGCCCTGCTGACCCAGCTCCGCGCCGATTTCCCGACGCTGAGCGCGCAGTTCCAGAGCGGCGCGCGCTACCTGCTCGACCATCCGCATGACATCGCGCTGCATTCGATGCGCAAGGTGGCCGCCAATGCCGGAGTGCAGCCCGCGACACTTGTGCGGCTGTCGCAGTCGCTCGGGTTCGAAGGCTGGCAGGGCCTGCGCGAGCTGTTCATGGAGGCGATGCGCGACCAGGGCGCGCAGCCCTACGCCAAGCGGGCGCGCAAGGTGGTGAAGGAATCCGGCTCGAACCAGATGCTGGCCGAGATGATCGAAGTCCAGCATCACAACCTGGACGCGCTGCTGGCCAACAACGCCGAAACGCTGCCGCAGGCCGCCGACCTGCTCGCGGCGGCGCCCAACGTCTACGTGGCCGGCTTCCGCTCGTGCTTCCCGATCGCGTTCACGTTCCACTATATCTACCGGCTGTTCCGCAGTTCGGTGCACCTGGTGCGCGGCGATGCCGGCACGCTGGAGATGGAACTGCGCGCGCTGACCGCCAAGGACGTGGTGCTGGTCACCGCGTTCGCGCCGTACTCGCAGGAGAGCCTGCGCGTGGCCTCGGCCGCACGGGAGGCCGGCTGCAAGGTCGTGGCGCTGACGGACAGCACGGTGGCGCCCATCGCGCTGGAGGCGGACTGCACGCTGCTGTTCGCCATCGACAGCCCGTCTTTCTTCCCGTCGATCACGGCCGGCGTGGCGATGGTCGAGGCGCTGGTGGAGCAGCTGCTGGCCCGCAAGGGCAAGGGCGCGATCCGCGCGCTGGAGCAGACCGAGGGCCAGCTCCACCGCACCGGCGCCTACCTGCCGGCCCAGCGCGGCTAGCCCTGCCGTCTTTCGGACTTATTCGAATGCCTCGTCGTTGGGGTTAGCGTAGGCCTTCTTCATCGGCTCGCTGAGCGGCAGGTCGAAGCTGATGTTCTTGGGCGGCACCGGCTTGGCAAACCACTTGGCGTACAGCGTGTGGATCTCGCCGCTCTTGATCAGGCCGCTGATGGCGCCGTCCACCACCTGCTTGAAGCCGGGATCGTCCTTGCGCAGCATGAACGCGTAGGCCTCGAACGACTGCGGCGTGCCGACCACGTTCCAGTCGCCGGGGTTGGGCGCCAGCGTGCGGGCGCCGGACAGCAGCACGTCATCCATCATGAACGCGGCCACCCGGCCCGACTGCAGGATCAGGAAGGACTCGCCGTAGTCCTTGGCGCTCTGGATCGTGATATTGGCCTGCTTCTCGTCGTTGAGCTTGCGCAGGATGCGTTCCGAGGTGGTACCCGCGTTGGTCACCACGGCCTTGCCCGACAAATCGCCAAAGTCGTGGATCGGGCTGCCCTTCTTCACCAGCAGCCGCGTGCCGGCCACGAAGAACGTGGTCGAGAACGCCACCTGCTGCTGGCGCGACTTCAGGTTGGTGGTGACGCCGCACTCCAGGTCCACCGTGCCGTTCTGCACCAGCGAGATCCGGTTCTGCGAGGTTACCGGCACCATGCGCACCTGCAGGCTGGCCGCGCCCACTTCCTTCTTCACGCTGTCGATCACGCGGTCACAGATGTCCTGCGAGAAGCCAATCACCTTCTGGTTGCCGTCGTAGTAGGAAAACGGGATCGACGAGGTGCGGTGTCCGATCGAGATCGTGCCGGACGACTTGATCTTGGTGAGCGTCGGGCTGGCGGCCACGTCGGCGGCGAAGGTCGGCGCGGCGGTGGCCAGGGCGGCGGCGGTGGCGGTGGCGGTGGCGGTGGCGATCAGGCTCAGCACCGGGCGGACGGAAATCGACTTGGACATGGGAAACACTCCTGGTTGGATGGATGCGTCAGGTGTTGCAATGCTAGGCATTGAGCAACAAGTGTTCCATCATGGATTACCATGAAACAAATGTGTTATTCCCGGGGATGGGGCGAAAGGCAGGACTGGGGAAACAAAAACGCCCCGGATCGGGGCGTTGGGGCACAGCTTGGGGACGGCCTGAAGATACTGCGACGCAGCAATCCTACGTCCCGCACTTCTCCTTGAACGTCTTCTGCAACTGCCGGCGGGTGCGGTCGCGCTCGACTGACATCACGTCACTGCCCTGGCTGTTCTCCATCGGCGCGCCGGGCTTGTAGCTGCGCTTGGGCGTCTCGTTCATCTGCCTCATCAACTGCTGGCATTCCGCGTCGTCGATGGTTTGCTGGGTGGGCGCGGCGGCGCCGGGCGGGCGCGGCGTGGGGCGGTACGGCGATTCGCCCTCCTTCACGGCATCGCCAATGACGTTGTCGATGGCGGCCGCGCCACCGGGCTGGGGTTGGGGCTGAGTCTGGGCATAGGCCGGGAGGCAGGCACCCAATGCGAGGAGAACGACGGCATGGCACTTCACTGCGGCAAGGCAACGGCTCGGCATGACGAACTCCTTCCCTGTGGTCGGTGCTGCCATGGTAACGCGTAACGCGTCCGGCTGGCCCCAAGGGCGACCGGGGGTGCCCTACGGCGCCTCGCGGGCCAGCGCGAGGGCTTCGAGCAGCGTCTGGTGATCGCCGATATGGTTGGCCAGTAGCAGGATCAGCCGGGCGTTGGCGGCCTGGCTGGCGGCGTCGTCGAGGTCGCGGTGCATGTCGATCAGCGCCTCGTAGAAGTCGTCGGGGCGCGTGAGGTTCGGCGCGGTGTTGAGGGGCATCGGCGGGTCTCCTGGCAGGGGCGCGGTGCGGGCGGTCACGCCATCGCCATTGGTTTCGGAGCCGGGGCGACCGCTGGCCGGCCCTGCCCTGCCTGACCGATGGCGCGGTCCAGCGCGGCACCGATGCGCGCCGCATCCACCGTCCGCCAGCGTGCGCAGACGTGCTGGTCCGGGCGGATCAGGTAGCAGGTGCCCGCACGGGCGTCGTAGCGGCGGGCGGCCAGCCCTTCCACATCACGGACCACGGTGGCGCCGGGCCACGGATCGGCGGAGGCGGCGATGGCCGCGTCGGTCACGAAGACCAGCCGCAGCGGCACCGCACCCTGCTGCAAGGCTTGCAGCGCGCTGCGGGTCGCCGCATCGAGCCCGGCCGGCGCGCCGAAAATCAGCGCCACGAACTGGTCGCCCAGCCGGGGCAGCAGCCACGGCTCACCCGTCACGCCAGCCATGCCACATACCGGCGCATCGGCACACGCCGCGCCCGGCACCATCGTCCCGGCAAACGTCTCGCCATCGCCATCGGCCGTATTGAGCGGCGATTCGTGGAGCACGGCCGGCACCGAGAGCCGCCCGCTGTTTACCAGTTGCCGCGCAAACCCGTGGTCCCGCGCCAGCGTGAGCACGGCGTCGCGGAAGGTGCGGCTGACGGCGCTCTTGGGGGTGATGAAATCGGTGGAACGCGTGGAATGGCGGATATTCTCGTCGGCGGCAAACTCGCGCTCGCTGGCGTAGGTGTCCAGCAGGCTGTCCGGCGCGCGGCCCGCCAGCACATAGGCGAGCTTCCAGGCGAGGTTCTCGGCATCCTGCACGCCGCTGTTGGCGCCGCGCGCGCCGAACGGCGAGACGCCATGCGCCGCATCGCCCGCGAACAGCACGCGGCCATGGCGGAAGCGGTCCATGCGCACGCAGGAGAAGGTGTAGACGCTGACCCACTCCAGCTCGAACTTCGCCTCCGGGCCGAGCAGCGCCCGCACGCGCGGGATCACCCGTTCGGGTGTTTTCTCCAGCACCGGATCGGCATCCCAGCCGAGCTGGAAGTCGATGCGCCAGACGTTGTCCGGCTGCCGGTGCAGCAGCACCGACTGGTTCGGGTGGAAGGGCGGATCGAACCAGAACCAGCGCTCGGGCGGGAACGCGGCCTCCATCTTCACATCGGCAATCAGGAAGCGGTCCCGGAAGGTATGGCCGTGGCTCTCCAGCCCCATCAGCTTGCGCAGGCCGCTGCGCGAGCCGTCGGCAGCCACTACGTAGCGGCCGCACAGCGTGTAGCAGCCATCGGGCGTCTCCACGGTCAGCGCCACATGGTCATCGCGCGACTCCAGGTTCACCGCGCGGCTTTTCCAGCGGATGTCGATGTTAGGCAGCGCGCGCGCCAGATCGAGCAGATAGCCCTCGACGTAATACTGCTGGAGGTTGATGAAGGCCGGGCGCTGGTGGCCGGACTCGGGCAGGAGGTCGAAGGCGTAGACCAGGCTGTCGCGCAGGAAGACCTTGCCGAGGTGCCAGCGCACGCCCTTCTCGACCATGCGGCCGGCGCAGCCGAGGCGGTCGAAGATATCCAGCGTGCGCTTGGCGAAGCAGATGGCGCGCGAGCCGGTAGAGAGCGTGCAGTCATCGTCGATCAGCACCACCGGCACGCCATGCCGGGCAAGGTCGATGGCGGTGGCCAGCCCGACCGGGCCGGCCCCGACCACCACCACAGGGTGCGGCGCGCCGGCGGCATGGCCCGGGCGCTGCTCCGCGCACGGCGTGTAGGCGTACTGCTGGCGCTGGTAATCCGGCTCGATGGCGGTATCGATGGCGGTATCGATGGCATCCGTGGCCATGGCTCAGTCCTGCAGCGCGGCCCACATCTCCTGGTCGCGCTGGGCGGTCCAGATGCGCGGATGGGTGATGCCGGCGGCCTCGTCGAACGCGCGCGAGACATCGAACGGCAGGCAGTGCTCGTAGATGAACACCTGGCCGAACTTCGGGTCCATGGCCTTGCGCGTATGCGCCATGGCGGCCTTCAGGTCCATGCGCTCCGCCACGGCTTCCCGGCCGGCCTGGAGCAGCGTGGTGACGAAGTCCTTGGTGTAGGCGATGCCCTTGGCCACGTCGGCAGGCGTGGTCAGCGCGGGGCCGCGGCCCGGCACCAGCTTCTGCGGCTGCAACGCGGCCAGCGCGTCCAGCGTAGCCGGCCATTGGGCAAGCTGGGCGTCGCCGCAGTAGCAGGCGGCGTCGTACTCGACCAGATCGCCCGAGAACAGCACCTTCTGCTGCGGCAGCCAGACCACGGTGTCGCCCTTGGTGTGGCCGGCGCCCAGATGGGCGATGCGCACCTCCAGCTTGCCGAGGAACAGGGTGATTTCCTTGTCGAAGACCAGCGTCGGCCAGGTCAGGCCCGGCACCGTCTCCACGCCGGCGAACAGGCGCGGAAAGCGCTCGATCTCGGACTTCATGTCGGCCTCGCCGCGCTCCACGATCATCTCGTAGGTGCCCCGGCTGGCGATGACCTGCTGCGCCCCTTCGGCGAAGTACGCGGACGCGCCCAGCACGCGCACCGCGTGATAGTGGGAGAGCACCACGTACTTGATCGGCTTGTCGGTGATCTGGCGGATGCGGGCGATCAGGTCCTGCGCCATCGCCGGGGTGGCGGTGGTGTCCACGATCAGCACGCCATCGTCGCCGATGATCACGCCCGAATTGGGGTCGCCCTCGGCCGTGTAGGCGTAGGCGTTCTCGGACAACTGGGTGAAGGTGATCTGCTTGGCTTCCAGGTCGGCCTGGGATGCGAATGCTTTTGCCATGTCGGTCTCGATGCGGGGGATAGGCCAAGCTTAGGAATCCCGTTGATCTTAGTCAATGGCAAATCGAATTGTCATTCGCTAAACACCCCGCCAGGCCGCATGCTGCCGTGGGGCGTGCGGGAAACCCCCTACCCGGCCTTACCCGCCTTTACCCTCGCCCCCGGCCAGCGCCGGCAGGGTCTCCGGGTTGGCCGCCATCACGAAGTCGATAAAACGGCGCACGCGCGCGGGCACGTGGGTGCGGTGCGGGTAATACATATAGAGGCCGACGCTGCTGCTGCGGTAGGCCGGGAGGATCGACACCAACCGCCCGGCCGCCAGATCGTCCTGCACCATGTAGGCCTGTAGCTGGCCAATGCCGATGCCGGCGCGCACCGCCTCGATCTCGGTCTCCACGTCGCTGAAGGTGGCCACGGCCGGCACCTCCAGGTAGACCAGGTCGCCATCGACCATCAGCTCCCACGGCAGCAGCCGGCCCGTGACCGGGCGGCGGAAGCCGGTGCAGGCGTGGCGGCGCAGGGCGTCGAGCGAGTCCGGCGTGCCGTGGCGGGCCAGGTATTCGGGGGCGGCGCAGATCAGCAGCGGCAGGTCGCACAGCTTGCGGGCGACGAGGTTCTGGCCGGGGCTGGTGCCGGCGCGGAAGCCGATGTCGATCTTCGCCTCGACCAGATCGGTGAACAGGTCGGTGAGCACCACATCGAAGGTGATGCCGGGATATTCCTCCCGGAACGCCCGGATCAGCGGCACCAGCACGCGGGCGCCCACCGAGTGCGGGGCGGTCACGCGGACCATGCCGTCGTCCTCGCTGCGGCTGCTGCGCACCTGCTCGAGGGCCTCGTCAAGCTGGCGCATGCCGGGCTCGGCCAGCTCGAACAGCCGGGCGCCCTCGGTGGTCAGGCTCAGCTTGCGCGTGGTGCGATGGAACAGCCGCACCCCGAGGTATTCCTCCAGCGTGCGCACCGCCTTGCTGACCGCCTGCGGCGTGACCTCGGCCTCCACGGCCGCCCGCGCGAAGCTCTTGGCGCGCACCACGCCCAGGAACAGCGTCAACACCCTGGCCTTGTCCATGCGTTGCCAACCTCTGGTTGTCAATGAAGCAGGCATAGTACGCCGGGCGGCACGGTCCGCACATGGCTTCCATGCCTGATTCCATTACTATCTGGGCTTCCCCAGCACGGATCAGGGCAGACATCGGCATGGCCGAACCCAGCGACAGCACTGACAGCACCGAGCGCGCGCAGCGCGGCATCCAGAGCGTGGAGGTGGGCGGCCGCGTGCTGCGGGCGCTGGCCGACGCGCGCCGGCCGATGTCGCTGGCCGACCTTGCTGCCGCCGCGCAACTGGCGCCGGCGCAGGCGCATACCTATCTGGTCAGCCTGACGCGGCTCGGGCTGATCAAGCGCGACCATATCGACGGTTACTACGAGCCCGGCCCGCTGGCGCTGCGGCTCGGCATGCTCCACCTCGATCACGATCCCGCCTATCGCGCCGCCGTGCCGCGCGTGCAGGCGCTGGCCGCGCGCATCGGCTTCAGCGTGGCGATCAGCCTGCCCACGCCGCAGGGGCCGACCATCGTCCACTACGCCCACGCCGGCACGCCGCTGCATGTGAACCTGCACGTGGGCACAGTCATGGCGCTGGCCGCCACGGCCACCGGCCGCACCTATTGCGCATTCCAGCCGCCAGGGGACTGGCAGGCCATCTGGGCGCGACAGCATCCGCAGGGGGCCGACCTGCCCGCCTTCCTGCGCCAGCTCGACGACATCCGCGCGCGCGGCATGGAGCGCAGCATCGACTCGCCCAGCCCCGCCGTGAGCAGCCTCGCGGTGCCGTTGCAGGATGGCGAAGGCGCGCTGCGGCTGGTGCTGACGGTGATTGGCTCCACAGGCGGCATCGACGTGGACTGGAGCGGCCCGGTAGCCACCGCCCTGCGCGACGCCGCGCGGGACATCGGCACCACCATCGCCGCCGCCTTCGCCGCCACCATCGACAAGGCTCCCGCATGAGCGACGACACGCTAACCGGCGGCGCCAAGCCGCAGCGCGGCATCCAGTCGCTCGGCAACACGGGGCAGCTGCTGATGGCGCTGGTCGCGGCCGGTCGGCCCCTGCCGCTGGGCGAACTGGCGCGCGCGGCCGGCATGGCGCCGGCCAAGGCGTTTCCGCATCTGGTCAGCCTGCAGAAGATCGGGCTGCTGTCGCGCAATGCATCGGGGGATTTCGTGGCCGGGGCATTGAGCCTGGACCTGGGGCTGGTGGCGCTGCAACGGCTGTCGCCCACGCGGGAGGCCGAGCCCGAGATCATCGCCCTGGCCCATGCCACGGGCTTGTCCGTGGCCATGGCGGTGCTTGGGCCGCTGGGGCCCACGGTGATCCGGTTGGAGGAAGCGGCGCGGCCCCAGCATGTGAGCCTGCGCGTTGGCACGGTGTTGTCGATGGTCAATACGGCCATCGGGCGGACCGTCGCCGCCCATCTGCCGCCGGATGTACTGGCCGGCGCGCTGGCCCAGGACGCCATCCGCATGGCCGGCACCCCGGACGGGACGCCGCCGGGCTATGCCAACCGGCTGAAAGCGGTGAAAGCGACAGGGATCGACAACGCCGTCAGCAAGCCGGTGCCCGGCATCGACACGCTGGCCGCGCCGGTGTTCGACCATACCGGGGCGCTGGCCATCGTCATCGCCGTGATGGGCAGCAGCGGCAGCTTCGACAGCGCCACGGACAGCGATACCGCCGCGCTGGTCCGCCAGGCCGCGCAGCGGCTGTCCTGGCGGTTCGGGGCGCCCGGGCTGGGGCCGACGATCAGCGCTCGATGACCGGGGCGTGCACCGGCTGGGCACCGGCGCATTAATGAAGATGTTTCGTCATACCGGGGGGGAGCAACATGAAACCCGCCCCCGGTGAGCGCCTGTTGAACGCGCTGCGTGCGACCAGGGCGCAAACCGCCAGCGTTCCAGCCAGCATGCCGAGGGACGAAGAGGTGTGACCGTGAGATGAGAACCCCGTCGCGAAGGCAACGGCAGCCATTTCCAGCTTACGACCAAGTTTGTGATTGCGTGTCATAGCGGCTACCGCCTTTCGCCCTGTGCCCATTCAGGGTGGCCCGGCTGATGATGCCGCGCCACCTACCTTGAATATCAGTACTCGATCACCGGCGCGTGCACCGGGGCGATGGATGCGTGCGGCGTCTGGGTGCGCTGGGCAGCCTTGTGGACCAT
>NZ_JAWRWU010000022.1:0-63013 GCF_046535395.1 Cupriavidus sp. SIMBA_020 | reverse complement strand
CTGAGTCCCGTGCAATACAGGACTCAGCCCTCCGGCGCCTAGCGTCACCGACCGTCCAACTTTAGGGGGTCAGTTCATCGGGTGGCTTTTTTGCTACCTGCGCGGTGGATTAGAGGACGTTCACCGCCGGCGTGCCCGCCAGCACCTCCACCACCGTCGTGCTGGCCGTGGCCGGCTGCGCCGGCGCCACGCCATCGGTAATCGGCTTCAGCGTGTGGAAGCTGCAGCTGAGCTTTGCGGCGGTCAGCGTGATCACCGCGTAGCCCTGCGCATCGGTATTCACATGCTTGAGCCACGGGTTGAAGGCGGACAGTGTGCTGTTGAACGTGTTCACCACTGCGCCGTTCTGCTCGACGTAGACCAGCGGCTTGGCGGCCGCGAACGCCGCCTCGTTATCGACCACGCTCTTGAAATAGCTCTGGAACGAGTTGCTCGAGAGCCCCGCCGTGACCAGGTCGACCATGACCGGAGCCGGGGTGGCGGCATCGTAGTCGTCCATGACCGGGCCGGCGAAGAACGCGTGGATATCGCCGGTCAGCGCCACCACGTTGCCAATGCCCTGGGCTTTCAGGAACGCCATCATGCTCTTGCGTTCAGCGTTGTAGCCGTCCCATTGATCCGCATTGAGAATGTACTGATCGAGCAGCGTCACGGGCGGCAGCTGGGCGTTCAGCGCCGGGGCAATCACGGCATCGAACACGGCGTTCGAGATGCCGGCGTTGGCCAGCAGCAGCGCCTTCAGCGCCACGTAGGCGGGCGTCGGGTAGGTGCCATCTCCCTTGGCGGTGGTCAGGTCCGTGACCAGTGCCGTGGTCATCGCGCCTTGCAGCGGCGCCAGCGCGGCGTTGGATTGCACCAGTCCTGTTGCAATCAGCGCGGCGATGGCCTGCGTGCCATCGATCTGCATGCGCAGCAGCGACACCTCATTGCCCCACAGCTTCCACGTGGTGTTGGCGGCGCCCATCTGCGCCTGCCACCAGCCGCGCTGGGTATCGCCGAGGATCGACACCGGCGTCAGTGCGCCACCGGCGGCGGTCATCTTCTGCGCCTCCAGGCCCGCGAGCGTGGCCTTCGGCACGAAGTAGCGGCTGCCGATGTCGCTGCCGGCGGCCTGTTCGGGGATCACGTGGTCGGCGCGGTACAGGCGCTCGTCGGTCATGACCAGCGTGGCGAGGTTGCCGAAGGTGAACGCGCGGTAGATCTGGATGTTCTGGAACGAGGCGTCGGCGGCGTCGAACCTGACATCGGCTGGCATGAACTCGAACCAGGCCTGGCTGGCCGCACGGCGGCGGGCCAGGCGCGGCGTGGCGTCGTCGGTGTCGCTATAGGTCTGGTGGTCCTGCCAGCAGTCGTCGGAGAACTCGTGGTCGTCCCAGATGGCGATGACCGGGAAGCGCGCGTGCAGCGCCTGCAGGCGCGGGTCGCTGCGATATGTCTTATAGAGATAGCGGTAGTCGTTGACCGTCGTGGCGTAGCGGGAGCCGTCGTCGCCGGCGGTGCCGTCGGGCAGGCGCAGCTGCGTGTGACGCGTCTCGACCTTGCCGGTCTGGAACGCCGCGCCAACGGTCTCGTAGATGTAGTCGCCCATATGGACCACGAAATCGAGATCCTGCGCCACCAGCTCCTCCATGCCGGCCCAGTGGTTCACACTCCAGTCCTGGCAGGTGATGAACGCGAACTTCAGTTGCGACAGCGGCGTGCCGGCGGCCGGCGCGGTGCGCGTACGGCCCACCGGGCTGGTCTGGCTGCCGGTCAGGAATCGGTAGTAATAGGTCGTGGCTGCCGAGAGGCCGGTCACCTTGTTGCGCAGCGTGTAGTCCCACTCGGGCAGCGCCTGGAGCGTGCTGTCCACGAGCAGCGTGCTGAAATCCGGCTGCGCGGAGACCTGGAGCCGCACGTTCACCGGCTGGCCGCCGTTGCTGCCGTCCACGCGCGTCCACAGCATCACGCTGTCCGGCTTCGGATCGCCCGAGGCCACGCCTTGCTGGAAGGTGAACACCGGGCTGTTGTCGGGGGTGGTCGGCGGCGCCGGATTGGCGGCGGGATCGTCATCGCCGCCGCAGGCGGTCAGCCCCGTCGTGGCGACCGTTACCGTGACGAAGCTTCCCCATTTCAAGAATTTGCGGCGATCCATGAGCGTTTCCTCTTGTTGTCGATGTGATGTCGGAAACGCAAATTGTTCGGTCGCTGTGTGACCGCGATGTGTCCGATCGAGGATCGGACCTGGAGAATTCCTTCGACCTCAGGCCTCAGGCGGGCAGGCGGGCAGGCGGATATCGGCCAGATCCCAGCGGGGCGTGACCCCGTAGTCGTAGTCGTGGCGGGCCACCTGCGGCGCGGCCTGGAGCCGCATCGCGCCGGCAAACGCGATCATCGCGCCGTTATCGGTGCAGAAGGCGAGGTCCGGGTAGTAGACGTCCACCTTGCGGCGGCGGCCCATCTCGTTCAGGCGCTCGCGCAGTTGCTGGTTGGCGCCCACGCCGCCGGCCACCACCAGGCGCTTGTGCCCGGTCTGCTTGAGCGCGGCGAACGACTTGGCCGAGAGCACGTCGACGATGGCATCGACAAACGCGCGCGCGAGGTTCGCGCGATCCTGCTCGCACGGGTTCGAAAGCTTGCGGGTTTGTGTCAGCACGGCGGTCTTGAGCCCTGCGAACGAGAAATCGAGGGTGCCCGAATGAAGCATCGGCCGGGGCAGGTCGAACGCGCCCGGCGAGCCGAACGCGGCCATCCGCGACACTTCCGGGCCACCCGGATAGCCCAGGCCGAGCAGCTTGGCGGTCTTGTCGAAAGCCTCGCCGGCGGCATCGTCGAGGGTCTCGCCGAGCAGCGCGTAGTCGCCTACGCCCTTGACCTCCATCAACTGCGTATGGCCGCCCGAGACCAGCAGCGCGATAAACGGGAAGGGCGGCGGCGCGTCGGTCAGCAGCGGCGAGAGCAGATGGCCCTCCAGATGATGGACGCCGACCATCGGCACGTTCAGCGCGAAACCGAGCGCATTGGCGACCGAAGCGCCCACCAGCAGTGCGCCGGCAAGCCCCGGCCCCTGGGTGTAGGCAATGGCGTCGATGTCCTGGCGCGTGCGGCCGGCGTCGTCCAGCACCTGGCGCAGCAGGGGCAGCACGCGGCGGATATGGTCGCGCGAGGCCAGTTCGGGCACCACGCCGCCGTATTCGCGGTGCATGGCGATCTGCGAGTGCAGCGCGTGCGCGAGCAGGCCGGCCCCGGTGTCATAGAGGGCCAGCCCGGTTTCATCGCAGGAGGATTCGATACCGAGGACGAGCATGAAAAACAGGAACGGCCGGTGCGATAAACGCGGAATTGGCGTCGATCGTGCCGGCAAGTGCGCATAAACAGGGAAGGACAGCAGGGTAGCACAGCGGCAGGCGGTGCGCCGGCGCGGCTTTTCGCTACAATCCACGCTTCTTGAAAGGCAGGTATGACAACAGGGGCGATGAAGGGCAAGGCCGACCGGTTCGACGTGGCAGTGCTGGGCGCAGGTGCGGCCGGCATGATGTGTGCCGCCGTGGCCGGGCAGCGCGGGGCGCGCGTGGTGCTGATCGACCACGCGACACGGCTCGCTGAGAAAATTCGCATCTCGGGCGGGGGGCGCTGCAATTTCACGAATCTGCAGGCAGGTCCGGCCAATTACCTGTCATCGAACCCACATTTCTGCCGGTCGGCGCTGGCGCGCTACACCCCGCAGGATTTCCTGGCGCTGATGCGCCGGTACGACATTGACTGGCATGAGAAACATCGCGGCCAGCTGTTCTGTAACAACAGCGCCGAGGACGTGATCCAGATGCTGCGTGCCGAATGTGACGCAGGAAGCGTGCACTGGCGCACCGGCTGCACCATCGACGAAATTCGCCGTGAAGGCGATGACTATCTGCTGCTGACCACGCAAGGCGCGGTGCGCGCCGGCGCGGTGGTCGTGGCAACGGGTGGTCTGTCGATTCCGAAGATCGGGGCCACGGATTTCGGCTACCGCATCGCCCGCCAGTTCGGGCTCAAGATGATCGATACGCGGCCCGCGCTGGTGCCGCTGACGTTCGACGGCCAGGCGTGGCAGCCCTTCGTGCCGCTGGCCGGGGTGTCGATGGAAGTCGATATCCGCACGGGCAGCGGCAAGGCGGCCGGCGCGTTCAAGGAAGACCTGCTGTGGACGCACCGCGGGCTGTCCGGCCCGGCCGTGCTCCAGATTTCCAGCTACTGGCGCCCCGGCACGCCAATCGAGATCGACCTGTTTGATGGCGAGGATGCCGCCGAGTGGCTGATCGGACATAAGAAGGGCAGCCGGAAGCACCTGGCGAACCTGCTCGGCGAGCGCCTGCCGTCGCGGCTGGCCGACGCATGGTGCGCGGCGGCCGGCTTGTCGGGCGCCCTGCCGGTGGCGGACCTGCCGGACAAGGCCCTGCGCCAGCTAGGCGACGCGCTGAACCGCTGGCGGCTGGTGCCTTCGGGCACCGAGGGCTACAAGAAGGCCGAAGTGACGATCGGCGGCGTGGACACGCGCGGGCTGTCGTCCGCCACGATGATGGCGCGCGAGGTGGACGGCCTGTACTTCATCGGCGAGGTGGTGGACGTGACTGGCTGGCTGGGCGGCTACAACTTCCAGTGGGCCTGGGCGTCGGCCGTCGCAGCCGGCGAGGCAGTGGCCGAAGCGTCACGTGGCGCGAGCGCTGTGGCGTAGCGGGCACGGTCCGTCCAGGCGGGGCCGATGCGCGTGCAGCGTCACAGGCCTTGCGCTACAATCGGCGCTCTCATCACGCTGGCAAGGGCTGGCAGCCGGCAATCTCTTCTTTCCTTTTTGGCCAAATGACGACGATTCGCCTCAAAGAAAATGAACCGTTCGAAGTCGCGATGCGCCGCTTCAAGCGCACCATCGAGAAGAACGGGCTGATTCCCGAACTGCGGGCGCGAGAGTTTTACGAGAAGCCGACCGCCGAGCGCAAGCGCAAGCGGGATGCTGCGGTGAAGCGCCATTACAAGCGCATCCGCAGCCAGACGCTGCCCAAGAAGCTCTACTGATCGCGCCTTGCGTCAGCTCCGAACCCGCTGCGGGCATGGCTCCGGCGGGTTTTTGCGTTATGGTCCAATAATTGGTCCGGGCGACGCCGCGCTGGCGCGCGCCCGGTTGCTGTCCATCCATTCTTTCGGAAATCTGCCATGTCCCTCAAAGCCCGCATCAACGACGACATGAAGGCCGCCATGCGCGCCCGTGAATCCGAGCGGCTCGGCACCATCCGCCTGCTCATGGCCGCCATCAAGCAGCGCGAGGTGGATGATCGCGTGGAACTGGACGACGCCGGCATCACCGCCGTCGTGGACAAGATGCTCAAGCAGCGCAAGGACTCGATCTCGCAATTCGAGCAGGCCGGCCGTACCGACCTCGCCGACAAGGAGAAGGCCGAGGTGGAAGTGCTCACCGCCTATATGCCGGCGCAGTTGTCCGAGGCCGAGGTGGCCGCCGAAGTCCAGAAGGCCGTGACGGAGTCGGGTGCGGCCGGTCCGCAGGACATGGGCAAGGTCATGGGCCTGGTCAAGGCGCGCCTGGCAGGCCGGGCCGACATGACGGCCGTCTCCGCGCTGGTCAAGGCGGCGCTGACGGGGAAGTAATCGACGGGTTCAGGGTGTTGGCGTGGCGTTGGGCGAAGATGCCGTCAGGTTGGCGGGGCTTGGCGATGAAAGCCCGGTTTTTCGGGCGCCACGTTGCATCTGCACTACAATGATTCGATAGCCACCGGGCGACGTTCCGGTCACGCATTCACAGAAAAGCGGTCGCCAACACGGCAGGCCGCCTCCATCAGGACGGTCAGTCGGGTGATTCCGCAATCCTTTATTCAGGACCTGCTCAACCGTGTCGACATTGTCGATGTGGTGGGCAAGTATGTGCAGCTGAAGAAGGGCGGCGCCAATTTCATGGGCCTCTGCCCGTTCCACAACGAGAAATCCCCGTCGTTCACCGTGTCGCCGACCAAGCAGTTCTATCACTGCTTCGGCTGCGGCGCCCATGGTTCTGCCATCGGCTTCCTGATGGAATACTCTGGTCAGTCCTACCCTGACGCGGTGCGTGAGCTGGCGCAGTCCGTGGGGGTGACGGTGCCGGAGGAGCGTGACCGCCTGCCGCCGGCGCAGCGTGCCGAGCAGCAGGCCAAGTCCGTGGCGTTGTCCGACGCCATGACGCGCGCCACCGAGTTCTATCGCAAGCAGCTGCGCGGTGCGCCGCAGGCTATCCAGTACCTCAAGGGGCGCGGCCTGACCGGCGAGATCGCGGCAAACTTCGGCCTGGGCTATGCGCCGGACGACTGGCAGGGCCTGGAAGCCGTCTTTGGCAGCTATCGGGACGACAACGTGGCTGCCCCACTGGTGGAAGGCGGGTTGCTGATCGAGTCGAGCGATAAGCGGGACGCTGACGGCAAGCCGCGCCGCTATGACCGATTCCGCGACCGCATCATGTTCCCGATCCGCAACACTAAGGGGAATGTGATTGGCTTCGGTGGCCGGGTGATGGGCCAGGGCGAGCCAAAATACCTGAACTCTCCTGAAACGCCGCTCTTCAGCAAGGGAACGGAGCTGTACGGCCTGTTCGAAGCCCGGCACGCCATCCGCGAAAATGGCTACGTGTTGGTGGTGGAAGGCTATATGGACGTGGTGGCGCTGGCCCAGCTTGGCTTTGCCAATGCCGTGGCCACGCTCGGCACCGCGTGCACGACTGTGCACGTGCAGAAGCTGTTGCGCCAGACCGACGCCGTGGTGTTCTCGTTCGATGGCGATTCAGCGGGCCGCCGCGCGGCAAGACGGGCGTTGGAGGCATGTTTGCCGCACGTTGCCGACAACAAGACGATACGTTTCCTGTTTTTGCCAGCAGAACATGATCCGGACAGCTATGTGCGGGAAGAGGGCACGGACGCCTTTGCCCGCCAGGTGCAAACCGCGATGCCGCTGTCGCGCTTCCTGCTCCAGGTAGTCACCGAGGAACAGGACCTGCGCCAGCCCGAAGGCCGCGCCCGCGCCCAGTACGAGGCCAAGCCGCTGCTCCAGTCGATGCCGGCTGGCGGATTGCGACTACAGATCGTGCGCGAACTTGCCGATGCTACCGGTACGACACCTGCCGAGATCGAGGCCGTGTGTGGGTTGGGCAGCGATTCGTCGCGGGTGGGGCGTTTCGCCCAGCCGCGGCCACGCGCGCGCCGTCAGGCGCCCACCGGGCTGGAGCAGCGCGTGATTCAGTTGCTGATGAGCTATCCGTCACTCGCCAGCCGTCTCGATGCCGATACACGGGCGCTGCTGCTGGATAGCACAAGGCCAGAAGCCGAAGTGCTCGCTCACTTGGTGGAGGCTTGCGATGGCCTCCAGGGGGCGGTGAACTTCGCGGCTTTCAGCGAGCACCTGGCGCAAACGCCTTATGCCGAGGTCTACGCCGGGGCCCGGACGGCGGTGCTCAAGGAAGAAATCGAAGAGGAGCCGGCGACCATGGAATTCGACGGCGCCATCCACAAATTATTGGCAGAACCCTTGCAACGCGAGCTGGAAGTGCTTCAAAAGGCAGTTTCGGCCGGCGGGGCCAGCGAGGCGGACAAGACCCGCATGGTCTGGCTGGTGGCCGAGGTGCAGCGCCGCCGTCAGCTCGGCTTGCGGCCCGCCACGACCGATGGGGCCTGAGCCGGCAAGGGTTGGACAGGATGCGGCGGAAAGGTGAAATGGGGGCTTGAGTGCACAACGGTGGGTGCCCAGACGGGGATATCTGGCGCTTGTCCGGTGCTTAAGCCTTGATTTTTCAGGTGAAAACCTTACCTGAGTGGAAGCCGGGTGTTGGCAACGTGCTACAATGCCCGGTTTGGATTGCGAAATCTCTCTCCAGTACTGGCGAAAGTGAGCGTGCCAATGGCAAAGGCCAAAGCAACCGAAAGGGTAGCCGATAAGGCGCCCTCCAAAGCTCCCCAATCAGGGAGCGGCAAGGCGTCCGTGAAAACAACGGCGGCGAAGACTTCGACCGCGACAGTCAGGACGACAACAGCCCGGTCTGCGCCAGCAAAGCCCGCGCACGGTGCAACTGCACCGGCAGGGACCACTTCCGCCAGGAATCGCACATCCGAAAAGACAAAGCCCTCGACTTCGGCACGCGAGAGCGGCGAGAGCGCCAATACGAGCGGCAAGCATCATGCCGCTTCTGCACCCGTGAAAGGCAAGAGTATCACCGTGGCGAAACAGCAGAATACCGAAGTCGAGAGCAAGCGTGCGGCAACGACGGCCAGCACCCGGAACGGAGCCGCCAAGACTGGCGCTGCCGCCGTGGCGCCCAAGGCCCGTGCCGCGACTCCCGCACCCGTTGCATCCGAGCGTCCCGCTGCCCCGGCCGTCAAGCCGGAGCCCAAGAAGCGTGGCCGCAAGCCCAAGGCCGAGATGCAGCAAGACGACAGCACCCCAGAAGACGTGACTGAAGAGTTTTACGAAAACGACGCGCCAGCGGCCGCCGCACCCGCCGCTGCGCCCAAGACCGAAAAGCAGAAGGCCAAGGACCGCAAGGCCAAGGAAAAGGCGCTGCTCAAGGAGTTCGCCTCGACCCAGCAGGGCACCGAGGAGGAACTCGAGGTCCGCCGCCAGAAGCTCAAGGCGCTGATCAAGCTCGGCAAGTCGCGCGGCTACCTGACCTACGCGGAAATCAACGATCACCTGCCGGACGACATGGTCGATTCGGAAACGATCGACACGCTGGTCGCCACGCTGAACGACATCGGCATCGCCGTCTACGAGCAGGCGCCGGACGCCGAAACGCTGCTGCTCAACGACAACGCGCCGTCCGCCACGAGCGAGGAAGAGGCTGAGGAAGAGGCGGAAGCCGCACTTTCTACCGTCGATTCCGAATTCGGCCGCACCACCGACCCGGTCCGCATGTACATGCGCGAAATGGGCACGGTGGAGCTGCTGACGCGCGAGGGTGAAATCGAGATCGCCAAGCGGATCGAAGCCGGCCTGAAGGACATGGTCATGGCCATCTCGGCCTGCCCGGTCACGATTTCCGAGATCCTGGCGCACGCCGAGCGCGTGGCGAACGACGAGATCAAGATCGACGAGTTCGTCGATGGCCTGATCGATCCGAACGCCGACGAAGTGGCGGAAGCCCCGGCTGCGGCCGCGGCGGCAGCCGATGAGGAAGATGTCGAGGCCGACGAGGAAAGCGATGGCGACGAGGAAGACGAGGACGACAGCGCTGCTGGCGGCGCGGCTTCCGCACGCCAGCTGGAAGAACTGAAGCAGAACGCGCTGGAGAAATTCCGCGTGATCGCCGAGCAGTTCGACAAGATGCGCCGTGCCTTCGAGAAGGAAGGCTACAAGTCCAAGCCGTACGTGAAGGCTCAGGAAGCGATCCAGGCCGAACTGATGGGCATCCGCTTCACCGCGCGTAACGTGGAGCGCCTGTGCGACACGCTGCGCGGCCAGGTGGACGAGGTGCGCAAGCTCGAGCGGGCGATCCTGAACATCGTCGTGGACAAGTGCGGCATGCCGCGCTCGGACTTCGTCGCCCGCTTCCCGGGCAACGAGACGAACCTGGACTGGATCGAGACCGTGGTGGCCGACAGCAAGGGCTACAGCACGATCGTCGAGCGTAACGTGCCGGCCGTGCACGAACTGCAGCAGAAGCTGATCGACCTGCAGGCGCGCGTGGTGCTGCCGCTGAAGGAGCTGAAGGACGTCAACCGCAAGATGTCCGAGGGCGAGAAGCGCGCCCGCGAGGCCAAGCGCGAGATGACCGAGGCCAACCTGCGTCTGGTGATCTCGATCGCCAAGAAGTACACGAACCGTGGCCTGCAGTTCCTGGATCTGATCCAGGAGGGCAACATCGGCCTGATGAAGGCGGTGGACAAGTTCGAATATCGTCGCGGCTACAAGTTCTCCACGTACGCCACGTGGTGGATCCGCCAGGCCATCACGCGTTCGATCGCGGACCAGGCGCGCACGATCCGGATTCCGGTGCACATGATCGAAACGATCAACAAGATGAACCGGATTTCGCGTCAGATCCTGCAGGAAACGGGCAACGAGCCCGATCCGGCAACGCTGGCCGAAAAGATGGAGATGCCGGAGGACAAGATCCGCAAGATCATGAAGATCGCGAAGGAGCCGATCTCCATGGAAACGCCGATCGGTGACGACGACGACTCGCATCTGGGCGACTTCATCGAAGACACGAACACGCTGGCGCCGGCCGAGGCCGCGCTGCATGGTTCGATGCGCGACGTGGTGAAGGACGTGCTGGACAGCCTGACGCCGCGCGAGGCCAAGGTGCTGCGGATGCGTTTCGGCATCGAAATGAGCACGGACCACACGCTCGAAGAAGTGGGCAAGCAGTTCGACGTGACGCGTGAACGGATTCGCCAGATCGAGGCCAAGGCACTGCGCAAGCTGCGCCACCCGAGCCGCTCCGACAAGCTGAAGAGCTTCCTGGAAGGCAACTAAGCCCTCCAAGGGCCTCTAGCTCATGCCTGGTTAGAGCAGCGGACTCATAATCCGTTGGTGCCGTGTTCGACTCACGGGAGGCCCACCAACTTACGTGGTAGTAAAAAGGGGTTACGGTTATGCCGTAACCCCTTTTTTTTGTACGTCTTAGCCCACGACCGCTGGCAGCCGGAACGATGCCACCGTCGTTGAACATGGCGCAGCTTGGTTGGTGTCGATGACGCCTTTAACGGTCGCCAACCTGATCCGCTGAAGTCCCGATTGACGATGTCGACAAAGGTCGACAGGAATTCAGTGGCGTCCTACAAAACCGTTGGCATCCGCACATGCCCAACGCATCATATGGGGATAGCCATCTCCCTATTGATGTCCTTCCTCGGAGCGCAGAAACATGAGACTGATCGGCATGCTCGATTCCCCCTACGTGCGGCGCGCGGCCATCTCGCTGGCGTTGCTCGACATGCCGTTCCGGCATGAATCGGTATCGGTGTTCAGCACTTTCGAGCAGTTCCGCGCGATCAATCCCGTGGTCAAGGCGCCCTCGCTGGTCTGCGACGACGGCATCGTGCTGATGGATTCCTCGCTGATCATCGACTACGCGGAAGCCGTGGCGGGGCGCAGTCTCATGCCGTCTGAGCTTGGCGCGCGCCAGCGGGCGCTGCGCATCATCGGCCTGGCGCTGGCCGCATGCGAAAAGGCCGTGCAGGATGTCTACGAACACAACCTGCGCCCAGCCGAGAAGCAGCATCAGCCCTGGCTGGACCGCGTGGACGGGCAACTCGCCCGCGCCTATGCGCTGCTGGAACAGGAAATTGCGACGCGCGCCGTGCCGGCCGATGCCAGCACGCTGACTCAGGCAGACGTGACAACCGCCGTGGTCTGGACCTTCACGCAGGCGCTGCTGCCGGGCAAGGTGGCGCCAGCGCAACATCCGTCGCTCGCGGCATTCACCGCCGCGGTAGAGCAATTCGACGTTTTCCGCAATTGGCCACACGCCTGAAGGCGCACCCGTCCGGAGGTGCGATACCCCACTAATTTCCCCACAAATGGGTGATGTCGGCGGAGGGGCCTTCGCGCAAGATAGTCCCGGGGCAACAGGATCCTTGCCCCGCTACCACTTCAGCCCCGCGACCTCCCCGGCCTGCGGGGCTCTTTCATTCTGGGGCCTGCTTTCGGAGTCTTCCTACCGCGCGCGCAGGATCGCTTCGATCTTCTCCGCCGCCGCGCGCAGTGGGGGCAGGTAGTGCGATTCCAGATAGGCCTGGTTGCGGCTGCCCAGCACCATGCTGAGCCCCAGGCCGGCCACGGTCTTGCCGGTCTGGTCGCGCAGCGGCACGGAAATCCCGGCGAAGCCATCGACGAGTTCGCTGACCAGTGTGCAGAAGCCATCGGCTCGAACTTGTTCGAGCTTGCGCGCCAGCGCCGCCCGCGAGTCGATCGTGAACGGCGTCAGCTTGCGCAGTTCGGCGGCATCCAGATAGGTCACCAGCGCGGCGTCGTCCAGCCCCGCCAGCAGCACGCGGCCCAGCGAGTGGGCATACGCGGGCATGCGGCGGCCGATGGCCATGTCCACGCGCAGCATCTGGCTCGGCTCTTCGCGCGCCACCAGCACCACCGAGTCGCGGTCGAACATGCCGATCGAGCAGCTTTCGCCCACCTCGGCGCAGAGCGCCTGGAGATAGGGGCGGGCCAGCTGTGGCAGGTTCATCGAGGCAAAGTAGGCATAGCCGAGGTCCATCACCTTGGGCGTCAGCGCAAAGTAACGGCCGTCCTGCGCCAGGTAGCCGTTGTGCTCGAGCGTCAGCAGCAGCCGGCGCGCAGCGGCGCGGGTGACGTCGAGGTGCTCGGCCACTTCCTGCATAGTCAGCCGCTCCACGCCGCTCGCATACAGGCGCAGCAGCGCCAGCCCCTTGGTGAGCGAGTCGAGCAGCTCGTCCTTCTTCGGGGCGTCGTGGGGGACGTCGTTGGCGGCGGTGGCGTCGGAGCGCGTCATGCGAGGGTGGAAAAGGGGGATAAAGGGAAAGTAGGGGTTTGTCGGGATGCGGCGCAGACTTGCGTCCGGGCGTCCGATCCGTATGATAGGCGTTTTGCGAACATTTGTTCGGGAATCGTGGCTCGGTAGAAACCACGACACAAGAAGACCCAGGAGACAGCAATGAAGGTGATCACCACCCGGCAGGCGGCCGAGCTTGTCCAGAGCGGCTGGACCGTGGCCAGCGCAGGCTTCGTGGGCGCTGGGCATGCCGAGGGCGTGACCGAGGCGCTGGAGTCGCGCTTCCTGCAGGACGGCCTGCCGCGAGACCTGACGCTGGTCTATTCGGCCGGCCAGGGCGACCGCGGCGCGCGTGGGGTGAATCACTTCGGCAATGCCGGCATGACCCGGGCCATCGTCGGCGGCCACTGGCGCTCGGCCACGCGGCTGGCCACGCTCGCCATGAACGAGGACTGCGAGGGCTTCAACCTGCCACAGGGCGTGCTGACCCACCTGTACCGCGCCATCGCCGGCGGCAAGCCGGGTGTCATGACGAAGATCGGCCTCCATACGTTTGTCGATCCCCGCACGGCGCAGGACGCCCGCTACCACGGCGGCGCCATCAACCAGCGCGCGCGCGACGCCATCGCGGCAGGCCGCGCCAACTGGGTCGAGGCCGTGGATTTCCGGGGCGACGAATACCTCTTCTATCCGAGTTTTCCGATTGACTGCGCGCTGATCCGCTGCACCGCCTCGGACACGCGCGGCAACCTGAGCACGCACCGCGAGGCGTTCCACCACGAGTTGCTGGCGATGGCGCAGGCCGCGCACAACTCGGGCGGCATCGTGATCGCGCAGGTGGAGTCCATCGTCGACTATCACGAGAACCTCCAGGCGATTCACGTGCCGGGCATCCTTGTCGATTACGTGGTGGTCAGCGAGGAGCCGGCGCACCATCAGATGACGTTCGCCGAGACCTATAACGCGGCTTACGTCACGCCGTGGCGCGGGGAAGCTGCTGCCGCAGCCGAAGCGGCCCGTGAGGCCGAGGCGCTGCCAGCCACCGCCGCGCCGCTCGACGCCCGCACCATCGTCCAGCGCCGCGCCGCCATGGAGATCGCGCGCCGCCAGCCGCGCGTAGTCAACCTCGGCGTGGGCATGCCCGCCGCCGTGGGCGCGCTGGCGCACCAGGCCGGGCTCGGCGGCTTCACGCTGACCGTGGAGGCGGGCCCCATCGGTGGCACGCCGGCGGATGGCCTGAGCTTCGGCGCCTCCGCCTACCCCGAGGCCGTGGTGGATCAGCCGGCCCAGTTCGATTTCTACGAGGGCGGCGGCATCGACCTGGCCATCCTCGGTCTGGCCGAACTCGACGGCCACGGCAACGTCAACGTGAGCAAGTTTGGCGAAGGCGAGGGCGCGCTGATCGCGGGCGTGGGCGGCTTCATCAACATCACCCAGAGCGCCCGCGCGCTGGTCTTCATGGGCACGCTGACGGCGGGCGGGCTGGAAATTCGCGCCGAGGACGATCAACTACGCATCGTGCGCGAAGGCCGCGTCAAGAAGATCGTGCCCGAGGTCTCGCACCTGAGCTTCAACGGCCCGTACGTGGCGTCGCTCGGCGTGCCGGTGCTGTACGTGACCGAGCGCGCGGTCTTCGAGATGCGCGCCGATGCGCATGGCGAAGCACGCCTGACGCTGGTGGAGATCGCCCCGGGCATGGACCTGCAGCGCGACGTGCTCGACCAGTGCGCCACCCCCGTGGCCGTGGCCGACGACCTGCGCCAGATGGACCCGCGCCTGTTCCGCCCCGGCGTGATGACGCTCTGAATCTCGCGCGGTATCTATTAGTTAGTCAGTCGAAGAAGCAGGCCGGCCATGACCGGCCCATTGGAGGAAACACCGTGCATTACCAACGTCGTCGTTTTACGATTTCCGCGCTCACGCTGTCCGTCGCGGCCACGCTGCCGCTGGCCGCCGCGCCCGCGCTGGCCCAGCAGGGCTACCCGGACAAGCCGATCCGGCTCGTCGTGCCGTTCCCGGCCGGCGGCCCGACCGACACCGCTGCGCGCATCATCGGCCAGAAAATGGGCGAGAACCTGAAGCAGACCGTGGTGATCGACAACCGCCCCGGCGCCTCGGGCACCATCGGCGCTGAAGCCGTGGCCAAGTCCGCGCCCGATGGTTACACGCTGCTGATGCTGGCCACGCCGACGCTGCTGGCCCCGCATTTGATCCCGCGCAAGAGCTACGACCTGTTCAAGGACCTGGCGCCCGTGGGTGCGGCCTATGAGCTGCCGATCGTGATGGTGGTCAATCCGCAGTCGATGCCCGATGTGACGGACCTCCAGCAGTACATCGCCAAGGTCAAGGCCAAGCCGGGCGAAACCAACTACACCAGCGCCGGCAACGGCAGCTTCGGCCATCTGTCGACGGAACTGCTGAAGAACCTCGGCCATTTCGACGTCCAGCACGTGCCGTACAAGGGCAGCGCCCCGGCGATTTCCGATCTGCTGGCCGGCCAGGTGCCGATGATGTTCGCGGACATGATCGCCGCGCTGCCGCACATCAAGGCCGGCAAGCTGCGGCCGATCGCGGTGGGGTCGGCCAAGCGCGTGAGCTTCACGCCCGATGTGAAGACCGTAGCGGAGCAGGGCTTCCCGGGCTTCGATGCGTCGTCGTGGGGCGGGCTGCTGGTGCCGGCCGGCACGCCGAAGGAGATCGTCGCCAAGTTGTCTGCCGAACTGAAGGCTGCGCTGGCCGATCCGACCGTCCAGCAGAAGATGCTGGGCGCCGGCACGGTGGCGTCCTATATGCCGCCCGATCAGCTCGCCACGCGCATGCGCAACGACTATGCGAAGTGGGGCAAGGTCATCAAGGACAACAACATCAAGAGCGACTGAGGCTGGCTGACGATTCAGACAGCCGTTTGGCGGTTCCTCGCCTATACCGGAGCGGAGCGGGGCGGGGGATAGGGCGGACCTTTGCCGATCAACATGTCGTACTTCGTTGATATTCCGGCCCTATCCTCCAACCCCTCTCCCTCCGGGATCGGGGAGCCACCAGCCGCTCAGCCCTGCGCCTGCAAGGTCTGCGCGTACTGCGACACGCCGTTCAGGTCGCGCAGGTCCACGGTCAGCGCGCGCGAGGCCGGATCGATGTTGATCTCGCCGAAAAACTGGAAACCGGCCAGCGGCGACAGGTTCTGCGCGGGCGGCGCCTTCTGGAACACCACGCGCGGCCCGAAGGTGTTGTCGAGCGGATTGGGGCCGAAGCTGCCCGCGTTGAGCGGCCCCGCCACGAACTCCCAGAACGGATCGAAATCCTGGTAGACCGCCCGCTCGGGCGCGTAATGGTGCGCGGCGCAGTAGTGCACGTCGGCGGTGATCCACACCACGTTCTTCAGCCCGGCCTGGCGCATCCGCGTCAGCAGCCGCGCGGTTTCCAGTTCGCGGCCCAGCGCCGGGCCGTCGCCATTGGCAATGGCTTCCCAGCGCGCGCGGCCCTGTGCATCCTTGCCATCGGGCACGCGGAGGCCGATCGGCATGTCCGCCGCAATCACCTTCCATGTGGCGCGCGACGCCACCAGCTCCGCCATCAGCCACTCCAACTGCGTGTTGCCGAGGAAGGGCGTGTCCGCGCCTTCCACGGTTTCGCGGTTGTAGCCGTTCGGGCCGCGGAAGCTGCGCATGTCGAGCACGAACACATCGAGCAGCGGGCCCTGGGCGATGCGGCGATGCACGCGCTCGTCCAGCCCCTGGCGGTGCCAGCGCATCGGTGCGTTTTCGAGGAAGGCGCGCCGGCCGCGTGCCACCAGCACGCTGACGTCCTTCTCGGTGTAGCGCGCATCGCCGGACAGATCCTTCGACGCGGACCAGTTGTTGGTCACCTCGTGGTCATCCCACTGCCAGATCTGCGGCACCTGCCGGGCGAAGGCGCGCACGTTCTCATCGAGCATGTTGTAGCGATGGCGGCCTCGGAATTCCTTCAGGGTCTCGGCCACCTTGCTGACTTCCTCGGTGACGACGTTCTTCCAGATCCGGCCGTCCTCCGCCTTCTGCTCGGCCCGGATGGGGCTGTCGGCGTAGATCGTGTCGCCGCTGTGGATGAAGAAGTCCGGGTTGCGCTGGCGCATGGCGTCGTAGATGCGCATGCCACCCAGTTCCGGGTTGATGCCCCAGCCCTGGCCGACCGTATCGCCGGACCAGACGAAGCGCACCGGGCGGTCGGCGGCCAGCGAGGGCGTGCGGAAGCTGCCGTCCAGCCACGGGCCCAGGCCGCGCCGCTCGCCCGGATTCTCGAACGCCACCCGCACGAAGTACGGCTGGCCCGGCATCAGGCCGGTCAGCATGCGTGCGGGCGGTGAGATCGGTCTCGGCGCTGGCCAGCGGGCCGGAGAGGCGGGCGGCGTTGCGGAACGACGGATCGGTGCCGTATTCGATGGCCATCCGCGCCGGGCGGTCGGCGCGGGCCCAGACCACGAGGCCGTCATCCGAAGGATCGCCCAGCTGGAGGCCAGCCGGCGCACCGGGCCGGGCCGAGGACACCACGGCCGGCGCTGCGATCAATGTGCCGCTAAAGGTACTCAGACCGACGCCGAGACCCAGAAAGCGGCTTGACGTGCGCAGGAAGCGCCGGCGGGCCAGATCGGTCGGAGAAGGCACAAGTTGTGGCGTATTCGGCATGGATGGGTCTGGAATCGGGGTCCGGTGGGCCGCTGCCGGCACATCGTCGGGCCAGTATCGTCGCCGCGCCATGTGACACGGCGTTGACATGACATCTGGCGATACTCACGAAGCACCGGGCACTGATGGTAGAATCCAAGTCTTTGATTTTCTGGGCAATTGCCGATCGTGACCCAACGCCCCGCGTTGGCGCAGCCCGGCGTGCCTTTCTCGAGACGCGTGTCAGTTGGCGCGGGCCTCGCCCGCCAGACACCGAAACCATGACGATGACGACCACCCCAGACCAGACCCCAGCCGCAGAGCAAACGTTCGAAAGCTTCGGGCTGGATTCGCGCATCCTGCGCGCCTTGACCGAACAGGGCTACACCACGCCGACGCCGATCCAGGCGCAGGCCATTCCGGTGGTCCTCCTCGGCAAGGACGTGATGGGCGCCGCGCAGACCGGTACCGGCAAGACGGCAGGCTTCGCGCTGCCGATCATCCAGCGCCTGCTGCCGATGTCGAACGCGAGTGCCTCGCCCGCGCGCCACCCGGTGCGTGCGCTGATGCTGACGCCGACGCGCGAACTGGCCGACCAGGTCTACGACAACGTGGCGCGCTACGCCAAGCATACCGACCTGCGCAGCACGGTGGTGTTCGGCGGCGTGGACATGAACCCGCAGACCGATGCGCTGCGCCGTGGCGTGGAAATCCTCGTCGCCACGCCGGGCCGCCTGCTGGACCACGTGCAGCAGAAGTCGGTGAACCTGTCACAGGTGCAGATGCTGGTGCTGGACGAAGCCGACCGCATGCTCGACATGGGCTTCCTGCCGGACCTGCAGCGCATCATCAACCTGCTGCCGGCACAGCGCCAGACGCTACTGTTCTCGGCCACGTTCTCGCCGGAAATCAAGCGGCTGGCCTCGAGCTACCTGAAGCAGCCGGTGACGATCGAAGTGGCACGCAGCAACTCGACCAACGAGAACGTGCGCCAGATGGCCTACCGCGTGGAAGACGGCCACAAGCAGGCCGCCGTGGTGCACCTGCTCAAGCAGCGCGCGTCGGAAACCGATTCGCGCCAGTGCATCGTGTTCGTCAACAGCAAGATCGGCTGCTCGCGCCTGGCGCGTCACCTGGAGCGCGAGGGCATCAACGCCGCCGCCATTCACGGCGACAAGACCCAGACCGAGCGCATGCAGACGCTGGAAGGCTTCAAGACCGGCACGATCGACGCCCTGGTGGCCACCGACGTGGCTGCCCGTGGCCTGGACATCCCGGCCATGCCGTGCGTGATCAACTTCGACCTGCCGTACAGCGCGGAAGACTATGTGCACCGCATCGGCCGCACGGGCCGGGCTGGCGCCAGCGGCGATGCGCTGTCGATCTACGTGCCGGGCGGCGATGACCGCCTGCTGGCCGATATCGAGAAGCTGATCAAGCGCAGCATTCCGCGCGGGGAGTTGAATGGCTTCGACCCGACCGGCGAGCGCGCGCGCAGCGAGGAATCGGACCGTCGCCGCCAGCGTGGCGATGTGCGCCGCGCCCGTGACAACGGTGGCGAAGCGGCGGCGGAGGCGGAAGCCGCGCCGGGTCGTCGTCGTCGCACCGAAAGCGGTGGCCGTCAGGCGTTCCGTCCGTCGGACGATCCGTTCTTCTCGCGCCCCTACGAGCCGTCGAACCATCACGCCAACGCGCAGCCGGCCGACGAGCAGTTGGCCGCCGCGCTGAGCCGTGGCCGCCCGGCGCCGAAGCGCCCCGTGGCAGCGCTGCTGGGCGGCGCGCCGCGCAAGTCGTAACAGACGGCTCGGGCAACAAAAAAATGGCACCTTCGGGTGCCATTTTTGTTTGGTCTGGCGGAAAGCCTGGTCAGCGCTGCATCGCCGCCCACTGCGCGGTTGCCGCCGCCAGCCAGGCCGGCACGCTGGTCTCGCCATTGGCGATGCCGAGGTGCGCCCCGGCCATGCGCAGCGCATCCAGCGGGGCGGCCGTGTCGATGGCCTGCGCGCCGCTCTGCTTGCTCAGCTTCTCGCCATCGGCGTTCACCACCACGGGCACGTGCAGGTAGGACGGCGTGGGCAGGCCCAGCAGGTGTTGCAGGTGGATCTGGCGCGGCGTGGAGTCGAGCAGATCGGACCCGCGCACGATATGGGTGATGCCCTGCGCGGCGTCATCCACCACCACGGCGAGCTGATAGGCCCACAGGCCGTCCGCGCGGCGCAGGACGAAGTCGCCGAGTTCCGTTTCCAGGTCCTGGCACTGGCGGCCCTGCCAGCGGTCGTCGAAGCAGATCGTCGCGGCCGGGCCGTCCGGCACGCGCACCCGCCACGCGCGCGGCAGCTTGCCGTGCAGGCCGTTGCGGCAAGTGCCGGGGTAGCCGAGCGTCTGGTGGCGTTCGCGCACGTGGACCAGCGAGTCGGCAATTTCCTTGCGTGAGCAGCCGCAGGGGTAGAGCTGGCCGCTGGCGTCGAGGCGGCGCAGCGCATCGGCGTAGCGGGACTCGCGGCGGCTCTGCCACTCCGGCGCCTCGTCGGGGCGCAGCCCGAGCCGTTCCAGGGTCTGCAGGATGTCGAAATCGGCGCCTTTCACACAGCGCGGATAGTCGATGTCCTCGATGCGGACCAGCCAGTCACCGCCATGGGCGCGGGCGTCGAGCCAGCTGGCCAGCGCCGTGACCAGCGAGCCCAGGTGCAACGGGCCGGTGGGCGAGGGCGCAAAGCGCCCGCGATAGCGGGGCATCGGCAATTCCCTCAGGCCGGCTGGCTGGCTAGCGGCTGCTGCATCAGTGCCTGCGCAAGGCGGGGGTCTTCAAGCTTGCTGGTCCACCATTGCAGCGCCTTGCCGCGCGAGCTGGTGCGCCATGCCACCTTGAAATTGCCCGGCGCGCGCACTTCCACGGTCTCGCGGGCCAGCAGCACGCCGCTCTCGATATGGGGCGCAGCCATCGGGGCCGGCAGCCAGCCGCAGCCCAGGCCACGGATCTGCGCCTCCAGCTTGTCGCGCATGGTTGGCACCACCAGGACGTCCTGCCCTGCCAGCACGCCGTGCGTACGCGCCGGCAGGTTGCGCGAGGTATCGCCTACCGCCACGATGCGGTGCTTGGCGATCTGCATCGTCGTCAGCGGCCCTTCCTCGGTGGCCAGCGGATGGTGCGAGGCCACCGCGAACACGAACGGCACCGACCCGAGCGGCCGCACCTGGAAACCCTGCGTGCTGGGCGCCTCATAGGCCCCGCCAATGACCAGATCGACCCGATTGCTGACCAGCGCATCCCAGGCGCCGCCTAGCACTTCCTTCGAAAAGCGCAGCCGCGTGGCGGTGTTCTCGGCATAGAAATCCTGGATCACCGGCAGCAGCGCGCGAAAGTTGACGAGGTCGTCCAGGGCGATGCTGAGGTTGGCTTCCCAGCCCGTGGCGAGGCGCTTGACGCGCCGCGCGAGGTCATCGGCGGCATGGAGCAGGTGGCGGCCTTCGTCCAGCAGGGCGCGGCCGGCCGGGGTCAGCTCGGCGCGGTGACGGCGGCGGTCGAACAGCAGGACGTCCAGATCCTCCTCCAGCTTGCGGACCACATAGGTCAGTGCGGAGGGCACCTTGCCCATTTCGTGGGCGGCAGCGGCAAAGCTGCCCTTGCGCTCGATGGCGTCCAGGACTTCGAGGGATTCGAGGGAGAGGGGCATGTTCAGAAAATCTGAATGAATTCTTCTAACCGGGTGCCCGCCAATATACGCCGACTCCCCTAAACTGCCTAGCATCGAAACGCCGCTGACCCAAGCCAGTCCGATAGTGACAGGCGATTTTGGGAATCTCGGAGGCCACAAGGAGGGCCATCAAAATGATTGAAATCCGTAAGTCAGACGAACGCGGTTATGCGGACCATGGCTGGCTCAAGTCTTATCACAGCTTCTCCTTCGCAGATTACTACGACCCGCGCCATGTTCAGTTCGGGCCGCTGCGTGTGATCAATGAGGATCGCGTGGCGCCGGGCATGGGCTTTGGCACGCACGGCCACCGGGACATGGAAATCATCAGCTATGTGCTTGATGGTGAACTTGCGCACAAGGACAGCATCGGCAATGGCAGCGTGATCCGTCCGGGCGATGTGCAGCGGATGAGCGCCGGTACCGGCGTGCGGCACTCGGAATACAACCATGCCGCGCACGACACCACGCACTTCCTGCAGATCTGGATCATCCCCGCCCAGAACGGCATCGAGCCGGGCTACGAGGAACGCAATTTCCCGGCCGAGGAAAAGCGCGGCAAGCTGCGCCTCGTCGTCAGCCCGGATGGTGCTGAAGGCTCGGTGGTGATCCATCAGGACGCGCGGCTCTACGCCGGGTTGTTCGATGGGGACGAGGCCGCCACGCTGGCCATCGCCCCGGGTCGCCGTGCCTATGTACATGTGGCGCGTGGTGCGATCTCGGTCAACGGGCAGGTGCTCGGGGCCGGCGATGCCGCGAAGCTCGAAGCGGTCGAGGCCATCACGCTGGCCCAAGGCAGTGGGGCCGAAGTGCTGGTCTTCGACCTGCCCTGAACGCGACATTAGTCCGTAGCCATCCGCCCGCCGGTGCCCCCGGCGGGCGTTTTCCATCTGGCCTTTAACACCTGCTTACAGGTCTTTCCCATTGACGGTGCGGCGTGACGCTATGCTATCGTCTGGCTATACCGCAATGCGACCGGACCGGCACTTCGCCGTCGCGCCAACGTCCGTCGCCACCGTCACGCGATGACCTTTGTTTCCATTCTTCTGGCGCTGATCGCCGAACAGTTCCGAGCCTTGGGCCGGAATAACCCCATTTACGACATCGTGCGCGTATTGGGCGAGCGGGCCGAACACGCCTTCGACACGGGCCGCCCACGCGACGCCGCGCTGGCCTGGCTGACCGTGGTGCTGCCGCTCACGGTAGCCGCCGTGCTGGTTCACTACCTGCTGGCGTCGATCAGCGTGGCGCTGACGCTGGCCTGGAACGTCCTGCTGCTGTATCTGACCCTGGGCTTCCGCCAGTTCAGCCATTTCTTCACCGATATCCACGAGGCGCTGAACCGCGACGACCCGCACACCGCGCGCACGCTGCTGCACGAGTGGACCGGGCTGGATACCGTCGACATGCCGGTCAGCGAGATCGTGCGTCACACGCTGGAGGCGGCCATCATCGCTGTCCATCGTCATGTATTTGGGGTGTTCTTCTGGTTCCTGGTGCCGATTGGCCCGGGCGGCGTCGTGCTGTACCGCACCGCCGAGTTCCTGAGCCGGCAGTGGAACCTGCCGTCGAACGAGCGCAGCCCGGCACTGGGGCGCTTTGCCTCGCAGGCGTTCTATGTGCTGGACTGGGTGCCTTCGCGCCTGACGGCGATCGGGTTTGCCATCGTCGGCAATTTCGAGGATGCCGTGTACGCGTGGCGCAACCACGCGCGCAAATGGAATGATGCGATCAACGGCATCCTGCTCGCCAGCGGCGGCGGGGCGCTTGGCGTGCGGCTTGGCGCGCCGCTGGCCGAGGACGACTCCAGCGTGATGCTGCGCACGAGCCTGGCTGGCGTGGACTACGCGCCGGGCATGGAAGACACCGCCGAGCCGGTGCCGCCCGAGTACGGCGCCGACCCCGGCGTGCGCACGCTGCAGTCGGCGGTGGGACTGGTCTGGCGCGCGGTCATCCTGTGGATGCTGCTGCTGGCGATGGTGTCGCTGGCGCTCTGGGTGGGCTGACCCCGCCGGCTTCCCCCAACAAAAAACGCCACGACCGTGGCGTTTTTTCATTCCCCTTGCTCAATCCCGATGGGCCCCGCAGCGCCAGCACGATGCGAACTGCGCCTCGTGCCATTCCGCGCAGCCCGCGCATTGCCAGCGTGGCCCCGGCGGCGGGTTGGCGGCGGCGTTGAGCACCGCCCAGGCGTCGGCTTCGGCCGCATCGTCGAGAATCCACACCTGCGGCGCGCTCTCCTGGAACGGGATGTCCCCGGCCGCACCGCCCAGCCATGTGTTGCGGACCTCGGCGCGAATGCCCGCCGCCCGCAGCACGTTCTCGCAGTGCGCGGCATGAACCAGCGATGTGGACCGCAATAGCAGCTTCATCAGGCTATTCCACTATTCCACGGTTACCACGGCTTCTGCTGCCGGGACTCGTGCAGCAGCTGCGTGTAGAGCTGATGGCGGCGCTCGGAGATCTCACCGCCGTCGATGGCCGACAGCACGCCGCAGCCGGGCTCGTTGATGTGATGGCAGTTATAGAACCGGCATTCGGTCAGCTTGGGCCGGAACTCGCGGAACGCGCGCTCCAGCATGCCTTCGCTGAGGTGGTGGAGGCCGAATTCCTGGAAGCCCGGGGAGTCGATCAGGTAGCCGGGTCGGCCCTCGACCGTGCCCCAGTCCGCCGGCAGGTGATAGAGCCGGGTGAACGTGGTGGTGTGCTTGCCGGAATCGAGCTTGGCCGAGATTTCGCGCGTCTGCGCCTCCACGCCCGGGATCAGCAGGTTCAGCAGCGACGATTTGCCCATGCCAGACTGGCCGATCAGGATGCTCGACACCCCGGCTGTGCGCGGCTGGAGTGCGGCCAACGCCTCTTCCGGGCGACCGTGGACGGATAGCTCCAGCGTGTCGTAGCCCAGGTCCTGATAGAGCTTCAGGCGACGCCGCGCATCGTCGAGCCGCGCGGTCAGGTCGGTCTTGTTCAGGATGACGAGGGGACGAATCTCCAGCGCCTCCGCCGACACCAGCGCGCGGCCAAGCAGATCCTCGGAAAAGCTCGGCTCCGTGGCCAGCACGATGACCACCTGGTCGATATTGGCGGCCAGCAGCTTGGATTTGAACTGGTCCGAGCGATGCAGCAGGTTCTTGCGCGGCGAGACGGCGGTGATCACGCACTGGTCCGCCGCCGCCATGTCCACGGCCACGTGGTCGCCCACGGCGCAATCGCTCTTCTTGCCGCGCGGGAAGGCATGGAGCCGCGATCCGTCGCCCAGCTCCACCACATAGTGGCGGCCATGGGCGGCGATGATCAGTGCGGTCTGGGAGGCTTCGCCGGTGCCCTTGCCGGCGTTGTGATGGCGCGCGTGACGGTTCATGCGTGCGCCAGCAGGCGGTCGATCCGCTGCGCCGCGGGCGGGTGCGAATAGTAGAACGCGCTATAGATGGGGTCGGGCGTCAGCGTGGATGCGTTGTCCTTGTACAGCTTGACCAGCGCGGAGACCAGGTGGCCGGCATCGGTCTGATGGGCGGCGAACTCGTCAGCCTCGAACTCGTGCTTGCGCGACGACTGGCTGGCCAGCGGCCCCAGCACGAAGGTGAACACTGGCAGCGTCAGGAAGAACAGCACCAGCGCCAGGGCGTGGTTGCTGGTGCCGAAGTTCGGCAGCACGCCCAGCCCCGTGTAGAACCACGCCCGTGTGGACAGCCAGCCCAGCAGCGCCAGGAACACCAGCGAGAGCGCAAAGGTGACCGCGATCATCTTGGCCACGTGGCGGCGCTTGAAGTGCCCCAGCTCGTGCGCCAGCACGGCTTCCACTTCCTCGCTGTCCAGGCGGGAGAGCAGCGTGTCGAAGAAGACGATGCGCTTGGCCGCGCCGAAGCCGGTGAAGTAGGCGTTGCCGTGCGCGCTGCGCTTGCTGCCATCCATCACGAACAGGCCCTTGCTGGCGAAGCCGCACTTGCGCAGCAGCGCCTCGATGCGCTGGCGCAGGCCCTCGTCGGCCAGCGGTTCGAACTTGTTGAAGAGCGGGGCGATGAAGGTGGGCACGATCACCTGGAGCAGCAGGCTGAAGGCCATCCACAGCAGCCAGGTCCAGACCCACCAGTAGGTGCCGGCGCGCTCCATCAGCCACAGCACGGCCAGCAGCAGCGGCAGGCCCAGCACGCAGGCAACCAGCGTCATCTTGGCGAGGTCGAGCAGCCACAGGCCGAAGGTCATCTTGTTGAAGCCGAAGCGCTGCTCGATGCCGAACTGGCCATATAGCGAAAACGGCAGGTCCACCAGGCCGCCGATCAGCGCCACGCTGGCAATCAGCGCCACGCCGTACAGGTAGCCGCCGCCGTCGAACACGCCGAGCCAGAAGTGATTCAGCGCATGCAGCCCGCCCAGCATGGTGAAGCCGATCAGCACGGCGGCGCCGGCCAGCACCTCAAGCATCGACAGGCGCGTGCGGGCGATGGTGTAGTCAGCGGCCTTCTGGTGGGCGGAGAGCGTGATGGTGTCGGCGAAGCGGGCCGGCACGGCGCCGCGATGGCGGCCCACATGGCGCACCTGGCGCGCGGCCAGCCAGAGCTTGGTCAGCACCATGACGACCAGCGCGGCCAGGAAAATCAACGTGAACATCGGCAAGGCCATAGTAGTTTCGCGAAAGTCGCTCGGTGAGACTGCCGACCGGCGGCGAGGGTGCGCAACCGGGCAATTGTGGCGGATATGCGAGAATTATAAATTGTTCGCGCCGGGCGCCTGTCCGGCCGGTTTTCTTCCTGTCCCCAATATCGAGCCGTACCCAGATGACAAGCCCAGCCGCCACCTCCGTCAAAAGTGAAAACAACCTCATCTGGTTGGATATGGAAATGACCGGCCTGCAGCCGGATTCCGACCGGATTATCGAGGTTGCCGTGGTGGTGACCGACTCCGAACTCAATATCCTGGCCGAAGGCCCGGTGCTGGTGATCCATCAGGCCGACGCCGTGCTCGACGGCATGGACAACTGGAACAAGGGCACGCACGGCCGCTCGGGCCTGATCGACAAGGTCAAGGCGTCCACGCTCACCGAGGCCCAGGCCGAAGCCGAGTTGCTGGCCTTCCTGAAGCGCTGGGTGCCGGCTGGCAAGTCGCCGATGTGCGGCAATTCGATCTGCCAGGACCGTCGCTTCATGGCCCGCTACATGCCGAAGCTGGAATCGTTCTTCCACTACCGGAACCTCGATGTCTCCACGCTGAAGGAACTCTGCAAGCGCTGGGAGCCGGCCATCCACAAGGGTTTTGCCAAGCGCCAGCTGCACACGGCGCTGGCCGATATCCTCGAGTCGGTGGAGGAGCTGCGCTACTACCGCACGCACTTTATCAAGGCGTCCACGCCGGCCCCCACGGACACCCCGGCGACGCCCGCTGCTCCGGCGGCCCCTGCCGCCCCTGCCGCCCCTGCCGCCTAAGGCAAAACAAGAACCCAGCGGGCCGGTCCGTCCTTCCGCCTGGCGGGAGGGGCCCCCGGCCACGCCGCCCCCTCCGCCATGTTCACCCGTATCGTTTCGATCATCACGCCGGTCATCCTGATCATCCTGGTCGGATGGCTCTACGGCCGGCGCGCCCACCCCGACATGACCGGCATCAACCGCGCCACGCTCGACGTGATCGCGCCGCTGCTGGTGGTCTCGGCCTTCGTCAGCAAGGATTTCGTGCTGGCGGACCAGTTGTCGCTGCTCGGTTGCGCGGTGGCGGTGGTGATCGGCTCCGGCATCCTGGCGTGGATCGTGGCCCGGCTGATCAAGGCCGATCCGCGTACCTTCGTGCCGCCGATGATGTTCAACAATAGCGGCAACATGGGTTTGCCGCTGTCGGTCTTCGCGTTTGGCCCGGCCGGGCTGGCGCCGGCGGTGGCGCTGTTCGCGGCGTCGAACCTGATGCACTTCACGCTGGGGCTCAAGATCGTCAACCGGCATGCCTCGCTGACGCAGATCGCCCGTAACCCGATGGTGCTGGCGACCGTGGCCGGGGTGGCGCTGTCGCTGGCGCGGCCGTGGTTCACGCTGCCGGAGCCGGTCTTCGAGTCGATCAAGCTGCTGGGCGATGCCACCGTGCCGCTGATGCTGTTCGCGCTCGGCGTGCGGATGAAGGACGTCAGCCTGCGGAACTGGGGGATGGGCTTGCTCGGCGCGGCGGTATGCCCGCTGGCGGGCATTGCGGTGGCGCTGCCGCTGGCGCTGTGGGTGCCGCTGACGGACCTCCAGCGCGGGCTGCTGTTTGTCTTCGCGGCCCTGCCGCCAGCGGTGCTCAATTTCCTGGTGGCCGACCATTTCCGGCAGGAGCCGGATCAGGTGGCCTCCATCGTGCTGCTGGGCAACATCGCGGCCGTGGTGTTCGTGCCCATCGGGCTCTACCTCGGCCTGAAGTAGCCCTCCCTCTATATATCTAGTCAGGACTTCGCGCGGATGGCGTGCTTCGGGCGCCACGCCTTGACCACGGCTTCGTCGGTCTCCACGTAGGGGCCGCCGATCAGGTCGATGCAGTACGGCACCGCCGCGAACACGCCCTGGACCACGGACTTGCCGTCGGCATCGCGCAGACCCTCCAGCGTCTCCCGGATGGCGCGCGGCTGGCCCGGCAGGTTGATGATCAGCGCGGCACGGCTCGGCGTCTCGCGGATCACCGCCACCTGGCGCGACAGGATCGCCGTCGGCACAAAATGCAGGCTGACCTGCCGCATCTGCTCCCCAAATCCCGGCATTTCCTTGGTACCGACCGCCAGAGTTGCCTCCGGCGTCACATCACGCCGGGCCGGACCGGTGCCGCCCGTGGTCAGCACGAGGTCGCAGCCGGCCACGTCCACCAGATCGACCAGCGTGCGCGAGATCAGCGCCTGCTCGTCCGGAATCAGCCGTTCCACGCCTTGCCACGGTGACGTGAGGGTGCGGCCGAACCAGTCGCGCAGGGCCGGGATGCCCTCGTCCTGGTAGGTGCCGGACGACGCCCGGTCAGAAATCGACACGAAACCGACGATCAGTTCGTCCGGATGCTTGCGCAATACGGGGGAACCGAGGGGGGTGGTCAGGGGAGGGGTCATGCCTCGGGCTCCTGTGCGGGCGGGGTGGTGGCGTCGGCTGCGGCGCCCGTGGCGGCATCCTTGTCTTCCAGCGCGGTCTTCACGGCCTGGAACAGCTCGCGGAAGTACTTGGGCGGCTTGCCCATTTCGCGTTCCTTGCGGGCATTGCGGATGATGTTGCGCACGGCCTGCACGTCCACGCTGGGGTGCTCGCCAAGGAACTTGGTCAGCATCGCGTCGTCGGCCAGCAGCAGCTCGCGCCAGCGTTCGATCAGGTGCAGCCGGGCCGTCTCGGCCTTGCTGGTGCCCTTGAAGCCTTCCAGCGCGGCGCGGATGGCGTCGACTTCGTCGTCGTCCAGCCCGCGCATGACCTTGCCGACGAACTGCATCTGGCGGCGCTTGCCTTCGTGGCTGTTGATCTTGCGCGCGGCGTGGATGGCATCGGCCAGCGACTCGGGCATCGGCACGCGCGCCAGGCGGTCCTTGGCCAGGGCTTCGAGCTCGACGCCCAGGTCTTGCAGCGCGGTCATGTCGCGCTTGCGCTGCGACTTGCTCTTGGGCAGGTCGTCGTCCGGCTCGGGGGCAAAGCCGCCGGGGAAACGGGAATTGGAGGGGCTACGGGTATTTCGCGTCATAGCCGGCATTTTATCTTGCTATGATTCCCGTTTGGACTTTTGATCACGCTTGCCCACATGGACCACCGCATGGACCAGATTGCCGACAAAACCTCGCATTTCACCTATTCCCAGGACCAGCTCAAGGCCATGGCGGCCGATGTGCTGCGCGTGGCACGCGAGCTTGGGGCGACCGACGCCGCCACCGAGATCTCGGAGGGCAGCGGCCTGTCGGTGACGGTGCGCAAGGGCCAGGTGGAGACGATCGAGCAGAACCGCGACAAGGTGGTTGGCGTGACGGTGATGATCGGCCAGCGGCGCGGCAACGCCAGCACGTCCGATTTCTCGCCGGCGGCGCTGCGCGCCACGGCCGAGGCCGCCTACAACATCGCCCGCTTCACTGCCGAGGACGACTGCGCCGGGCTGGCCGAGGAAGACCTGCTCGAGAAGAACCCGCAGGACCTGGACCTGTTCCATCCGTGGACGGTGGACGCCGAGGGCGCCATCGACATCGCCCGTCGCGCCGAAGCGGCCGCGTTCGCGGTCTCGCCGAAAATCCGCAACAGCGACGGCGCGAGCGTTTCCGCGCAGCATTCGCAATTCGTGCTGGCCACCTCGCGCGGTTTCTCGGGCGGCTACCCGTATTCCCGCCATTTCATCTCGTGCGCGCCCATCGCCGGCTCGGGTGGGGGCATGCAGCGCGACGACTGGTATTCGTCCAAGCGCTCCCCGCTGACGCTGGCCGCGCCCGAGGACATCGGCCGCTACGCCGCCGAGCGCGCGCTGGCCCGCCTGAACGCCCGCAAGCTGACCACGCGCAAGTGCCCGGTGCTGTTTGAGGCGCCGCTGGCCGCCGGCCTGCTCGGCGCGTTCGTCCAGGCCGTGTCCGGTGGCGCGCTGTATCGTAAATCGACGTTTTTGTACGACACGCTCGGCAAGGCCGTGTTCGGCCCGGACATCCAGATCCATGAAAGGCCGCACGTGCCGGGCGCGATGGGCAGCGCCCCGTTCGACGAGGAAGGCGTGCGCACGCGCGAGCGCGACGTGGTGCGCGATGGCGTGGTGGAAGGCTATTTCCTCTCCACCTACTCGGCGCGCAAGCTGGGCATGAAGACCACCGGCAACGCCGGCGGCTCGCACAACCTGACGCTGACCAGCACCCAGACCCAGCCGGGCGACGACTTCGCCGGCATGCTCAAGAAGATGGGTACCGGCCTGCTGGTGACGGAGCTGATGGGGCAGGGCGTGAACTACGTGACGGGCGATTACTCGCGCGGCGCGTCGGGCTACTGGGTGGAAAACGGCGTAATCCAGTATCCGGTGGAAGAAATCACGATTGCCGGCAGCATGGTCGAGATGTTCAAGCAGATCGTGGCCATCGGTTCGGATGCGCTGGTGCGCGGCACCAAGGAAACCGGCTCGATCCTGATCGAACAGATGACGATCGCCGGGAACTGACAGGCTGGGGCGCCATCGCCCAATGAAAAACGGCAGGGTTTGAACCCTGCCGTTTTTTTATGCCGCCTCGGCTTACTCTTCGCCGGAAGGTGGCCGCTCGTATGTCACGAACGCGTAGTCGAACTGGTTGGCCTCGGAATGATGCGTCTCGCGGGCCAGTTCGATCCAGCGGGTGCGGTCCACGGCCGGGAAGAAGGCGTCGCCCGGCACATCGGCGTCGATCTCGGTGACGATCAGCCGGTCCGCGCTGGGCAGCGCCTCGGCGTAGAGCTGCGCGCCGCCAATCAGGAAGACCTGCTCCACGCCCACGCAGAGCCGCTGGGCGTCTTCGAGCGATGCCACCACCTCGGCGCCTTCCAGCTTCAGGTCCCGGTTGCGGCTCACCACGATATTACGGCGCCCCGGCAGCGGCCGGCCGATGGAATCCCACGTCTTGCGGCCCATGACGACCGGCGCGCCCATCGTCGTGCGCTTGAAATGCTGGAGGTCTTCCGGCAGGCGCCACGGCAGCGTGTTGTCACGGCCGATGGTGCCGTTGCGCGCCCGGGCGACGATCAGGGTCAGCAGCGTCATACGGCCACCGGCGCCTTGATCGCGGGGTGCGATTCGTAACCCACCAGCGCGAAATCCTCGTACTTGTAGTCGAAGATGCTGTCCGGCTTGCGCAGGATCTGGAGCGTCGGCAGCGTCATCGGCGCGCGCGCGAGCTGGGTTTCCACCTGCTCGAAATGATTGTTATAGATATGGCAGTCGCCGCCGGTCCAGACGAAGTCGCCCACGGCCAGGCCGGCCTGCTGCGCGATCATGTGCGTCAGCAGCGCGTAGCTGGCGATGTTGAACGGCACGCCGAGGAAAATGTCGGCGCTGCGCTGGTAGAGCTGGCAGGACAGCTTGCCATCGGCCACGTAGAACTGGAAGAACGCGTGGCAGGGCGGCAGCTTCATCTGCGGGATTTCGCCCACGTTCCAGGCCGAGACGATCAGGCGGCGCGAGTCCGGGTTGTTGCGGATCTGCTGCATCAGGTCGGCAATCTGGTCCACGTGGCGGCCGTCCGGTGTCGGCCAGGCGCGCCACTGGTAGCCGTAGATCGGGCCGAGTTCGCCATTCTGGTCAGCCCACTCGTCCCAGATCGACACGCCGTGTTCCTTCAGGTAGGCGATGTTGGTCGAGCCCTGGAGGAACCACAGCAGTTCGTGGATGATGGACTTCAGGTGCAGCTTCTTGGTGGTGACCACCGGGAAGCCCTCGTTCAGGTCGAAGCGCATCTGGTAGCCGAACACCGAACGGGTGCCCGTGCCGGTGCGGTCGGCCTTGTCGGTGCCATGCTCGTAAACATGGCGCATGAAGTCGAGATACTGTTTCATCGGCTTGGAAGCGAGGGCGGGGAGAAAGTGATGTCGGCGCCTTGGGGCGCCAAGCGGGGATTTTACCCGCAATCCGAAAAGCAGAAGACCGCCCGGAGGCGGTCTTCTGCTGCGCCGCGGCAGGGGGCTGCCGCGGGCCGGGGTCTGACTGATGTCAGTGGCTTTCGGCCGGAGTCGTGCGCACGCGACGCTTCTGCGTCAGGTAGCCCGCGCCGAGCACGCCGCCGATGATCAGCACATAGAGGCCAAGCTGCACGACCGAATGCGTCTCGAAGAACGTCTTGATCAGCGGCTCCTTGACGATCATGTGCACGGCCGTGAAGGCCAGCACGCCGGCGCCCACGTAGATGATGACCGGGAAGCGCGACATCAGCTTCAGCACCAGCGTCGAGCCCCAGACCACGATCGGGATGCTGATCAGCAGGCCCAGCACCACCAGCAGGAAGCTGCCGTGCGCGGCGCCGGCCACAGCCAGCACGTTGTCCACGCCCATCACCGCATCCGCGATGATGATGGTCTTCATCGCACCCATCAGCGTGGTCGCGCCGCCGCCGTGCTCGTCGCCATCTTCCTCGGCGGCCAGCAGCTTGTAGGCAATCCAGACCAGCGCCAGGCCACCTACCAGCATCAGGCCAGGGATCTTGAGCAGCCAGACCACGCCGATGGTCATGGCCGAACGGACCACCACGGCGCCGACGGTACCCCAGACAATGGCCTTCTTCTGCAGATGCGGCGGCAGGTTGCGCGCCGCCAGGGCGATCACGATGGCATTGTCCCCGGCCAGCACCAGGTCAATGACGACGATGGACAGCAGCGCCGTCAGGAACTGCATCGTGAACAAATCGGTAAACCACTCCATGAACTCTCCTCGGGTACGAACGAATAGCTGCAGGCCAATTTGGCCCGCAAGGGTTTTTGTTCACCTGAGATCACGGAGCATGGGAGTTGAAAACGCCTTTGCAACGTGAAACCAGGTTGCAAAGGTCTTGCTCGACACACAGGCGCGGAATGCGCGCCAGGGTCAGCACAACCGGAGACGGGTCGCGTCTCGGAATGACGATTGTGCTAAGGGCAATGGCCCCCAAGCTACTCCCCTTTGAAGGGGCGCGTCCGCAGATTCTGCGCAGCGGTCGCGCTGGGCGGGATTATAAGCGAAATGCGAGAAAAAATGTTGCGCAGCCTACATGCCATTTGAATGTATCTAACATGAGGCGTTTGGGTGGAGATGTAGACATTGTCAGCGGATGTAAGTCGATGCAAAGCATCCTGCACGCATATCGATATGCACCTATCCTATTGGGATCGGCTTCGGCCGGTGCGCGCCGGACTGCACAGGCGCGGACTCCGAAGGCGGTCGCCTGGCGCCAGCCATTGCGGTTTTGAGGGATTCACGTAGTGCCCCATCGACAACAAGGAAGCGTCATGCCGGCTGTTACGACACCACTGAACCCAACCCGACCTCTCTCCAAAGCCAATCACAACCACCACGCCCCCACCTTCGCCCCCGAGCCGTCCCCGGCCATCGTCAATGGCCATGGCCATGCCGCGGCGCTCCAGCCCGAATTCGTCCAGCAGTACCACGAGGACAGCGGCGCACTGCGCGCCGAGATCGTCGCTGGCCTGACCCGGCATCCGGCCAGCATCAGTCCGAAGTTCTTCTACGATGTGCTCGGTTCCCGGTTGTTCGAGGCGATTACCGACCTCCCCGAGTACTACCCCACGCGCACCGAGGCATCGATCTTTGCCAGCGCGGCGCCCGCCATTGCGGCGCGCGCCGGCAGCGGCTGCGTGCTGATCGACCTGGGCGCCGGCAACTGCGAAAAGGCCGCGCGGCTGTTCCCCAGCCTCCAGCCGTCGCAGTACGTGGCGCTCGATATTTCCGTGGAGTTCCTGCGCGGCACGCTGACCGGCCTGCAACAGCAGAATCCGCAGATTCCGATGCTGGGGCTGGGCGCGGACCTCTGCGGCCCGCTCGACCTGCCCAGCGGCGTCCGGCGTGGCCGGCGGCTGTTCTTCTACCCGGGCTCCAGCATCGGCAACTTCGCCCCGATCGAGGCGCTCGCGCTGCTCCAGCGCCTGCGTGCGGCGGCCGGGCGCGGCGACGGCGTGCTGATCGGCGTGGATCTGTTCAAGGATTCTGCGACGCTGGTGTCGGCCTATGACGATGCCCTGGGCGTGACCGCCGCGTTCAACCGCAACGTGCTGCGCAACCTGAACCGTATCGTCGGCAGCGACTTCGCGCTCGATGACTGGCGCCATGCGGCCAGCTTCGACGCCCGGTCCTCGCGCGTGCAGATGCATCTGCAAGCCACGCGCGACGTGACCGTGCGCTGGGCCGATGGAGAGCGGCGCTTCGCGGCCGGGGAGCAGATC
Organism: Cupriavidus sp. SIMBA_020; assembly: GCF_046535395.1. Classification (NCBI taxonomy): domain Bacteria; kingdom Pseudomonadati; phylum Pseudomonadota; class Betaproteobacteria; order Burkholderiales; family Burkholderiaceae; genus Cupriavidus; species Cupriavidus sp. SIMBA_020. Next base: position 29,388 of record NZ_JAWRWU010000022.1, on the reverse strand, counting down.
CATACGGAGGATTCCTATAAGTATCGTCCGGAGGACTTCTCGATCCTGCTCGAGTCGGCCGGCTTCACCGATCCGGTTTGCTGGACTGATCCGAACGGCTGGTTCGCGGTGTTCCACGCGCGCGGCTGACCGTCGCGGCGGCGGTTGCCGAAGAAGCCGCAGACCAAGCAGGGGATTGAATGCCCGGGGAGGGGCCATCGACGCGCCAGTGTCATAATGCGCGCAGCCGGTGGCCCCGGCATCCCTTTCACCTTCTGTCACGGATCTGTCGATGAGCGGCTTCTCCATGCTTCCCGATCTTCACTTCACTGGCGGCAAGGCGACGTGGGCTGACGCGCGCCGGCTGCCGCGCGAAGGGCTGGCGCAGGCGCTGGTGGAGTCGCGCAACCGCACGCTGGCGTGGCTGGCGGCGTTCGGCCAGACCCGCAAGGGTTGGATGGTCACGCGTCAATACGACTGCAATCCGCCATTGTGGACACTCGGTCACATTGCCTGGCATGCCGAATGGTGGTGCCTGCGTGGCGTGCGCCACCTCGAGCGGGGTGGGGTGCGGCTGCCGGTGGCTAGCGAGCCGTCGCTGCTCGATGGCGCCGACGAATGGTTCGACCCGGACCGCATCGGCCCGGACGAGCGCTGGGAAATCGTGCTGCCCGATGTCGCGCGCGTGAAGCAGTACGCCACGCAGGTACTGGACGGCCTGCTGCGCCGCATCGCGCTGCTGCCCGACGACGAAGATGCCACGCTCTATCCGTTTCGCCGGGCGCTGTTCCATGAGGATGCGCAGGGCGAGACCATCGCCGCGCTGCTCCAGGCGCTGGGCATGGCGCCGGCCGAGCCGGCTGCCGTGGGCCCGTCGATCTCGGTCTCGCATAACGGCACGCTGCACTTCCCGGGCGGCCGCTTCACGCAGGGCTGGCATGACGCGGACGGCCTCGCACTCCCAGACGAGCTGCCGGCCCAGCAGACCTATGTGCCTGCATTCGACATGGACGCCGCGCTGGTCACCAATGCGCAATTCCTGGAATTTGTCGAAGACCACGGCTACGAGCACCCTTCGTGGTGGTCGGCGGCGGGGCGGCAGTGGCTGATGACGCAGGAACGCTCGGCGCCGCGTTACTGGTCGCGCCACGCGGTGACGCGGGCGTGGATGGTGTCGCGCTTCGGCGCGGAGCGCACGCTCAACCCCGACGAACCAGTGCGTCACGTCACGCTGTTCGAGGCGCAGGCGTGGTGCGTCTGGGCCGGCCGGCGTCTGCCGCAGGAAGTGGAGTGGGAGCTGGCGGCCACGCAGAATCGCGGCCTGCAATGGGGGGCGCTGCGCGAGTGGACGGCCACGCCCTACGAGCCCTACGCGGGCTTCGTGGCGCAGCCGGCCGATCTGGAACTGGTGGGCCGCTTCGGCACGCACCAGGCCGTGCGCGGCGTCTCGTTCGCGAGCCCGGCGCGCCAGCGCCATACCCGGGCGCGCATGGCGCTGCTGCCCGAGGACGACGTCTCGTTCGTCGGCTTCCGGTCCTGCGCGGTCTAGGCCCCGACGTCGATTTCATCGCACGCAGGCAATAAAAAACGGCACCCTGGGGTGCCGTTCTTCATGGATCGCAGCGACCGGTCATCCGGTCACCCGATCAACGCTCGTAACGCGAGCGGCTGTTGCCGTTGCTGTTGCCGCTGCGCTGGCCGCCGAAGCCGCCACGATCGCCGAAGCTGCGGTTGCCGTCGCGCTGGCCGCCTTCGCGATTGCCGCCGAAGCCGCCACGGTTGCCGCCTTCGCGGTTGCCGAAGCCTTCACGGTTACCGAAGCCGCGCTGCTCGCCACCGAACGAGCGCTCGCCGCCGAAGCTGCGTTGCTGCTCGCCGCCGAACGGACGCTGTTGCGGCTGGCCACGGTCGCCGAAGCCACGGTTGCCGTCGCGCGGGGCAGCGCCTTCGCGGTTGCCAAAGCCTTCACGGTTGCCGAAGCCGCCGCGATCGCCAAAGCCACGGCTCTCGCCGCCGCCGAACTTGCGGTCGCCGAAGCTGCGCTCGCCGCCGGTGCCGCCATTGCCACGGTAGCCGCCGCCGCTGCCGCTGTTGCCGCCGCGATAACCGCCGCCGGTGCCACCGTTACCACGGTAGCCGCCGCCGCTGCCGCCCGGCTTGCCGCCGAAGTTCGAACGCGGCTTGGGTTGGCGACGCGGCTCGAGGCCTTCGATCACCGACGCGTCGATGCGGTGGTTGGTGAAGCGCTCGATGCGCTTCCACTGGAACATGTCGCCATGGTTCACGAGGTTGATCGCGATACCCGAGCGACCCGCACGGCCGGTACGGCCGATACGGTGCACGTAGTCTTCCGCCTGCTTGGGCAGGTCGAAGTTCACCACGTGGGTGATGTCGGGTACGTCGATGCCGCGCGCGGCCACGTCGGTCGCCACCAGCACGCGGATGTTGCCGCGGCGCAGGGCGGTCAGCGTGCGGTTACGCGCACCCTGGGTCATGTCGCCGTGCAGCGCGCCAGCCGAGAAGCCGGTATCCGAAAGCCGTTCGGCCAGCGAGTCGGCATCGCGCTTGGTCGCCGTGAAGACGATGGCTTGCTTGAGCGAGGTATCGCGCAGCAGGTGATCCAGCAGGCGCTCCTTGTGCGACATGTCGTCGGTGAAGTGCAGGCGCTGCTCGATGTTGCTCTGGTCGGCGCGCACGGCAGCGATCTCGATGCGCTGCGGGTCGCGCAGCTGGCGCGAGGCCAGTTGGGCGATGCGGGCGTCGAGCGTGGCCGAGAACATCAGCGTCTGGCGCGTGGCCGGCGTGGCCGCGACGATGGCGTCGATGTCATCGGCAAAGCCCATGTCCAGCATGCGGTCGGCTTCGTCGAACACGAGCATGTCGAGTGCGGACAGGTCGATCCGGCCGGCGTCGATGTGATCGAGCAGGCGGCCCGGCGTGGCCACGAGGATGTCCGGCATCTTCGACAGCATGGCCAGCTGCTTCGGGTAGGGCATGCCGCCCAGGATGCTGGCGCAGACGATGCGGCGCAGATGGCGGCCGTACTTGGCGGCGGCCTCGGTCACCTGCAGGGCCAGTTCACGCGTCGGCGTGAGCACCAGCAGCGACGGCTGGGCCGGCGACGGACGGGGGCGCTTGCCCTTCATGCGCTTGACGGGTTCGTCGCTGCGCGGACGGTTCGTCGGGGCCGGCTTCTCGCTGATGCGCTGGATAGCGGGCAGCATGAACGCGGCGGTCTTGCCCGAGCCGGTCTGGCTCGAGACCAGCAGGTCACGGCCGGCCAGGAACTGGGGAATGGCCTGCGCCTGCACCGGCGTCGGCGTGAGGTAGTTCAGTTCGGAGAGGGCGCGCAGGATGGCGGCGTCCAGGCCGAGCTTGGCAAAGCCGTTGTCGGCGATGTCGATGGCCGGGGCTGCCTGGGCGGGTGCTGCGGACGCCTCCGGAGCGTCACCGGCGGTCAGCATGGCGTCGAGCTTGTCGAGCGGGCTGATGTCGGCGGGCGTGGCGGATGCGTCGGTGGCGGAGGCAAAAGATTGCTCCGCACGGAAATCGTGCTGGGTCATGTCGTGCTTATTAAATATGCATGGCACCCCCGCGGTCATGCGCAAAGGGGTGGGCGCAGTGCAAAGTCTTAAAAAAGGCTTCGGCGCCAATCGGTAGGCCGTTCGACAGACTCAGCTGGCAACACGGCGGCAGGCAGGGCGGGCGGCTGGTTCTAAATAAACCGGCTACTAATCCCTGGCAGGCAAACAGCGCAGGCAAACAGGCTGTTCATCAGGATCGGAGACGAGGCGACGTCTGGTGAGCGGTGCGTTCTGGCCAACACCTGTCACGGAACATCTGGAGGACAGAGGCGGGGTGCAGAGCTTGGGAGGTAGCGGGTACGCCATGGCCGGATTGCCGGGCGTGTTGCGAAACTCACAGTGCGAAACTCACGGCGCGGAGTATAGCAGAACAATTAAATTTTTGTTGCAGTGCGAAACGTAACGAGATGTGTCGCGCACATCGGCATCGTCGCAATCCTCCTGCGCCACTTGCGAATGCTTCTCGCTTGAAAGCGGGGGCGTCCTGCCTATACTCAGAGCGCGAGCAATCCATGCCCGCATGGGGCGGACACCCATCGTTCCCGATGACTCGCCTTCGGCAAGGTTAGCTTGCCGCTCGCCCCCGGCATTGCGGTCATTGATGCCACTGCCAGGTTTTCTTCGACTATCCGGGTGGTCCGGATGGACGTCCGCGTCATGGGCGGAACCATGGGAAAACATGCTTGGCACAGGAATGACCGGAATTCGCCGGCGACGTTGACCCAGGTGGTCCGGGCCCGTCCGCAACCAAAGCCCGCCAGTTGTCTGGCGGGCTTTTCTTTGCTGCGACGGTACTGCTTTGTTTGCCGGGGCGTATCGCGCCTATTTGCGCGGCAGCTTGCCGGTCACCCGTTCCTGCCCTGCATGCTGTCCGGATGCCTCGGGCTTGCCCGGGAAGCCTTCCGGATACTGGATCAGGCGCGCCTGCGCACGGCGGTGGGCCTGCCAGTGGCGGCCGCCTCCGGTGCGGGCACCGCCCGTGATGGCGCTCATGGCCTCGCGGTCGAGGTCCATGTTCTCCGTCAAATCCTTGATGACGATCACTGCCATGGCGTTCTCCAGCTTTTGGGCCTGGCCATGGCCGGTCTGTTTGGGGCCGGCCGGGCGGCGCCGGGGCAGGCGCGGGCCCGATTCAGTATAGGCCAGCGGTGCCGCCGTGGCGGCACCGCCACTGGGGGGGCGGTCAGGCCGCCGCCCAGTTGCCGCCCCACTGCGACGGGTTGACGCCGAGCTTGATGTTGCCCAGGTCCACGCCGACCAGCGTGTTGTTGTTGAACGCAGCCACGTTCACCTGCTGCAGCTGCTGCACGCTTTGGTTGATGTTGATGTTGACGTTGGCCAGCGGGCCCATGTTGCCGGCCTTGGCGAGCCAGCTGTTGCCGCCACGGATGGCGCACAGTGATTTGCGGTCGAGTTCCTTGCTGGCGGCAAGGTCGCGCACGATGATCGAAGACATGATGGACTCCTTGATCCGGAACCGTTGGGTTCAGACCGCGCCGTACACGTTGTTGCTGGCCGTCTGCGAGGTCGTCACGGTGTTCTTCATGTGTTCCTGGAAGGCCGAGCCGTTGCCGAACGCGCTCGTCACGCTTTGCATCTGCTGGTTCTGCTGGTTGATCTCGGTGTGCTTGTCGATGGACAGCTTGAACGGGCTGTAGACCGAGGTGTACGGGGCGAAGAGGCCGAGGCCGCCGGAAACGGCGCTCATCTTCTTGGCGTCGAGGGTTGCGGTCGAGGACAGGTCTTGGATGGTCAGCGTGGTCATTTCAGTTCTCCTAGAGAGGAAGGGTGAAGCTTGGTGGTGGTTGAGCATCGGGTTGGTGTCGCGCTCGGTTGTCATATCGCAGCAAGCGTGCCAGCGCAGGCCCGGAACATCGAAAAAACCTGAAAAGCCGCGTAGGGCAAGGCGTTGCGGGATGGTCGGCGCCGGCACGGCGCCAGCGCGCGGTGCCGCAGGGGGAGGCGAGTGGTGGATTGCCGCCAACACATCGGCCGCGCCTGTCGGCGCAGGGCCAACGACCCGGGCAGTACCGGGTTTGCGATTGGACAGAGTGCGCACTAGTATCCATCGTGGGCGATAGTTCGTGACGTAGCGGCATCGCCGGTCCGCAACCACTCGTCGGGATCGCATCTGATGTCTAGCCTGACCGACCTGATACGCAACTTCCAGCGCGGTGGCCTCTCGCGTGACGAGTTCCTTGCGTCAGTCGACCTGGCCCTCCAGGACGACCAGACCCAGCCGACCCAGCTCGCCCGCGTGCTCAGTGAAGAACACACGCGCGCGCCGCTGCCGCCTGGCGTCTATGCCGAGGTGATGCGCCGCATCGAGTCGCGCGTGGCCACGCAGTTCGACCCGATCATCGGGGATGCCATGCGCGAGCCGCTGGGCGAGGAAACCCGCATGGCGCCCGAGCCGCCTTCGCCATCGTCGCCATCGTCATTCTCTTCAGCCACGTCGCCGTCCACTCCCTCCGGCGGGCAAAGCGGCAACACTGGCAGTACGGGCAACACTGGCGGCTATGTCACCGCCGGGGCCAGCAAGGGCGTGGGCGATACCCTCAACGGCCGCTTCGTGCTCGAGGAGTGCCTGGGCATCGGCGGCATGGGCACGGTCTACAAGGCGCTCGACCTGCGCAAGCTAGAAGCCTCCGACCGCAAGCCCTATATCGCCATCAAGGTGCTGAACCTCCAGTTCAGCGGGCACCCCAAGTCCCTGATGGCATTGCAGCGCGAGGCGCGCAAGGCGCAGACGCTGGCGCACCGGAATATCGTCACCGTCTACGACTTCGACCGGGACGGCCCGACGGTCTTCCTGACCATGGAATATCTGTCCGGGAAGTCCCTCAACCGCGTGCTGCGCGCGCCGGACTTCGCGGGCCTGCCGTATGCCAAGGCGCTGCCGATCATTGTCGGCATGGGCCGGGCGCTGGCCTATGCGCACGAGCGCGGCTTCGTGCATTGCGATTTCAAGCCGGCCAATGTGTTCCTGACCGATCGTGGCGAGGTCAAGGTGATCGACTTCGGCATCGCCCGCGGATTCCAGCAGCCGACTGACGACGCGGACCAGACCGTGTTCGATCCCGGCTCGCTGGGCGGCATGACGCCGGCCTACGCCAGCCCGGAGATGTTCGAGCACCGCGAGCCCGATCCGCGTGACGATATCTACGCGCTGGCCTGTGTGACGTATGAACTGCTGACCGGCAAGCATCCGTACGAGCGGATGTCGGCCAACCAGGCGCGGGCCTCGCATATGAAGCCGACGCCGCCGAAGGTGCTCAGCCGCAACCAGTGGAAGACGCTGCGCCAGGCGCTCTCGCTCGACCGTGCCACGCGCACGCCCACCGTGAAGCGTTTCCTGGAAGGGCTGGGCGCCGAGCCGGCGCGCGCAACGTCGAGCGTGCCGATGGCGATTGGCGGCGTGCTGGCGGGCGCCGCGCTCGTGGCGGGACTGGGCTACTACGTGTGGCGCATGGGCGCCCCGCCGAAGGCATCGACGGAGACCACCCAGGCCGGCACCACCGAGCCGGCCGCTGCCGAGCCGCCAGCCCCGGCCGCAGAGCCGCCGAAAGCGGCCGAGGCGCCGGTAGCTCCGAAGGCCCCCGACCCCAGGCTCACGTTGCAGGCCGTCACGCCCGTGCTGGCCGCCGCGCCGTGCTCGCTGCTCACGGCTGCCGTCGATGGCGGCACGCTGCACGTGGAGGGCTACGTGGCGGAGACCGCCACGCGCAAGCTGCGCGACCAGTTGAACGCCATCCCCGGTGTGAAATCGCTGAAATTCGACGCCCAGCCGCTTGCCGCCGACAAGTGCGATGTAGTGCGCCTGGTGGCGCCGTACTGGTCCGGACACAAGCCTGGCGGTGCCGTGGTGCGCACCCGGGGCGGCAGCAAGCTGGCCGAGGGCACGCCGCTGATCATGGACCTGACCACGCCGGGGCAGGAGACCTATGTCTATGTCGATTACTTCGTCGTCGACGGCAAGGTGGCCCACCTCGTGCCCAGCAAGCGCATTCCGGGGCACCAGGCGCCGGCCAGCTACAGCGCCACGATCGGGGAGGCGGGGGAGTGGGTGGTCTCGCGGCCGTTCGGCACGGAACTGGTGGTGCTGCTGACCACGCCGGCGCCGCTGTTCGAGTCGCGCCGGCCCGAGTTCGAGACCCGCCAGGAATACCTGCGCGCGCTCGACAAGCCCCTCGCGCAGATGGCCGGCAAGTACGGCCGGGACCGCATCAGCGCGGACCTCGTGCAGATCTCGACCAGCCCCCGCTAGTTCGAGCTAGTCTTCGCCAGTCCGCTACTTCATGTCGCGCGCCACGCGGAAGCCGTTCTGTGACTGGCGCACGCTGGTGCTGTACTTGAAGCGCGTGGAAGACACCATGTAGGTCGCCCCCTCCCGCCAGGAGCCGCCGCGGATCACGCGCGCAGTGCAGGCCGCTTCGTCCCAGGCCCGGCCATCGACGGGTGCGTTCTTGTAAGAGCTGTGCCAGCAGTCGGCCACCCATTCCCAGACGCTGCCGTTCATGTCGTGCAGGCCGTACGGATTGGCCGGGAACGAGCCGACGTTGGCCGGCGCGGCATCGCTCCAAGGCTCGCCGCAGTCCTTGCAGTTGGCGTTGCCCTTGCGCATCTGGTCGCCCCACCAGTAGGCGGAGCTGGTGCCGCCGCGCGCCGCGTACTCCCATTCGGCCTCGGAGGGCAGCCGGTAGGTCTTGCCGGTGGTCTTGGTGAGCCAGGCGAGGTATTGCTGGGTGTCATCCCAGCTGACGTCGCGTACCGGGGCGGCCTTCGCCTCGGCAGGATTGGTGGTAATGCGCGGGCAGGCGTTGGCATCGGCGCAGGCATTCCATTGTTCGACGGTCACCTCGAACTTGCCGATGGCGAACGGCTGGCTGATGGTCACGCGGTGCGGCGGGCGCTCGGCGGGGTCGCTGGTGCTGCTGCCCATGGTGAAGCCGCCCGGGCTCACGCTGACGAGTACCGGGCAGGCCGGGCAGTCGCGGATCTCGCCGCCCTTGGCTTCGGCCGGCCTGGCCGGCGCAGAGGCTGGGGCGGGGGCGCCTTCCTTGCCTTCGTTCGCATAGGTCACGGTGCCCTGCGCGATGGGCCCGCCACTGCGCGAGCGCGGCTGGTTGGCGGCGGGTGGCGGGGTGGGTGTGGCGGGTGTGGCGGGCGTGGGGGGCGTGGTCGGGGTGCGGGCAGCAGGCGGTGGGGCGGGTGTCGGCGCCGGGGCCGGCTTGGCTTCCACCTTCGGCTCGGGCTTGGCGGGCTGGGCCGGAGCGGTGGCCTTGATGCGCTCGATGCGTGACTTGGCGAGCGCCGCGAATCGCCCGTTCGGGTATTGCTTCAGGTACGCCTCGTAGTCGCTCGCGTAGTTGCTGTTCTTGATGGAGTCCCAGAACGACAGTTCGTACTGCTCGTCACTGTTCTTCGGCAGGATGCCGGCACTGGCCGACGTGGCGAACATCGCACCCGCCACGCCGAGGGCGACGGAGGTCGCGCCGCAGAGCGCGCCACCACCCAACAACGCACTGCCAATCCATGACACGACAAGAGTTTTCCGCCACATATCCAGGCCCCGTGGGTGCTGCGCAGCGCGCGGTGTGAAGTTGCCGTGACGCAATTCCGGCTCGTTTCAAGATAGCACAGCAGGTGTGGCGCGAAAGGTCGCCGTGCCGGGCCGCCCGGTTCGCTTCCGTTCGCTTTTTCCGATCTTCCGACCTACGCTTGAGGACACATCGCCGAGCGCACTGCCGCCACAACACCAATCAAGATCCGCTGCCCGCTCGCCTCGCCGGTGTTCCCGTGAGGGCACCGTGTGAAGCGGACAGATCTCCGGGAGGAGCCGCGTATGTCCAGTCGATCCCCGCTCCGCGTGCTCGCGGCCACCGTGCTTGCCACGGGACTGGCCGTCTACGCCACCCTCGCCACGCCGCTCACCCCCGCCCCGAAGAACGCAGAGACGTACATCATCTGGCCAAGCGACGGCACCGTTATCGAAGGCGGCAAGCTCTGGGTCCGCATGGGCCTGAAAGGCATGGGCGTCTGCCCGAAGGGCATCGAGCGCCCCAACTGCGGCCACCATCACCTGCTGATCGACACCGAGCTGCCGCCGATGGACAAGGAAATTCCCAACGACCGCAACCACCTGCACTTCGGCGCGGGCGAGACCGACGCGCGCATCGAACTGCCGCCGGGCAAGCACACGCTGCAGCTGCTGCTGGGCGACAGCAAGCATGTGCCGTTCGATCCGCCGATTTATTCGAAGAAGATCACGATCACCGTGCGGTAGCGCACATTCGCCGATGATCGCCGTGCAGGGGAGGGAAGCCATGACGAAGCCAGTCGCCGCAGTGATCGTTCTTGCCGCCGGCTGTCTGTGGGCAGGCAGCGCCCTGGCCGCAGACGCCTCGGCGCCCGCCGCCACGGCCGGGCGTGCCGCGCATGGTGGGGCCACGGCCGCCCCGGCCAGCGGCCCCACGCCGGCGCCGAAGAACGCCTATCTCTATATCGGCTATCCCAACAACAACCAGACCCTGCCGGCCGGCAAGCCGGTCAAGGTCTGGTTCGGGCTGCGCAACATGGGCGTGGCGCCCAAGGATGTCAGGTTCCCGAACACCGGGCACCACCATCTGCTGATCGATGTGGACCTGCCGCCGATGGACAAGGAAATTCCCAACGACCGCAACCACCTGCACTTCGGCGCGGGCGAGACCGAGACCACGGTGGAACTGGCGCCTGGCAAGCACACGCTGCAACTGCTGATGGGCGACGAAAAGCACATCCCGACCAATCCGCCGGTGTACTCGAAGAAGATCACGATCTATGTGAAGTAGGCGGGCGGAACGCCTGCTCCACGCGGCGCGCAGCGATGCGCGCCTTTTTTATCGGCGATGTTGGCAGCGGCCAGACAGTTTGCCCGCAGGCGTTGTGCCGCCACCAACAGGCCGGGGCCCGGCCGCACCCCATCCCATGTGACGCGATGCTCCGCCAACCCTTGACCCGCCAGCCCTGGCGGGTTTTTTTCTGCCTTCTGGCACGGGCTGGCACGCTTGCTGCGATATGACAACCGAGCGCGACACCAACCCGATGCTCAACCCAACCAAGCCTTACCCCTTCCTCTCTAGGAGAACTGAAATGACCACGCTGACCATCCAAGACCTGTCCTCGACCGAAACCCTCGACGCCAAGAAGATGAGCGCCGTATCCGGTGGCCTGGGCCTCTTCGCCCCGTACACCTCGATCTATCACCCGGTGAAGATCGACTTCGACAAGACCACGACGATCAACCAGAGCAACCAGCAAATGCAGGAAGTCAACAACCTGTTCGGCAACGGCTCGGCCTTCCAGGACCATCTGAAGAACACGGTCACGACGTCGCAGACCGCCTCCAACAACGTGTTCTGATTCATCGCCGGTTCAGATCGGCAGGGCACCGCGAACGACGGTGCCCCGAGCCGCACGGGGAGCATTGCGCCGGGGACCCCTCCGTCCCGGCGCCTTTTTTTTCGCCCCGCACGCATGTCGAGGTTGGAGCTGGCTCCGCTTCGCACCACAATACAGTCGAGCGCCACGGCAGGCAGCACGCGTCCGAGGGCGTTCCATGCAGGATGTCATCGTGTTCGCTTTCGCCCCGGCCCCCGCCGCACTGGCCAGACCTGTTGCCGCCGCGCTCTGCGCGCTGCTGATGGCCGGCTGCGCCGATTTTCGCCCCCCAGAGTACAAGCGCCCGGAAACGCCGGCCAAGACGGACTGGTCGCGCACGGAGTCGATCACCGTATCGCCGGCCGAGACCATCGTGCCGAACTGGTGGCAAGGCTTCGGCGACTCCTATCTCGATGAACTGGTGGCCAAGGCACTGACCGGCAACTACGACATCCGCGTGCTGGCCGCCCGCATCCGCGTGGCGAGCGCGCAGATTGGCGAGGCACGTGCCGGCGCGCTGCCCGTGTTCGACATCGGCGCCGGCGCGAGCTTCGACAAGACCACCGGCCAGGCCATGACGCGCACCTTCAACCTGGGCGCCACGGTCAACTGGGATATCGATATCTGGGGCAAGGTGGAAAAGGGCGTGCAGGCCCAGACCGCCGAGTACCGCGCCTCCGAGGCGGACTGGCGCGCAGGCTACCTCGCGCTGGTATCCGATGTGTCGATCACGTACTTCACGCTGCTCCAGCTCGACGAGCAGATCGCCCAGCAGCGGCTCACAGTGTCCCGCAACAACGACATCCTGACCACCTACAAGGCGATGTTCGCCAACGGGCTGCTGCCGCAGATCCGCGTGATGCAGCAGCAGGCGGAAATCAACCGCCTCAACAAGGACCTGATCGAGCTGCGCCGTTCGCGCGACGTGGCCGAGAATGCACTGGGCACGCTGGTCGGCGTGCCTGCCGGCGACTTCAAGGTGCCGGCGGGGCGGCTGCAGGACCGGGTCAAGCTGCCGGTGGTGCCGGCCGGGCTGCCGTCGCAGTTGCTGGCGCGTCGCCCGGACATCGTCGCCGCCGAGTACCGGGTGCTGTCCGCGTACAACATCGTCGGCCAGGCCCGGCTCGCCCAGCTGCCCAGCATCAGCCTCACGGCGCGCGGCGGCACGGCCAGCTTCGCGCTGTCCGACCTGCTCAAGTCCTTCACTTTCGGCTTCATGCCGAGCATCAACCTGCCGATGCTCGACCCCAATGTGCGCGCCCGCGTGAAGACCACCGAGGCCAATATCGGCGTGGTGGAGAACGAGTACGGCCGCACGGTGATGACGGCGTTCGAGGAAGTGGAGAGTGCGCTGGTCAATGTGGATGCCCACAAGCGGCAGCGCATTGAACTCCAGCAGCAGGTGGATCAGCTGCGCGTCGTCTCCACCCAGATCGAGGCGCAGGCCAAGGAAGGCATTGCGTCACAGCTGGAGGTCTTCGAGACCGAGCGTTCGCTGCTCCAGGCCCAGCTGGCGTTGTTGGCGGCCCACCAACAAATCCTGGCCGATACCGTCACGCTGTACAAGGCGCTCGGTGGCGGCTGGCCGAGCGCCACCGTCAGCAATGCCGCGCCAGCCAACGGCGTGAATACGACAGCGAACGTAGCGCCTTAGCCGCACGCGCGCACAAAGCGTTTCAACCTTGAAACCCGCCTGCCGCGTGCCTTCGCGCAACGCTGCACCGCAGCGGATTGACTCCCGAAAAGCGTGGCCTACTATGTTCATACGCGTGACCTCCCGTACCCCCGTGGCCAGGAAAACCGGCCATGTGCGGCACAGCGCCACCGGCCCGACTGTTGGTTCCGTTGAAACATGACGCGCGACGATGCCCTGATCATGGAAATGCCGGTGAGAACGGGGCAGGCGTTCGACGTCCTGCTGATGCCCGTGTCCCGGCCCGAACTCGGCGAGATCCGGATCGGGGAGGATTTGTTCGCCATCGGCCGTGGCGAGGCGCCGTTCGTCGCCTATCCGGCGGAGACGGTCTCGGTACTTTCGCGCCGCCACGCGCGCATTTTTGCCGAGGACGGCGCCGTCTACGTGGCGGACCTCGGCAGCAAGAACGGCACGCGCGTGAATGGCGATGCCGTGGCCAAGCAGCCGGCGCTGCTGCGCGATGGCGACGAGGTGAGCTTTGGCGCGGCGCTGTCGTACCGCGTGCGCGTCTATCCGCGGCCCCCGGCGCCGGAGCCGCCACGTCTGGCCGTCACGCTCGCGCCGATCCGCCCGGAAATCGGCTTGCAGCCGGTGGTCGTCTCGGGCTTCCCGTTCCTCGTCAGCAAGGCCGATGACACCTTCGCGCGCTATCGCGACGACTATCCGCATCAGGTCAACTACCTTTCGCGCCGCCATGCGCACCTGTTCCTGAAGGCGGGGTCGCCGTGGCTGGAGGACCTGGGCAGCACCAACGGCACCTTCGTCAACGGCGTGCGGCTCGAGGACCAGGCCGTGCGCCTGGAGCCCGGCGATGTGATTGCGTTCGGCGGCAGCCATTTCGTCTACCGCGTGGATATCGAGCGTGAAGACGATGCCGACGCCACCGCCACGCGCTCCGTGCTGTACGAGGCACCGCCGCCTGCGTCTGCGCCAGAGGCAGCGTCCGCGCCTGCCGCCCCCGATTCGCTGGGCGCCGACCCCGACAAGACCACCTTCGTCGGCGCCGCCGATTCCTTCCTCGACATCTTCTGCGTGGACTATGCCGCCGCGCAGGAGGACGAGGTGAACCCCGAGCCAATGCCAGATGGCGGCCACGCCCAGGCCCACAAGCCGGCGTCGCGCGGCAAGGTGGCCATGCTGCTCGCCGAGGCGGCGCGCACCTTCGGCATCGATGACCGGCGCAAGCAGGCGCGCGTGGCACGCTGGGGCGCCGTGGCGCTGCTGCTGGCGGCCATCGGCGGCGGCTACCTGTACTGGCGCGGTGCGCCGGACCGCTCGCTGACCGCGCTGATGGACAAGGGCGACTACGCGCGCGCCGCCGCGCTGGCGGACGACTATCTGACGCGGCATCCCGACAACACCCAGTACCAGGCAACCGGCACCGAGGCGCTGATGCGCGCCTGGGTGCCGCCGTGGACCGCGCGGGTGCGTGCGAAGGACTTCAGCGGCGCCGACGCCGTGCTGGCCGAGATGCGCGCCCACAGCCGCCATAACCCCGATGGCCGCGCATTGATCGACGAACTGGAATGGGTGGCCAGCGTGGCGCGGCTGATGGCGGCGCGCGGTGACCCCGACGCCCCGATCCGCATGTATGCCGACGAAGCGCGCATCCGCGCCCTGGTGGCCCGCTGGGGTACGGACACGGTGGCACACCAGCGCGCGTTGGGCCGCATCGCCAACCAGGTGCCGGTGTTCCGCGACGCCTATGCGGAGGGCCTGAGCAACCTGCGCAGGCTCCAGAACGAAGATTCGGTGTACCTCGCCGCGATCGACCGCTTCAATGCCGCCATCGCCACCGAACTCGCGCGCGAGCAGCCCGAGGCGCTGCAGGCGATGCTGTCCGACTACAAGGACAAGTACCCGCGCCTGGCCGGGCTGGACCGCGTGGAGAGCGACCTCAAGCAGTACACCGCGCTGATCGAGTCGCTGCGCCAGCGCGCCACCGGGCCGCTCGTCGCCCAGATGCGCCAGGTCAGCTTCGCCACGCCGCCGTTCAAGGCGCAGTACGAGGCGCTGCTGGCGGCAAAGCTGCCGCCGGCCGACGTGCAGCGCCAGTACGCGCTGGCCGACGATGCATGGCGGCGCGGCGACAGCACGGCGGCCATCGACGCGCTGCGCCAGATCAACAGCGGCCCGTGGGCGGCCGATGTGGCCAAGGACGTGGCGCACAAGCAGCAGGTCGCCGCGCAATTCGCCAAGGTGAAGGAGGGCAGGGCGGGCAATAGCGGCTACGAGGACGCCTTGCTGGCCTTCTATGCCGCGCTCGACCCGGACGCCGATGCCTATTACGTGAAGGCCATCGACGCCGACGTCAACACGATCCGCGAGGCGGCGCTGCGCCGCGCCAACCAGTTGCTCAACCGCGCCGCCACGCAGTGGCGCCAGTACCGCAACAACGGGCTGATTGCGGGCGAGCAGCGGCTGGAGGCGGGTATCTCGCCGAAGTTCCGCGCGCAGGCCCGTCTGCTGGCCGAGGCGCAGGGCGACGCCCGCCAGGGCTTGCGCATCTACAGCCAGCTCAAGGCCGGCGACATGGCGGAGTGGACCAAGGTGCGCGACGAGATCCAGGCCGAGGTAGACCTCCAGCGGCGCTCGCTCAACGACCTGCGCATGGTGCTGGACCCGGCCGTGCTGCGCGCCAAGCTCGAACTGGTGGGCGAAGGCAGCAAGGGCGCCGCACCCGACGCCGCACCCGAGGGCGCCACCCCCGCCACCCCTGCCAGCACTACCGCATCCGGAGGCGCGCGATGAGCGAGGATCCCCGCGACAGCAAGCTGCGCCCGCTCAACGAGGCGCTGGAGGACCACAGCGCCGAAGGCATCGCCATCTTGAGTTCCGAGCCCTGGCGGCTGTCGATGCTGACCGTGGTCATCACCGGCGCGCTGGTGATCTGCGCGCTGATCTGGTCATTCTTCGGGCATGCCGATGTCATCGTGACGGCGCACGGCACGCTGGCGCCGGAGTCGGAGGTGCGCCGCTTCTACGCGCCCGTCGATGGCGAACTGGCCGACCTCTACGTGGCCGAGGGCCAGCCGGTGTCGAAGGATGACGTGCTGGCGCGGCTCAACGCGCGCGGCGCGATCGAGGCGGCGGCCAGCGCGCTGGAGGCGCAGCTGAAGCTGGAGGACTCCGAGCGCGAGTGGAAGCAGTTTCCCGAGCGCAAGGTGCTGATGGAGCGCCGCGCGCAGGCGCTCAAGCAGCAGATCGAACTGGCCACGCGCCAGCACGAGAACCGCATGGCCGAGGGCACGACGCGGTTGGCCGAGCAGCAGCGCGCGCAGTTGCAGGAGGCGCGCAGCAACCTCGAGAACGCCCGCCGTGCGCGCGACTTCGCCCGGCAGGAGCAGGACCGCTACGCGCGGCTGTTCGCGCTGCCGGCGGGCGGCGGGGTGTCGCAGTCGCAGGTGGAAGGCAAGCGCGCCATTACCCAGGACGCCGAGAACAACCTGCGCGTGGCGCAGTCGCGGCTGACCGAGCTGGACGCGCGGCTCTCGCAGCAATACACGCAGGCCAGCGCCCAGCTGGAGGGCAGCGGCCAGGAGCTGGCCAACCTGCGCATCCAGTACGACGCCGCGATGCGCGAGATCAGCAACACCGAGGACAAGCTGCGCCTGCAGGTGCAGACCGCCCGGCTGGTGGCGGAGGCCGCCGCGCGCATCAAGTTCGAGAACATCGACAAGGACAACTTCCTGCTGATCGTGGCGCCGGTGTCGGGCGTGATTACGGACGTCACCTCCACCCAGCGCGGCGACAAGGTGCAGGCCAACGCGCCGCTCGGCGGCATCGCCCCAAAGGATGCCCGGCCGATGCTGCGCATCGAGATTGCCGAGCGCGACCGCGCCTTCCTGCGCGAGGGCCTGCCGGTGAAGCTCAAGTTCAACGCGTTTCCGTACCAGCGCTACGGGCTGATCGCGGGCACGCTGGAGTACATCTCGCCGGCCACCAAGCCGTCGGGGCCGGACAAGCAGCCCGTGTACGAGGGGCGCGTGCGGCTGGCGCAGGACTACTACGCCGTGGCCAGCAACCGCTACCCGCTGCGTTACGGCATGACCGCCACGGCGGAGATCGTGGTGCGTGAGCGCCGCCTGATCGACCTCGGGCTTGACCCGTTCCGGCAGGTGGCGGGCTGAACAGATTCCAGCAATAAAAAAGGAGAGGGCGATGACAGCCATCGTGCGGATCGACGAGGAAGTGATCGGCGTCGACGAATTCGTGAGGGTACTCAAGCTCACCGGCCAGTTCGAGGGGCTGGTGGAGCAGCTCGTGCGTGACAAGCTGACCGCCCACGCGGCGCGGCGGCACGGCATCAAGCTGGCGCCGGCGGAGATCCAGGAGCGCGCCGACCAGTTCCGCCGCGTGCAGGGGCTGCATCGCGCGGCGGACATGAACCATTATCTCGACGCGCTCGGCATCACCCTGGACGAGTTCGAGGCGTTCATCACCGACAGCCTCTACCAGGAGAAGATGCTGGCCGAGGTCTGCAATGACGCAGCCATGGAGACCTACTTCCAGCTCAACTCGCCCAAGTTCGACAGCATCGAGGTGAGCCATATCGTCGTGGATACCGAGGGCAAGGCGCGCGAGCTGGTCTCCTACCTCCAGGACGACCCGGACAGCTTCGCCGAGATGGCGCGCGAGCACTCCATAGCCGATACGCGCGAGCAGGGCGGCGACATCGGCAAGGTGCTGCGCGGCTCGCTCAAGAGCGACATCGAGGCCAAGGTCTTCAATGCCGAGCCGGGCGCCCTGCTGGGGCCGTTCCCGGCGGCGGACCGCTCGTTCTTCGAGGTGTTCCTGGTGCGGGCCAAGCATCCGGCGCGGCTCGATGCTGACGTGGCCGTGGAGGTGCGCCGGCTGCTGCGCGAGGAATGGCTGATGGCCAGGGCTCAGGAACATGTCATCCAAGCCCGCTAGCGATGCCGCCGCCGAGGCGCTCCCGCCAGGGGCCGCCCCCACGCTGGCCGCCCCGACGCTAGCCGATTTCCTCGCCACGGTGGAGATCCTCTCGCCACTCTCGCGCGAGGAACTCGAACGGCTGGCTGCCAGCGCGCGCACGCTGACCTTCGGCTTCGGCGACACGGTCTGCAATGCCGGCGACCCGGCCGAGGGTATTTTCATCGTCCGGGCCGGCTCGGTGCGCGTGTTCAACGAGGAGCACGGCAAGGAAATCAGCATGGGCGTGCGCAAGGCCGGCGAGGTCTTTGCCGATATCGCCTTGCTGCGCGAGTACCGGCACGAGTCCTCCGTGCGGGCGTCGGGCAAGACCGAGCTGATCACGATTCCGCGCAGCGTGTCGGAGCCGGTGGTTGGCGGCAACCCGGCCGCGCTGGCCTTCATCACCAGCTACGTGGCGATCAGCTCGGCTGGCGGCTTCGTCGCGCGGCTGTTCGATTTGCGCGGCAAGCTGGACAAGAGCGAACTCGAAGACGCCGTGCGCAGCGTGGGCGTGAAGCGTGTGGCGGCCGGCAAGCCCATCCTCCAGCAGGACGGCCGCGACGACCGCCGCCTCTACGTGGTGCGGCAGGGCACGGTGCGGATCGTGCGCGAGGAGGACGGCGACACCTTCCCGCTCGCCACGCTCGGCCAGGGCGAGATCTTCGGCGAACGGGCCTGTGTGATGCGGCAGGAGCAGATCGCCTCGGCCATCGCCGAAACCGATACGCGGCTGCTGGTGATTCCCGAGAAGACGGTCCAGCTGATCCTGGAGCGCAACGTGCGGCTGCGCGAGGTGCTGGAGGAACGCATCCGCGCGGTAGACCGCGAGCTGCACCGCCAGAAGAAGCTGGCCGAGCGGCGCAAGCGGCCGGTGCTGCTCGATCTCCATTCCAAGCCGGAGTTCGGCGAGCGCGTGATCCGGCGCTTCGCACTGGTGGAGCAGGCCGAGGAGATGGATTGCGGCGCCGCCTGCCTGGCGATGATCTGCCGGCACCACGGCATACCGATGACGCTGGGCAAGCTGCGCGAGCTGGCCAACGTGACCACCTCCGGCGCCACGCTGGACAGCCTGGCGCGCGCGAGCGAGTCGCTCGGCTTCACCACGCGCGGTGTGCAATGCACGCGCGACGCGCTGCAGGGCTTTGAGCTGCCGTTCATCGTGCACTGGGAGGGCTACCACTACGTGGTGGTGTACGGCATCTCGGCGCGCCATGTCTGGGTGGCCGACCCCGCCATCGGCTTCCGCAAGATGAGCACGGAGGAGTTCGAGCGCGGCTGGAGCGGCACCTGCCTGCTCTTCACGGCCGGCGAGAGCATGGCCGAGCTGGCCGTGGCGCGCTCGCCCTGGCTGCGCTTCATCGGCTATCTGGCGCCGTACAAGCGCATCCTCGCGCACCTGTTCCTGGCCACCTTCGTGATCCAGATGCTCGGGGTGGTGCCGCCGCTGATCATCCAGAACATCCTCGACGGCGTGGTGGTGCACCAGAACGTCGGCCTGCTGCACCTGCTGATCCTGGGGCTGGTGATCTCCAGCGTGTTCACCCAGCTGATGGCGACCGTCCGTGCGTACCTGGCCAACTTCATGGTGCGCAATATGGACTTCGCGATGATGTCGCACTTCTTCAAGCACACGCTGTCTTTGCCGCTGTCGTTCTTCGCCAAGCGCAAGACCGGCGACATCTTCGCGCGCTTCCAGGAGAACCAGACGATCCGGGCCTTCCTGACCGAATCCACGGTGACCACGGCGCTGAACCTGCTGATGGTGTTCATCTACTTCACCATCATGTTCTTCTACAACGTCAAGCTGACGCTGTTGCTGATCGCCTTCATCATCCCGATTGCCGCGCTGACCGTTATCGTCACGCCGAAGGTGAAGACCTACGCGCGCGACGTGTTCGCGGCCTCGACCGACGCCAAGTCGTACCTGATGGAGACGCTGGGCGGGGCGGAGACGGTGAAGGGCATGGGCATCGAGCGGCCGGTGCGGCTGCGCTGGGAGCGCAAGTACGCCAAGGCGCTGGAAAAGCAGTACCAGGCCCAGTCCTTCCACATCCTGGTCGGGCTGGTCAGCCAGGTCCTGAACGCGGCCACGACCATCGCCGTGCTGTGGGTGGGCGCCACGCTGGTGCTGGAGCGCGAGCTGACCATCGGCCAGCTGATCGCCTTCAACGCCTTCATGGGCAGCGTGCTGGCCCCGGTGATGGGGCTGGTGGCGCTGTGGAGCCAGCTCAACGACGCCGGCGTGGCAATGGAGCGGCTGGGCGACGTGCTGGACCTGGAGCCGGAGCAGAAGCCGCAGGACGTGCTGTCGCGCGTGATGCTGCCGGACCTCCAGGGCGATATCCGCTTCGAGGGCGTGTACTTCCGCTACGGCGGCGAGGACACCCCCTACGTGCTCGAGAACATCAGCTTCCATATGCGGCCCGGCGAGATGGTGGCCATCGTGGGCCGCAGCGGCTCCGGCAAGACCACGCTGGCCAAGCTGCTGGTGGGCTTCTACAAGCCGTGCGAGGGGTCGATGTCGGTGGATGGCTATGACCTCAACGTGATCGACGCCGGCTTCTATCGCGCCCAGGTGGGCTATGTGATGCAGACCAACCTGCTGTTCTCGGGCACCATCGCCGAGAACGTCGCCTGCGGCGAAGACAGCCCCGACCGCCGCCGCATCGAGGAAGTGGCGAAGATGGCGGACGCGCACGCCTTCATCTCCAAGCTGCCGCTCGGCTACGAGCAGGTGGTGGGCGAGCGCGGCATCGGGCTGTCGGGCGGGCAGATCCAGCGGCTGTGCATCGCGCGGGCGCTGTACCACGACCCGCGCCTGCTGGTGTTCGACGAGGCCACCTCGGCGCTGGACACGCAGTCGGAGAGCAACATCCTCGCCAACATGCAGGAGATCCTGCGCGGGCGCACGGCGGTGATCATCGCGCACCGGCTCAGTACGATCATGCAGGCGGACAAGATCCTCGTGCTGTACGAAGGCGGCATCGTGGAGCAGGGGCGGCACGAGGAACTGCTCGCGCGCCGCGGCATGTACTACCAGTTGGTTCAGAAACAGTTGAGCGCGGCATGAAGCTATTCAACCAGGGCACGCCTGTTACCTCCGCGGTGTCGTTTGCCGGGCTGATCGAGAAGATCGAGATCCTGCGCTCCACGCTGCGCTGGTCGTCGCGGCTGGAGCGGCCCGAGATCGAGAAGCTGCTCAAGCAGGCCACCACGCTGCGCGACGAGGTGATGGGGCTGTCGCACAAGGAGCGCTTCGTGGCGGCAGCGTCGGCCGAGCCCGAGGCGGTGACCGAGGTGGAGCCGGTGGACCTGTCCTCGCGCGAGCGGCGCCAGGCGCTGATGGAGCGCAGCTTCATCTTCGAGGGCACCTTCGGCGACAACCCCAAGCTGCTGGAGGCGCTGGAGATTGCCGAAAAAGCCTCCCCGACCGACCTCCCGGTGCTGATCGACGGCGAAAGCGGCACCGGCAAGGAGCTGATGGCGAAGGTGATCCACGCCAACGGCTCGCGCACGGACAAGCCGTTCATCTCGGTCAACTGCGGGGCGATTCCGGACAGCCTGCTCGAATCGGAACTGTTCGGCCACAAGAAGGGCGCGTTCACGGGCGCCGCCAACGACCGGCGCGGCAAGTTCGAGAGCGCCCACACCGGCACGATCTTCCTCGACGAGATCGGCGAACTGCCCCTGGTCGGGCAGGTCAAGCTGCTGCGCGTGCTGGAGGCGCACGAGATCCAGCGCGTGGGCTCCGACGAGGTGATCTCCGTGGACGCCCGCATCGTGGCCGCCACCAACAAGGACCTACGGCGGATGAGCCAGGAAGGCACTTTCCGCGAAGACCTCTTCTACCGGCTCAGCGTGATTCATGTGACGTTACCGGCACTGCGCGAGCGGCGCGACGAGATCGCGCTGCTGGTGGCCTATTTCGGCGATGAGTCCGCTGGGCAGCTCAAGCGCCGTCCGGTCAAGCTGACGCCCCGCCTGCGCGACTTCCTGATGCACTACGACTACCCCGGCAATATCCGCGAACTGCGCAACCTGATGTACCGGATTTCCTGCCTGGCCGGCGATACGGCCGATCTGGCCCACCTGCCGCAGGACATCCGTCCCCGGCCGGCGGGGCTGTCCGTGGTGGCGGGGGCAGGGCGCGCCGGCGTGGCGGACGTGACCACGGCCACCTCGCTGGCCGAGGCCAAGCGCGCCGCCAGCGACGAGGCCGAACGGGCCTTCCTCGAACGGGGCCTGCAGGAGGTGGGCGGCACGGTGGCGGAGCTGGCGCGGCGCTTCGAGATGAATCGCTCGCACGTGCAGATGCTGCTCAAGAAGCACGGCATCCATTCGAAGGATTTCCGGGGCAGCCGGACGGCGGAGGGTGGGAAGTAGGCTCGCGGCTCAGACTTCCGGATTGAGCAGGGTCATGTCGGAGCCGCCGCCGATGTCCTCGGCGCGCAGCACGACGACGGAGACGTTGTCGTGCCCGCCATTCACCAGCGCTTGCTGCACCAGTTCGTTGGCTGCCGCCGCGCAGTCCCCCGCGCTGGCCGCCAGCACCGCCGCGATGCCGGCATCCTCCACCTCGTTGCTCAGGCCGTCGCTGCAGAGCAGGAACATGTCGCCGTCGCCCACTTCGAGCGTCAGTACGTCGAGGTCTAGCCGGGTGGCGGCGCCCACGGCGCGCGTGATGGTGTTGTGGGCGGGATGGTGCTTGGCCTCCTCGGCCGTAATCAGCCCCCGGGCGCGCAGCCGCTCCACCTGGCTGTGGTCGCGCGTGAGCTGTTTCAGGTGGCCGGCCCGGAAAAGATAGAGCCGGCTGTCGCCGGCCCAGAGGCACCCGCAACGCCGCTCACAGGCCAGCATCGCCACGACGGTGCTGCCGATCACCCGCACCTTCATCCGCGCGGCTTCGTCGATCAGCGCCTGGTTCACGGCAAGGAGCGCTGTGCGGGCGTCGTCCAGCGCGCCATCCAGGCTGCCGGGCGGCCCCAGGCCGGAGAGGGCCTGGACGATGGCGCGGCTGGCGAAGTCGCCGACGGCATGGCCGCCCATGCCGTCGGCCACCGCCCAGATGCCGCGTTCGGGCAGGTCCAGGCAGGCGTCCTCGTTGCGTCCCCGCACCCGGCCGACGTCCGTGGCGGCGGCCGAGCTCCAGCGGAATTCCGTTGCGCAGGTCACGGTGTGCTCCGGCGCGGAAGAAAGCGGCTCCGCGCAAGCGCCGCCCCCCGGGGCAGCATCAAAGGGTGGCCGGTGGGAGTGCTCCCCGGCCACCGGGCAGGACTCAGATCAACCGACCCTTGTTCCGGGCGTCCAGCGCGGCGTCCACGGTAATCGTCGAATTGGGCGCGTTGTTCTGGACGTCGATGTTCTGGAACTGGTTGTTCATCTGATCAGCATAGAAGCTGTAGTTGATCTCGTAAAAGTTCACGACAGGAGACGCGCTGGGGCGGGCGGCCACGTAGGGCTGGATCCAGCCGAACACCCACGGGGCGCCGCCGCCGCGAATGCAGGACATGGCGCGGAAATCCAGCTCGTGACGGGTGTCGAGGTCCTTGACGATGAGGGTGGCCATGATGGTCTCCAGAGTCGGGGGCGGCGTGTGGCGCCATGCCTGAATAGAGCAATCGGTGTGCCATTGCGGATTTGTGATGCACGCGGCGCATGCCGGGCGCGGCGTGGCGTCCGGACGGCTTGCGGCGTTGGCACCAGCCCAACACCGGGCCATACGGGTGTCGGCTGCCACCCGCCACCGCGCTGCGTCGCCGGGCGGGCAAGCAAAAAGCCCGGCTGATGGCCACCAGCCAACACATCGCCCGGAAAACTGTTGGATGGCCGCGCACGGTTGCCGGCGGGCAAGGGGTGCCGATCGCCCGCAACCCCTTGTCTCGCCGTGGTTCGATGGCATTGGCACGCTTGATGCGGTTGGTTGGCATCGACACAGCACTGGCTGCCTCCCACCGACACCGAACCGAGAACTGCCATGAACACCCAAGACCAACAACAAGACGACTACCTGCCCGGCGCCCACCTGGTCACCGAACGCAACGGCTACGTCCACCATGGCATCTACGCCGGCAACGGCCGCGTCATCCACTACGCCGGCTTCTGCCACGCCCTGCACGCCGCCCCGGTCGAGGAAACCTCGCTGGCCCAGTTCGCCCACGGCCATTCGGTGGCGGTGAAGGCCGAACCCTGCGCCTGCTACCTCGGCATGGAAGCCGTCGCCCGCGCCCGTACCCGCCTCGGCGAAGACCACTACCACCTGCTGACCAACAACTGCGAGCACTTCTGCACCTGGTGCCTGCTCGGCCAGGCCCGCAGCGAACAGGTGGATGCCTGCCTGCGCCAGCCCCGCGCCGCCGTCCAAACCGTCATGGCGATGGTGCGGGCCCTGCTGGCCTCGATCGGCACCGGTACCGGCACCGGCCTGACCGCCGCCTGATCGGATCAACAAACCAAACAGGGAGCAAACCATGAGCGGACTGATCGATTGGGTAGGCTGCGAAAGCCGCCAGGCAAGGGCCTGCCACCGGCGGGCCGCCCGGGCCACAGCCAGTGGGCGAGGTGACCAGCAAGGCGCGCGCCGCCGAACCAGCGCCCGCCGCCGGCCATGGGCCGAACTTGCCGAGTTTGCTATACTCCGCCCCGTCTTCCGGCTCGGCCGGCCCATGGCGGCTGGCACACCGTGCAGACGGTCCGCTCGCCGTAGTTCAATGGATAGAACGAGCGCCTCCTAAGCGCTAGATACAGGTTCGATTCCTGTCGGCGGGACCATAATCAAGTCCGCAGCAGTTCTCCAAAGTCCTCCGCTCCGCGATAAATCAAGGATTCCCGGCCTTTCGACGTTCGTCAAAGTTCGTGACGAATCGTTGGCATCCAGCATTTTTCGAGGCATCATTCGTGGCACCAGTAATGCCACGATTTTCGGTGCCACGAAAAAATGCCTATCCGCGTCGAGCCCCTCTCCGACACCAAACTCCGTAACGCCAAAGCAAAAGAGAAGCCGTACAAGCTGGCGGACGGTGGTGGCCTGTTTCTAGAGGTAATGCCCGACGGCCGTAAGCTGTGGCGTTTTCGTTATTTCAGGCCATCGGGTAGCGAGAATCGGCTCGGGTTCGGCGTGTACCCCGAAGTCACCCTGGCCCAGGCGCGCGCGCAGCGCGATTCGGCCCGCACCCTGCTGGCCGCCGGCACCGACCCCGGCACTGCCAAACAGGATCAGCGCCTCGCGGCCAAGATCGCCGCCGGCAATTCCTTCGAGGCGGTCGCTCGTGACTGGCATGCCACCCAGAAGGAAAGCTGGAACGAGGTCTATGCCGGCAAAGTCCTCGCCTCGCTCGAGAACGACGTCTTCCCCGTCTTGGGCAGCACGCCCATCTCCGACATCCGCGCGCCGGCCATCCTGGCGCTGCTGAAGAAGGTCGAGGCGCGCGGCGTCCGCGACACCACAAAGCGCGTGCTGCAGCGCATGCGCGCTGTGTTCCAGTACGGCATCGTCTATGGCTTGTGCGACCGCAACCCGGCCACCGACATCGATAGCGAGGTCGTGCTCAAGGCGGCGCCGGTCCAGCACCAGGCCAGGGTGCCGTTGGCCGAACTGCCGCAGCTGCTGCGCGACATCGATGGCTACGAGGGCGACAAGGTGACGCGCCTGGCGTTGCAGTTCATGACGCTGACGTTCGTGCGCACCACCGAAATGATCCAGGCGAAGTGGGACGAGATCGACGAGGACAAGGCCGAGTGGCTGGTGCCGGCCGAGCGCATGAAGATGCGCGACCCACACGTGGTGCCGCTATCCACGCAGGCGCTGGCCGTGCTGAAGGAACTGCGCGAAATCAATGGCCACCGTGGCTATGTTTTCTACAGTCCGCGCGGCAAGACTGGCCACATCAGCAATAACACGATGCTCTACGCGCTGTACCGGCTGGGGTACCACTCGCGGATGACCGGCCACGGGTTTCGGGGCCTGGCATCGACAGCGCTGAACGAGTTGGGATTCCGACCGGACGTGATTGAGCGCCAACTAGCGCACGTTGAACGCAACAAGGTGCGGGCGGCATACAACCACGCGCAGTACTTGCCCGAGCGCCGGCAGATGATGCAGGCGTGGGCTGACCACGTAGGCGCACTACGTTCCACGAGCCCAATGGGAGGTGAACAATGAAACGCGCGATGGAACTTGCGCGGAAGCATGTGCACGGCATCGTTCTTTTCTTGATCGCAGGGGGCTTTGCCTATCTCGCCTACGGGTTCTACCTTGCCCCTCCAAATGCCAGTCAGGACTGGGCAGCTTGGGCGCAGGCTTTCGGCGCAACTGTGGCTCTTGGAATTGCGATCTACGTTCCGTATCGCCAGCGTGTAGATGATCGGGCCGACCGCGTAGCAAAGGAGACTGAGCAGAGAGGCCTGACTCTCTTGTGCCTTCAAGAGATATCAGCTGAGATCGCTCAGATGTGCCTACTTAGTGGATTCCAAAAGGACAATCCGGAGCACAGGACAATTTATCCGAACATCGCTGACGATTTCAATGCGATCGCCGAATGCCTTGACCGCTTTCCCATTGAGCGCTTTATCGAGGCTGGCAGGGCTGAGGAGCTGAGAGCCCTACGGCGCATCTCGTTGCAGATGGCTCTATTGCACACCGCAGACAAGAAGATGTACGGACCGCAATTCAACGTCAGGCATCGCGAGCAGATCGGTGAACTCGAGAACACTGTTCGAAAAATTTCACTTCGATTAAAGGACGAGATCGAGGAGATATGCCCGGGAAAATTCACCACGCGGCTGCGCACCCGCCTGTAAGCTGCACCTCTATATACGCATGAATAGTTACTGCTCAGATTGCCAGGCTCTCGTGGACAAGCTGCGGGACCACCGCCCCCATGGCAACCTCGTCTTTCGGAATCCCACTAGGCACGAACTGGGGGAGTGGGCGAAATATTTCGAGGGCGATCTATACACGTGTCGTGCCTGTTGCCGGGTGCTTCTTAGGGAGTCGACTAAAGCCCCGGAGCCTCAAGTTTGGCGCGCGCCACCAGTGGTGTAAATGCGGCGATTCCACGCTGCAGCGGCACTGGCCTCGCTCTGGTGAGTCGGCGCGATCTGGTGCCCGCAGCAAGCGACGTCGGTGCAGCTGGCGGCCGACCAACCCTGTGACGTCTTCATCTGGCCTGGTAGCCCGAAGAATAGGCAGGGAGTTGGCTTCATGGGTTGGTCGGCACTAAGCATGGTGCCACTCCCGTCAATGGCGGAAGTCTCGAACGACGGCCCCGAAACTAAAGCCCCGCTTCGGCGGGGCTTTCCTGTTTGGAGGCGGATTAGCTCTTGGGAGGGCGAGTGCGGCGGATACGTTTGACTGGAGACCTGGATGGTTCGCGGCCTGTCTCCAACACCTCTTTGGCGTAGTTAGCGTAGGAGCGCTTTTCTGCTGGCGGTTGGCTTGATGGATGGTTTGGTCCGGGTGTGCCATCGGGCTCAAACACCTTCGTGGCAACACCCAATTCAATCATGCGGGTAATTGCTGGGACTGCAGCCTCAAGGTCACCTGACGAGAATGACCCCCCCACCGTTTGCATGATAGACATCAACTCATTGGAAACTGGGTTGGCGGACTTCGGAACACGTTCTGCCGTCGTGCGTAGATACATCCCCGCGATTTTTAGAAGCGCCTTGTACGACTCAGCCAACTCTCTTGCTCTGTCCAACTCTCCGCTCATGGCTTCGATAACAGCCTTGTGCTGTTGAGCCATAGCTTCAAGTTCCGCTACGCGCTGTGAGGGAGCAGAGAGAGCAAAGGACGCTTCCAAGCGCCCGACGATCTCCGCATTCATTGAGCGGTTGTTGGCCTTCGCCTCTTCGGCGATGCGGTCGCGCATGCCGTCAGGGAGACGGACGATGAATCGATCTTGGGATTCGCTGGGGTAGGGTTTCGTGGCCATGGCCGGATGGTAATGCCAACTCGGAATGTTTTCGATGATTCCAACTTGACATGATTCCGAGTTGGCATTACTGTTTCAATATGCCAACTCGGCATCATTGGAGATCGAGATGAAAGGATACCAACCGACCCCGTTTGGGCTGCGAATGGACCCGGAACTGAAGGAATGGCTTAC
Organism: Cupriavidus sp. SIMBA_020; assembly: GCF_046535395.1. Taxonomy (NCBI): domain Bacteria; kingdom Pseudomonadati; phylum Pseudomonadota; class Betaproteobacteria; order Burkholderiales; family Burkholderiaceae; genus Cupriavidus; species Cupriavidus sp. SIMBA_020. Next base: position 1,669 of record NZ_JAWRWU010000022.1, on the reverse strand, counting down.
GGAGCAGGCGCAGCGAAGCTTCCGCAGTCTCAACGCGGAGATCGTCTTCAGGCTGAAGGAAAGTAGAACGAAGCAAGCGGGAGCCGCCGATGAACGCTTGGCAGCCTGAAAAGAGAAACGCCCCAACGGCGGCAACCGTTGAGGCGTTCGGAATTGAAGTGACCCTCGGAAAAGGAACACATCGGAATGGATACTAGCACACGCACCGAAGGGCGGGGCTTCGACCTCAGCCTCATCATCGGACCGGCCAAGCGTCCCGAAGTCACGCTGGCTGGCGTCATCCGGAACGTCAAGGCGGACATCGACGGCATGCTGGTTGCCTTGCTGGGCCGGCTGGAAGCACTGGTGGAGGAAGCTGCTGCCCAGCAGCCGGTTGAGCAGTCGGCCAACACCGTTATTTACGTCGAGTACGGCCGGGACGGGAAGCCTGACGCCGATCTGCAAATTCTGGACCCGCGCCGGATACTGGCGAACCTGACGCGCTGGGAAAACTGGCTCATGACGGCGCTAGTGAAGCTGTGGCAGGCGTTCGACGCCAGCGACGGCAAGTCGGCGCTCTGTCTGGCTGGCAAGACGGGCGGGGTGGCAGCATGAGGCCGACACCCGTCAACTTCGCCCTGGACTTCCAGGTCAAGCAGAGGCATCCGGGCTGGTTCAATGCCTCAGCAGTATCTGTGCTGTTGCCTCAGAGCAACGTGCGCGTCGGTCAATCTATCAACCGGCGCGAGCGTCGTGCCGCGATGAAGGGAGTGCAACGATGAACGAACTGATCAAAGCAGGCGACGCCATGAGGATGACCAGCCAGGAAATCGCCGAACTGGTCGAGAAGCGTCACGACAACGTGAAGCGCACCATCGAAGCCCTTGCGAATCAAGGCGTTATAGCACGTCCTCAAATTGAGGATATGCGAGAAGCCGGCGGCAACAACCGGACCTACACCACGCAGCAGTACGTGTTCACGGGCGAACGCGGCAAGCGCGACAGCATCGTCGTAGTCGCTCAGCTCTCCCCGGAGTTCACTGCCCGCCTGGTTGACCGCTGGCAGGAACTGGAGGATGGCACAGCAGCACTGCCGAAGACGCTACCTGAGGCGCTTCGCCTTGCCGCCGATCTGGCCGACCAGAAGGCGAAGGCCGAAGCCGCGCTGGCTCTAGCTGCACCCAAGGCGGATGCGCTGGACCGCCTGGCGAAATCCAATGGAAACGCGGTGTGTCTGAGGGTGGCGGCGAAGCTGCTGCAGGTTCCTGAGAAGCAGTTTCTTCAGTTCGCGCAGCAGGAGAACTTCATCTTCCGCCACCACCACAGTCGGGTATGGCAGGGCTACAGCGACAAGGAAAAGGCAGGACTGCTGGAACTGAAGCTCACCGAGGTAACGCGCGACGATGGTTCGACGAAAACGGTCGAGCAGGTCCTTATTACGCGCGCTGGGCTCGCCAAGTTGGCGGAATGCATTGAGAGGAAGGTGCCATGGTTGAAGAAGGTAGAGTCCAAACCGACAATGCACCCTCGGTTGATGCGGTCGAGCGGGCCGCCGTCATCGTCTTTGGCCTGGTAGGCCAACAAGAGCCAAATTAAGGCAAGAGGCCCACTTTTGTGAACTGCACCCCAAAAGTTGGACACCCGTTCAACCTTTGGGGTGTTTTTCATGGCGAAGTACAACGAGGCGTTC
>NZ_JAWRWU010000021.1:0-72279 GCF_046535395.1 Cupriavidus sp. SIMBA_020 | reverse complement strand
CACTTATCGGTTGTTTGGTTGTTAAAGAACTGGCCACACCGGCTTTGCCGGGGGCGGTACTGCTTGTCTGCGCTGCGCCGTTTGCGTCGCAGCAGAGAAACGAGATTATGAAGAACAACCTGCGTTTCGTCAACAGGTCAGCGAAGTTTTTTTCGCTGCGGTCAGCGCTGCAAAACTCATCAGCCCGACCACCCATCAACCCCGCAACCCTTGTCGCCGCTGCGTTTGCAGCGCGGTTTGTGTTGCGAGGGGGCGAATATTAAGGGAGCCAGCGCAGGCTGGCAAGGGGTTTCGCAAAAGAATTTTCGGGCGCAGTAGAATCGCCCCATGACGACACCGCCAGACCTGATGACCTACGTGCCCGAACGCCTCGCGAGCCGCGACGCCGGCGCCCTCGATGCGCACTCGCTCGCCACCGCCCTCGCGCGGCCGATCGTATTCGTCGACCTGGAAACCACGGGCGCCGATGCCCAGCGCGACCGCATTACCGAGATTGGCGTGGTCGAAGTCGGCCCCGACGGCATCCAGGAGTGGGACACGCTGCTAGACCCGCAGGCCAGCATCCCGTCGTTCATCCAGGGCATGACCGGCATTACTGAAGCAATGGTGCGCGGCAAGCCCACGTTCGAGTCGATTGCCGAGTCGCTGGCGGAGCGGCTGCAGGGGCGCCTCTTCGTGGCCCACAACGCGCGCTTCGACTACGGCTTCCTGAAGAATGCGTTCCGGCGCGCCGGCATCACCTTCCGCGCCGACGTCCTTTGTACAGTGCGGCTGTCGCGCGCGCTGTTCCCGTCGGTGGAGCGCCATGGGCTGGACGCGCTGATCGCCCGCTTCGACCTGACGCCCAAGGGGCGTCACCGCGCGCTGGCGGACGCCGAACTGCTCTGGCAGTTCTGGCAGAAGCTGCATGGTCTGTATTCCGTGGATCTGGTGGAATCCGCCGTCAAGTCGCTGGTGAAGCAGGCGAGCTTGCCGGCCGGCCTGTCCGAGACCGCGCTCGACGAGGTGCCCGATCGTCCCGGCGTCTATCTGTTCTATGGTGACGAGGACGCGCCGCTCTATGTCGGCAAGAGCATTCACTTGCGCCAGCGCATCAAGAGCCATTTCTCGGGCGACCATCGCCACGAGAAGGAGATGCGCCTGGCGCGGGGTGTGCGGCGCGTGGCGTGGCACGAAACCGGCGGGGAAGTCGGCGCGCTGCTGATGGAGGCGCAGCTGGTCAAGTCACTGCAGCCGCTGCACAACCAGTTGCTGCGCCAGAACAGCGAGCTGTTCTCGTGGGAAATGCCCGATGGCCTGCCCGTGCCGCGCCTGCGCTCGGACCGGCACGTGGATTTCAGCCGCCATGCCAATCTCTATGGCGCGTTCGGCAGCCGCGCCGCAGCCCAGGCCCGCCTGCGCGAACTGGCGGAGGAACACACGCTCTGCCTGACCACGCTGATGCTTGAGCCCACGCACCGGCGCGGCAATCCATGTTTCGCGCGACAGCTGCATCGCTGCGCGGGCGCCTGCACGGGCGACGAATCGCGCGCGGCGCATCGGGAACGGACGATGGCCGCCATCGCCACGCTGGCGTTGCAGCCGTGGCCGTTCGCGGGCGCGGTGGCGTGGCGGGAATTGGATCATCCGCAGCAGCCGTGGCACGTGCTGGAGAACTGGTGCTACCTCGGGTCCGTGCCGGACCTCGACGCGGCGGCGGCCCTGCTCGCCGTGCCGGCCAGGTTCGATGTCGATACCTACCAGATCCTCGCGCCGCGCCTGGATGCCCTGCGCGCCTCAGCGGTGCCACTCGCTTCGTCCCGGCCGTTTGCGCTGACGCCGCCGGAGCCGCCGGAGCCGCCGGCGCCCACGCGCACCCCCGGCCCTTCGATCAAGCGACCAGCCCGGACAACCGAACGTTCCTCGGATACGCAAACCCTCACCCTGTTCGCCTGATCGGGGCCGGCAAGCAATGTGCGGCGGCGCGCATTGGCGCGTTGCCACCTGGGCGCCCACTCGGCTAGTCTGCCGAGGAGGGTTCGCTACCTAGATGGAGCCGCCATGCCCGCGTTGCCCCGCCTTCCTTTCGCCGCCGCCGTGCTCTGCGCGGCTGGCGTAACCATTGGCTGCACCGGCGTCGATGGCGGCGCCATGCATCGGATCTTCGCATCCTGGCAGGGCGCGCCCGTCGAGCAGGTGCAGGCCCAGTGGGGCCCGCCGCAGTCCGTGCAGAGCACGCCGGCGGGCACCGCCTATATATGGATCGACGAATTGCCGACGGCGCACCCGCCTGGCAGCGGCCCGCGCGATGCGCAGCTTGAGCCACCCGCCACCACGGCACGATGCCAGCGCAAGCTGCTGGCCGGCGCCAACGGCAAGGTCACCGGCGGGGAATGGAGCGGCAATGCCTGCTGCGTGCAGACACTGGTCGGCCAGTGCGCGGGACTGCCCCGCAAGGCAGAATCCGGATCGTAAACCCCAACTTGACGCTGCGGTATAGGAAACCGTAATGTGCGAACAATAGAACCGAATCCGAATTCGAATACGGAAACCGCCATGCAAGCTTCCTTTCCGAGTGTGACGAATAGCAACTCGCCGTCCACTGCCTTCCCCCGCATCGACACCCCCTCGATTCTCCAGCCACCCCGCCAGCGTCGCGCCAAGGAAACCGAACAGGCCCTGCTGACCGCCGGCCGCGAGCTGCTGGCGCAGCGCGACTTCGCCGCCGTCTCGGTGGCGCAGATTGCAGCCGCCTGCCAGGTGTCCGTGGGCGCCTTCTACGGACGCTTCCGCGACAAGATGGCGTTCTTCGATGCGCTGCGCACGCTGGTGATGGAAGAGACCGACGCCTCCGTGGCGCGCTATCTGGACGAAGGGCGCTGGGGCGAGACGCCGCCGCGCCAGATCGTCGAGAAGACGATGCGCTTCCTGCTGACCGGCTGCCACAACAACCGGGGCGTGATTCGCGCATCACTCAAGCACGCCACCACGCGCCCCGAGGAATGGCTGCCGCATCAGAAGAACGGCCAGGAAATCGTCGACCGGCTCGTGGCGCTGCTGGTGCCGCGCCTGCCCGTCCCTGCCGAGGAAGCCGAGCAGCGCGTGCGCTTTGCGATGCAGGTGGTCTTCGGCATGATCGTCAACGCCGTGCTGAACGACCCCGGCCCGCTCACGCTTGCCGATGAACGGCTGCCCGTGGAACTCACGCGCATGGTGGCGAGCTACCTGGACCTCTGAACGCCCCCGCCCGCCGTACCGTCACCGCCTCGCTTCACCCCGCTTCCCCGCTTCATCCCGCTTACCCGGACGGCCCTGCCCCCAATGGGGCCCGTCCGATCTCGCCGCAACATAGCGGCGCCGCCTGTTTTCAGGCCGGATATAACGTGGAGACAACACCATGAAGCATTCCATCGCGTCCCGCAGGAGACTGGCCGCGCGCGTTGCCGGCGTCATGCTCGGGCTGGTTTCACTGGCCACGCATGCGCAAGGCGACTACCCGACCAAACCGATTCGCCTGATCGTGCCGTATCCCGCTGGTGGCCTGACCGACACGTTGGCGCGCCAGGTGGCCGACGGGCTGTCCAAGCGCCTCGGCCAGACCGTCGTCGTGGAGAACAAGGGCGGCGCGGGCGGCATCATCGGCACGGATTTCGTCGCCAAGTCCGCCCCGGACGGCTATACGCTGCTGATGACGATTCCCGGGCCGATCACGTCCAACATCGCGCTATACAAGAAGCTGCCCTACGACCCCCGCACCGACCTGCGGCCGCTTTCGGACATTGCGATGGCGCGCACCGTGCTGACGGTGAACCCGACGGTGCCCGCGAAGACCGTCAAGGAGTTGCTGACCTACGCGCAGCAGTCGCCGGGCAAGCTGCGGATGGGCTCATGGGGGCCCGGCACCTTGCCGCACACCATCCAGGCCTATATGGACAAGACCTACGGCGTGGATATCCTCCACGTGCCGTATCGCGGCGAAGGCCCGCTGGTCACCGACCTGCTCGCCGGGCAGGTCAACATGACCATCAGTTCCGTGACCACGCTGCGGCAGTACGTCGCCACCGGCAAGCTGCGGGCACTGGCGGTGTCCGGCACCACGCGCGCCCGCGGCATGCCCGATGTGCCGACCTTCGCCGAAGCGGGCTATGGCGATGAGGCGTACAAGATCGTCGGGCCGACCACGTTGATGGCGCCCGCCAAGACGCCCGAAGCCATCGTCGAGAAGCTGGGCCGCGAGGTCGTCGCGCTGGTCAAGTCGCCCGAGTTCCAGGCGAAGATCGACGAAATGGGCGCCGAGCCCATCGGCAACACCCCGGCGGAAGCAGCGCGCGCCTACAAGGCCTACCTGCCGGTGGCCCTGAAGCTGGCCGCCGACACCGGAGTGACGCTGGACTGACCCGGGCCGCCACCTCCGGGCCGCCACCCCCGCGCCGGACAATGCAGCGCGGCGATGGCCGGTATGAATTCGGGAGCAGCTTGCTTTGCGGGCGGGGGGCAGGCTTCTAGAATCCGTCTCACGATGATTTTCCGGCGCGAGACGCCGCCTTCCCATGGCAACGCTATTCCTGGTCCGTCACGGACAAGCCTCGTTCGGGGCCGCCAACTACGACTGCCTGTCTGACGTGGGCCGCCAGCAGGCGCGCTGGCTGGGCGAGTATTTCCGCGACCGGGGCGTCAGCTTCCGGCGCGTGGTGGCCGGCACGCTGGTGCGCCAGCAGGACACCGCCACCGAGATCCTCGCCGGCATGGGGGCAGCCGATACCCCTGTGGCGTCCCATCCCGGCCTCAATGAATACGACGGCGAGGCGCTGTATCGCAGCTTCACCCAGGGGGCCGATCATCGCGCGCATCAGAACGGCGACTACCAGGACTACTGGCGCACGTTCCGCGCGGCGTTCGCGGCCTGGACGCAGGACTCGTTGACCGGCATGCCAGAGACCTGGACTGATTTCGGCGCCCGCATGCAGTCTGCGCTGGCGCATGCCACCGAGGGCGCGGCGCGCGAGGATGCGCTGCTCGTGGTCAGTTCGGGCGGCGCCATCGGCCGCGCCGTGGCCGACCTGCTTGGCGCGCCGACGCAGACCGCCATCGAACTGAACCTGCAGTTCCGCAATACCGGCTTCTGCGAACTGATTGTGGGACGCGGCACCCAGCGGTTGCTGAGCTTCAACAGCGTGCCGCACCTTGAGCACGCCGAGCGCCGCAAGGCGATCACCTTCGCCTGAGACGCCCGCTTCAGGCTACCCGCCTCAGCGCTGCGACAGCGCGAGGCGCCCCGCCAGCGCGAGGAACACCGTGCCGGCGAACCAGTTCATCGCCCGCTGCACGCGGGCCGAGCGCATCAGCACCCGGCCGAACACGCCCGAGAACCACGCAATCGCGCCAAAGACCAGCAGCGTGGCGAGGATGAACACGAAGCCGAACACCATCAACTGCAGCGCGACGTGCCCGCGCTCGGCCACCACGAACTGCGGCAGGAAGGCCAGGAAGAAGATCACCACCTTGGGATTGGTGAGATTCATCACCACACCACGCCAGTACATGCGGCGGGGCGGATGCCCATCGGCATGTTGCGGTGCCATCTCCCCCACCGGCGCGCGAAACGCCTGCCACGCCAGCCAGACCAGATAGAGCGCCCCGGCGATCTTGAGGACCGTAAAGGCCAACGCCGACGCCGCCAGCAGCGCGGCCAGCCCCACCGCCACCACCGCCGTGTGCACGAGCAGTCCGGTGCAGAGACCGAGCACCACGGTCAGCCCGGCGCGCGTGCCGTGCATGGCCGACTGGAGCAACACAAAGATATTGTCAGGGCCGGGCGCAAGGCTCAGCAGAACGGCAATCCCGAGGAAAGTCAGCAGGGTGTCGATCGAAGGCATCGGTGCGCTCCGTACGTTGAGAGCGTCATGGTAGCGGAACGCCGCGCAGCGCGTTGCCCCCGGCGTGCCGCTGACCATCGATCTACATCCTCGATCAATTCATCCAAACAATCAATTTATCAGCTTAATCGGTCACTCCTACACTGCTCTCACTTCGACAGCGGTGCGCACGAACGGGCGGCGACCGCGCGCGGCAATCCTCACGGGCTGCCACGCAAGCAATTCCCGAACGACAACGAGGAGACAGACGATGCAAGCACGTGCACCGATGCGGCACGCGGTGGCGCTCGCCCTGACGGGCGCCATGGCCATGTTGACGGCCTGTGGTGGCAGCGACGACAACAACGGCGGCGGGAACAGTGGCGGCGGTGGCGCTGGCACGCCCCAGACGCATGCGCCCACGCAGACGCTCAAGATCACCGGCACACAGGACTTCGCGGGCAGCTACGGCAGCGTGGGGCAGTACGAGCAGTTGACGGGCACCATCAGCGGCGAGGTCGATCCGAAGGACCCCAGGAACGCCATCATCCAGGACCTGGCGCTGGCGCCCGTCAACGCAAACGGCATGGTCGAGTACTCGGCCGACTTCGTCATGCTCAAGCCCAAGGACATGAGCAAGGCCAGCGGCGTGCTGCGCTACGACGCGCCCAATCGCGGCAATATCCTGACCATGGTCAACCCCACCGCGAGCCCGAGCGACGCGGTCTACCTGGAGCGCGGCTACGTGCTGCTGTACTCGGCCTGGCAGGGCGATGTGCCGAAGTCCAGCCCGGCGCGGCTGACCGTGACGGTGCCGGTGGCGAAGAATGCCGATGGCACCTCGATCACGGGCACCTATCGGACCGAACTGGTGCCAGGCGCGGCCGCGCCGGCGATGACCCTGCCCGGCGGCGTGTTCAACGGCACCATGATCCCCTACGCGCCGGCCAGCCTCGACAACACCCAGCCCGGCTACTCGCTCACGCGGCGCGTCAACGAGACCGATGCGCGCGTGGCGATTCCCGCCAGCGACTGGAAATTCGCCACCTGCGACGCCGGCGCCAACGCCTTCCCCGGCACGCCCGACCCGGCCAGCATCTGCCTGCGCGGCGGCTTCGATCCGAAGTATCTCTACGAACTCGTGTACGTGGCGAAGGACCCGAAGGTGATGGGCGTGGGCCTGGCCGCGCTGCGGGACACCGTGAGCTTCTTCCGCAGCAAGGCCGCGGACAGTGCCGGCACGCCCAATCCGGTGGCGGGCCGCATCACTCACGCGCTGGGCCAGGGGACGTCGCAGTCCGGCAATGCGATGAAGACGTTCCTGCACCTGGGCTTCAACCAGGCGCTGGACGGCTCGAAGGTGTTCGACGGCATCTACGCCCACGTGGCGGCACGCCAGACCAATATCAATACGCGCTTTGCCGTGCCCGGCGGCGGGGGCGGCTTGCGCACCGACCACACGGCATTCGGCCAGACCGCACCGCGCGGCCTCGACAAGGACTACGTGGACGACATCTCTGGCACCAAGGGCGGTGTGATGGCGCGCTGCTCGGCGTCCAACACCTGCCCGAAGTTCTTCCTCGGCCTGTCCGGCACCGAGTTCTGGCAATTGCAGGGCTCCCCGGTGCTGACCGACGCCAACGGCTTCGCCGACCTGAAGCAGCCGGACAACGCCCGCATCTATTACTACGCGGGCGCCCAGCACGGCGGGGCAGGTGGCACGGCCAGCATCAGCTTCGCGCCGACGCGCAACGTCTACCCGGCGGGCACGGTGATCCAGCATAACGATACGTTCCGCGCGCTGTTCATCGACCTCGAAGACTGGGTCGTGCGCGGCACCACCCCGCCGGCGAGCCAGGTGCCGGCACTGGCCGATGGTTCGCTGGTGCGCCCGGCCGACGTGGCCTTCCCCGCCATGAAGGGCGTGACGTGGGCCGTGAGCGGCGTGCAAACGGCGGTGCCTGACTTCCAGTACCTGGCGCGCTACAACGGCTATCCGTTGCTCGATTTCGGCCCGCAGTACCGGCGCGAGGACGAGTCCGGCATTGCCACGATGCTGCCGCCTGCTTACCTGAACCGCGACTACGCGATCCTGGTGCCGCAGGTGGACGCCTCCACGGGTATCCCGAAGGCCGGCATCCACAGCGTGGAGGCGCGCGCGCCGCTCGGCACCAGCGTGGAGTTCAACTATGTCGCCACGCCCGGTATCGTGGATCTGTCGAACCTGACGGGCTCATTCCTCCCGTTCCACAAGACCGAGGCGGCGCGTGTCTCGGCCGGCGACGGACGGCCCTCGCTCGAATCGCTGTATACAAACCAGGCCGGTTACGTGGCCGCGGTGACGGCGGCCGCCAACGACCTCGTGGCGCAACGCTTCCTGCTGCAGCGCGATGCCGATGCGATCATCGCGCGGGCGGTGGCCCAGCCGGTCCTGCCCTGACGCCAATGGAAAAAGGGAAAAAGGAAAAAGGCGCCGTGCGACAGGCACGGCGCCTTTTTCCCAGCGACCGGGCTTCGGGCATCAGCCACGCGCGCCGTCCAGATACGGGTCGAAGCTGCGCGCGCCATCGGTGAAGGCGTCGTGCGTGCGGAAGCCGTAACCGTACTGGTCTGCCGGCGCGCCGGTGCGGAACTGGTAGCCGTACTGATCGGCGGGCACGGTGCCAGCCTGGGCGGCGCCGAGGGTGGCCAGCGAAACGACCAGGGAAGCGGCGATCTTGAGGGCGGTGGTCTTGGTCATGATTTCTCTCCGATATGTCATTAAGTGAATTTGAATGTCTTCTGGTCGGCCGCCACATCGTCTTGCCTTGTCTTTGGCCTGTGTGCGCCGTCCATGGGTTGAATATTAGGCTTCCAAAGTGATTGATACGGAGACGAAGTTCCAATTACTTATTCAGTTTTTTTGAATTTTCGTCGATACCCGCTATACCGGCGCCATCACGCGCCATCACGCACCGGCGCGGGCGATGCGCTACAGTGGCGCGATCCTGTCTTTTCGCCCCACACGCGGCTGAGGCCCCTGCCGCTGCGCCCCTTTCATGCCCCGTATCTCGCATCGCCCTGACTGGCTGGCCTGGCTTTTCCTGTTGCTTGCTTGTGTGCTGCCGCTGGCTGCCCACGCCGCCGGCAGCCCGCTGGCTGCGCTCGCCCTGGGCACGCAGAAGCAGACCGCCCCGGCCTCGCCACCCGCTGCCGCGCCCGCCAGCGCGGCGCTCGCGCAGTCGCTGGACCAGGTCATCGCCACGTTGCAGAACGACACCGAGCGCCAGAATCTCCTGAATCAACTACAGACGCTGCGGCGCGGCGTGGCGGATGGCGCCTCGGCCCCCGTTGCCGCGTCGGATGTCGCGGCTGCGTCCGCGCCCTCGCCCGGACTGCTTGGCGCTGTCGCCAAGGCTCTCGAGGAAATCGACAAGGCGCCGGGCAAAGACCATGGCGCGTGGCAATACTGGGGCTGGCGCATCCAGTTCGCCGGGCAGGAATGGCGCGAGGCGCTGACCATCCAGGACACCCGCCCGGCGAGCGTGTCCGTGCGTGAGTTCGCCACCATCCTCGCCGGCTGGGCGCTGACCGGCTGGCTGCTCTGGGAGCTGTCGCGGCGCATCCACCGGAACCGCCTGCGGCCCGCGCAACCGGCCCACCTGCCCTCCGTGCCGTCATGGATAGACGTCGGCATCTATTTCCTGCGCCGGATCGGGCCGTGGGTCGTGGCATTCGCGATGACCGTACTGCTCGCGTACAAGGTCTACGGCCGTACGCCCGCCAGCATGGGCGGCGTGATGGTGGCGTATGCGATCGTGGCCGGCGCGATTATGTCCGCCACGTGCCAGGTGATCTTCGCGCTGTTCCACTCCGCGCACCGCTCGAACGCCGTGCGAGACCTGCTCAAGCACTCGCCGTGGCTGCTCTTCGTAACCGGTGCGCTGGCCGCGCTGGGCGAGGCCAGCACCGATCCCCGCGTGGTGACCGCGCTGGGCGTCAATCTCGCCGCACTCGTCGGCACCTTCGCCAACATCCTCGCCGCCATCCTGATTGCCTTCTTCGCGGTGCGTTTCCGCCGTGCCGTCGGCCAGTTGATTGCGCTGCGGCCGCTGGCATTCCGGCAGGCCCACCCGGCCATCGTGGACCTGCTGCGCCTGGCCGGGCACGCCTGGTATCTGCCGATGCTGGCCGTGGTGCTGTCCTCCGTGGTCGGCACCATCATGGCTACCGGGCACGCCGACGAGTTCCTGCGCCGCGCCGTGCTCACCGTGGCACTGTTCGTGGCGGCGCTGCTGCTGACCCTGGTGGCGGGCCGCTCGCCCAAGGCCACGGTGCGCGCCCCGCGCCTGCGGGACCGCCGGCGCTCGGCCTATATCCAGCGCTTTGCCCGCTTCGGCATTGCGCTGGTGCGGGTCATCATCTGGATGGCGTTCGTCGAGCTGGTGGCGCGTGTCTGGAATTCGTCGATCATCCGCCTGGCGGATTCCACCACGCTGGGCCGGCATATCACCGAATCGATCCTCAGCGTGGTCGGGGTGGTGCTGCTGGCGTGGCTGGTCTGGCTGCTGATCGACACCGCCATCACCCAGACCCTCACACCGGGCCACGGGCGCGGCCAGCAACCGAGCCTGCGCGCCAAGACCATCCTGCCGCTGGTGCGCAACGCGTCGTTCGTGGGGCTGCTGGTCATCGCCATGATTGCGGTGCTGGCCAACCTGGGTGTCAACGTCACGCCGCTGCTGGCCGGCGCCGGCGTGGTCGGCCTGGCCATCGGCTTCGGCGCCCAGAGCCTGGTGCAGGATCTGATCACCGGCCTGTTCATCGTGATCGAGGATTCCATCGCCATCGGCGATTCGATCGAGTTGCCCGACCACGCCGGCGTGGTGGAAGGCATGACCATCCGCACGGTGAAGCTGCGCGACGGCAAGGGCGCGCTGCACACGCTGCCGTACAGCCAGATCAAGGCGGTGAAAAACCTGTCGCGCGGCTATGCCTTCGCCGTGTTCAGCATTGCGGTGGGCTACGAGAGCGATATCGACCGCGCCACCGAGGTGATCCGGGCCACCGGCGCCGAGCTGGCCCGCGACCACCGCTACAGCCGCAACCTGCTCTCAGGGCTGGACATTCTCGGGCTCGACCGCTTCGACCCCAACGGCATCGTGGTGCTGGCGCAGTTCAAGACCAGGCCGCTGATGCAGGCCGAGATCACGCGGGGCTTCAACATGCGGCTGAAGCGCAATTTCGACGAAGCCGGCATCCGCATGGCCGCACCGCAGTTGACCGTGCGCGTGGATAACGGCGGGATCAGCCTGGATGGTGCCGGCGGCAAGACCGGCGCGGAGGCCGCCCCGCCAGGCGTCGAATTCGTCACGCGGGCCGCCGGGAAATCGGCTTGATGGCGGGCGGTTGTGCTGCATGGTCCCCAGATGTCACAAAGTTGTCGCATTTGTGCAATGCGGAGCCGGAACATTCGCCAGGAATGCTTTAAATATCGAGGAACGCGCATTACTATCACGCGAGCCCGCGCCACATCGGCCGGGACCGCGCCCGTGCCCGGCTCCCTCCCAAGGCGGGATGGCCCGATGCAAGGCTTGTGCGGGATCATCGTCGTGACGGCCGGCCAACCTCCGGCCGGCAGTATCCAAACATAAAACAGGGGACCACGCCTCGCCGCAGTGGTCCTGAGGAAAAGGCGTTTGCCACCGGGGGAAATGAGAATGGGCGAACACCCGTCTGCCGACGATGTCTTCCATCGTCTGGTCGATAGCATCTATGAATCCGCCATGGACGTGGCGGCCATGCCAGAGGCGCTCGACCTCTTTTCCCGTTACACCTGCACCGGCAGCCCGCGCTACCTGATCTGGGACAAGCTCGCAGGTCATGCACGCCTGGGCGTGACGCCGAACGGCTGCTACACCAGCCTCGGCACCATGCCGGACAGCATGCGCGCCCTGCCCGGACACTTCGCCACCGCAGACGCCGTGCCGGCGTCGGTCGCCATGGCGTCCGGCCCCGACACCCAACTGCTGACAAGACCCGTGGCAGCCGGCGGCGGCCTCTATGACTGCATGGGCCTCGCCCGGGGCGTGCGGCTATTCGACACCTCCGAAGTCTGCGTGCTGATGAGCGCCACCCCCGGTGGCGGCGATGACTTCATGCCCGCCGATCATCGCGAGCGCCGCCTGGCGCAGGTGATGCCGCACTGGGCCCGCGCCGCCCGCATGCAGCACCGCAACTTCGAACTGAGCGGCCTGGCTTCGCTGGGGCTGGCCGGCCTCGATACCCTCGACTTCGGCGTGATGGTGCTCCAGGCCGACATGCGCGTGCGCTACGCCAACAGCTGGGCCGAATCGCTGGTACAGGCCGACGCCAACCTCGCGCTCGACAACGGCGTGCTGCGCGCACGGCCGGAAACCTTGCAGGGCGTGCTGCGCGACCTGCTCCAGGCCGCCGTGCATGGCGGCCGCAACGGCGGCGCCGCCGCTGGGTCCTGGATGCATATCACCTCGGGCGGCCAGCCGGTACCGATCATCGTCATGCCGCTGGTTTCGCGCCAGCCGGTCGAAGGCCCGTGGCAACTGCCGGCGGCCATGATGCTGCTGGGGAACTCCGAGTCCCGCTCCGTGCTGGACGCCGCCGTGCTGACCTCGCTGTTCGGCCTGTCGAAGAAGGAAAGCATCATCGCGATCCGCCTCGCCGCCGGCGAAACGCTGAACGAAATTGCCGAGCGCGAGTTCCTCTCGCCCCATACCGTGCGCGTGCATATCCGCGACACGCTGCGCAAGACCGGCACGCACCGGCAGTCAGAACTGGTGCGGCTGCTGCACCTGCTGCCAGGGGTGGACCTGGAGCGGGCCGGGGCGTCGTCGACGGCCCGGCCGCGGGCGGCGCGGTTGCGATAACACCATCGCACTTCAGCCCCCTACGCAATCTCAGCTTCCAGCCGCGGCGTCAGGCGTAGGCGCCGTCGGTGAACGGACTGCGCTGGTCTTGCACCGAGCGGGCGCCGTCGAGATACGGGTCCGCCGAGCGCGCGCCTTCAGTGTAGGGGTCGCGGGCTTGCGTCGTCGAGCGGGCACCCTCGCTGAAGACATCCCGCGCGCTCTGCACGGCGCGGGCGCCATCGCTGTACGGGTCGCGGGCACCGAGGACGGAAGCTTGTGCGCCGACAGCGGCGGCAGCGAGGGCAACGGCGAGGACCAGGCGGGAGGTGAGGGTCTTGGACATGATCAGTTTCCTTGATGGATGCGTGAGCGGTTTGCGGTTGTCAGTGATGCCAAGGCAGCGATTCGCTGTGTCGTTGTCGCGTTGCGCTGCCATGGATGCTATTTAAATCCGCCCACGTATCGCGCTCGTGGCGTATTTACCCCCTTAGTGTCACGGCGCGTATCGCGCACACGGCCTGATACAAAGGCGTACAAGAGAAGAACTGGCGAGCAGCAACGTGCCGGATCGCCAGCTCCCCCCATAGGCCTACACCGTCAGACGCACCGCGACAGCCACCTCCAGCATGTGCAGCCGGTCCTGGCCCCAGAACAGCTCCCCATCGAAGACATAAGACGGCGATCCGAACACCCCGGCGGCCACGGCTTCGTCGGTATTGCGCCGGTATATCTCCCGGGTTTCCGCCGAGCGCGCCCGCGCGAGCGTCGCGTCCACATCGAACCCCTGCGACGCGAGGATCTCGCGTAGCGTGGTTTCCGAGGAGATATCGCGCTCCTCGCACCATTGCGCGCGGAGAATGGCCTTGTACAGTTCCAGCACCGGCAGCCCCAGCGCATCCACTGCGATGACGAGGCCGGATGCCAGGTCCGCGTTCGGGCACATGTACCTGGGCATCGGATTGACGTGGATATCCAGCTTGCGGCACCAGCGCACCAGCTCCGTGATGCGATATTGCTGCCGCTCCGGCGAGCGTTGGCCAAGCAGCACGCCCCCGGTTCGCGCATACACCTCAGGCAGGTTCACGGGCTTATGCCGGATCTCGACGCCCTGGCGCCGCGCCAGCGCATCGAGCCGGTCTGCGCCCAGATACGCCCAGTCCGAATTCATCCAGAAGTAATAGTCGATGACAGGTCGGTTCGCGCGGCTCATACGTGCCGGCTCCCGTTGACCGCCGCCACGGGTAACCCGCCGAGCGCCGTTTCCCGCATGCAGGCGGCACTCAGGAACGCGATGACGCTCAGCGCACCCAGATACCAGACGATATAGGTAGGGCTGCCGCCGCCGTACTTCAGCAGCGATGTGGCGACGATAGGCGCCAGGCCGCCCCCGATGGCACCCGACACCTGCACGGCGATCGAGATGCCGCTGTAGCGCACCTCGGCCGGGAACTGGGCGGCAAAGAGGCTGCCTTCCGGTGCGTAGAGGCAGGCGTAGACCAGCCCGATGGCAATGGCGAGCGCGATGGTGATATTGCGTGGATCCAGCGACTGCAGCAGGTCGAAGAACTGCGACGAGAACAGCAGGATGCCAACCGTACCGGCCATGAACACCCATTTGAAGCCAATGCGATCGGCCAGCATGCCGCAGAGGGGCATGGTGAAGAGCGCGATGGCAGCGCCCCAGACCGTGGCGTCGAGCATCACCGTCTTGGGAATGCCGAGCGTGCCAGTGGCATAAGCCAGCGCGAACGTGACCACCGTGTAGAACCACGTCACCTCGGCCAGCCGGCCACCCACCACGGTCAGCACCTGGCGCGGATACTGGCGCAGCACGACCATTGCCGGCATTTCCACTTTGTCGCCCTGCTTCTTCATCTGCTCGAAGTCCGGCGACTCGGCCACCTTGGCGCGAATGAACCAGCCTACCGCCAGCAGGACGACGCTCGCCAGGAACGGCACGCGCCAGCCCCACGTCAGCATGTCCTGCTCCGGCAGCGTCGCCACCATCCCCATCGCCAGCGACGACAGCACCAGCCCCGGCGCGACCCCGGCCTGCGGCAGGCTGCCAAAGAAGCCCTTCTTGCCTTCGGGCGCATGCTCCACGGCCATCAGCACCGCGCCGCCCCACTCGCCGCCGACCGCAATCCCTTGTAGCAACCGCAGCAGCACCAGCGCCACGGCAGCCCAGTAGCCGATGCTGTCGTACGACGGAATCAGGCCGATCAGGATCGTGGGAATACCCATCATGAACAGCGTGATCAGCAGCATCGACTTGCGGCCCATCCGATCGCCAAAATGGCCGAAGACGATGCCGCCGAGCGGCCGGGCGAAGAACCCCACCGAGTAGGTGGCGAAGGCCGCCAGCGTCCCCGTCAGGGGATCGAATGACGGAAAGAAGATCTTGTTGAAGATCAGTGCGGCAGCCGTGCCGTACAGGAAGAAGTCATACCATTCGATCGTCGTGCCCATCATGCTCGCCAGGCCCGCGGTGATATACGCGCGCCGTGAGCGCGCGCCAGGAATCTTGTTCATCGTAACGCTCCTTGGATTCGGGTAAGCCGTCGGCCATGCGCCGGCGGCAGGCACTCAGGCGGGCGGCAGCGGCGCGATGCCGTGCGTCTGGCGCGCCCAGTACGAGAACGTGGCGTTGACGATGGAAGGTTTGAGCAGGTAGTCGTGGGCCTCGCGGGCGAGTGCATCGTCCACGGGCGTCAGCGGGCCGAAAGCCTGCGCGCGAATCTGCATGCGCGCGGCGCGTTCGAGGTAGACCGACAGATAGGTGGCCTCCTCGCAGGTCTGGCCGGCGGTGAGGTAGCCGTGGTGCGCCAGGATGATCGACCGTTTGTTGCCCAGCGCGGCGGAGATGATCACGCCCTCCTGGTCCGCGATCGGCACGCCAGGCCACTCGCCCAGGAATGCACAATCGTCGTGCAGCGGCGTCATGTCCATCTGGGCGATGACCAGCGGCTGGCGCGCTGCGGCCAGTGCCGAGGCCCAGGGCGAGTGCGTATGGATGATCGAGTTGACGTCCGGGCGCGCGTCGTACACCCACAGATGGAAACGCGTGGCGGGGTTCGGCATGCCGTCACCCGTCAGCGTGTTGAGGTCTCGGTCCACCTCGATGAAGTCGTCCGGCGTCGCCTCGTCGAAGCCGAGGCCGAAGCGCAGCGTCCAGTAGGCGCCGGGGCGCTCCGACCGCACACTGATCTGGCCGGCCAGTCCCGCTTCCTGCTCGGTCATCGCCAGGATGCGGCAGGCGTAGGCCATGGTCTCCTGCATGGTGCGCGGCCTGTTGCGCAGGTGCCTGGCCATCTCGTTGGTGGCGCGCGTGTCGAAGTACGACTTGTCTCTGAGGGGGGCGTTCATGTCTTCTCTTCTCCGTGGAATGCCGGCCGGCAACCAGTGCGGCGGCATGAAGGGAAGTATGAAAACGAGGCGCCTGCCGTGCTATGCAGCCACGCGCATAGCTGCTATCTCACTGCGTCACGGCTTGAGGGTGCGGGCCACCTGCAAGGCCGAGGCGAGCAGGGTGTCGGCCAGCGGCAGCGCGTGGCGGGCGGCGTGAGTGACGGCCACCATGCGGCGACGCAGCAGCGGGCTGCGGATCTTCAGCTTGTGCAACCCGTACTCGTGGAGCAGCTTGTCCGGTAGCCGGCACGGCAGAATGCAATCGCCCACGCCAGCGGAGACCAGCTTCAGAATGGCATCAACGGTCTCGGCCTCGGCCACGTAGGTGGGCTGCAACCCGGCGCTCTCCACCATCCGGCGCAGCGCATAGCCGTGCGGAAAGCCGACCAGGCGCAGCGGCTGCCCGCACAAATCGAGTCCGTCCTGCAAGGCGGACTGCGGCGCATCGGGCCGCTGCAGCGTGACCAGGCACATCTCATCCTCAAACAACGGATGTGTGGTCAGGGTTGCCGTATCGACCGCGGTGTCGTAGACCACGCCAAGATCAGCCTTGCCGCTCTCCACCAGCGCCACCACATCGGCAGAGCTACGTCCCATCAGCGAGAGATTGACATTGGGATGGGCGCTGACAAAGCTGGCCACCACATCGGCGATGAAGTAATAGCTGACGGTATGAACGACTGCCAGCCGGACGGTGCCCTGCGTGGTGCCGTGCGCATCGCGGATCGCATCCACAGCCTGGTCGATCGCGCGATAAGGCCCCTCAAGGGCCTCCTGCAGCTTCTGCCCGGCCTCGGTCAAGGCCACGCCGCGGCCCGTTCGCACGAACAACGGCTTGCCGAGCTGCGCCTCCAGCGTCGCCAGTTGCCGGCTGACACCCGACTGGGTCTGATCGAGATCCTCCGCCGCCTTGGACAGCGACTTGAGTTCGGCAATACGAAGAAAAATGCGGAGAAGACGGTCAGGCGTATCCATGGGAGCGGCTGGCTTCCATGGATGGGCCAGTTAAGTCATTTGTCGACACGGTACAGCAGCCGCGTGCGGCTGCAATGCGCAGATACCCGGCCCAGCCATGGGGCATGGCCGAGTCCGGGTATCAGTGCAGCAACGTTCGTGCCAGTAAAGCGCTCCGTTAAGCCGCCTTCCGATGCTGGTGCTTCCGCTCCGGCTTGCACTCGTACTTGAGTTCGCGCCGGCCGTCCTCGTACGCTACCTCGAGCCGCACGGTGAAGCCCCAGAGTCGCGTCACGTGGCGCACCACTTCGTCGAAGCTGTGCGCCAGCGGGCGGCGGTCGCTCTGCAGGTGACGCAGCGTCAGTGAGCGGTCCCCGCCCACGTCCACGTTTGTCACCTGGATATTGGGCTCCATATTGGAGAGATCGTACTGGTTCGCCAGCAGTTGGCGAATCGCGCGATACCCTTCGTCGTCGTGGATCGCCGTGACGCGCAGCTTGCCTTCGCGGTCGTCGTCGAGCACCGAGAACAGCTTCAGCTCGCGGATCACGCGGGGCGACAGGAACTGGAGCAGGAAGCTTTCGTCCTTGAAGTTGCGCATCGCGAAGTCCAGCGTCTGCCGCCAGTCACTGCCCGCGATTTCCGGCGCCCAGCGGCGGTCCTCCTCGGTCGGGTTCTCGCACATGCGCCGCAGGTCCTGGAACATCAGGAAGCCCAGCGTATAGGGGTTCAGGCCGCTGTAGTAAGGGCTGTGGTACGGCGGCTGGTAGATGACGTTCGTGTGGGCCTGCAGGAGTTCGAGCATGAAGGCATCGTTGACCAGCTTCTCCTCGTACAGCTGATGCAGGATCGTGTAGTGCCAGAACGTTGCCCAGCCTTCGTTCATCACCTTGGTCTGGCGCTGCGGGTAGAAGTACTGCGCGATCTTGCGCACGATGCGCACGATCTCGCGCTGCCACGGCTGGAGCTTGGGTGCGTTCTTCTCGATGAAGTACAGCAGGTTCTCCTGCGGCTCGGGCGGGAAGGCGATTTCCGGTTCCATCGCCTCCTCTTCCTCCTTGAGCAGGTGCGGCCGGTGCTTGGGCAGGGTGCGCCAGAGGTCGTTCACCTGCATCTGGAGGTAGCTCTCGCGCTCGGTCTGGCGTGCCTGCTCCTCGGTGATCGACAGCTTCTTGGGCCGCTTGTAGCGGTCCACGCCGTAGTTCTGCAAGGCGTGGCAGGAGTCCAGCAGCAACTCCACTTCCTGCTCGCCATAGCGCTGCTCACACTCGGCCACGTAGTTCTTGGCGAAGAGCAGGTAGTCGATGATTGCGTCGGCGTTGGTCCAGGTGCGGAACAGGTAGTTGCCCTTGAAGAACGAGTTGTGCCCATAGCAGGCGTGCGCGATGGTCAGCGCCTGCATCGGCATCGTGTTCTCCTCCATCAGGTACGCGATGCACGGATTGGAGTTGATCACGATCTCGTAGGCCAGGCCCATGTGGCCGCGCTGGTAGCTGCGCTCCGAGGCGAGGAAGTGCTTGCCGTACGACCAGTGGTTGTACCCCACCGGCAGCCCGGCAGACGCATAGGCGTCAAGCATCTGCTCAGCCGTGATGATCTCGATCTGGTTCGGATACGTGTCGAGCCCGAAGTCGCCGGCAATGCGGGCGATTTCGCGGTCGTAGCGCTGGATCAGCTCGAAGGTCCACTCCGAGCCCGTGGATAGGTAAGCCATGAACTTCCTCCCTTATCCCATGAACGTACGCGGATGCGCCGCCGTGCTGGCGCGCCGCTACCTGCCACCGGGCCAGGCGGCCCGCTTCTGGAAGAGATCGTGCAGCACCGGGTAGATCTCGTCGGCACCGATGATGCGCTGCATCGCGAAGTGCTCGAACTGGTTCTTCACCGTGAGATATTCCTCCCACAGGTTCTGCGGCTCCTCGGATGCCACCTCCACGTAGGCGTAGTACTGCACCAGTGGCAGGATCGATTCGCGCAGCAGCCGGCCGCACAGTTCGGAGTCCCCCGCCCAGTTATCGCCGTCGGAGGCCTGCGCACAGTAGATGTTCCACTGGCTCGCCGGATAGCGGTCGTGAATCACCTCGACCATCAGCTTGAGCGCGCTGGACACCACCGTGCCGCCCGATTCGCGCGAATGGAAGAAGTCTTCCTCATCCACTTCCTTGGCCACCGTATGGTGACGGATGAACACCACGTCAATCCGCTCGTAGTTGCGCTTCAGGAACAGGTACAGCAGCATGAAGAAGCGCTTGGCGAGGTCCTTGCGGCTCTCGTCCATCGAGCCGGACACGTCCATCAGGCAAAACATCACCGCCTGGGCCTGTGGGCGCTTCTTGAGCACGCGGTTGTTGTAGCGCAGGTCGAGCTTCTCAATGAAGGGCACGCGGTCCACGCAGGCGCGCAGGTGCCGCATCTTCTCCATCATCTCCACCGCCGTGTCCGTATACGGGCCGTTCTGCTCGATCTCCTCGCTGTAGGCGATTTCCAGCTCGCGCAGCCGCTTCTGGTACGGGCTCGACAGCGCGATCCGGCGCCCGAGCGAACTGCGCATCGTACGCAGGATGGAGAGATTCGATGGTGTCCCGTCGATGGAAAACCCGGCACGCACCTTGCGCACCTCGGCAATCTTGGCAAGGTGGCGCTTGGCCAGGTCTGGCAGCGCCATGTCCTCGAAGAAGAAATTCAGGAAGTCCTCGCGCGACAGCGTGAAGACGAAATCGTCCTCGCCCTCGCCGCTGTCGCTGGCCCGCGAGCCGCCGCCACCACTGCCCTGCTGCTGGCGATCGAAGCTGTCACCCCGGACGAACTTCTTGTTGCCGGGGTGAATCCACTCACGCTTGCCGCCCTGGCCGTGATGAAAAATCGGCTCGGTGATGTCCTTGACCGGAATGGACACCTGCCCGCTCTGCTCGATGTCCATGATCTTCCGGCCGGACACCGCCTTCGCCACCGCTTGCCGGATCTGCTCGCGGTATCGCTTGATGAAGCGTTGCTGGTTGACGGCACTCTTGTTGCCGCCGTTTTCGCGCCGATCGATGACCGTAGCCATAAGCCGTCCGCCCGCCTTGATAAGCCGCAACCGCCAGGTCGCGTGGATGAAGGAGACCGCGTCCGGTTGCTGTTACGACGATTTCCTGACGCGCAGATACCACTCCACCAGTAGTCGAACCTGCTTCGGCGTGTACCCTTTCTCCACCATCCGGTTGACGAAGTTCTCGTGCTTGTCCTGGTCCTCCCGCGTCGATTTCGCGTTGAACGAGATCACCGGCAGCAGGTCCTCCGTGGTGGAGAACATGCGCTTCTCGATCACCATCCGCAGCTTCTCGTAGCTGGTCCAGACCGGGTTCTTGCCACCGTTGTTGGCGCGCGCCCGCAGCACGAAGTTGACGATCTCGTTGCGGAAGTCCTTCGGGTTCGAGATCCCAGCCGGCTTCTCCACCTTCTCGAGTTCATCGTTCAGCGCGTTGCGATCGAGGATCTCGCCGGTGTTCGGATCGCGGTACTCCTGGTCCTGGATCCACAGGTCGGCGAACACCACGTAACGGTCGAAGATGTTCTGGCCGTACTCGGAATACGACTCCAGGTAGGCGGTCTGGATCTCCTTGCCGATGAACTCCACGAACGGCGTGGTGAGGTACTCCTTGATGTACGAGAGCAGCTTGGCCTCCTGCTCCGGCGGGAACTGCTCGCGCTCGATCTGCTGCTCGAGCACATAGAGCAGGTGCACCGGGTTGGCCGCGACCTCGGTATTGTCGAAGTTGAACACCTTGGACAACACCTTGAACGCGAAGCGCGTGGACAGCCCGTTCATGCCCTCGTCGATGCCGGCGTAGTCGCGGTATTCCTGGTACGACTTCGCCTTCGGGTCCACGTCCTTGAGGCTTTCGCCGTCATAGACACGCATCTTCGAGAATACGTTCGAGTTCTCCGGCTCCTTGATCCGCGTGAGCACCGCGAACTGCGCCATCATCTTGAGCGTGTTCGGGGCGTTGGGTGCCGCCGAGAGCGAACTGCTGCGCAGCAGCTTGTCGTAGATCTTGACCTCGTCCGACACGCGCAGGCAGTACGGCACCTTCACGATATAGATCCGGTCGAGGAATGCCTCGTTGTTCTTGTCAGCCTTGAATGTCTGCCATTCCGCCTCGTTCGAGTGGGCAAGGATGACGCCATCGAACGGAATCGCGCCGAAGCCTTCCGTACCCTTGTAGTTGCCTTCCTGCGTGGCGGTCAGCAACGGGTGCAGGACCTTGATGGGCGCCTTGAACATTTCCACGAACTCGAGCAGGCCTCGGTTGGCCAGGCAAAGTCCGCCGGAATAGGAATAGGCATCCGGATCGTCCTGCGGGAAATCCTCCAGTTTGCGAATGTCGACCTTGCCGACCAGCGAGGAGATATCCTGGTTGTTTTCATCGCCAGGCTCCGTCTTGGAAATCGCGATCTGCGACAGCACCGATGGCCTGAGCTTGACCACGCGGAACTTGGTGATGTCGCCGTTGAACTCGTGCAGGCGCTTGACCGCCCACGGCGAGGGAATGGTATTCAGGTAGCGCACCGGAATGCCATAGTCCTCCTCCATGATCTTGCCGTCTTCATCGGCCGAGAACAGCCCGAGCGGCGATTCATGGATGGGGGAGCCCTTCAGCGCATAGATGGGAATCTCTTCCATCAGCGCCTTGAGCTTTTCCGCGAGAGACGACTTGCCGCCGCCCGGGGGGCCCAGCAGATACAGAATCTGCTTGCGTTCCTCAAGGCCCTGCGCCGCGTGCTTGAAGAAAGAGACGATCTGCTCGATCGTGTCTTCCATTCCGTAGAAGTCGCGGAAGGCCGGGTAGACCCGGATAACCTTGTTGAAGAACAGTCGGGACAGTCGAGGATCGTGGTGGGTATCCACCAGTTCAGGCTGTCCGATTGCGGCGAGCATGCGTTCGGCAGCAGTCGCGTAGGCAGTAGGATCCTTCTTGCAGATCTCCAGGTACTCCTGGATGCTGTATTCCTCTTCCTTGCGTGCTTCGAAGCGCGTGGCGTAGTGGCCAAAAATGTCCATACCTCACTCCCGTCAGAGTCCCACGTCCGAGGCGAAGGCAGTTTGACTCCCCTAAGACATTCGCGGCAATTTTGCGTTCCACCACCCCGGCCTGGCGGAGTTGCCATGTTGCGAAGTCTTTACTTCATCATAGTCAAATAACGGCGTTCATGAGGACGGAGTTGACGTGTTACGCACGTCCCGTTCGTTCCTTGCGACACGCAATGCAACACAACCTGCTTCGCGTTTCGCACTGCACGAATCCCTCGCTGTTCTCATCCCGCTGCGACGGGCCATTGACCATGCTTGTGACACACCTTACACCTTTCCGGCGTGAAGTGCACAACGCCGTGTGTAACGATGTATCGAATCCAGTAACGTCTGACACGTCTGTCGGTCATGCACCGACATCGCTGCCACAGAATGCCTTCACTATGAAGCCGCACGCGGCCATCCGCCATCGTGCAAACGAACGATTCATGCATGACGTCATGCGCAATGCGTGACCACCACCGCACGACGGCCGGCTTGCACGGCTGCCTCCATGACATGTCTTTCGACCATCGTGCGCGTGACGACGATGACCACGCGCGCGTCGGTGTTTTCACTGCGGCAAGTTGCCGCGCGACGATTCATGACGCGCCGTCAGCAGTGTCGGCCTCCGAGTGCCAATTGGACTTGCACCCCACGCCGAGCCCCGCGCCGAATCCCACGCCCGAACCGCGCCCATGCACCGACATTGCGTTTGCTCCCGGCCCCCGCCCGCGCCACGCACCGCGCAAGTGCGCGCAGTGCGGGCCTGTGCCGCTACGGGACGGGATGAGCACTTTGCGTGCCACGATGGGGGCGTTGCGTTTTGCATCGCAGCAATCGTTGCGGCGAGCGCCCGCACGATCACACGTGCGGGGATCAATACGGGATCAATACGGGATCAATGCGGGATCAGATCGGGTCCCAGTTGATGACGTCGGGCGAGCGCTCGAGCGGGAAGAAGCTGCCGCGCATGGCCGGCATGGCGATCTCCGCCACGGTCTCCGGCGTCCAGCCCTCGCTGGTATGCACCGAGCGCACCGGGCGCGGCTGGCTCATCAGCATGATCTCGTTGGCGCGCACGGCGAAGATCTGGGCGTTGACCTCGCGCGCGGCGTCGCTGGCCAGGAACACGGCCACGGGCGAGATCTTGCCCGCCTCCATCTTCTGCAGCCGGGCCACGCGGGCTTTCTCTTCCGGCGTCTCGGACGGAATCGAGCTGGTCATGCGGCTCCAGGCGAATGGTGCGATGCAGTTCGAACGCACGTTGAAGCGGGCCATGTCCAGCGCGATGGACTTCGAGAGCGCCGCGATGCCGAGCTTCGCCGCCGAATAGTTGGCCTGGCCGAGGTTGCCGATCAGGCCCGAGGTGGACGTCATGTGCACGAACGCCCCGCTCTCCTGGTCCTTGAAGTAGTTGGCCGCCGCGCGGCTGACATAGAACGTGCCGTTCAGGTGCACGTCGATGACGGAGCGCCACTCCTCCTCGTTCATCTTGAAGAACATGCGGTCGCGCAGGTTGCCGGCGTTGTTGACCACCGCGTCGATGCGGCCAAAGTGGTCCAGCGCGCATTGCACGATGGCATTGGCCGAACTCCAGCCGGACACGCTGTCGGTGTTGGCCACGGCCTCGCCGCCCGCCGCTCGGATCTCCGCCGCCACGCGCTCGGCCGGGCCGGCGTCGCCGCCCTCGCCGGTCATGCTCACGCCCAGGTCGTTGGCCACCACCTTGGCACCGGCCGCCGCCATGCCGAGGGCGATCCCTCGCCCGATCCCGCCGCCCGCGCCCGTCACAATCACCACCTTGCCTGCCATCAAACCGCTCATCGTCTCGCTCCTGTTGCGCGCTGGGGCGCCATCGCCGCCGATCCGGGGAACATCCCCGTTTTATTGCGGCGCAAGATACGATAGATTGTCGGCGCTGACTTTGGAATTCACAAATCACAAAAGTGGCCTTTGGCACGAACGAAACCATGCACTACGATTTGACCGACCTGCGCCTCTTCCTCAACGTGGGGGAGACCGAGAACCTGACGCGGGCGGCCGAACGCAGCTTCCTTTCCCTGCCCGCCGCCAGCACGCGCATCAAGCAGCTGGAGGAGGCGTTCCAGACCCAGTTGCTGATCCGGCAGGTAAAAGGCGTGCGCCTGACGCCGGCCGGCGATGCCCTGCTGCGCCACGCGCGGGAGGTATTCCGCGAGCTGGAGTGCATGCATTCCGACTTGCGGCCCTACGCCAAGGGCGTGAAGGGGCGCGTCCGGCTGCTGGCCAACACCACGGCCACCAACTCCTTCCTGGCCACGGCGCTGTCGCGCTTCCTGTCCGAGAACCCCGATGTCGATGTCGAACTGGAGGAGCACCTGTCCGCCGAAATCGTCTCCGCGATTGGCGCTGGCGCGGCCGACCTGGGCATCGTGGCCGGCGAGGTAGCCACCCAGGACCTGGACGCGATGCAGCTCTGCAGCGACGAACTGATCGTGATCGCCCCGGTCAACCATCCGCTGCCGGCCTTCAAGACGCTGCATTTCGCCGATCTGCTCGATAGCTGCCGCTTCGTCGGGCTGAACCAGTTCTCGGCGATCCAGTCCTTCCTGGACCGGATTGCCAACGGCATGGGCAAGCGCATCAGCCTGCGGATCCAGGTGGGCAGCTTCGACGCGGTGTGCCGGATGGTGGAAGCCGGCGCTGGCATCGCCATCGTGCCGAACAGCTGCGCGCGCCGCTATGCCAGCCGCAAGGTCCTGCGCTTCATCCGTCTGGAGGACGACTGGGCGCGCCGCGAGCTGCGGCTCGTGCGCCGGCCCGGGCGCGAACTGCCCCAGTTCGCCGAAACGCTGATCCAGTATCTGGTGGAAGCAGCGCGGGAGCCGGTCTAGCCGCCTCCCGCCGCCGCCCTGGGGGCGAGTTAGCCTTCAGTCAGCCTTCACCCCGGCTTCCTTGATGATCGGCGACCACTTGTCGATCTCCGCAGCCAGCCAGGTGCGCAGCCCCTCGGGCGTCTGCTTGTCCGCCGGCACGATCACCGCGCCGAGTTCCTGGAGCCGCGCCACCACCGCCGGGTCCTTCAGGCCGGCACGCAGCGCGCCGTTGAGCTTGTCGATCACCGCCGGCGGGGTGCCCTTGGGCGCGTAGATGCCGTGCCAGACCTTGACCTCAAAGCCCTTCAGCCCGCCCTCGCGCAGCGTGGGGGTATTCGGCAGCGCGGGAATGCGCTCGGTCGTGGTCACGCCATACAGCTTCACCTTCTCCGCCTTGATATGCGGCAGCGTCTGCGTGGTCTGGTCGCAGAGCACATCCACCTGCCCGCCCAGCAGCGCCGTCAGCGCCGGCGCGGTGCCCTGGTACGGAATCGTCTGCAAGTCCACGCCGATGGCCTTCTGGAACAGCATGCCGCATAGCTGCGACACCGCGCCCAGCCCGGCGTTCGCCAGGTTCACCTTGCTCTGGTTCTGCTTGATATAGGTAATCAGCTCCGGCAGCGTATTGGGCGGCAGGTCGTGCCGGCCCAGCAGCGTCATCGGCACGTCCGCCACCTGGCCGACGAAGCTGAAGTCCGTCAGCGGCTTGTACGGCAGCTTGGAGTACAGCGCCGGCGCCGTGGCCATGCCGTTGTGATGGATCAGGATCGTGTAGCCGTCCGGCGCGGCCTTGGCCACGTAGGCCGCGGACACCGTGCCGCCTGCCCCGAGGCGGTTTTCCACCACCACGCTCTGGCCCAGCGACTTCGACATCGCCGCCGCCACCGAGCGTGCCACCACATCCGTAGGACCACCCGCCGCGAACGGCACCACCATGGTGATGGGCCGGGACGGATACGGGTCTGCCGCGTGGCTGCGTCCGGGCAGGGTCAGGGCCACGGCGGCGGCCATGCCAAGTGCAGCCCACAGCACGTTTCGGCAATGATGGGCGATCACGGCGGACTTCGGCCTGGATGATTTCATACGGCGTCTCCTGGGTGCGCGTGTTGCACGCGTCTGGTTTGAGAATCGATGGCCGCAGCGTGGAAGCAATCGCCGCGCGGCACAATTCCGATTTGCCGAAGGCGGAGCACGGCGCCCGTGAAGTACAAGGGTTCCCCCTAATGACCCCCGCCCCCCCGGACCGGCCGGGCCGGATCTCCCCCCCCCGGCCCCGCCCCAAAGCCTCGCTTCGGCAAATCCGAATGTCCCCGGCGCAGCCCCTCGGGAATAATGGCCACACTTCGACACAGACGACATTGCCATGCTTCCCGAACAGGACCAAGACCAGATTTACCCGGAAATCCGCGAAGCCGTGCGTGACCTCTGCGCAGGCTTCGATTCCGCCTACTGGCAGCGGGTGGAGGAGCAGAACGCGTTTCCGGAGACCTTCGTCCAGGCGCTGACGCAGGCCGGCTGGCTCTCCGCGCTGATTCCCGAAGCCTACGGCGGCTCCGGCCTGCCGCTGACGGCGGCGTCGGTGATCATGGAGGAAATCAACCGCAGCGGCGGCAACTCGGGCGCCTGCCACGGCCAGATGTACGTCATGGGCTGCCTGCTGCGCCATGGCTCCGAGGCCCAGAAGCAGCGCTGGCTGCCGGGCATCGCCTCCGGCGAGCTGCGCATGCAGTCGATGGCCGTGACCGAGCCCACCACCGGCACGGACACCACCAAACTCAAGACCACCGCCGTGCGCCAGGGCGACAAATACATCGTCAACGGCCAGAAAGTGTGGATTTCGCGCGTGCAGCATTCCGACCTGATGCTGCTGCTGGCGCGCACCACGCCGCTGGACCAGGTGAAGAAGAAGTCGGAGGGCCTGTCCGTGTTCGTGGTGGACCTGCGCGAGGCCATCGGCAAGGGCCTGACCGTCCAGCCGATCCGCAACATGGTCAACCACGAGACCAACGAGCTGTTCTTCGACAACCTGGAGATCCCCGCAGAGAACCTGATCGGCGAGGAAGGCCGTGGGCTCAAGTACATCCTCGACGGCCTGAACGCCGAGCGCATCCTGATTGCCGCCGAGTGCATCGGCGACGGCTACTGGTTCGTCGAGCGCGCCAGCAGCTATGCGCGCGAGCGCATCGTCTTCGACCGCCCCATCGGCCAGAACCAGGGCGTGCAGTTCCCCATCGCCCGCTCGTTCGTCAACGTGGAGGCGGCCAGCCTGATGCGCTACAAGGCCGCGCAGCTGTTCGACGCCGGCAAGCCCTGCGGCAAGGAGGCCAACATCGCCAAGCTGCTGGCCGCCGATGCCTCGTGGGAGGCCGCCAACGTCTGCCTCCAGACCCACGGCGGCTTCGGCTTTGCGGCCGAATACGACATCGAGCGCAAGTTCCGCGAGACGCGCCTGTACCAGGTGGCGCCGATCTCGACCAACCTGATCCTGTCCTACGTGGCCGAACACGTGCTGGACCTGCCCCGTTCCTATTGAGATTGCCGAGATTCCCATGTCCGACCAAGCCGCACCGCAATATCCGACGCGCCAGCTTTGCGACTTCCTGGCCCGCCTGACGCTCGACGACGTCCCCGCGCCGGTCATCGAGCGCACCAAGGACCTGTTTCTCGACTGGATGGCGTCCGCCATCGCCGGCAAGGACGCGCCCGCCGTGCGCCGCATCCAGGAATTCGCCGCCGCGATGGGGCCGCAGGACGGCGACGCCGAGGTCTTTGTCGACCGGCGCCGCACCTCGCCCTACTTCGCCGCGCTGATCAACGGCGCCTCGTCCCACGTGGTGGAACAGGACGATGTGCATAACGGCTCGGTCCTGCACCCGGCCGCCGTGGTATTCCCGGCCGTGGTGGCCGCCGCGCAGGCCGAGGGCAAGACCGGCGCCGAGGTGCTGCTGGCCAGCATCGCCGGCTACGAGGCCGGTATCCGCATCGGCGAATTCATGGGCCGCTCGCACTACCGGGTCTTCCACACCACAGGCACGGTCGGCACGCTGGCCGCCGCTGCGGCGGTGGCCAAGCTGTTCGGCCTGGATGCGGAAGGCATCAACCAGGCGCTCGGCACCGCCGGCACGCAGGCCGCCGGCCTGTGGGAATTCCTGCGCGACGCCGCCGACTCCAAGCAACTGCACACGGCCAAGGCCGCCGCCGACGGGCTCCAGTCGGCCTGGCTCGCCCGCGCGGGCTTTACCGGCGCCCGGCAGATCCTCGAAGGGGCGCAGGGCATGGCTGCCGGCATGTCGAGCGATGCCAACCCCGCCGCCCTGACCGATGGCCTGGGCACGCGCTGGGCCACGGCCGAGACCTCGTTCAAGTTCTTCGCCTCTTGCCGCCACACGCACCCCGCCGCCGACGCGCTCAAGGCGCTGATGCAGCGCGATGGCCTGCGCGCCGGCGACATCGCCGCCGTCACCGCCCACGTACACCAGGGCGCCATCGACGTGCTCGGCCCCGTGGTGGACCCACGCACCATCCATCAGGCCAAGTTCTCGATGGGCACCGTACTCGGGCTGGTCGCGTGGTACGCCCATGCGGGCCTGGGCGAGTTCGAGGAGCACGCGCTGCGCGACGCCGAGGTGGCCGCGTTCCGCGAGAAGGTCACCATGGAGCTGGACGACGAGATCAACGCCGCCTATCCGCGCCAGTGGATTGGCCGCGTGACCGTGCGCACCACCGATGGCCGCACGCTAGGCGCCCGCGTGGACGTGCCCAAGGGTGACCCGGACAACACGCTGTCGCGCCCGGAACTGGAGGCCAAGGCGATCCAGCTCGCCGCGTTCCGGCACGGCGCCACGGAAGCCGAGATGCGCACCATCATCGCGCGCGTCTGGCAACTCGAACAGGCGGCGGACGTGCGCGACTGGCTGCCGTTCGCCCGCTGATAGGAAACAACCCATGACCCAGACCCCCACGCTCGAACAACTGCGCGAATGGATCGGCCGCTCGGAGACGCGCACCGAGACCCTCGCGCCCGAACCGGTCCTCGCACTGGCCGCCACGCTGGACCTCGATGGCGAGGCCGTCGCCAGCCAGCCCCTGCCGCCGCTATGGCACTGGCTCTACTTCCTGCCGCGCGCCCCGCAGCGCGATCTTGGCGCCGATGGCCATCCCGCGCTGGGCGGCTTCCTGCCGCCCGTGCCGCTGCCGCGCCGCATGTGGGCCGGCGGCGAACTGACGTTCTCGCGCGGCCTGCGCGTGGGCGACACGGTAACCAAGACCTCCACCATCACCGATGTGCAGCACAAGTCCGGCCGCACCGGCGAACTCTGGTTCGTGACGGTGGAGCACGTGCTGACGGTGGGCGGCGAGACCGCGCTGACCGAGCGGCACGACATCGTCTATCGCGCCATGCCCGAGCGCGGTGCCCCCCAGCCGCCGCGCCCGCGCCTTGTCGTCCATCCCGACACGGCGCAGTTTGGCCGCACGCTGCGGGCCGATCCGGTCATGCTGTTCCGCTTCTCGGCGCTGACATTCAACGGGCACCGCATCCATTACGACCTGGACTACGTGCGTGAGGTGGAAGGCTATCCGGGGCTGATCGTCCACGGCCCGCTGCAGGCCATGCTGATGCTGGAACTGCTGCGGCACGCCCGGCCTGAGGCCCGGGTGGCGCGCTTCGGCTTCCGTGGCGTGGCACCGCTGTTCCACCAGGACACGGTCAGCGTGGGCGGGCAGGACGACCCGGCGCGCGATGGCCGCGTCATCCTGTGGACCGGCGACGATGCCGGCGGCCAGGCCATGCAGGCCTGGGCCGAGGTGGCGCGCTGACGCCGGGGCGCGGCGGCAGCACGGTCAGGAGTTCACCGCGTAGAGGTACAGGATGGCGCCGTACGCGCCCTCCTTGCTGTCGAACTTGAACGCGTTGCCGGACGAGTTGCCCCGGATGCAGAACGACACCGTGTCCTCGCCGGCGGCAATGGCCGTCTTGACCAGATTCGTGACGTTGAAGTACCGGTACTGCTTGTAGGTATCCAGGTACAGCGTGGCCGATGTGCCGCCGCAAGTCGGCGCGTTATGGGAGTTGATATGGTCCTCGTGCCAGTTGGTCGTCGTGCTGTGCGCACTGATGATGGCCGTGGCATCCACGCCGCCGCCCCAGATCAGCAGCCGGTACTGCGGCGTGAACTCGGGCGGGATCTCCAGGGCGCCCTTCGGAATCGGAAACATGATGTAGATCTTCGATTCCGGCTCGCTGCCGACCGCGCGCTGGGTAAACAGCGAGTCCGCCTGCCCGAAGTTGTCGTTCGCGGTTTCGCCGCCGCGCACCGTGGCGTCCGCGGTGACCTGGGTGAATGCATAGGCCACGGTGCTGCTGCAGGACCGGCCGAGGTTCATGCAGTATTCAACCATGTAGCGCATCGCGTCTTCGGTCCAGCCGTTGAAGAAATCGGCATGGGCCGTGTACAGCGAGCCCCAGTTCAGGCTTACCACGTTACCGTTGTCGTCCAGCGTCGGGTCCATCGAAAGCTGCGCGTTCGTCAGGTCCGTCACGGCGCCGATCTGGTAGGCGAGATTGAAGCTCAGGTGCGGCAGCGGCACCGGATAGTCCGCCGGGCAGGTCCCGTCGGAATTGGCATAGGCGATGTTGTTCCGCCCGCTGCGGAACGGATGCAAGTGCACGCCGTCCCAGCAGTTCGGAAACGCCAGCGCGATGTTCAGCTGGACGTTGCCGTTCGCGTCCGGTACGCAATCGTTCGGCGGCGTGCGCGTGTAGCCCCGCTTCGACCCCGTGCAGAGGAAATTGACCGCCACGCTGGGCCCCGAGCCCCGGTGATCGCCGGCCAGCATCTGGAGCCCGGGCGGAATCACCGTGACCCGCCGGTGCGTGTTCGCCGGGAAGGCCCGGTTCTGGTAATAGGTCTTGTGATATCCGGGCGCCACCACGCGTCCATCCGGCAGCATCAGCGAAGGCGCCCAGTAGGCCGTGTTGTCCGCCGCGTTCTCGCAGGTGGAGCTGTGCTCCGTGTACAGGTCTTCCGCCGTGGTGTTGCCGTCGGTGGTGGTATGGCCGAAGAAGTCATGCGACATCGCGATCCCCGGCTTGCCGGGATAGATGATCGGATCGTCGGGCAGGCGGTGCGAGTACCTGCAACTGACGTTGGCGGCACCCTCGCCAACCGCCTCGCCGCGCGCACTCGGGGCGCCTAACCATACGGCGGCCACCAGCAGGCCCCCGCAGAGCACCGCGATCGAGTAATACAGGCGACTTTTCATGATGGAACCCCCTCGCTGTGTGGATGCGAAGGATGTTCCCGCCACGATCCTTGCAGGACAATGGACGATGATGGGTCATCCCTCACCGCGTGTGGTGAGGGATGTAGGTCAGAGCGCCGCCGCCGTGCCCAGCAGCGCGGTGGATTGGCTGGACAAGGTCCCGCCGTTGCCGTGCACGAGCGCGATCTCCGCCCCCGCCACCTGCCGTTCGCCGCACTCGCCGCGCAACTGCCGCACCGCCTCGATGGTGATGAACATGCCGTACATGCCCGGATGCACGCACGACAGGCCGCCGCCGTTGGTGTTCACGGGCAGCCGCCCGCCCGGGGCGATGGCCCCGCCGCTGACGAACGCCCCGCCCTCGCCCTTGGCGCAGAAGCCCAGGTCCTCGAGGAACAGGATCGTGTTGATCGTGAAGGCGTCGTAGAGTTCGAGCACGTCCACGTCGGACGGCTTGAGGCCCGCCATCGCGAAGGCCCGGGCGCCGCTTTCCTGCGCCGCCGTCACCGTCACGTCCGGCATCGACGAGATCTGCCGATGCCAGGTGGCCGTGGCGTTGCCGAGCACGTACACTGGCGGCTTGGCCAGCGCCTTCGCACGGTCGGCCCGCACCATCACGTAGGCGCCGGCGCCATCGGTCACCAGGCAGCAGTCGCGCACCGAGAGCGGGTCGGACACCATGCGGGCGCCCAGCACGTCCTCGATGGAGAGCGGGTCGCGCATCATCGCCTCGGGGTTCATGCGCGCCCACTGGCGCGCGGCCACGGCCACCTCGGCCAGCTGCGTGCGCGTGGTGCCGTACTGGTGCATGTGGCGCGCGGCAGCCAGCGCGTAGGAGGTGATCGGCGCCAGCGGCTGGTAGGGGTTCTCGTACGGCTGCGGGTCCAGCACGGCGCGCACCTTGCCGATGCCAGCCCGGCCCACCGTGGACGTGCGCTGGTTGCTGCCGTAGCAGACCAGCACGGCGTCGCAGAGGCCGGCTTCCAGCGCCATCATCGCCGGCAGCATGTGCGAGACGAAGCTCGAGCCGCCAATCATCGTGCTGTCCACGAACTTCGGCTGGATGCCGAGGTACTCCGCCACCGGCATGACCCACATGGTGGCGCCGACGCTGGCCGTGGCGATGCCGTCGATGTCGCGCATCGACATCCCCGCATCCTTCACGGCCGCCTTGGCCGCCTCCACGAGGATTTCCATCTCGGTCTTGCCATGGGCTTCGCCGAGGCCCGCCTGGCCCACGCCGACAATGGCCACGCCGCCGCGCAGGTGCGATCCGTTGCTTGCCATGGTTCAGCCCTCCCCAACCAGATCGAACACGACCAGCGCCGGTTCGGTATCGCTCTTTTCCGGCGCCACGCGCGCCACACGCGCCTTGACGCGCATGCCGATGCGCACATCGGCCGGGGCGATGCCCTCGACCCGGCTCATCATGCGCACGCCTTCGTCCAGGTCTACCAGCACCACGTTGTAGTCGCCACCCGCATCGGGCTTGCGGCGCACCACGCTGGTCGAGTAGACCGTGCCGGTGCCGGCAGGCGCGGTCCAGGCCAGCGCGTCGCCGCCGCAGTGCGGGCAGATATTGCGCGGATAGAAGACATGGCGATGGCAGTCCTGGCAAAGCTGGATGCGGAACTGGCCGGCGGCCAGCGCCTCGGCGTACTGCTTGTCCGGACCGGGATCGGTCACGGCAGGAGTGGATTGCGGCATGGGGTCTCCGGAAGGCAGGTCAGATCACGAGTTCGATCAGGAACGGGCCCTTGCGCTGGTTGGCCATCGCGAAGAGATCGGCAAAGGTCTCCATGTTGTCCGCGCGCGCGGCCTCCACGCCCATGCCGTTGGCCATCTTGACCCAGTCCAGGTCCGGGTTGCCGAGGTCGAGCATGTCGAGCGCGGTCTTGCCCGGGTTGGCGCCCACGCCGGCCAGCTCGCCCAGCAGGATCGCGTACTTGCGGTTGGCCAGCAGCACGATGGTGACGTCGAGCTTCTCGCGCGCCATGGTCCACAGCGATTGCAGCGTGTACATGCCCGAGCCATCGGCCTGCAGGGCCACCACGCGGCGGTCGGGCGCGGCGATGGCGGCGCCGGTGGCCAGCGGCAGGCCGGCGCCGATCGCACCGCCGGTCAGCTGCAGCCAGTCGTGCGGGGCGGCGTGCACGGTGCCCGGATAGAACGCGCGGCCAAAGCTCACGCTCTCCTCCACCACCACGGCCTGCTCCGGCAGCAGCGCGGCCAGCGTCTGCGCCACGGCCTCGGAGGTCACGGCGCCCTTGGCGGTCTCGCGCGGCACCTGCGTGGCGGCAGCCGGCAGCGCGGCGTTGCGGGCGCCCAGTTCGTCGGCCAGCCGGGCCAGCGCCTCGGCAAGATCTTCCTCAGCGCGGGCCAGCACATGGATATTGGCGTCCTCGGGGTACGGGCGCGGCGACTGGCCCGGGTAGGCGAAAAACGTCACCGGCGCCGGCGCGCCCACCAGGATCACGTTGCGGATGCCGGCGAGCTTGGCGCGGGCGGCATCGCCCGAATAGGGAATGCGGTCGATCGCCAGCCGGCCCCGGCCACGCGTGACGCGGGCGTTGGACATCGGCGTGATCAGGCGGGCGTCCGTGGCGGCGGCGATGCGGTGGGCGTCAGCCAGCGCGGCTTCGCGCAGCGCGCTGCCGGCCAGCACGATCAGCGTGGGCTGGCCGCTGCGCAGCACGCGCGCGGCGTTCTGCACGGCGTCCGGCGAGACCTTGGGCACCGGGAGCGCCGGCAGCGGCGCGGCCACCTGTCCGCCGGCATCCCAGCACACATCGGACGGCAGGATCAGGCTGGCGACACCGCCCGGCGCGCCGCGTGCGGCCTGCACCGCCACGGCGGCGTCAGCGCCCACCGAGGCGGCACGGGTGGCGGTGCGCGTCCACACGGACACCGGACGCGCCCAGCCTTCGGTATCGGCGGTCAGCGGCGCATCGAGCGGCCGGTGGTAGGTCGCCTGATCGCCAATGATGTTGACGATGGGCGTTTGCGCGCGCCGTGCGTTATGGAGATTCGCCAATCCATTCGCCAGCCCCGGGCCGCAGTGCAGCAGCGTGGCGGCCGGCTTGTCGGCCATGCGGGCGTAGCCGTCGGCGGCACCGGTCACCACCCCCTCGAACAAACCCAGCACGCAGCGCATGCCGGGAATGCGGTCCAGCGCGGCCACGAAGTGCATCTCGCTGGTGCCAGGGTTGGCGAAGCAGGTGTCCACGCCGCAGGCCAGCAGCGTCTTGACCAGGCTTTCCGCGCCGTTCATCGGGGATTGGGTCGTCTCCATGTCTCGGGTTCCGTTCGGGTGATTAGGTGGGTCTGAGGGATGTGCCGCATCAGCCACGTGATGCCAGCAGGTCGAAATCAAGGCAGACGAATTCCGTCGGGAACTCGATCCGCGCGTAGTACACGATCACATCGTCCACGCAGGCGAAGCGGCGCAACTCGGCCACCGGCGCGCCAACCGGCAGCTCCAGCGCCTTGGCCGCATCGCCGCCGGCGGCCACGATGGACAGGCGCTGGCGTGCCGCCGAGACCTGCAGGCCGGGAAAGCGGTCCAGCACCGGCACCGAGGCGCCCTGGCGGAACGCCTCCGGCTCGCGTGCAAACACCGCCGCTTCGATATAGACCTCGCCTACGGCAAACGGCCGGCCGTCCAGCCGATGGGCGCGATGCAGGAAGTGATAGGCGGCGGCGCGGCGGCCGTCGCACGGCATGCCGAGGTCATCCGGTAGCGGCACGTCTGCGGTGGATTCGACGATGGCCTCGGTGGACAGGCGGTCTCCCACGGCCACGGCCTGATCCCAGCTTGTGGGCAGTGCCAGCGGGCGGCGGTCACGGCCCGCCGCCTTGACGAAGGTGCCGCGCCCGCGCGAGCGCGCGACCAGCCCTTCGGCATCCAGCTGGGAGATGGCGTGGTGCATCGTCATGCGCGCCACGCCATATTCGCGGCAAAGTGCTTCGAGTGACGGAATCTGCTCACCGGGCCGCCATGCGCCGCTCTCGATCTGCCGGCGGAAGATCGTGGCGAGCTGGAGATAGACAGGCTCGCGGCTGCGGGAAAGAAGTTGGGCGGCGGCGTCGGACATGCGCAGCGCGGGGGCGCACTAATAAGATAGGGCGACTTTATAAAAGTCTAGTTGGCTAGACTACTAGGGTTTACGGCAGAGCCCTTATCCAGAGCCGGTTTCGCGTGTGTTTACCCCTCCACGTCCCGCCCATGGCCACTGCCAAAGCCCCGCAGAATGCCTCCATGCCCCGCGCGACGCCGGGGCGGGCGTGGCTGCCGCTTTGCAGCCATCTAAAGGAGTCATTCCATGTTGATGCGAGACGTGATCCCGCAAGTGCTGAACCGCGGTACGGCCCTGCTTGGCCAGTACGTACTGGAGACCCCGCCTCAAAAGACCTTCCACCATGCCATCGACATCTATCTCAAGGATTCGAATGCGTTCATGAACACTTACTTCGCCCGGTACTTCGAATGGCAGGGCATCTGCCGCGAGCGCTGGTTCCACGAATGCATCCACGGCAACCTGCTGGCCGCCGGCGGCGTGTTCGTGACCAAGCGCGCCCACCAGGAGTACGTGGAGGAAACCTTCCCGTTCCAGCGTGTGGACTGCTACCTGAACACCTTCCAGGTGCGCCAGTGCTCGGCCTACCTGCTGTTCCGCTTCTGCGTGGAGGGGCGGCCGGTGTCGCTGGGCTACCAGCAGATCGTGTTCGCGGGCCGGGACAAGCGCATCACGCGCTTCCCGAAGGAAATCATCGAAAAGGTGAAGGAGTACGAGCTGGTGCTGCCGCCGCTGACTAACTGATGGGTCGCGCGCCGCCGGCTGGTTCAGCCGGTGGCGCGCGTGGGGAGGGGGCCGTCCGGCTGGTCCGGCTGCTCCGCCGTGGGGTGGAAGCGCGGCAGCCGCAGCGTGAAGGTGGTGTGCACGCCCGGCACGGACTCGCAGTCGATACGCCCGCCAAACGCCTCGGCCACGCGGCGGCAGAAGGCCAGCCCGAGGCCGTTGCCGCTTCCGTGGGCCTTGGTCGAGAAAAACGGGTCGAAGATGCGCGGCAGCACATCAGCGGGAATGCCGGAGCCCGTATCGCGGCAGCGCAGCAGGTAGAAGCCGCCCACGGCCTCGGCCGAGATCTCGATCCCGCCCTCACCCTGCACGCGCACGGCGTAGAGGCCGTTCTTCAGCAGGTTGAACAGCACGTAGACCAGCAGCGTGTCCGAGCCCACGAAGCGCCAGCCGGCAGGCATCGGCGCCAGGCGCACGCGCTCGCGCTCGCCGGGCTGGAACGGGTAGCGCGCCAGCGCCGCGTCCACGCAGGCGGCCAGCCCGTGCGGGGCAAAGCTGCGCCGGTCCACGCGCTCCAGCGTGACGGAGGCCAGCGCCATGTCGATGACCGTGCTGGTGCCGTCCACCTCACGCGTGATGCCCTCCACCACCGTGGCCATGCGCGCGAGTTGCCCGGGCCGCAGGCGGTCTTCGACCAGCCCGTGCGCCACGGCAAGCTGGTAGCCCTCGATGATCTGCGGGAAGGTCCGCGCCATCTCCTGCGCCTGCATGCGGATGGTGGCCAGCGGCGTGCGCACCTCGTGCGCCACCGTGGCCGCCAGCGAGTACGGGTGCATGAGGTTGTAGCGCACCACGGTCACGGCGAGGATGCCCAGGCTCAGCGCGATGCACACCACGCCCGGCGGATAGAACGCGTAGCCGTAGTTGACCGCGTAGTCGACCGCGGCCAGCGAATAGAGGCCCAGGCTCAGCAGGCACAGGTTGAAGCGGCGGCGGCGCTCCACCGTGGCATTGGCGCGCGCCGCCCAGAGCAGCCATGCGCACCGGCACGCCAGCACCGCGGTCTGCGCCACATGCAGCGGATGCAGCGGCCCGACCTTCGGATAATCGCCAAAAAACAGGGTGTAGTAGCCGGACACCACCTGGCTCGTGGTCAACAGCAGCACGGCGAGGATCAGGCTCAGCCCGTACGAGGCCAGCACGGCGGGCCGCTCGCGGCGGCACTCGGTGACCTCGCAAATGAACTGGTAGAACGTGGTCGGCAGGAACAGGATGAACAGGTAGCCGACCTTGGCGAGCACCACTGCCACGTCCGGGTGCGTGGCCTGGAACAGGAACGCCCAGGTGCCCTGCCACGCGAAAGTGGTCACGCACATCAGGAAGAACGCGGCCGACACGCGTGTCACGCCCTGGGTCACGAGCACATAGAGCCCATACCCAAGGAAGATCGCGGAAACGAAGGCGGGAAGGATCGCGTACATGCACAGCCGCGATGCGCGCGGCGCAGCAGGAGGGACCGCCATGGTACGGCGTGCGCGATCTGTCCGCACTAAAATTGGCTGTATTCAGACCTAAGCCGCGCTGAATTCGCAACGGTTGCGGCCCTGCCCCACCGAAGGGGAATGGTGTTATCGGGCAGCTTTGCGCGGAAACAGAAACGGCGGGACTGATAGTCCCGCCGTGCAGAATGGCCACCGGCATCGCTGCCGGCCCCGCGCTGGCTTACGCTTACCAGCGCGTGTCGCGTTCCCAGGCCTTCAGTTCTTCCTCGGTGCGCTCCTTGGTGTAGCCATAGCGCTCCTGGATGCGGCCGGCGAGCTGGTCACGCTTGCCGTTGATGA
This sequence comes from Cupriavidus sp. SIMBA_020, assembly GCF_046535395.1. Lineage (NCBI taxonomy): Bacteria > Pseudomonadati > Pseudomonadota > Betaproteobacteria > Burkholderiales > Burkholderiaceae > Cupriavidus > Cupriavidus sp. SIMBA_020. The sequence continues at coordinate 34,402 of NZ_JAWRWU010000021.1, read as the reverse complement.
CCGTGAGGTCGTCATCGGTCAGCTGGCCCCACTTTTCCTTGACCTTGCCCTTGGCCTGTTCCCACTTGCCTTCGATCTGGTCCCAATTCATGTCTGGCTCCTGGTTGCTATCTGACTGATTACTTGGCGTACTTGGCCTTCACGTTGGCCTGGCACTTGTCCTTGGCATCGCCGGACATCGCATCGCACTTTTCCTTGTCAGCCTTGTAGGCGGCGTCCATGGTGTCCTTCTTGGCGTCGGCGCGGGCTTCGGCTACGTCGGTGCTGGTGCCCGTGGCGGCGGCCTTCTCGGTCTTGGCGGCGCCCAGGCTGCGTTCGTGGGCAGCCTTGGCTTCCTTCACGCACACGTCCTTGTCGTTGCCCTTCTTGTCGTCGCACATTTCCTTGGCGACGTCGTAGTCACGGTCGGCCTTGGTCTTCATGGCCTTGGCGTGGGCCTTGTCGGTGCCGTCGCGCTTGGCTTCGGCGTTGGCCTTGGCCACGTCGCGGTCACGCTTGGCTTCGGCCTTGCAGACGTCCTTGGCGTTGTCCTTGAGGCCGTCGCACTTGCTGCTGGCCGCCTTGTAGTCCGCATCCGCCTGCTTCACGGCGGCGTCGTAGTCGGCTTTGGAGCCGGCCTGGGCGTAGGCAAAGCCTGCCGGGGCGGCAAATACCATCGAACACATTGCTGCGGCAAGCCACTTTTTGGTCATCATGTCGTGCTCCTTTTCTTGGTGGATCCTATGGAACCCTGTTCGGGCCACACGCCGCTTCCTGCTCGCCGCGTCATGGCCACGCTGTACTTGCAGGTTACGTTTCCCCACCAGATCAAAGCAGAAGACCGCTGCTGAAATGTACGTAAGACAATTCCCACACTTCACATTTTTGTTCAGTGGCAATGGAATAAAGTCGGGCACCGAGGGAATAAGCGCCCGCGCCGTTCGTCTTACGCTGCGAGCGGTACAAGCACTTCCCGGAATTTCGCCATGAGCCAGACCCTGACCGACGACGCCCTGCGCGAAGTCATTCCCCGCCTGCGGCGCTTCGCCCTCACGCTGACCCGGCACGAGGCAAGCGCCGACGACCTGGTGCAGGCGTGCCTGGAGCGCGCGCTGTCGCGCGGCGCCGCCCGCCACCACGACGGCGACCTGCGCGCATGGTTGTTCACAATCTTGTACCGCCAGTTCCTCGATGGCCAGCGCCGCGCCAAGCGCTACGCCGGCGTGCTGGCGCTGTTCGGCGTGGGTGACGATGCCGACATGGCGCCCTCCACCGAGGACGTGGTGCTGGCCCGCTCCGCGCTGCAGGCCTTCAACCACCTGCCGGCCGAGCAGCGCGCGCTGCTCACGCTGGTCACCGTGGAGGGCCTGACTTACCAGGAGGCTGCCGATACGCTGGGCGTGGCCATCGGCACCATCATGTCCAGGCTGTCGCGCGCCCGCAAAGCCATGCGCGACATGACCGAGGGCCAACCCGCCCGTCCCCCCGTCCAGGTCCTGAAATGACCCTCCAGAAGACGACCCAACACTCCCTGCTGCCCGCCGACGCCGAACTCCATGCCTATGTGGATGGCGAACTCGACGCCCCGCGCCGCGCCCAGATCGACGCGCTGCTGCCCACGCACCCGGACCTCGCCCGCCAGATCGACGCAATCCGGGCCGCCGCCCAGCAACTGCGCGCGAGCCTGCCGGAGCCGTCTCCGGCGGACACCCCCGCGCGGCTCGACCCCTTCCGCATCCGCCGCACCCTGCGCGACCGCACGCAGCGGCGCATGGCCGTGGCCGCCTCGCTGGTGATGGCGCTCGGCATTGGCGGCATGGGCGGCTGGCAGACCCGCGAAATCGCCATGCGCCAGAACTACCTGCCGATGGCCGATGCCGTGCAGGCCTACCGCATGTTCGCGGCCAGCGAGGGCCCGCAGGTGGTGGATGTAAGCGCGACCGATCCGCGCGCGCTCCAGTCCTGGCTTGACCGTCACTTCGTCCAGCCCGCCCCGCTGCCCGATTTCACCCAGTACGGCTTCCGGCCCGCCGGCGGGCGGCTGATGCCGACCGAGCAGGGCACGGCGGCAATGGTCCTGTACCGCAACAACCAGGGCCAGACCATCGTCTATTACGTGCGGCCGCCGGGCAACCTGCTGCGCTTTGGCAACGGCAACCGGCAGGACGGCAACCTGCTGGCGCAGTACTGGCGGCAGGGCCGCTATTCCTATGCCGTGGTCAGCCCCACCGATACGCCGGTGACGCGCACCCTGCAGCAGGCGATCGAGCCGTCACGCCGCGATGCCACCTAAATAAGTACTGCCAGAAACCCGCTTGACGGGAGGCGCCGTGCTCAATATTCTTTTTATGAACTTATCGTTCATATTTGAACATTTCATTGAGCAGCCGGCCGACGCGTGACGCATCGGCCACCACACGGAGCGCCCCCATGGTTTCAGGAAAGATCGGCATCAACGGTGCCGGCATTGGCGGACTGGCCGCCGCCATCGCCCTGCGCAAGCTCGGCCTGGATGTTGTGGTGTACGAGCAGGCGGCGCGGTTCGCGCGCGTTGGCGCGGACATCAATCTCACGCCGAACGCGGTGCGGGCACTGGACGGCCTGGGCGTCGGCGCCGCGCTGCGCGAAACGGCAGCCCGCCCCACGCACCGCATCAGCCGCACCTGGGACACCGGCGCGGAAACCTCCCGCCTGGCCATGTCGAACGAAGCCGAGCAGCGCTACGGCGCGCCGCAGCTGACCATGCACCGGGGCGACCTGATGGCCGCGCTGGAAGCCGCCGTGCCGGGCGCCTGCGTGCGGCTGGCACACAAGGCCACCCACATCGCGCCGAAGAACGGCGGGCGCGGCGCCACGCTGCGCTTCGCCAATGGCAATACTGAGGATGTGGACGTGCTGATCGGCGCCGACGGCATCCACTCCATCGTCCGCACCGCGCTGCTGGGCGAGGAACACCCGATTTTCACTGGCGTGGTGGCCTACCGCGCCGTGGTGCCGGCGGAGAAGCTGGCCGGCGTGCCCAACCTCGGCGCCTTCACCAAGTGGTGGGGGCCCGAGCCGACCAGCCAGATCGTGACCTTCCCGCTCAACCGCGGCCGCGAGATCTTCGTGTTTGCCACCGTGGCGCAGGACAGCTGGCGCAACGAGTCCTGGACCACGCCGGGCCGGGTCGAGGACCTGCGCGCCGCCTACGCCGGCTTCCATCCCGATGCCCGCGCCCTGCTCGACGCCTGCGACGACGTGCTGATCTCCGCCCTGTACGTGCGCGACCCGCTGCCGTCCTGGTCGGCCGGCCATATCGCGCTGATGGGCGATGCCTGCCACCCGATGATGCCGTTCATGGCGCAGGGCGCCGGCATGGCGATCGAGGACGGCGTGGTGCTGGCGCGCTGCCTGGCCGAGGCCTGCGACGACACCATCCCCGAGGCGCTGGCGCGCTACCAGGCGGCCCGCCACGACCGCACCAGCCGCATCCAGATCGGCTCACGCGGCAACGAGTGGCTCAAGGCCGGCGGCAACGCGGACTGGGTGTACGATTACAACGCCTGGAACGTGGCGCTCGGCTGATCCTGCCTGCACCCGTTCCGTTTTTCTTTTCCCCGAGCCGATGCCCAAGACCGCCGCGCCAGACGACTCCCTCGACAACGCCACTGAACTGGACAACGACGATGCCAGCGGCGCGGCGCAGGCGCTTGTGACCCCGGTCATGCGCGGCCTGCGGCTGCTGCGCTTCATTGCCGAGGGCGGCTCGACCGCCAACCTGAGCGAGGTGGGCCGGCGCATCGACATGAACCGCGTAACGGTGATGCGCCTGCTGGCCACGCTGGAGCACGAGGGCATGGTCGAGCGGCTGCCGCAGGGCGGGCACACGGTGGGGTTCTCGTTCCTGAAGCTGGCGTCACGCGTGCTGGCGGCGAACGACCTCACCACCTTCGCGCGGCGCGTGCTGGCGCAGCTGAGCAGCTCGCTGCAACTGTCGGCCTATCTGGCCGTGCCGGACGGCGGCCACGTGCTCTACCTGCTGCGGGACATGCCCAACACCGGGCTGGTCAGCAACATCCAGGTCGGCAGCCGCGTGCCGGCGCACCTGACCACGCCGGGGCGGATGCTGATTGCGCACCTGTCGCCGGAGGCGCTGCGCGAGCGGCTGGGCGATGACCCCCTGCCGACCGTGACCGGCCAGAGCCCTGCCACCCACGCCCGCCTGGCCGAGATCCTCGGCGCGGACCTGGAGCGCGGCTGCGCGTGGAGCTTCTCGGCCTTCGAGCCGGGCATCGACGCCTGCGCCGCGCCAGTGATGGACGCCACCGGGGACGTGATCGCCGCGATCAGCGTGGCCGGCCCGCAGCAGCGCTTCGAGGCGGACGGAACGCTGCGCGAACGGGTGGAAAAGGAAGTGAAGGCGGCGGCGAAGGATCTGTCGGCGCTGCTGGGGTACCGGGCGAACGGCAAGCGCTGAGGGGGTCTCCCCCCCCCAGCCGTCAAACCTCCAGCTTCATCGGCATCGACCTGCGCCGGGCCTTGGTCGCCTGGTACAGCGCGTGCGCCACGGCTGGCGCCACCGGGCCAAGGGAGACCTCGCCGCAGCCCTGCGGGGGCCGGTCGCTCGGCACGATCACCACGTCGATCTTCGGCATCTCCGCCAGTTGCAGCAGCGGATAGTCGTGGAAGTTGCTCTGCTGCACCACGCCCGCCTTGAACGTGATCTCGCTCTTGAGCGTGTTGGTCAGCGCAAAGCCGATGCCGCCCTCGATGTTGGCGCGGATCAGGTTCGGGTTGATCGCCCGCCCGCACTCCACCGCACACACCACGCGCCGCACGCGGAACGCCTTGCCGCTGCGCTCCAGTTCCAGCGCCATCGCCACATAGGTCTGGAACGCCTCGCCCCGCCCGGTGTAAAGGTTGAACGTGAACCCGCGCGACACGCCGGGCGCCGGCTTGCGGTCCCAGTTCGCCGCCTTGGCCGCCGCGTCCAGCACGCGCAGCGCCAACGGGTTGTGCGCCAGCAGCGCGCGGCGGTAGCGGTACGGGTCCGTGCCCGCCGCGTCGGCCATCTCGTTGACAAAGCTCTCCAGCATGAAGATGCTCGACGTGGAGCCCACGCTGCGCATGAAGCTGACCGGAATCGGCTGCTTCACATCAATCATCTCCACCTTCAGGTTCGGCACGCGATAGACGCAGTCGTAGATGGCCTCCAGCATGGTCTCGTCCCAGCCGCCGTGCTTGGCCATGCGCTCGGCCTTGATCACGCCGTAGAGCGACTGGCCGGTGAGCCGGGCATGCAGCGCGCGCGGCAGGCCCTTGTCGTCGAGCACCGCGCGGAAGCGCCCCGACACGCCGGGCCGGTAGAAGCCATGGCGGATGTCGTCCTCGCGCGAGCGGATGACCTTGACCGGCTTGCCCACTGCCGCCGAGGCCCGCGCCGCGTGCACTACGAAGTCCGGCAGGAACTTGCGCCCGAAGCTGCCGCCGAGGAAGGTGGTGTGGACGATGATCGTCTCGGGCTGGCGCTGGTAGAGCTTGCCGAGCGCGTTGCGCACGAAGTCCTGGCCCTGGATCGGCCCCCAGACCTCGATGGCGTCCTCGCGCACGTGCACGGTGGCGTTCACCGACTCCATCGTGGCGTGGACGATGTACGGCGTGTGGTAGTCGGCCTCGACCACCTTGCCGCCGCCGGCCAGCACCGCGTCCGGATCGCCCAGCTTCGTCGCCACCACGGCCTCCGGCGCGCCGAGCGCGGCCTGGCGCGCGGCCAGGATCTGGTCGCTGTCGAGCGACCTGGCCGGGCCGGGATCCACCTCCAGCTCCAGCGCATCGGCGCCCTTCCTGGCGAGCCAGTAGCTCGTGGCCACCACGATGGCGGCGTCCGGCGCCTGCACCACGGCCTGCACGCCCGGCATGGCCTTGACAGCATCGGCGTTGCGCAGGCCGGTGACCTTGCCGGTCACGGTGGGGGCGAACTTCAGCGCGCCATACAGCATGCCCGGCACCTTCACGTCGATGCCGAACTCGGCGGAGCCATCGACCTTGGCCGGCGTGTCCAGCCGCTGCAGGTCCTTGCCGATCAGCTGGTGCGCGGCGTCGTTCTTGAGGCGCGGCGCCGGGTTCAGCGGCAGCTTCGCCGCTTCCTCGGCCAGCTCGCCATAGCTGAACGAGCGGCCCGTGGCGCCGTGATAGACGCGACCTTTCTCCGTGTAGCACTGGCCCGGGCGTACCTGCAGGCGCTTCGCGGCGGTCATCACCAGCACCTCGCGCGCCTGCGCGCCGGCAATGCGCAGCCGCTGGTAGAACAGCGTGGCGGACATCGACGCGCCGACGAACTGCTGCGGCTCCTCGTACGCGGCGCCGGTGCGGTAGGCGTCCCGGCCGGTCACGAAGGTCACGGCCACCTGCTGCCAGTCGGCGTCCAGCTCATCGGCCAGCACCTGCGGCATGCCGGTATAGACGCCCTGCCCGCATTCGCACTGCGACAGCCCGAGCGTGATCTTGCCGTTCGGCTCGATCCAGATCCAGTCCGTGATCTCGTGCGTGCCGTGCGGGCCGCTGTCCACAGTGCGGGACGCCAGCGCCGGCAGCGGAATGCAGAGCGCGCCGGCCAGCGCCATGCCGCCCTTCAGGAAGCCGCGCCGGGCGGGGCTGGCGATACGGTCACTTTGCGGCTGCATGAACGGCCTCCCGGATGCGGTGGTAGGTGGCGCAACGGCACAGGTTGCTGACCGATGCGTCGATCTCCTTGTCGGTGGGGTGCGGATTCTGCTTGAGCAGCGCCGTCACCGCCATGACCATGCCGGACTGGCAGTAGCCGCACTGCGGCACGTCCTTGGCGATCCAGGCCCGCTGCACCCTGGACGAGCGGTCCGGCGAGAGCCCCTCGATGGTGGTGACCGTGCGGCCCGCCACGCTGGAGACCGGCGTCACGCACGACCGCTGCGCGTTGCCATCCACATGCACGGTGCAGGCGCCGCAGGCGCCGATGCCGCAGCCGTACTTGGTGCCGGTCAGGCCGGCGTCATCGCGAATCACCCACAGCAGCGGCGTATCGCCGTCGCCGTCGAAGCGGGTCGCTTTTCCGTTCAACACAAAATCCATGATTGCCCTCGCTCGTGCAAGAAGTCACGCTGAAATGACGGCCGCAGGCCACCCTGCACGGCGCAGGGTGCGGCCAGGTACGACTCGGTTGGAAACTTGGGGAGGGGCGTCTGAGGACGCCGGGAGGCTATTCCGCCGTGATGTGGTACGTGCGGATCAGCGTGGCCCACGCGGCGGTATCGTCGCGGATGCGAGCGGCCAGGGCGTCTGGGGTGCTGGCCATGGGTTCCAGGCCCTGGCGCTTCAGGTCATCGCGCACGCTCGCGGTGGCGAACAGCGCGCGCACATCGGCGGCCAGCGCATCGGCCAGCGGCTGGGGCGTGGCGGACGGCACCAGCAGGGCGTACCAGGAACTGACGTCGATGCCGGGCATGCCCTGCTCGGCCAGCGAGGGCACGTCCGGGGCCGCCGGGGAGCGCTTCGACTGCGTCACGGCCAGCGCGCGCAGCGCGCCGGACTGGATGAACGGTGCGAGCGTGGGCCACGTGCCGAGCAGCACGGGCACCTGCCCGCCCACCACGTCGGTCACGGCCTGCGTGGTGCCCTTGTACGGCACATGCAGCATGGTCACGCCGGCCTTGTTGCGGAACAGCTCGCCGGCCAGATGCAGGCCGCTGCCGACGCCGGGGCTGGCGTAGCCGAGCGGCGATTTCGCCTGATCCGCCTGCCTGGCCAGCGCGATCAGCTCCGGCACGGTGCGCGCCTTGACCGCCGGGTTCACCGCCAGCACGTTGGGCGAGCTGGCCAGCAGCGAGACGGGCCGGAAATCGCGCGTGACGTTGTAGGACAGTGCGGGGAACAGCGTGGGGTTGATGGTCAGGTTGCCGGCCGGCACCACCAGCCAGGTGCAGCCATCGCCCGCCGCGCGGCGCACGGCGTCGATGCCGATATTGCCGTTGGCGCCGGGCTTGTTGTCGACGATCATCGTCGCGCCCTTGCGCTCGGACGGCTGCGGCAGCTGCTGGAGGCCCTGCGACAGCGTGCGGGCGAGCTGGTCAGCCGGGCCGCCGGCCGGGAACGGCACCACGATCCGCACCGTGTGACAGGCCGGGGCGGCCTGCGCCACGCCCGGCATCGCCACCATCCCCCCCATCGCCATGATCGCCATCATCGGCAGCACTGCCGCCGCCCTGCCCATCCACCGTGCTTTCCTCATGCCAGCCCCGTTCCTTCCGTGATTTCACCATCCGCCGGGGCGTCAGCCCGGCGTCATTCGTTGGCCACCCTGTCCTGCAAGGTCGGCCGGTAATCCAGCAGGCGCGACAACTCCCCTGCCGCCTCGCGCACCTTCTCGACCATCGAGTCAAGCAGCGCCGGATCGATCCGGGCTGCCGGGATGGTCGCCCCCAACGCCGCCACCACGCGCGCGGTACGGTCACGCACCGGCGCGGCGATGGTCGAGATACTGGCCTCGAAGAAGCCCTCGTGCAGCACGTAGCCGCGCTGGCGGTCACGCTGCACCATCTCGTACAGCTCCTCCACGGTGCGCGGCGTGCTGTCCGAGTACACCTCCAGCCGTGGCTCCGGATACAGCTCCCGCAGCGCCTCCAGCGACAGGTCTTCCAGCAGCACGCGCCCCAGCACCGTGGCATGCGCCGGCAGGCGGGTGCCCACGTTCACCGTGCTGGTGAACGGCCGCGCCGCCACCGACTTGGCCACGTACACGATCGACCGGCCATCCCGCACCACCAGGTTGCACGGGTAGTGGATGTCGTCGCGCAGGCGGTCCAGCAGCGGCCGGCCCAGCTCGGTCAGCTCCAGCGAGGCCAGGTAGTCGAAGCCGAGCCGCAGCACTGCCATGCCGAGGCGGAATTCGCGCCCGCCATCGGTCCGTTCCACGAAGCCCATCATCTCCAGCGTGGCCAGCAGCCGGAACACCGTCGAGCGCGGCACCTTCAGCCGCCGCGCCAGCTCCGCCGCCGACAGCGTGCGGTCCTTGCTGCTGAACTCACCCAGCAGCCTCAGCCCGCGCTCCAGCCCCGGCACGATGTACTTGTCCTGTGTGTCCTGCGTTTCCTGCTGCACTTCCTGCTGCACTTCCTGCTGCGTTTCCTCTCTGGGAAGGTCCTGGTTCATGGTCTCTCTCTGCGTAGCGTTCGGTCCTGCCGCCTGGCTTTCTGCAACATCAGCCGGCTGGCAACGGATCCGTATAACATGCGGCGTCGCGCACAGCACGATCGCACACACGTCTCCACCTCGAACCCTAGCAGATATGTTTTATCTATGAAACCCGGATTCACATCAGGAACGAATCCAGAGTAGGGCGACTTTGTTGATGACTCAACTTAAGTCAATCCCCGATTGACATCACCCCTGCGATCTGCCGTGTTTTGCTGCGTGGCACAAAGTTGCGAGCCCCGCCAGCTGTGAGACAATCGCGGCCGGTTTCCGGCCGTCTTGCGGCATCCCGCGGCATCCCGCGGCATTCTTTCCCCGCTTCCACTTCGCCATGTCCAGCCCCACCTCCGCACACGAACAAGCCCCTCCGGCCGCCGATCCCTGGTCCGAACTCGACGAGGCGGGCACGGGACTCACCGTCAACGACTTCCTGACGACGATGTTGAGCCAGCTGGTCACGGCACTGCGCAACAGCGTGACCGAGCCATACGCCACGCAGTTCGAGCTGACCGTACCGGAATGGCGCATGCTGGCGCTGCTGGCGCACGGCAAGGAGCTGTCCTTCGCGGAGATGGTCAAGCAGTCCACCTCGGACAAGGCGCTGGTCAGCCGCACGCTGCGGCTGCTGGAGGACCGGGGGCTCGTCACGCTGGAGTCCGAAGGCAGCACGCCGCGCCGACGGCTGGTCTGCCGCATCACGCCCGCCGGCGAGGCGCTCCACGCCCAGGTGATTCCGCTGGCCCGGCGCGGGCAGGCATCGGTGATCCGCCTGCTGACGCCCGAGGAGCGCCACGGCCTGTACACCGGCCTGCGCAAGCTGCACGGCATCTGCACCGCCCGCGACTGACCCCGTCGCCAGACAGAAAAAGCAAAAAACGCCCCGCGCCGGTACAGGCCGCGGAGCGCAATGACGACATGATGATCGTCGAAGACCCAACAATACGTTTCAGCCGTCCGGAGGCTAGACCTCCAGTTCCTCCAGCACCTGCCCCTTGGTCTCGATGCCGAGGAAGAACACGGTCACGGCGGCCAGCAGCGGCACCACGGCAAGCCCGTAGAACGCCAGGCTCAGGTTGCCGCCGCCGATGGTGCTGGCGATCAGGCCCGGGGCAAAGATCGCCGAGATCTTGAGCCACGCGCCGCCCAGCCCGCAGCCCATGGCGCGGATGCTGGTGGGGTACAGCTCCGGCGTGTAGACGTAGGCGGTGATGAAGCCGCAGGCCAGGAAGCCCATGGCCAGCGCGCAGAACGTGGCCACCACGTAGACCGTGGAGGCGTGGAACACGCCCGCCAGCACCAGCGACACCGCGCACAGCACAAAGGACACGTTGATCACCGGTTTGCGGCCCACCTTGTCCACCACCATCGCGCAGATCAGCGACCCGACCACGCCCAGCACCGAGGCCCCTGCCGCCAGGTTCAGCGCCAGTTGCAGCGGCGCGTGGTAGACGGTCTTGTAGACCGTGGGCAGCCAGGTCGACAGCCCGTACTGGATAAAGCCGCAGGTTGCCCACAGCATCCACACGGCCAGCGTGCGGCCGATATAGGCGCGGCCAACGAGGTCCCGCACGCGGCGGCGCGGGTGGCGGGCCGTCATGGCGTCGAACGCCGAGGTATCGCCCACCGGCGGCAGCGGCTGCCTGGCGCGGGCCTCGAAGGCGCTCAGCGCCGCATCCGCCTCGCCCAGCCGGCCCTTCTCGGCCAGCCAGCGCGGCGACTCGGGAATCAGCTTGCGCAGCACGAAGAACAGCACGATCGGCACGCCGCCCAGAAAGTACATCACCTCCCAGCCGTAGCGCGGCACCAGGAAGGCCCCCAGCGCGTTGGACACCATCAGCCCGATCGGGAACACCACCTCGTACAGCAGCACGAAGCGGCCCCGGCCATGCGCGCGCGTGACCTCGTTGATATAGGTGGCCGCCACCGGCAGTTCGCCGCCCAGCCCCAGCCCCTGCACGATACGCAGGAGCGCGAAGATCTCGAACGAAGGCGCAAAGCCGCAGGCAATACTCATCAGGCCGATGATGCCCGCGCTCCAGCCCACCGAGCGCAGCCGGCCAAAGCGCTCGGCCAGCGCCGGGAACAGCAGCGCGCCCACCAGCTGGCCCACCGAAGGCGCCGCGATCAGGAAGCCGATCTGGCCCGGTGTGAGCGACCAGTTGGCAATCAGCAGCGGCAGCGTGGCCGCGATGGCGATCACGTCGAAGCCATCGAAGAAGGTGGCGAGGCCGATCAGCAGCCGGGCGCGGATATGCATCGCGTTGCCGGGCATCCGCTCGATACGGGCGATGATCTGGCCGCGCGTGACTGCGCGGGGGCTGGTTTGGGGGTGCGCGGGGGCCGTGGCGCTGGCTGATGCCGCGCCGTCTACGCTATCGATATACATCTGTGGAAGTGTCCTCAGCGGCTCAAAGGTCCAGCACGAGCCGCTGGCCCTTGCATCCGGATACGCACACCATCATGGTGTTGTTGGCGGCGCGCTCGCTGTTGCTGAGCACGCTGTCGCGGTGATCGGGGCAGCCGTCGAGCACGGCGGTCTCGCACGACCCGCACACGCCCTCCCGGCAGCTGTACTCCATTGCCACGCCGGCTTCCAGCAGGGCATCGAGCAGTGACTTGCCGGACGGCACGCGCACGTTGGCGCCCGTGCGTTGCAGCGTGACGCTGTACTCGCCCTCCTGCACTGCCTCGGTAGCCGGGTCGGCGGCAAAGCGTTCGATGTGGACGTTGGCGTAGCCGTGGGCCGCGCAGGCAGCCTCGAAGGCGTTGAGCATCGGGCCCGGGCCACAGCAGTAGAAGTGCGTGCCGGCGCCCTGCCCGGCCAGCATCGCCTGGAGGTCCGGCGGCGCGCCCTGCTCGTCGTCGAAATGGAAGCGCACGGCGTCGCCATAGGCCGACAGGGTGTCGACGAAGGCCGCCTCCTCCCGCGAGCGGGCGCAGTACAGCAGCGTGAACGCCCGGCCAAGCTCGGCCAGCCGACGCGCCATGCAGACGATGGGCGTGACGCCAATGCCGCCAGCCACCAGCACTGTGTGCGCGGCATCCTCGTTCAGCGCGAAGTGGTTGCGCGGCGCCGCCACGGTGAGGGTGCTGCCCACGCGCAGCTGCTCGTGCACGAAGCGCGAGCCGCCCCGGCTGTTGCGATCCTGCAGCACGCCCACGGTGTAGCGGTCGCGCGCCTCGGGCGCGCCGCACAGCGAATAGCTGCGCACCAGGCCGTTGGCCAGGTGGAGGTCGATATGCGCGCCCGGGCTGAATTCGGGCAAGGTGGCGCCGCTGGGGTCGCGCAGCTCGATGCTGACCACACCGCGCGCCTCGAACCGCATGGCCTGCACGCGCATCGTCAGGGATTGACTGGCACTCATGACTGCTTCCTTCTCAATGCTTGCCTCGCCAGAGGCAACGACACTTCAACACCGATTTAGCGCTTTTCCGTGAGGAACTTGCCCTGCGGGCCGCCGGCGTTCTTCTGGCGGCGCGTATTGCCGTCGATGCCGCCCTCGATGGCCCATTCGGCGAACACGGTCGGGCCCGGCTCGAAGGCGCGCGGCTCCCAGTGGGCGTCGAGCTGGTCCTCGTCGGCGTAGTACTCGATCAGGCCGCCGGCCGGATTCTTGAAGTACCAGAAGTAGGCGGACGAGATCGGGTGGCGGCCCGGGCCAAGCTGGGTGTCCCAGCCCGTACGGGACATATGCATGCCGCCGCCGAAGACCTCGTGGATGTCCCGCACCGTGAACGCCACATGGTTCAGGCCGCGCTTGGGCTGCGGCAGTTGCAGCAGGAACAGGTCGTGGTGACCGCCCTCGGCCGCGCAGCGCAGGAAGGCGCCGCGTTCCGGATAGTTGTCCGACTGCACGAAGCCGAACTTCTCCACGTAGAAGCGCTCAGTGGCCTTCACGTCCGTGACGAAGAACACCACGTGGCCCACCTCGATGGGCGCGGCGCGCTCGTAGACCGGGCTGCGCTGGTTCAGGCGCGGCTTGTCGTTCCACGTGTTCATCACCGCGCACTCCACCTGCACTTCGCGCTTGCGCGAGACCTGGAAGCGCACGGCCAGCCCGTTCGGGTCCGTGCAGCCCACGCGCGCGCCGTCCTGCTGGCGCACGAAGCTCGGCTCGGTGCCGATGGCGTCGGTAATCGCCTCCAGCGACGCCTGATCCGCCACGCCCCACACCACCTCGCGCAGCGTGGGGCCGTCCTCGATGGCCGGCGCCAGCGCCGGATCGGCGATCTTGCGCACCAGCACGCGGCAGCCGTTCAGCGTTTCGAAGTCCAGCGCCTCGGCGTCGTCGCGCTTGACGGTCAGACCCCAGTCACTGAAGAAGCCACGGCACGCGTCGAAGTCGTCGGCGCCGTAGGTGATTTCGTCGATTCCCAATACCTTCATCTTGCTTCTCCGTCCTGCCGGTTGATACCCGGGCTCAGTTGGCCCACGGCAGCGGTTGTTCGTTCAGGCCCCAGTACACGGCCTTCTGTTCCATGTATTGCAGGATGCCCAGTCGTCCCTTCTCGCGGCCCAGGCCGCTGTCCCGCCAGCCGCCGAACGGGGTCGAGATCGAGAACTGCTTGTAGGTGTTGATCCACACGTTGCCGGCTTGCACGGATCGTGCCACCCGCCAGGCGCGCTTGTAGTCGCGCGTCCAGATGCCGGCGGCCAGCGCGTAGATGCTGTCGTTGGCCTGGGCGATCAGGTCGTCCTCGTCGTCGAACGGCATCGCCACCAGCACCGGCCCGAAGATTTCCTCCTGGCAGATGCGCGCGTTGTTGTCGAGCCCTTCGATGATGGTCGGCGTGTAGAAATAGCCGTTGGCCAGGCCCGCCACGTCCGGGCGCATGCCGCCCGTGCGCAGCTGGCCGCCATCTTCCACGCCCATCGCCACGTAGGATTCGATGCTGTCGCGGTGCCGGTCGGTGATCAGCGGCCCCATCTGGGTGCGCGCGTCGGCCGGATCGCCCACGCGCAGCCTGGCGGCGGCGGCGGCCAGGCGGTCCATGAACGGCTCGTACTTCGCGCGTGCCACGAACAGGCGCGAGCCGGCGATGCACGATTCGCCCGACGAACTGAAGATGCCATACAGCACGCCGTTCACCGCGTGGTCCAGGTCGGCGTCATCGAAGACCATGGTCGGGGACTTGCCGCCCAGCTCCAGCGACACCGGCATCATCTTGTCGGCGGCGATGTGGGCGATGTGCTTGCCGGTGGTGGTGCCGCCCGTGAACGACACGCGGCGCACCAGCGGATGCTTGGTGATGGCGTCGCCGATCACCGAGCCCTTGCCGGGCAGCACGCTGATCAGGCCCCGGGGCACGCCAGCTTCCTCGCAGATCGCGGCCAGTTCCAGCGCCATCAGCGGCGTTACCTCGGCCGGCTTGACCACCACGGCGTTGCCGGCGGCGAGCGCAGGCGCCATCTTCTGCGCCTCGCTGGCAATCGGCGAATTCCACGGCGTGATGGCGGCCACCACGCCCATCGGCTCGTAGACGCTCATGGTCAGGCAGTCGCCCCGTTGCGGCGTAATGGATTCCTCCATGGTCTCGCAGGCGGCGGCGAAGAACTGGAACGTGGCGGCGGCGCTGGCGACGAGCGCGCGCGTCTCGCTGATCGGCTTGCCGTTGTCCAGGCGCTGGCGCTGGGCCAGCGGCTCGGCGCGGGCGCGGATCAGCTCGGCCACCCGGTACAGCACGGCGGCACGCTCATGCGGCTTGCGCTGCGCCCAGCCGCTGGTCAGGAACGCGCGATGGGCGCCCTGCACGGCTTCTTCCACATCGGCCAGGCTGGCCGCGTTCAGTTCGGCCACGACCTCGCCGGTGGCGGGGTAGCGCGTGGCGTAGCGGTCGCCCGAGCCCAGGCGCCAGGCGCCTGCGATGCAGATCGGGAGGACTTGTTGTGTGCTCATGTCAGATTCACTTCAGATCGACACCGCGTGGGCGCGGTTGCCGAGGGCGCGCACCACGCTGAACACGGTCAGCGCGGACGTCTTGGGGTTGGCCGCGAGGGGCTTGCCGCGCATGGTCAGCTCGAAGCCGCCAAACGCGCCGCGTGCTTCCACGTGGTGGACGTTCTCCTCCGCGTGCGGATCGGCCAGCAGCTTGACCGAGGTGCGGTCGAGGCCGAGCCCCGCCAGCGACACGGTGGCGGCCACATTGGCGTTCTTCGGATAGAGCCGCGCGGCGTCGCGCGCGGTGCCTTCGAAGATCACCGTGGCTTCGGTCAGGGCGTCGAGGTCGAACAACTCCGCCGCCGGCGTGCCGGCCCAGGCGCGGGCCGGCTTGCGGCCGGTGTAGATGACCTCGTCCAGCCCGCCCACGCGGGCGGCAGCCAGCGCGTCGATGGCGCCGATGGCGCCCGACAGCAGCTGCACCTGCGTGTTGCCACGGCGGGCCGCCGCTTCCAGGCGCTCGGCCATGCCCGGCTCGGACAGCGCGCCGACCGACACCACCATGCACGGAATGCCACGCTCGAGCGCCGGCACGATGTGCTCCTCCAGCGCGCGATGGCCCGCGCACTCCACGAGCAGGTCCGGGCGGCGGTCGCCGTCGGCCAGCCCGGTGGCCACGCGCACATTGGGCGCCAGCGCCGACAGCGCGCCGCGTGCCTCGTCCATCGTGCCCGCCGGCACGATCACAACGTCGAACACGACATCCGGGTCCGACTTCAGCAGTTCCAGCACGCCGCGGCCAATCGCCCCGCAACCCACCATGGACACATGCAGCATGGACGTTCTCCTGGTTGGCTTAAGCCGCCGCAGCAGCAGCAGCAGCGGCTGCCGCCGGGGTCGATGCGGGGCTGGCGGTCGGGCTGGCGGTCGGGCTGGCGGTCGGGCTGGCAATCGGCTGCTGCTTGTTGACCGGCGGGCCGGCGAACACGGTCTTGAAGCTGCCGATGGACAGCATGTCGATTTCCAGCAGGAACGGGCCCGGCTCGACCGTGGCCTCTTCCAGCGCCGCGCCGATGTCGGCGAGGTTGCTCACGCGGCGGTGACGCAACGCGAGCGACTTCGAGAGCTGGGCGTAGTCCGGCGTGTGCAGGTCCACGTAGTGGCGGCGGCCGCCGTACTGCGCGTCCTGGATGTTCTTGATCACGCCGTAGCCCTTGTCGTTCATCAGCACGATGACCATGTCGGCACGCTCCTGCACCGCCGTGGCGAGTTCGCCCAGGTTCAGGATGAAGCCGCCATCGCCGGCCAGCGTGAAGGTCTTCTTGCCCGAGGCCGTGGCCGCCGCGCCAATGGCGGCGCCGATGCCCATGGCGAGGCCCTGGCCGATACCGCCGCCCAGCGCGTGCACACCGGCGCGGGAGTCGAAGATCTGCAGGTGGCGGTTGCCCCAGGTGCTGTTGGACACCGTGACGTCACGCACCCAGTTGAAGTTGCGGCCCACCGCCTGCTGGAGCGCCTGCACCAGCGCGCTGTACGGGCCGAGGCCGTCCACCAGCGCGCCCACGGCCACGTCGTGGGCACGGCGCAGGTCGGCGGCGAAGCCGGCGTCCACTTTCAGGCGGCCTTCAAGCCGATCGGCGAGGCCATCCAGCGCCAGCGCGGCGTCGCCGCTGACGAAGTGGTCGCTCTGGTAGCAGCGGCCTTCCGAGGCCGGATCGGCGTCGATGCGCAGCAGCGGGCGCGGCAGCTTCAGCTCGTACTTCAGGGTTTCATTGCCGCGCAGGCGCGAGCCGACCACCAGCATCGCATCGCACGTCTGGTAGAAGGTCTCGATGGGCTTGTGGAGGTTGTAGGCGCCCAGCGAGCGGGGATCGTCCTCCGCCACGATGCCACGGCCCTGCGTGGAGGTGACCACGCCAAACCCCATGTCCAGCAGGCGCTTGACCTGCTGGCAGGCGTGGCGCGCGCCGCCGCCGAGCCACAGCATCGGCCGGCGGGCCTTGGCCAGCTGGTCGGCCAGCGCGTCGAGCGCGCGGGCCGAGGGCTGGTGCTGCGGCACCGGCAGCGGCTGCAGGTCCGCCGGCATCGGGATCAGCGCGGCCTGGATGTCGATGGGGATCTCCACGCTGACCGGGCCGGTCGGCGCCGTCAGCGCGGTCTGCACGGCCAGCTTGATGGTGGAGAGCGCGGTGTCGGCGCTGCGGATGCGGAAAGCGGCCTTCGACACGGCCTTCAGCATGGTGAGCTGGTCCGGGGCTTCGTGGATGTAGGCGAGGCTCTGGTCCAGGTACGGCGTTTCGATCTGGCCGGTGATGTGGAGCAGTGGCGTGCCGGCCGTCAGGGCCTCGACCATGGCGCCGGCGGCATTGCCCGCCGCGGTGCCCGTGCTGGTCAGGCAGACGCCCAGGCCGCCCGTGGTTCGGGCGTAGGCATCGGCCATGTTGGTGCCGCCCGCTTCGCCGCGCGCCGGCACGAAGCGGATCTTGCCGCGCTCGCCCATCGCATCGAGGATGGGCATGTTGTGGATCGAGATCACGCCGAAGGCGGCCTTGACGCCGCACTGCTCGAGGAAGGCCGCGATGGCGCAGCCCACGGTGACTTGTTGTTGTTCGTTACGCATGACGGGAGAGTCCTCCGGAAATATCGATATGGCTGCCCGTGGTGTACGAAGACAACGGCGAGGCAAGGAACAGGATGGCGCGGGCGGCTTCCTGCGGCAGGCCGAGACGGCCCAGTTGGATGTTCTTCTGGCGGGCCAGACGCGCGGTCCACGCGGTCCAGTCCAGGTGGCGGTCTTCCTCCGGGCGCACGTCGAAGCGGCGGCGCCACTGGCCGGACTCGACGAGCCCGATCAGGATGCCGTTCACGCGCACGCCGCGCGGCGCGAATTCGGTGGCCAGCGAGCGCACGAGGTTGTGCACGCCGGCGCGCGCCGCCGAGGTCGCCACCATATGCGGCTCCGGCTGGGTGGCGAGCAGCGAATTTACGCAGACCACGGCGCCCTGCCCCGACTGCTCCAGCTGCGGCAGGAAGGCGCGGGTCGGGTGGATCACCGAGAAGAACTTCAGTTGCAGCTCCTCCAGCCACGCCGCGTCCTCGGTGCTGGCGAAGGTCGACACGCGGCCCTGGCCGGCGTTGTTGACCAGCATGTCCACCGGGCCAAGTTCGCGCGCCACGTCGGCGGCGAAGGCGTTGACCTGCGCGGCCTGCAGCACGTCGCACCGGGCCGCGTAGAGGCGGCAGCCGGTGAAACGTGCGCGCAGCGAGGCCTCGGCCTGGCGCAGCCGCTGTTCGTCACGGCCGCACATGGCCACGGCGGCGCCGGCTTCCAGCAACAGTTCGACGGTCGCCAGCCCGATGCCGGAGGACCCGCCGGTCACGACGGCTACCTTGCCGTCGAGTTGAATCATGGACATCGTCCTCACTCCCCTCTTTTGCTCATTCCCGATGTAAAGACACGACCTTGCCGTGCCCGTTGGCCCGATGCGGCCGGTAATCCAGCAGCCGCGACAGCTCGCGCGCGGACTCCCTCACCCGCTCCACCATCAGCCCGAGCTGGTCCGGGTCGATGCGCGACGCCGGGATCGTGGCGCCCAGCGCGGCGGTGACCTTGCCGGTGCGGTCGCGCACGGGCGCGGCGATGGTGGAGATGCTGGCTTCAAAGAAGCCTTCGTGCAGTACGTAACCGCGCGAGCGGTCTTGCTGCACCATCTCGAACAGCGCATCCACTGTGCGCGGCGTGCTGTCCGAGTAGATCTGCAGCTGTGGCTCCGGATAGATCTCGCGCAGCTGCGCCAGCGACAGGTCTTCCAGCAGCACGCGCCCCAGCACGGTGGCATGCACCGGCAGGCGCGTGCCCACGTTGACGTTGCTGGCGAACGGGCGCGACGCCGCCGACTTGGCGACGTAGACCACCGAGCGCCCGTCGCGCACCACGAGGTTGCACGGGTACTCGATTTCATCGCGCAGCTTGTTCAGCAGCGGCGCGCCCAGTTCGGTCAGCTCAAGCGAGGCCAGGTAGTCGAAGCCGAGCCGGAGCACGGCCAGGCCCAGCCGGTATTCGCGGCCGCCGTCGGCGCGTTCCACGTAGCCCGTGGCTTCCAGCGTCGCCAGCAGGCGGAACACCGTGGAGCGGGGTACGTCGAGCCGGCGCGCAAGGTCGGCCGCCGACAGCACGCGGTCACGCGCGCTGAACTCGGCCAGCAGGCGCAGGCCACGCTCCAGGCCGGGCACGATGTACCGGTCCTGGATCTCGGCGGGCAGTGGTTGGGTGCTCATGGCTAGCGATGTCGACGGTCGGCGCGCGGGTTCAGCGCTTGACCTGGGTGAGCGGGTGCTCGGGTGGGTACGTCGGCGTGATCGGCTTCTTGGCGCCGAGCATCACGCACATCAGCGCGTCTTCCTCGCCGATGTTGATTTCCTCGCGATACACGCCCGGCGGCACCGAGACGAGGTCGCGGTCGGTCAGGATGGTCTCGAAGCGCTCGCCGTCCTTCTCCAGGATCAGCTTGATCTTGCCGCGCAGGATGAAGAAGACCTCTTCCACATCGGTGTGCAGGTGCGACGGGCCTTCGTGGCCGGCCGGGATGATCATCGTGGAGAACGTGAAGTGCTCGGACGGCACCGTGTTGGTGTCGGCGGCCACGCCGGTACCGCCGGTGCCGAGGTAGCGCATCTGGGCGCGACGGTACTTCGGGTCGTAGTCGGCCTGGAACTTCAGGGCGTCCCAGTCGTACCGGCGGGTGGAGAAGCGCGCCACGCGGCTCTCCATCCACTGGTCGAACGAGGCGTCGGCAGGACGCTCCCAGCTGCGCTTGATGTTTTCCTGTTGGGACATATCGCTCATTTGATCGGGTTCCTTGGTTTCAGTGCATGACAAAGCCGCCGTTCACGGCCAGGGTCTGGCCGGTGACGAAGCGGGAGAGGCCGGACAGCGCGAACAGCACGGCGCCGCAGACATCGTCGGGGACTTGCTCGCGCTGGAGCGCGCGCTGGTTGCGGTACAGGTCGTGGCGGTGCTGCGGCACGTATTCGGTGGCTTCCACCAGCGTGAGGCCCGGCGCCACGGCGTTGACCGTGACCTGCGCATCGCCCAGTTCACGGGCCAGCGAGCGGGTCATGCCGATGATGGCGCTCTTGCTGGCCACGTAGGCCAGCAGGTTGGGCGCGCCCCACAGCGGGGTGTCCGAGGCCAGGTTGACCACGGCGCCCCGGCCGCTGGCGCGCAGCGCGGGCGTGCAGGCGGCGGTCATCAGCCAGGTGCCGCGCACGTTCACGTTCATCACGCGGTCCCAGGTGGCCACGTCCAGCGCGGTCAGGTCGCGGCCGCCCGAGTCGGTGACCGCGCCGTTGTTGACCAGGCCGTCGAGCCCGCCGAGCGCTGCCACGGCGGCGGTAGCGCAGGCCTGTACCGAGGCCGGGTCGTTGAGATCCAGCGTCAGCGGCACGGCGTGGAAGCCGCGCGCCTGCAGGGCGGCGGCCGATTCCTGCACACGATCGGCGAGGATGTCGGCCATCGCCACGGCGCCGCCGGCTTCGGCAATCGCGGTGGCGAAGGCCAGGCCGAGGCCGCGCGCGGCGCCGGTCACCAGGACCTTGCGGCCGGCAAGGAGGTTGGCCGTCGGGTTGCCAACTTCGGCGTCACGCATGGCTGGGGACTCCGCCTGCCGGTTGCAGCATCGCCACCGGTTCGTTGGCCACTTCGGCATCGGCGCGGCGCTTCAGCAGGCGGCGGACGCGGGTAATGCCGGCGTCGTGCTGGTACAGCATCTCGTGGTCGCGCGCGTTCGGCGCCATCGACTCCAGCACCACGCGGTCTTGCTCGAGGACGTCCCAGTGCAGCCCTTCCAGACGGTTGCGATACAGGAAGCGCCACACGTCGCGCTCCCAGCCCTGCACGTGGCGGGTGCGCCAGAAGAACACCAGGCAGTGGTCCTCGTCCACCGGCGTAGCCATGCCGACGATGCCGAACGGGCCGCCGGGGCCGACCTTGTCACGATAGGGGATGGACAGGCGCAGCCAGAGCGTGCCGGTCTCGCCGAATTCCACCCAGTCGAAATTCACGCCGCGCTGGCCGGTCTTCTCGAAGATCAGGCCGCTGTCGGTCTCGCGGATCTGCATGACGGCCGACTTCTCGCCGCTGGCCATCGAGTGCGAGACGGCGTGCAGGTAGGCGCCGTGCATCGGGTCCATGACGTTGTCGATCGCGTAGCGGTAGTTGCAGTCCCAATGGGCCACGCAGAGGAAGTTGCTGTGCTCGTCGCTGACCAGTTCCTCGGGCAGGCGCAGGGCGTCGGCTTCGGCCGGGGCGCTGTCGCCGAACCACAGGAAGATCGCGCCGGCCTGCTCCTGCACCGGGTAGCTGCGCACGCAGGTGCGGCCTTCCAGCGGGCAGCTCTCCACGGCCGGCACGCTCTTGACCTGGCCGTCGCCGCCCACCTCCACGCCGTGGTACCAGCAGGCCACGCGGTCACCGAGGTTCCAGCCCATCGACAGGCGTGCGCCACGGTGCGGGCAACGGTCTTCGAGCGCGTGCAGCGCGCCGGCGTTGTCACGCCACACGACGATGTTCTGGCCCAGGCGGGTAATGCCGATGGGGGCGTGGGTGACCTGCCACGACGCCGCCACCGGATACCAGTAGTTGCGCAGGCCGCTGTTCAGGCGCGCTTCGGCACGTGCTTGCTTGTTCGATTCCATGTCTTTCTCTCGCTTGGGGTTCCGGAGTCAGGCGCCCAGGCGGCGCATTTCGGCGAGGAACGCAGTCTCGGTCCACGGCTGGCCATCGGCGGCCAGGAAATTCGTGCGGTTGAACGCGCGGACGATGTCGCCCGGGTTCTTGGCGCCGCCCTCGAACGCAGCCTCCAGGGCATCGGCGAGCGCGTTCTCGTACGCGGTGGGTGCCGCCGCACGGGTCTGCCAGACGATGTTGGCAACCTTGCCCGGCTGCTCGATATGGCCCTTGCCCGCTACGTTGTTCGGCGCGGGGCGCTCCCACGGCACCAGGTTCGGGTTATACGAGAGGCTTTCCATTGCGCTTTGCTCCATGGCTTGCTTTGTTGGGGACGGCGGGTTCAACCGCGCTCGCATCCTCAGGCTAGTTTGTTTTACCTGTGAAACACGAGTTTAAATATTGAACACAGGTACGACTATAGACAACGACGCTTCAAAAATTGACTAGGGTTAACCCCTTGAATCGCCAGATCGTGGCGGAGAAGTGACCGGTAGCCGGCTGCTATCGGTCCTGAAACCCTTGCCTCAGTCGTGCAGCGTGGCGCAAACCCGTTGGGCGACGGCCTGGGGCTGCTCGATGTAGCAGGCGTGGCCGGCGTCGGCGATCAGGTGGAACGGAAACTGGAATCGCCCGGCCAGCGCGGACGAGGCGGCCGGCGTGGTCACCACGTCCTGGGCGCCACAGCCAACGTGCATGGGGCGCGAGGCGTCAGCGAGGTATTCGTCGATGTCATCGCCACAGAGCAGTGCCACGGCCTGGCGATAGCCGTCCGGATGCAGGCGGCGCATGTTCCAGCGCACCCAGGCCTGGGCATCGGGCGTGGCCGCCGGGCTGAGCAGGCGGGTGGGGCCGCGCTGGGCGAGACCATCGACGCCAAGGGTGTCGAGCGCTTCAAGCCGCTGGGCCGATACCTCGCGCGACTTGGTCTCGTTGCCCGGCGCGCCATAGCCGAGCGCGGGACTCAACAGGAGGAAGCCGGCCGGTTGCATGTCTGATGCGGCATGGGCGGCGTAGCCGGCGGCCATCAGCGCGCCGAGCGAATGGCCGACGATCAGGTCCGGGCTCACCTGGAGCGCAGCCAGCAGTTGCTCCAGCCGTGCGGCGTAGTCCTGGGCGGTGGGCGCGGACATCGGCAACGGGGTGGAATCGCCGTAACCGGGCGCGTCCCACGCAATGACCCGCGCCCCGGCGGCGAGCAGGCTCGCGCAAGGCAGCCAGGACGCCGCGCCGGAACTGATGCCGTGCAGCAGCACGATCACCGGACCGCGCGCGCCGCCGACCCGGCAAGACACGCGTGTGCCCTGCGCATCGACCATCACGGTGCGCGCCGCGAAATGGTTGTCCAGTGCCGCCAGGAGGTCGGCGCCCGGGTCAAGTGCTCGATGGGGCGCGTTTTGTTCCATATGTGAAACCTGTATTTATGAATAAAACTCCTCGACTATAGGCCGGGTTCCGGGACGTGCGGGATCAGGGTAAACAAGTAGAAGAAATCCACGCCAGGCGCGCCGCCATCACGCAAGGTCCGCACGGCCTCGGCATGCCCCGCAACGGGGCATCGGCGGATTTCACCCGAAAGCGGCTTTCTGCATGGCTTTGCCGAGCGAGGACTGACTTCGCCCGCGCTGCCACTTTCGCAAAGGCGGTGCGCCGCCGTGGAAGCCGCGCACCACAACGATTCCAGGGCTTTGTGGCATCGGCGCCATGCCGCGGCGTCGCCATGTGGCCTCACTAGGGTTCCCCCTGATCTACGCCGCAGGCTCTCCTGTCTATATTTCGCTGAACGTTTCCTATGTAGTTCATTGTTTTACTAATGAAACGAACAGACGGATCGGTCCCCATCATTGCCCGGCCGGACGGAAACGCAGACGAGCCCACGAAAACTAAAGAAGGAAACGGTAGATGAAGATCGGAAAGTACGCGGCAGGCCTGCTGGCCGCAGCGCCCCTGCTGGCCTCGGCGCAATCGTCCGTCACACTGTATGGCGTGGTAGACACCGGCGTCGAGTTCGTCAACAACGTCGGCGCGGCCGGCAATAGCGTGGCTCGCATGAACACGCTGACCGGCACCGTACCGTCCCGCTGGGGCCTGCGCGGCACCGAGGATCTCGGCGGCGGCCTGAAGAGCGTCTTCGTGCTGGAGTCCGGCTTCGCGCCGGATTCGGGCACCGCCAACCAGGGCGGGCGCCTGTTCGGGCGCCAGGCGCTGGTCGGCCTGAGCGGCAAATGGGGCCAGGTCTCGTTCGGCCGCCAGTACACCATGCTGTTCTGGGCCGTGCTCGACCCGGACATCCTCGGGCCGAACGCGTTCGGCTCCGGTTCGATGGACAGCTACATCCCGAACACGCGCGCCGACAACGCCATCGCGTACAAGGGCACCTTCGGCGGCCTGACCGTGGGCGGCACGTACAGCTTTGGCCGCGACGTGGCCAACGCCGGCCCAAGCCCGGCCGGCACGAACTGCGCTGGCGAGAATCCGGCGGACAAGTCGCAGTGCCGCGAGTGGTCCGCCATGATCGGCTGGGACCAGAAGACCTGGGGCATTACCGCCGCGTATGACTCCCAGCGCGGCGGCCCGGGCGCCTTCGCCGGCCTGACCAGCAGCAGCTTCCGTGACGACCGTGCCTCGCTGGCCGGTTACGTGCTGCTCGATCGCACCAAGATCGGCGCCGGCGTGATCCGCCGCGAAAACCAGGGCAGCGCCACGCCGATCTCGGCGCTGTACTACATCGGCGCCGCGTACGACATCACGCCCGCGTTCACGCTGGCTGGCCAGGTCTACTATCTGAACTACAACAGCAGCGATAACAAGTCGATGCTGTACGCCATCCGCGGCATGTACAACTTCAGCAAGCGCACGGCCGTCTATGCGACCGCCGGTTTCATCAACAACGACGGCAACCTGACGTTGTCCGTCAGCGGCGCGCAGGCCGGCGCCAACACGAAGCCGGGCGGCCAGCAGTTTGGCGCCATGCTCGGCATCAAGCACATCTTCTAATAGCGGCGGACGCATGCGGCGCCGGGCAGCGTGTCCTCTGCCTAGGCGCCGCTCGCCACAAGCCCGATGGGAAATCCGGCACAGCACCGTTTCCCCACTCCTTCGCGCAGAGATGCCCCCGCATCGGGCGCGAACCCTGACAAGAGGTGTTTCGATCATGAAGACTGTCCGCCGCAACGTACTCGCCGCCATGGGTGCGGCCTTCGGCGCTGCCGCCCTGCTCTCCGCCCTGCCCGCGATGGCCCAGGGCAGCTACCCCAACAAGCCGATCACCATCGTGGTGGCCTACCCCGCCGGCGGCGACGTGGACGTGCTCGCCCGCCTGATGGCCGACAAGCTCGGCGCGCGGCTGAAGCAGTCGGTGGTGGTGGAAAACCGCACCGGCGCCGCCGGCACCATCGGCAGCGCCTACGTGGCGCGCGCCGCCGCCGACGGCTACACCCTGCTGTTGGCGCCCAACACGCTGTCGATCGCCCCCCTGGTGCTGAAGTCCGGCACCGGCGCCACCTACGACGTGCAGAACGACTTCACGCCGATCATCCAGCTCGGCACGCAATCGCTGTTCGTGGTGGTGGCCAAGACCACCGGCATCACCAAGATGAGCGACCTCGTGGCGCGCGCCAAGGCCGGCAAGCTGGAGACGTATGCCACGCCGGGCAATGGCTCGCCGATGCATATCATGGGCGAGATGTTCAACAAGTCGGCCAGCGTGAAGATCGCGCAGGTGCCGTACCGTGGCACGGCGCCCGCCATCGTCGATGTGCTGGGCGGACAGGTGCCGATGACCTACGTGACCTACGGCGCCGTGGCGCAATACGTCGGCAACGGCAGCCTGGTGCCGCTGGCCGTGGCCGACACCAAGCGCTCCCCGTTCGCGCCGAACGTGCCGACGCTGGGCGAGCTGGGCTACAAGGACGTGGAGATTGGCGCGTGGCAGGCGATGCTGGGCCCGAAGAACCTGCCGCCCGAGATCGTCCGCACGCTGAACAGCCATGTGAACGAGATCCTGAAGCAGCCCGACGTCATCGCCAGGATGGCGACCATCGCCGTCACACCGGTCGGCGGCGAGCCGGCCGTGCTCCAGAAGCTGATTGCGGCGGACACCGCCCGCTACACCAAGCTCGTGAAGGAATTCAACATCCAGGCCGATTAGGCGTCTGAATCTTGAAGGTGCCGGCGCCGAAAACACCGGTAGTACTGGCCACCCCGGCATTGCTGCCGGGGTTTTTTTGTTTGAGCTGATCCCGAATCCAGAACACGGAGACGGCGTACGACATCACCAAGAAGAGCATGCCGGCTAGTAACATCCCCACCATTCGCCATCGATAAACATGGCGCCTCAGGAAAGCGATCACGAGCACCACCAGCCCGGCAAGGATAAGCAAGAGTCCGAAGAACGCGGCAATGGCGAAGTAGGCGGCGGCAGGTCCGACGTACAGATCGTTGCGCTTGAACGGTGTCAGCATCAATGCGATGCAATAGATCATGCCGTCCAGGGCAAACAGCACGGCGATCCCTTGCATAACCCTCAGGAGCACAGCTTTCGGCCTCATCGCAGCCCCTCTTGGCGCAGTCGCTTTGCCAACTCCGTCCAGCGGCGTGGGCTGTCATCCATCACATGCGCGTAGTAAAAGTGGCCTTCCCCTTTATTGGCAATGAACTGCTTTGCAAGAACAGGTGAAGTGGCAATCAATTCACCCCAAGGCATGCCCGCGTAGATCGGGTCACCGTGCCTCCCGAGATCGATCGTCACGACCTTTCTGATGTTCGGGTGCGCAAGGAGGTCCGACAGGAATTCGACATCGATCGGTGACGCGATTAAGACGAGATGGTCTATCACGTGCCCTCCTCGCGCATATGACCACGCGGTCTGCGCAGCGAGCAATGAGCCATAGCTGTAGCCGACAAGGTTGAACTGAGGCGCCTCAGGCACCATTCCGCTCGTAATCGTCCACTCGCCATCGTCGCGATAGCGCACACTGAATCCGGATCTGATCGCGTCCAGGATCATGCCAACCGGCGCCGTTCCCTCTGGCAAATCCGCTGTCGCCGAGTTCGTCAAGCCGGCGAAACAGTGCTCGATCCCCGCCTTCCGGAACGCCTCCAGTTGTGGCCGCACGTAGTCTCCGTCGAGCCCAGCTCCGCCCCAGTACAACGTCCCGCGCGGCCGCAGAAGGTATTCGTTCGTCGACGGTTTTTCCGCAGCCAAGTGCGTTACACCGGGATTCGGCGTGGCGGCTACCGCGGCTTCCTCCTCCTGCTCTGGCGACCGGTCTACTTCGATCGAAAAGATATGCTGCGACGGCAGCACGCGCGGGTGCTCCTTGCACTTGCACAACACGCGCGCGCCCGACACCAGAATCTGCTTCCCATGCAGCGAATATCTCGGATCGCAGTCGTTGTACACCGGCCCGCCCACCTTGCACGCCGGGCAGGTCGCATGGTCGCCTTCCACGCCAACATTGACGCCGTGGTGAATCGTGTACGTGTTGAGCGCTATCAGTACGCCACCTGTCGTGGTGGCGTTGCCGTTCAACAGTACACAGCGCAAATCCTGCATGACCCTTCCTCCTTATCCAGACGATGGCTGGCACCTTCGCCCTGTTCGAGGAAGAAATCTTTGGCGCAAATCAAGGAAAGGATGCGGCGAGATGCGCTGCTTTCGGTGCGGATCTGAGGGGAAATAGGAAGGGTCCGACCGGCTCAGAATTGAAGCGGGGCGGGTATCGGCTCTCCGGCCGGCCCGCCCCAGTTCCGCCTGGTACCCGCTTCTAGGACTTGGTGATATCAAACACAACGTTCACTGGCGATGGGCCGAACGATCCGTTCGGGACCACGCCGGACTGGTTGACGCCCGGCTTCGTCCAGTCGCACACACCGTTGGGGAAGATGGTCTGCAGACGCGTCATCTCTGCGCCCGAGAACATCACCGTGTAGTCAGACGCCGCAATCGGCTTCAGCGTGCACTTGATGATGTTGCCCGCTACGGGCCCGCCCGCTGCGATGCGCGTGGCCGTCCACGAGGGGAACAGCCCGTTGCAGGTGGTGTTGCCGATGGCACTCAGCGTCTGGCGCTCGTTGACGAAGGTCGCGGCGTCGCTCCAGCAACCATCCACCGCCGTGGCCGGCTTGTGGGTGACCACCTTGTCCTTCTGCGCGGTGGTCGTCACATCGGCCTTATAGGCCGCCACCCATTGGATGAAGGTGTTCCACGCCGTATCGGCCGGTACAGGATTGCCGCGCCACATCACGTGGTTGTTGCTGTCGCCGTTGGCCGCCACCATCCGCTCGCGCAGGGCGAAGTGGAAGTACTGGTAGTGGTAGCCCGAGTCGTCGTTATAGATGCCCGTCACGTCGAACACGGGGATGGCCGCCAGCCCGCCATTGGTGCCGATCTGCAGGCCGCTCTGCTGCGCGCGCAGGATGGCGCCGGGGTCACCCTCGGTGCGATTGGCCACATAGTTGGCATCCTGGTCATAGCCGCCGACGTTCTCGTTCAGGTCCAGGAACTGCGTGGTGGTGATCGCCCCGCTGTTCAACGCCGCGAGGCCGTACTGCACGCCCACGTTGTCGTAGGGCCTGAGCGCGAAGCCGGTGGCCTTGTCGACGCCGTAGATGTTCTTCGCGGCATCGTAGACCGTGGGGCGCACGCCGGTCTTGTTGTTGACCGGGTCATAGCGCACCGACGTTGGCACCACGCTGTTGAAGACGCCGGAGTTGTAGCCCGCGTAGTCCACGCGCGCCGGCACCGGATCGGTACGGCCAGCCTGATTGGCGGCATCCTCGAAGGCCTTGCGGCTCTTGTACCCGGTGACCGCCGCGATCTGCGCATCAGTCAGCGCCGATGGAAACAGCGTGATGTAGTGCGTGATCAGGTGCCCGTCAGACCCTGCGAAGGCAATCGAGAGCGGGTCGGGAAAGGTGCACGAGATCAGCACGCCATCGAACAGCCCTGGAATGCGGTCTGCCGGCTGCGTGCTGCCATAGGAGCCGCCCGAGCAACCCGCGCTCACCGTGAACACCGGCACGCCGAAGCGTTCTATCGTGGCTTCCTTCGACATCATTGCCGCCTCGCTGGCCAGCACCGCGTTGCAGTTGTTCGACGCATGCTGGAGCGTGTTGGCGAACGTTGCATAGCCCTCGGCCAGCCGCTGCGTGTTGAGCAGGCTGAAGTCGAAGCCTGCGCTCTGGATGTTGCCGATCGCCCCGCCCTGGATATACCAGCCGCCGGGGCAGCCGAAGCCTTCCACGGCGATGAGGCGCCGGTTCCAGGCCTTGGGCGGAGAAGTCGGCGTGGGTGCGGATTCGGTCGTCGGATCATGCAGGACGGCGTTCTGGTAGATGCCGCGGTCTACGGTACCCGTTTCCACGCGCACGATGAAGGGCGCCTGGGTGCCGCTGAGCGTGGTGACCGTTGCCACGTCAGCCGGGCGTGTCGAGGTGTCGGTCATCGGCTTCAGCGCCCCGCCCTGCGTGGACTGGTAGAGATAGGTCACGCGCGTGGCCACGCTGCAGTTCTCGTCGAGCGGCGCGCCGAGCGTGGAGCCGTCCGGCAGCGCGAACGTGCTGGTCTGGCAGACGAACGGCGTCTGGAAGGGACCCGAGATCACCGGACCAGTGATCGGGTAGTTGGTCATCGTGATGGTCTTGGAAGCCTTGCCCACACTGGCCGTCACGGAATTCGTGCCATTGACGAGCCCGGTCAGCACAGCTTGCTGGTGGGAGGAATCGGTGGGACTGGTCTTGAACTGGGCGCTGACGTCATTGCCGTTCAGCGAGACCTTGAGGGGGCGATCGTTGTTGACCGTGGAAGGCACGCCGATGTCGATCAGCGCATTGCCGCCGGTCACATAATCGGGTTGCGACGAAAGCAGCTGGACGGTTGGCGCGATGCCCGGGTCATCGTCTCCGCCTCCGCCGCACGACGAAAGGCCGATTAGCATAATGCCGGCGAGCGCGACGCCGAGCATTCTCCTGATGGATTTCATGGGAGTCTCCTAATGTTTTTAATGTTTTCAGACAGGCCTGTCATGGATCAGCTGCCTGAGGCCAGCTTAGGAGGCGGTCATCGGCTTTACAACGCGCGTGCAAATTCGCAACGATGCCTTGAAAGAACTGCGCGCGTCTGTGATGTGCGGTTCATCGCCTTAAGGCGTGGCGTGTAAGAACGCCAAGAAACGTGGTGCGATGCGGGGTGGATTTCCTGCGCGCGTTGAAGTTTTGGACGCTGGCTTTTACAACGCGGCGTCCACCATCGCGACAGCCAACCCGACGAGCAACGCCACGGCCGAACCGATAAACCAGCGCACCGTCTGCCGATATTCAGCGACGGCATCATCCTCGATCCGCAGCGCGCGAAATAGCGCGACGATCTGCAGCGCCACGGCGATCAGCAGTGCGGCAGCGGCGAGGATCGCAAGCGTGCCCCATCGCCCAGGTGTCTCGAGCCCCCAGAATTTCCAAAATGCCAGCGAGAAGCCAAGCAGGACTGTAATCGCCGTGATGATGCCTTGCCGGAATCCGGAAGGAACGACTTGCGGCGTGGGAGGTTGGGGCGGGGTGGACGCGGCGTCTTGCTGGGCGGGAGGTGGCAGGGTCATGGCTTGCCTTGTCTTCTGGGGCGCCAGTCGAGTATAGGTGCCGGGATCCACAGAATGCGAATCCTCTCATGGACTGGCGAGGGTGGGATGAGGAAGACTGATCCGACTGAACGACCTACCCGAGATCAAGGACGCGTATGCCCGAATCTAAACTGCCTTCGCCCGCCGAGGCGACACCCGGTCCATCGACCCGCGCGGCCAACGCCGAGGCCGTCCTGGCCGGCCTCGACGGGGTGCTGGAACTACTGGAGAAGCAGAGCGAGACGTCCGAGCCGTCATATAACGCCTACTGCCTGCTTGGACTGGTGCGGGGGAAGTTGGCGGAGGTGCTGCGGGAAGCCAGCCAGCGCTAGGGCCGGAGGCTTCTTCCAGCCGTCAGTTAATGGCCACGACGCCGGACGTCTCCGCCGAAATGGTCTCCACGCCCAGCAACGGGGCGGCGGTCAACTTGACCGGCCCCGCGCCTGGCGCGAGCCAGACCTCATGAATGACCCGTGTAGTGGTCCAGCCATGCTGGGGGCCAGCAACGAATTCCGGCGCTTTTCGGTGAGACTATTCATATACAGCTCTTAATGAGCAAAGAAAAGCCGTCGACAAACGATTTTGCTCACACGCTTTTCCTCAAGCGCTCCCCGCACGACGCACAACAGTCGGGGAAAATCGCGACGCCAGGGCCGGTTGGATTCATAATTACCTCGCCACATTTTGGACAGCGATACTTAAAATACATAAACCAAACTACTACCAACACAGCAAGAAAGAATATTACATTTCCGACGATTTTACTTTATATCAGCACGCTGGAAGTAATGCCAGAAAAAAGGACAAATCCAACGAGAATGATCAATCTTCGCCTTAGTTTATTAAACGACACGACCGAATTTTCAACTTCTTTATTAATCATTGTCGGCCTTTATATTTAAATGCGATCAGATTTACTTTCGCCTCAACCCCAAGACCAAATTCAGGGACAACCACCCTGCGCAATTCAAATCAACGAATCATCATCACCATCTTTGTACGTCTCCTTTGCCCTACGCCAGTCCGACTTCCCAAACACTCGGAGCCCAGTTAATTGAGCTCTAGCCTAAAATCCACCGACGGATAAAAGAAAAAATCCAATGAATATCATCGCCGACACGATATATTTCGAATCGATCTCAATTACTAATCAGCCAAACAATAGTATCGTACCGAGAACAATGAAGATTGCTTGACTAGCTCCAGTGAGGTTTCCATCCTTATACAGCCTACTTATCATATTTTTCTTCATATACACGACTCCACGCTGAATTACGGGATCCTTTGTTCTATCCATTGCAGAGATTCCTTTTACAGTCTCGCTAAATTCATTGATTGCAGGCCCTGCCTTGCGTGTCCTTGATATATGTCACCAGTCGCTTTATCGAAAACAATTAACGAAACCTGTCGCCCTTTCGACTCCACGGGCAGCGTCGGTGACTCCGCTGCGGCAATAGCTTCGGCGCGCCGGGCCGGCGCCTGCACCGTGGCAGCGCGCTCTCGGGCTTCTTGTTGGTGGAGTCTGGATTGGTCTTGCTCGGCGTTGGTTAGGGCGGCGGATTGGCCGGGCGCGGGACGACGTGAGCGTGAGCAGGGAGCACAGAAAAGGCGATGCCACCCGGGAACGAGGCCGCCACCGCAAGGGGAAAGGATTTGGGATGCATGTCAGGCGATATCAGCCAGAGGCGCCTTAGAGGTGCGCTCAAGGCTTTGAGGAAACTGCGACAGAACGAACCGTATATATCCATCTTCCGATCGCCGCCGCATACGAATTACTCGTTCGTCGCACAGTAATTCTGCCATCTTCTGATAATCATATGAATGAACGATGATAACGATACGTTCATCGATAATTTCATGACGATTGGCACGAAATCAAATAAATCCCCTAGACGCCCGCCTTTATACCAAACCAATAGAGACAACAACGCAGACATCGCAATGAAAATTTCTGTGCAACATAGAAATATGAGCAACGAGCAATACCGGGAACGACGGCACGCTGCTAAATAATTTTATTACACATCGCATGTTTCACACCCTACTCATCACCGCGCTCCTTATATGTCTCCTTTGCACGCCTCCACGCCGACTTTTCAAAAGGACGAATTCCTAGCAACCCTGCCCGGGAGCTAACACCTCCAATAATCATTAAAAAGAACCCCGCTACAAACATGATGGCTCGCAAAAATCTTGGGAGGCATTCAAAGTAAAGTCCCGAACACCCAATAGCAATTCCGCCAACAATGAAGATTGCCCGAAACATTGGACTAACATTCCCATTCTTGAGACCTGATATCTTCATTTTCGGAAAACTCCATTCCACCTATCATTTACCCGGTTCTTTATAGCATCTATGCCAATTTCTTTGATAAAAATAGACTCGTAAATTTACCCACTCTTAGCGGAAAATATCTTTATATCGTCCATAGCGTCATCTATCGCTCCAAATAACGCTGTCTCTGCCATCAACGATTGGAGTGTTTCGCATATCGCAGTGAGGCCCACGCCCGGAGATCGGCGGACTAAGTGCCCAAAACAGGTTATCGCCAGCGCCCGCAGAGAAACTTCCCTGCGCATATCCAGCGCGACATCGCGAAGCACTTGCACAACACGCTCAACATCTGTTTCGTACATTGCAAGGCTTACGCAGGCACGAGCCGCATCGGCTTGATTGTCAGAATTCAACAGATCTTCCGCCTGCCTTAGGCTTAGGGGTATTGGGTCTTCATAGTTGCGATGATTGTGGCGAAACATTTACAATGACCCATGTTTAATCTATTTTATCCTCGAATTCTGCAGCATTGCCCGCCCCCGAGAGGTGTTTTTGCCACCGGCGGCACGACGTTCATCTGCTTTGACTTCTAAAGTTTAATTAGCTACGAACTTCCTCTAAATACTTTCCCATTGCTGCCGCGATTCATTCCACACTTCCTTACTCCCGAAAATCTCCACGACCCGCTTTCCGTCGCGGAACTGATACCTGCCAGGGTAAGAATATCGCTGCGGAAGAGGAGGCCATTCCCAGCGATCATCGGCACGACCCTCGATCTTTTCACTAGCCACCTTTGCCAGGTCCTCTTTGATGTCCCAGAAGAAGTTACTCAAGTTATGAGCAAATATCTGCGCCTCCACAAGGGCGCACCTTGCCGTTAAAAGGTCTCCCTCCACCATTGCTTCGTCATATACACGCATCAGTTCAGACAAGCTGACTACGTCACTTGCAAAACGCTGATCATTATCTCTCGAATAGTTCAAATTGAAATCATCATCGATTTTCTGTGGAGACAATCCCCTTGCACTAGCGAAATTCCACAACGAGTCTCTAATTTTTCCAAAAATTTCTATCATTTCGATGTCCTTCCTATAGCAGCTTGCGTTTTCTCCGCATTCAGCGCTCCATCCAAATTCATCACGTACGTGGACTTTCCGTTTATATCGAGGACTTCAGATGATTTTTGTGGTCGCCATCGAGATACACCTGATCGCCTTTCTTCAGATACGGCCCAACGTCATCCGTCACTCTGTAGACACTTTGACCGTCATAGATCTTCGTAGTCTTCCGAATTGATTCGTTTAACTTTGCTCCAAAACCATCGCCGGTCAAACATTGTTTCATATTACCGACTGATCCCGCTCCGACGCGATAGTCTCCTCAACGAATACTCTGCCAAAAACCTTGGTCTTCTCCGCGTCGAAGATCTTGCCGACGCTCTGGGTGGCGTTCTCCGTATTTCGGTTCAGGCTGGCAATGATCTCTTCCGCAGTCTTGCCGGTACGCGCCGTCTGGCCTTCGGCGTTGGTGATCGTTACCGTAACGTCCGTATCGCGCTCCGCGTTGTTCCCGCCGGATTGCCCTTGATCAGTCACTGCTGTTGCCGGGTCAGCGTCGCGATTGCAGTTGCGACTGCCGTAGTCGATGTCGATGTCGATGTCGATGTCGATGTCGATGTCGATGTCGATGTCGATGTCGATGTCGATGTCGATGTCGA
>NZ_JAWRWU010000020.1:0-77591 GCF_046535395.1 Cupriavidus sp. SIMBA_020 | reverse complement strand
CAGGTTGAAGCAGGTCGTCTTGCCTGCGCCGTTGGGGCCGATCAATGCGTGGATCGAGCCGCGCCGCACCTGCAGGTTGACGTCGCTAACCGCCGTGAACCCCTTGAATTCCTTCGTGAGGTTCTTCGTTTCCAGGATGATTTCCTGATTCATAGTCTCCTGCCCGCCCTCTTGCTGCGATACCGGGTTGTGCCCGGCACTGACAATGGTTCGAACTCCGGCGCTTTGTCGCCATGTTTGCCGCGTTATAGGTGTCTGGAAGCGGCGCGGCTGCCGCAATATCCGGGTGGCTCAACCGCCCTGAAGTGCAGGCGGGAGCACCGTATATCGGCGACTATTGTGTGCGTCTGCTGCGTCGCAAAACATCGGGGTTTGCACTAAGCATAAGACATGCAGGAATCGTCACGTTTGGCCATGTCTGGCCCACGCTGACACGGGTTGGCGGCGGGTGGCGGCGGGTGGCGGCGGGTGGCGGCGGGTTGGAGGCAGGGGGGCGGCAGCTTGCCGCCCCCCCGCACATCACGCCACGGGAATACCCGAAGGTGTGTCCGCCAACGCCTGCACCACAGCGCCGCCGCTGGCGCGCAGCTTGCGATCCTCGCGGATCATGTCGCTGGCGCGCTCGGCGATCATGATCGTCGGCGAGTTGGTGTTGCCCGACGTGATCAGCGGCATGACGGACGCGTCCACCACGCGCAGCCCGGCGATGCCGCGCACGCGCAGGCGGTTGTCCACCACGGCGTCCGGATCGTCGGCGCTGCCCATGCGGCAGGTGCCCACCGGATGGAAGATGGTCGTGCCGATGGCGCCGGCGGCCTCGGCCAGCTGCTCGTCCGTCTCGAACGCGGCGCCGGGCAGCCATTCCTGGGGCTTGTACGGCGCCAGCGCCGGGGAGGCGACGATGCGCCGCGTCAGGCGCAGCGAGTCGGCGGCCACCTTGCGGTCCTCCTCGGTGGAGAGGTAGTTGGGGGCGATAGCCGGTGCGCGCCGGAAATCGGCGTCTTCTATATGTACGCTGCCGCGCGAGGTGGGCCGCAGGTTGCACACGCTGGCCGTGAAGGCGTTAAACGCGTGGAGCGGATCGCCGAACTTGTCGAGCGACAGCGGCTGCACGTGGTATTCAAGGTTCGGCCGCGTGTAGCTGGGGTCGCTGCACGCGAACGCGCCGAGCTGCGACGGCGCCATGCTCATCGGCCCGCTCTGGTTGAACGCGTACTGGAGGCCGATGCCAACCTTGCCCCACCAGCGCGCCACGCGCGTGTTCAGCGTGCGCACGCCGTCCACCTTCATCACCGCGCGCAGTTGCAGGTGATCTTGCAGGTTCTCGCCCACGCCCGGCAGCGCCTGCCGCACGCGGATGCCGAGCGATTGCAGCCGCTCCGGCTGGCCGATGCCGGACAGCTCCAGCAGCTGGGGCGAATTGATCGCGCCCGAGGCCAGGATCACCTCCTCGGTGACGCGCGCCTCGCGGTTCTGCCCGCCGCCGACGAACTGCACGCCAGTGCAGCGGCGCCCGTCGGGGCCGTCGAAGGTCAGCGCGCTGACCTGCGCCCCGGTGACGATGGTCAGGTTGGGCCGGTCCGAGGCGCGCCGCAGGAAGGCCTTGGCCGTGTTCCAGCGAATGCCGCGCCGCTGGTTGACCTCGAAATAGCCCACGCCGAAGTTGTCGCCACGGTTGAAATCGTCGGTACGGGGGATGCCGGCCTGCTCGGCCGCGTCGATAAATCGTTCGAGGATGTCCCAGCGCAGCCGCTGGGCCTCCACCCGCCATTCGCCGCCGGCGCCGTGGAAGGCGTTGGCGCCGCGATGGTGGTCTTCGCTGCGCCGGAACAGCGGCAGCACGTTGTCCCAGCGCCAGCCGTCGTCCCCGGCAATGCGCGCCCAGTCGTCATAGTCCTCGCGCTGGCCGCGCATATAGATCATGCCGTTGATGGACGAACTGCCGCCCAGCACGCGCCCACGCGGGTAGCCCAGCGAGCGGCCGTTGAGCCCCGGCTCCGCCACGGTGCGGTACATCCAGTCCGTGCGCGGGTTGCCGATGCAGTACAGGTAGCCCACCGGAATATGAATCCAGTGATAGTCGTCCTTGCCGCCCGCCTCCAGCAGCAGCACGTTGACGTCGGCGTCCTGCGTCAAGCGGTTGGCCAGCACGCAGCCGGCTGAACCGGCGCCCACGATGATGTAGTCGTACGTCTCCATAGTCCCTGGCTAGTCCTTCAATGCGCCCCGGCATATCGGTTTTATTATCGGAATGCCACGGATCATCGCACGACTCGGACCCTGCCGGCGTCAGGGCTTTGCCTGAGTCGCCGCGCCCGCCCCCGC
Organism: Cupriavidus sp. SIMBA_020; assembly: GCF_046535395.1. Taxonomy (NCBI): domain Bacteria; kingdom Pseudomonadati; phylum Pseudomonadota; class Betaproteobacteria; order Burkholderiales; family Burkholderiaceae; genus Cupriavidus; species Cupriavidus sp. SIMBA_020. Next base: position 75,266 of record NZ_JAWRWU010000020.1, on the reverse strand, counting down.
CACGGCAGCTTCCTCCAGATGCCGCCGCAGCCAGCCGGACAGCCCCGCGAACACCTCGCTGCGCAACGGCTCGGCCTCGTTGAAGATCTCGTGATAGCCGTTGTCGAACCAGACCATTTCGCGCAGGTCCTCGGGCGCGTTGTCGTGAAAGGTGCGGCTGCCGGCGGGATCGACGATCCGGTCCGCGCCGCCCACCAGCATCAGCGTGGGCGCCTCCAGCCGGGGCGCGTCGGCCTGCGCCTGGGCAATGCCGTGGAGCATCGTCTCCAGCACGCCAGCGCTGATGGTGCCCTGCACCAATGGATCGGTGCGATAGGCACGCACCACCTCCGGGTCGTGCGACAGTAGCCGCGCGTCGATCGGATTCGGCACGCGCAGCCGGGGCGCCAGCGCCAGCAGCAGCCGGTGCGCGGTCATCATGCCGCTGGAGATGCGCAGCGCCAGCGCCGGCGAGGACAGGATCAGCGCGCGGATCGGCCGCACGCGCGCCGTGGCCAGCCGCGCCGCCACCAGCCCGCCCATGCTGTGGCCGAGCACGATCGGCAATTCGTTCCATTGGCGCACGGCGGCGTCGTGGATCTCGGCGAGGTCATCCACATAGATGTCGGCGTGCGGCACGACCATGCGCGGACCGCCGCTGGCGCCATGGCCGCGATGATCATAGGCGCGCACCCGCAGGCCGAGCCCGCACAGCAGCGCCACCACGTGCGGGTAGCGCCCGCTGTGCTCGGCCAGGCCGTGTACCAGCAGCAGCGTGCCGAGCGGCTCGGGGTAGCGGTTCGGGTCGGGCAGCCAGGTGCGCACCAGCAGCTCGGTGCCGTCGCGCATGCGCTGGCGGGTCTCGGCCGGGGCGATGCCGGGGCGCTGCGCAGCTTCGGTGCCGGGCCGCTCGTCCACGCCGTCCATATCGTCCGTGCTCATGAGAGGTTCGTCCATCGCTTGTCTCCTGATTGGTACGCCTGCTTCTTCTTGTGGGAATGCTTGCGGCGCGCGGTCAGCGGTGACAGCTCGCACAATCCTTGAAATCATCGCCGGCGGCGCTCGCCATGTCCGCCAGGATGGGGCAGTCGGGGCGATCATCGCCACTGCAGGATTCGGCCAGCGCACGCAGCGTGTCTCGCATGGCAGCCAGTTCGGCAATCCGCACTTCGAGATCCGCCACGTGCTTCAGGGTCAGCGCCTTGACGTCCGCGCTGGCCCGCGCGCGGTCGTGCCAGAGCGACAGCAGCCCGCGAATCTCGTCGAGCGAGAATCCCAGATTACGGGCCCGCCGCACGAAGCGCAAGGTGTGCACCGCGCGGTCGTCGTAGCGCCGGTAGCCGCCCTCGGAACGCGGCGGCGCCTCCACCAGGCCGATCGATTCATAGTGGCGGATCATCTTGGCCGTCACGCCAGAGGCCGCCGCCGCTTCTCCGATATTCATCGCGAACCCTCATCAGTGGATCGGCCAGCCGCCACACGCGCCACCCCTGCCCCCGCCGGATGCCAGCGGCGCAGCAGCAGCGCGTTGCCGACCACGCTTACGCTCGAGAACGCCATGGCGGCGCCCGCCACCACCGGGTTCAGCAACCCGGCGGCGGCCAGCGGAATGCCGATCACGTTGTAGATAAACGCCCAGAACAGATTCTGCCGAATCTTGCGCACGGTGCGATGCGACACGGCGAGCGCATCGGCCACCAGGGCGGGGTCGCCGCGCATCAGCGTGATGCCGGCGGCGTGCATCGCCACGTCGGTGCCGGTAGACATGGCAATGCCCACGTCGGCGGCGGCCAGCGCGGGGGCATCGTTGATGCCGTCGCCCACCATCGCCACCACGGCGGCGCCATCGCGCTTGAGCGCGGTCACGCGCGCGGCCTTGGCCTCGGGCAGCACCTCGGCCTGGAACGCGTCGAGACCGAGCGCGCGGGCGACCTGCGCGGCGGCGCCGGGGTTGTCGCCGGTCAGCATCACGGTGCGGATGCCCGCCGCGCGGAGCCGCGCGATGGCCTGCGCGGCGCCCGGCTTCAGGGCATCGCCGAACGCGACGAGGCCGGCCACGCGCCCGTCCGCCATCAGCCAGGACACCGTGCGGCCCTCGCCACGCAGGCGCTCGGCTTCAGCCTGGAGCGGGCCGGCGTCGGCGTGCAGCTCTGCGCGCAACACGTCGCTGCCCAGTTGCAGCGGCTGGCCATCCACTACCCCGGCGATACCGCGCCCCGGCAGCGCACGGACCTCGCTCGCCGGCAGGGGCGCGATACCACGCGCGGCGGCTGCGGCCAGCACGGCGCGGGCCAGCGGATGCTCGCTGCCGGATTGCAGCGCCGCCAGACGCGCCAGCAGCGCGGCTTCGTCCCCATCGGCGGCGATCAGCGCCACCACATCGGGCTTGCCGACGGTGAGCGTGCCAGTCTTGTCGAAGGCAACCACCGACACGCGATGCGCCACCTCCAGCGCCTCCGCGTCCTTGATCAGGATGCCCGCGCGCGCGCCGGCGCCCGTGCCGGCCATGATCGCGGTGGGCGTGGCCAGCCCCAGCGCGCACGGGCAGGCGATGATGAGCACGGCCACCGCGTTGAGCATCGCGGCGGTCCAGTCGCCGCCCACCAGCCCCCAGCCAAGCAGCGTGGCCGCCGCCAGCGCCAGCACCACCGGCACGAACACCGCGCTGACCTGATCCACCAGCCGCTGGATCGGTGCCTTGGCGGCCTGCGCGTGCTCCACCATGCGGATGATGCGCGCCAGCACGGTCTCCGCGCCCACCGCCACGGTACGCGCCACCAGCAGCCCTTCGGCATTGATCGCCCCGCCGGTGAGGCGGTCTCCGGCGCGCTTCGGCACCGGCACGGATTCGCCGGTCAGCATCGATTCATCGACATGGCTGCTGCCTTCGATCACCTCGGCATCCACCGGGATGCGTTCGCCGGGACGCACGATGACCTCGTCGCCCACGCGCACGGCGGCCAGCGGCACGGTGGCTTCCACGCCGTGGCGACGCACCTGCGCGGTGTCCGGCCGCAGCGCGGCCAGCGCGCGGATGGCGGCGGTGGTCTGGCGCTTGGCGCGCGTCTCCAGCCACTTGCCGAGCCGCACCAGCGTGATGACCACGGCGGCGCTCTCGAAATAGAAGTGCGGCATGGCGTCGTGCCCCGTCGACATCGCCATCTGCCACGTCTGCCACATCTGCCACAGCGACAGCCCGTACGCCGCAGACGTGCCGAGCGCCACCAGCAGGTCCATATTGCCGGCCCCGGCGCGCACGGCCTTCCAGCCGGCCTTGTAGAAACGCCAGCCGAACACGAACTGCACCGGCGTGGCCAGCAGCCACTGCACCCAGCCGGGCAGCATCGTGTGGATGCCGAACCACCCGAGCACCATCGGCGCCACCAGCGGCACGGACAGCGCGGCGGAGATCGCCACGGGCCACGGGCCGGACCAGAAATCGGCACGCTCCTCCCCCGCCGGGGCCGCCGCCTCGTCCGCCGGGACCAGCGTGGCCGCATAGCCGGCGCGCGAAACGGCATCGGCCAGCGCGGCTGCATCCACGGCGCCACGCTGCACCGTCACGGCAGCGCGCTCGGTGGCGAGATTGACCTGGGCATCCTCGACGCCGGGCACCGCGCGCAGCGCACGCTCCACCCGGCCCACGCATGACGCGCAGGTCATGTCGGCGATGTTCAGGTCGATGGTGTCGCGCGGCCCTTCGGCGGCGATCAGGGCGGGTGTACTGGACATGACAGGAAAACTCCACGGGAGCCATCGATAGCGATGACTGCACTGTGAACCCTACCATCATTGGAAGGTCAAGGTCTTTGCGCGCCGTGAAAAGCGCTTGCGCTTCCCATGGTGGGAAGGTTCACACTCAAGCTATCCGTCATGGATGTCATTGATCCCGGAGTTCCAAAATGATCCAGTTCCAAGTCGAAGGCATGTCCTGCAACCATTGCGTCCGCGCCATCACCCAGGCCGTCCAGTCCGTAGACCCCGCCGCCCGCGTCACGGCCGATGTGCCGACGCAGGCGGTCCAGGTGGAATCGGGAGCGGATCGCCAGGCGCTGCGGCAGGCGATCGAAGGGGCGGGGTATCCGGTGAAGGCGGAGTGAATCTGGCGCCATTTTGTGTTGCGCCTAAATCATCGCAATTTCAGCGTATGGGCATAGCCGGATCGCAACCCGTCATATAGATTCCGTGGTCGGTGTCATGGACCGGCCGACGCGGCGCGAGATACTGCGGCCCAAGTGGAAGGCCGTCGAGATCATTCAGGCAAGGCACCCCAGCCCCGCCGTGGCGCCCCCTGTCCCGGCCTATCTGCTGGCAACGAAGGTGCGCATGCAGCTCTTCACCTTGTCCGGCGAGCCCGTCGATGTCCCGCCGTTTGACAGGATCGAGGTCCTGCACGACTTCTTCGTTTCCCTGCGCCCCGGTCTGATGCTGTGGAAAACAACGGATCTGCAGGCCAAAACCTGCATGCTCTACAGCATGGGTTTCCGGCCGCTGCTCCGCACTCCCATGCCGCTCGACGTTTTCGGCAAATGTCCGGCTGAGTATTTCAAGAAATACTCCAGCTTCGCATTCACCGACACGGCGGAAAAGAGTCGGATATACCGCAAGGACCTTGCCGGTCCCGAAGGTCTGCTGCTTCCGACCGCCGCGAATATCGACGGCACCATCGTTTTCCGTTATGAAGACGGCTCTCTGGTCTTGAGGCGGCGTCGCGGTGGACCGCTGGAATATCACCTGGTCAATGCCGCCGCACAGGATGTCCAGGGCGCAAGTTTCAGTAGATTCCGACGGTTTGGCCGTCGCCCTCTGGTCCTGCATGAGGGGAGATGGCGGACCCTCAATCCTGACGGCACCCTCAGTTCACGGCTCTTGTTCAGGTTCAGTTCCTGACTGCATCGCGCGAACCCACCATGAAAAAAGGGCACCCTAGGGTGCCCTTCTTGTCACATCAAGTCCGGATCAAACCAATTAGAACCCATACCCCACATTCAGGAAGGTAACGATCGGGCGCCAAGTCTCAAGGGCGGCGAATCGCAGCCTTTGGACAGTCATCCGGCCCACTCATCATACGGGCTGAACTGAGGGCGTTGACGAGTGCGTTTCTCGCCTTCACGACTTCGCGGTGGTATTTGGTCCGATTCTTCTTTCCAATATTTTCACCAAGCCCCATCCACAGATAGGAAAGCTCTCCAGTAGCGTGCGTCCTCGATATTTCGTCTTCGAGATTGTCTCGGTGAAGTGAGAAATCACGAGGTGCCCATCCGCATCGTGCCAGTAGGGAACGCCCTCCTCCTTCGTCGCGGCGCACCGATCGAGGTTGGCATTGCACACGGTGAATGTATCAACGATATGTGGAGCGCTACGGCGAGGAAGATCAATGGCATCTATTTGGATTTGCCCTCCCTCGCGATGTGACGTGCTGCAAGAAGCGTCTTGATAGTGACCAGCATCGCTGGCGCGCGCCAAGGTAACGGCAGGGCTCATCGCCGAGGCTAGAACGATCACGGCGGCTGCCAACCTTGCATGGATGTTCCATCGATATGCCACCAAGCCTATTCTCTCCACAACATCAACGCTTTTCCTCTCGTCAAGGCTGCTTCTAACGCACTAAGTGTCGCAAGAAAACGCGTTTTTTCTTCGTAAGCAAAGCATTCGGCCACCGCGACATATGCGCCCTTTACCTTGTTGCGCAGCACACCTGTCGCGCAAAGCATCGGGTAGCCCACAGCCTGCTGTTGCGATTCGTATTGAATGGCCTCAAGATAGATTGCCCAGTCATCGCTATGGATGCGCGTGGGCAGAACGCTTCTGCTTGCAATTTGACTTGCCAACAGCGGCGCCCCCAGCGTCGTGCGCATCAGCACGAGCCGCTCGCCTACGACGCGGAGCCCAGCCTCGCTATTCAACGACTCCCTGCTACCAGAGAAACCGAGGAACAAATGACGTTCGTCGAACGCCGACGCATAAGGGCCGTCATGGCCCTTCCAGTAGGTCACTATGCCGACGCCTTCCCTTTGGTTGCACCCGATGATTTCTAGATCGGTGAGACGTGGCGCGTCTGCGCATTGAACGGTGTTTGCGTAAGCCGGATGCGAAAATAACACGAGCATCCCTACGATGCGTGCGAGTTTATTGATCATTTACACGGCCCCATATCACACGAAATTTTTGTAGCCTGTCCTCCAGATGCTTCGGCCTTTTGTGTGGCGCACCCCGATTCACTAGGCCACCAATGCGTTGAACCTGCTCGCGCCCTGCGCCTTTATCCGCCTCACGATTTGCGACTTCCCGTACCCAGAAATAGCCTGACGTGTCGCAAGCGGCGGAATCATCCAGCGCAATAATCGTAGGATTTGAATCAGACAAAAAATCCCGAGCCTTATACTTTCCGTAGGCCCTGTAGTTTCTTCTACCGGTAATTTGTAAAAACCCGCGGCCTTTGAATTTGGCTCCATCACCAGCTGTTCCTCCTGAAGCTCTATTTGCCGCGCCATTGTCCATCCCCTGTGCCTTCAGAAGAATCTCTGCCGGGCGGCGGCCGGCATATGAAAGCTCCGTGTCATCACGCCGAACCACCCCAAGCCTATGCGCCAGCCCGCTTCGAAAATCAGCCGCCGCTTCCTCAGAAGAGATGATTTCGTACATCGTTCTGAAGTAGCGTTCGTTACCAATTTCCTCTCGATGTTGCCACCATCCAGTTTCATGGCCAACTTGTGAAAGGAAATGCGCGAGTCGCAGTCTCGATGTGATCAGGTATTTGTTCGCCATTGAACCTAGTTGCCGTCGCAAGGTTATCGCCCGTCTTTGACCTGCCGACGGTGCGGAATGCAGAATTCCCGTCAAATCAGACTCACTGAGCCACCCACATTTCCTGAAATGCCGAATAAACGCCAGCGGATGGAAGAACCATAGCTTCTCCGTGGTGGTGGGCGGCAACCCAGTCTTGTCCCAGAACTGGGCCTTGCCGACGAACGCCATGAACCGGCCATATCCCGCCGGGTCGCCTCCGTAGAACTCTCCGGGCTCCTTCAGCTTCCGGTATCGCGCTTCATTGTTTGACCCATCCCACTCCGACGGCATCTCGCACACCAGCCCTCGCAGCCTTTCTCTGACCCCCTTCCCCATCTGCACGTAGTAGCGCAATGCCTTGTTCGCGGAGCTTCCAACATACGGGTTATGGCCGGGATTCCTGTCTTTCATCAGCGTCTTGAGTGCATCGATATCGCAAAGCCCCTCCTGCGTGAAAGGCCCGGTGCCTTCGCTCACCTTTTCCCTTTTCCCAGCCCATGAAGCTAGGGAAGTCCGCATCGGATAGTTTCTGGATGCCAGCGTTGTGAATATCGATGTACCCCTGCTTGTCCGAATCGAACGCCACGCGGAACCATGTCGCCCGATTTCCGGCCGGCAACGTTTCAGGCCGGCTAAGAATGCGGCCGAAGCGCAAAAGCTCATAGCCGTCGCTGGGACAGCCCGGGTACAGAGCACACGCGCGCGCGTACATGTCGTACTCGTAGCCTTTTTCGAGAATTGGTTGCACTGTCAGCAGCGTGCGTTGCCCCTCCGCTTCATCGCGCCATACACGTGTCAGTTTCTGCCCACCCCGGAACTTCACCTCGATATAGAGCTTCCGGTCGGTCGCTGCAGTACCCTGCAGGGGCGGAAACTCAATGCCATTCAGCTTGTTTTCAATCGTGCCGGGTGGCTGTGCCAGGACTGGCAGCCCAGCCGGAATCACGTAATAGCTATCGCCCCAATAATCCGTCGAGGCAGGGGTCGAAGGAGTGGCCCGCCCCAGTTGAGTCTCATTGAAGTACGCCTCGAAATCCGCCCGGGTCATGAATATCTCAAAGTGCAGGTGCATCCGCCCATTGCACTGCCCGATCCATCCCAGAATATCTTTACGGCAGACCTTCTTGCCTTCGCCGCTCGCTATGCCGGTCGGCATGCGTAGCCACTCCGGCAAGTCCTTCGGGTTGCAGTTGCCGCCGTAGCCCCCCAGATGGCGCAGGTGCATGTACAGCGAGTAGAACCGTAGTCTGCGGTTCACACCGGTCTCCGTCTCGTGCCCTAGAGCACGAAGCCGAGATCGCTGTCTTTGCCCGCCCCGTCGGGTCCATCCAGATGCTGGCAGACGCGATAGGCCACCACTTCACCATCGGCAACCGCGCGAACGGCCTCATTCTGGCTCCGGGACGCGATGTGGCATCCGCCGTGCCAGCGACGATCGACGCCGATGGGATAAGTAGGATCGAACTGCTCCCCCTCGTCCGCGAGATCCATGACGTCCGCGCGTGCGTCGGTCGGGTTAGGGCCAATGGGGCTAAGGAGAAACGGAGGACTGATGAGCATGAGCCGCAGAGCAGTAAGCCGATAGGAAACGGCATACTAGAAGCGGTGAGCGGGACACTACAATCGCAGAACTCCGAAATTTGCAGCGGAGTTTGCGGCCGCGAGGGTTGCGGCAACTGCGGGAGTGGGAAAGGTCTGAGCAGTGGCGCCGACCAGGGCGCCCCATGACGCAACCGCAGACACCCGAAGGTGCCCGCGTACTGCCTGATCAACCAGTCAGAACCGATACCCCACGTTCAGGAACGTGACGATCGGGTCGATCTTGATCTTGGTGTGCGACTGCACCTGCGCGCCGTTGGCCAGCGTGGTGGTGAAGTTGGCGGTGGTCGAGATCGGCACGTAGGACACCGACAGGCCGACGAACCAGTTGTCGGTCACGGCGTAGTTGGCGCCGACATTGAACACCGGGTTCCACGACGGCTTGGCCGAGGCGGTCATGGTCGAGCCCGGGCCGAATTCGCTCTGCACGAAGGTCTGGTTGGTGACCGTTTCGCCCGTGAACCACGTGTAGTTCACGCCAATGCCCACGTACGGGCGGAATTTCGTCTTGGCGTCGAAGAAGTGCCACTTGGCGACGATAGCCGGGCTCCACTGGCGCACCTTGCCAAGCTTGCCGTACTTTTCGTAGCCACGGTCACCGCTCACGTCGTGCTCCGGCGGAATGCCGGCCACGAATTCCGTGGAGATGTTGTCCGTGAAGAAGTGGCTGAACGCGAGGCCGACCGTGTCGGCCGAGTCGATCGTTGCGCCCGTGTTCTGGCGCTGCAGACCACCGGTGGGACGGCCCGCGACCGAGTCGATCGTCAGGAATTCCGAGTGGCCCTGCGGCATCACCCGGAACCAGCCCAGGCTGACGATATTGCTGCCCGCGGATTGTGCCTGTGCCACGCCAGCCAGCGTCATTGCGGCGGCGGCCACGAGCATCTTCTTATAGGTGTTCTTCATGATTCCTCTTACTCCTCATCCTCGTTCAGTCTCAACTCACTGCAGGCACGCATTATCCGTCTCACGGACGGCATGCTGTTTCAAACGTGATACCGGGAGGTAGAAGATTTGCCCTAAAGGCAGGGTTAACCCAAAAACCTTGCACAAATCGAGGTCGAATTCGCCCCAAAACGCGGCTTTCGCGCAACGGTTATGTACACAAAACGATAATCCATTCGAGCAGTATGGCTTTTCTGCTGAGGACGAAGGTCAGCCGGCGTCACCCCGGCTGGCCAGCACGCAGGCGGCGAGGTCCCAGAGCGCGTACCCCACGCTCTTGAAGACCAGCGGGCTGCCGGTACGGTCGCGCAGGGCGTCGGCGTCAAGAATGGCGGTCTGGAACGGCTGGACCGTGGCCCAGTCGATGCCGGCCTGGAGCAGGTCGCCCGCCTCATCCTCGATGCCGAACAGGGTGTCGGCCAGCAGCCGGCCCTGGGCGGAAGCGGTCCGGCAAAGCACGGGCGGCAGCTCGCACATATCGGGGCGGAACGCGCCGACGCCAGCGACAAAGTGTCGATCTGTCCACAAGCCACTGTCGAGGTCGGGCAGTACCGCCGTGCGGCTCGACGTCACCGTGACGACCATCGATACGTGCGGCAGCGCCTCGGCCACATCCTCGATCACCCTCGCCTCCACGCCGAGGGCGAGCGCCTGGGCGGCCAGCGCCTCGGCCTTGTCCCGCGTGCGCGATTGCAGCCAGACCCGCCGTACCGGCAGCCCGGCCACGAAGGCTTCGAGGTGGGTCTGCGCCTGCACGCCGGCGCCGACGATCAGCAGTTCACCATCCGGCTCGGGCGCAAACGACTGCGCGGCCAGCAGCGTGACCGCCGCCGTGCGCCGCCCGGTAACCGTCGGACCATCGAGCATGGCGATCCGCTCGCCCGTGTGCGCGTTGGCGACCAGCACTTCGCCGAGGATGGTCGGCAGGCCGCGCCGGGGATTGTCGGGATGGACGGTGATGTTCTTGGTCATCACCAGGTCGCGGTTGCGCGCGGGCATGACCAGCAGCGTCCCGGCCCCGTTCACGGCGTCGCCCACGGGCAGGGCGATGCGTGGCGGCGCCATCGCGCTGCCGTCTCGCAGTTCAGCGAGCATGGCGGCGATGGCCTGGGCCAGTTCGGGATACGGCAGGCGGGCCGCCGTGGCGGCGGCGTCGAGCGGGACGAAGGCGTTGGGCATCGGGCGACGGATGGGTGACAGGTTGGCCGGAGGAATCCGCCATTGTCCCCCATGCCGCGCCCCCGGGATCAGCGCGACAGCATGCCCATCACCGCCGCCGCATAGCGCGTACCCGCCGCTGCGCCGGCCGGGAACACGGCCTCGATGTCCGCAAGGTCCTGCGCACCAAGCTGCACATCGAGCGCGCCGAGGTTGTCATCGAGATTGGCGATCCGGCGCGTGCCCGGAATCGGCACCACATGCTCGCCGCGCGCCAGCACCCAGGCCAGCGCCAGTTGCGCCGGCGTGCAGCCCCGGGCATCGGCCAGCTCCCGCACCTTGTCCACCAGCGTCAGGTTCCGGGCGAAGTTCTCGCCGATAAAGCGCGGATTGGTCTTGCGATAGTCGTCCGCATCGAAATCATCCGGCGTGCGGATGGCCCCGGTCAGGAAGCCGCGCCCGAGTGGGCTGTACGGCACAAAGCCGATACCAAGCCGCTCGCACGTGGCGAAAATGCCGTTCTCGTCCACGTCGCGCGTCCACAGCGAGTACTCGGTCTGCAACGCGGTCAGCGGATGCACCGCGTGGGCACGTTCGATGGTGTCCACGCCTGCCTCCGACAGCCCGATCCAGCGCACCTTGCCCGCCTGGACCAGCCCGGCCATCGCGCCGACGGTCTCCTCGATCGGCACCGTCGGGTCCACGCGATGCAGGTAATAAAGGTCGATGACATCGAGGCCCAGCCGCTTCAGGCTGGCATCGCAGGCGGCACGCACGTACTCGGGCCGCCCGTTCACGCCACGCGCAGCCGGATTGGCCGGATCGCGCACCATGCCGAACTTGGTGGCCAGCACCACTTTGTCGCGCCGCCCGCCGGCCAGCGCACGGCCCAGCAGTTCCTCATTGGTGTGCGGGCCGTAGATGTCGGCCGTGTCGAGCAGGTTCACGCCGCGCTCGATGGCATGGTGGATCGTGCGGATCGACTCGGCGTCGTCGTGCGCGCCGTAGAAATCGCTCATGCCCATGCAGCCCAGGCCCAGCGGAAAGACGTCGGGGCCAATCCGGCCCAGTTTGCGCAGTGCGGTCATGTGAGACTCCTTGTGTGGGGGTTGGAAACTGGCACCCAGTATCGCCATCCCCCGCTATCGGAAACAGCGTGCTACGCTGCAAGCATCATGAAGCCTGACTTCACAATCGATCCTGATTCCCTGCCCTCGCTGGCCGCCTTCGCCTGCGTGGCGCGGCTTGGCAGCTTTACGGCTGCCGCCGGCGCGCTGGGCGTGAGCCCCTCGGCGGTCTCCCAGACCATTCGGCACCTGGAAGACCGACTGGGCGTGCGGCTGCTGCAACGGACCACGCGCCATGTCGGCCTGACCGAGGCCGGCGCGGGGCTGCTGGCGCGCGTGGCGCCGGCGCTCGCGGAGATCCAGGCGGCCACCGAGGACGCCCGCGCCCAGCGCGACACCCCGGTCGGCACGCTGCGGCTGACCAGTTCGCATTCGGCGGTGGTCATCGCCCTGCGGCCGATCCTGACCGACTTCATGCGCGCCTATCCGTCGATCTGCGTCGATCTGGTCACCGACGACCGCTTCGTCGACCTGATCGCCGAAGGTTTCGACGCCGGCCTGCGGCTTGGCGAGGCACTCCACCAGGACATGGTGGCGATTCCCGTGACCGGCCCGCTGCGGATGTTCGTGGCGGCCTCGCCCGATTACCTCGCCCGCCACGGCACGCCGCAGACGCCGCACGACCTGCATCAGCACGCCTGCCTGCAATACCGCTTCGGGCCGATGGGATCGGTGTACCGCTGGGAGTTCGCGCGCGGCGGGCGGCCGTTCACGGTCGATACCCGCGCCGCGCTGATCGCCAATGACAAGACCATGCTGCACCAGGCTGCGCTGGCCGGGCTCGGCCTGATCTACGAGTTCCCGCACCACATCCAGGCGCCGCTGGCGGCGGGCCAGCTCGTCACGGTGCTGGAAGACTGGACGCCGCCGTTCTCGGGTTTCTATCTCTACTACCCGAGCCGCGCACTGATGCCGCCCAAGCTGCGCGTGTTCGTGGATTTCCTCAAGGCGCGCGCCCTGCCGGCCACGGCCTAGCGTCGCATCGACGTGCGCTGCGGCCCGGCCTCGCGCACGCTGGCGCCGCGCACCTCGATGCCGATGTCATCGACGACCTTGCCCGCCGCATCGACCAGTTCCACGCGATGCCGGCCCGGCCACGGCAGCCACGCCACCTGCCCGCCCTTGCCGAGCGGTTTGCCATCGATGCGCCAGCTCACCGCGCGCGCCGTCTGCCCGGTCAGCCCGTCGGCATGGAACCAGACGCGTTGTGCATCGGGCGGGATGTCGGGATCGAGCGCGAAGATCGTGCCGTCCGCAGGGCTGGCGATGGCTGGCGCGCCATTCGATGACGACGCCGCGCCCACGCGGATGCGGGTCATGGCGGTACCCGTCAGGAACACTTCCTCGCGCGCCGGTTCGAGGTTGTCGGCGAAGGTCAGCGGCACGCGCTCCACGCCAGCCGGCATCGCGGGGGCGCGGCTGGACGTCTGGCGATGGAGTGCCGCCATCACGTCATGCCACACCGGCGCCGCGCCGGAAACCCCGGACACATCGTGCATGCTCGCGCCACTGGCATTGCCGATCCACACGCCCACCGTATAGCGCTGCGACCAGCCAATGCACCAGTTGTCGCGCATGTCCTTGCTGGTGCCGGTCTTCACGGCGGTCCAGAAGCGCGTGGTCAGCGGGCTGTCTAGGCCGAAGGTCCGCGCGCGGGCGTGACGGTCGGCCAGCACATCGCCAATCACATAGCTCGCCGCCGGGCTCATCACGGGCTGGCGGGTCACGGGTGCGCCGTCCACGGTCATCCGCACCGGGCCATAGGCGCCCTGGTTCGCAAAACTGCGATACGCATTGGTCAGCGAGAGCAGCGACACATCGGCGCTGCCCAGCGCGAGGCTGTAGCCGTAGTAGTCGCCCGATTCGGTCAGCGGCAGGCCCAGCGCCACCAGCCGCCGGTGAAAGCGGTGCGGCGTGACCATCACCAGCGTGCGCACGGCCGGCACGTTCAGTGACGAACCGAGCGCGGCGCGCAGGCTGACCCAGCCGGCGTAGCGATGATCGTAATTCTGCGGAATATAGAGCCCGCCGCCGGTGGGCAGGTTGACCGGACGGTCATCGAGCAGCGACGCGGCGGTCAGCCGCCGTTCCTCGATGGCCTGCGCGTACAAGAACGGCTTCAGCGTCGAGCCGGCCTGACGCGGCGCGCCGGCGTGATCGACCTGCGCCGCCGACGACAGCGCGCCCGAGGAGCCCACATAGGCCAGCACATCGCCGCTGGCATTGTCGATGACCACCACGGCGCCGTCTTCGGCATTGCGCCCGGCCAGCTCCCGCAGATGGCGCGACAGGCTGTCTACGGCCACGCGCTGCACCTCGGCATCGAGCGTGGAGGCGATGCGCGCTGGCACCGGCCGCCCCGCTGGCAGCGCCTCGCGCGTGCGGGCGATGACCGCGCGCGCGAGGTGCGGCGCCAGGTTGGCGCGGAAACTCGCGTCCGGCACGCTGGCCGACTTCGCCAGGGCCAGCGCCGTGAAGCCGTCCAGCCCGTCACATTCGCGCGGCTGCTTCATCTCGCGCAGGATGCGGCACGCCCGCGCCGACACCTGCACCGGCGCGGCGTTGGGGCTGCGCACCAGTGCCACGGCCAGCGCCGCCTCGCGCGCGTTCAGGCCGCTCGGCACCTTGCCGAACAGCGTCTGGGACATCGCCGAAAGCCCCACCAGCTCGCCCCGGAACGGCACGAGGTTCAGGTACGCCTCAAGGATCTGGTCCTTGCTCCAGCCATGTTCGAGCGAGGCGGCGCTGACCGCCTGCCCCACCTTCTGGCCGAAGCTGCGTCCGCGCGCGGCACGCAGGTCTTCGTCCAGCAGGCCGGCCAGCTGCATGGTCAGCGTGGAGGCGCCGCGCGTGCGCGTGTTCCACATATTGGCCCACGCGGCAGCGGCCACGCCCTGCCAGTCCACGCCGCTGTGCGCGTAGAAGCGCCGGTCCTCGGACAGCACGATGGCCGTGCGCAGGGCCGGCGAGGTGTCGGCCAGCGTCACCCAGTCGCCACGCCGCGCGCGGAAGTCGTCGCGCACGCGCGCCACCGGATCGCCATGGCGATCCACCACGACGATGTCGGCGCTGCGCCAGTTGTCGCGCACGTCGCGGAAGGCGGGCACCGCCGCCGCCGAGGAGGTGGCTACGGCCAGCACGAGCAGGGCAAACAAGCGGCGCGGCATCGTCATCGCCCCCCAGCCTCGCCGCGCGCCGACACCACGCCCGCCACCAGCAGCACCTGCGCCAGCGCGTAGGTCCACCAGATGCCGAGCTGGTAGGTGTCGAACGGCGACAGGAACCTGGCCATGCCGATCATCGCGTCCGAGGCAACGAAACACAGCGCGCCCAGCGCGGCCAGCGGCGTTGGCAGCTGCGCCAGCAGCGCCGCGCAGGCCATGGCCGCGAGTGCGCCGATGTAGACCGTAACCGGGATCGCCATCTCGCCAAGATTGGGCCAGAAGCGGCCGAGCAGCGCGCCCGCTGCCCCGATCACGAGCCCGCAGCCCAGCAACCGCTGCGGGCGGAGATCGCTGGCCATGGGCACGAACAGGCGCAGGTAGGCCAGGTGCGCCAGCAGGAAGGCCCCTAGCCCGCCGAGGAACGAGATCTTCAAGCCCGGCAGCGCGAGCAGGAAATCGCCGATCGCCGAGAAGACGAGCGCCACCACCAGCCAGCGGCGCTCGCCAAGTGGACGATGGAACCATGCGCCGCGTGCCAGCATGATCGCCATCGCGGTCTTCCAGGCCGGCTGGTAGGCGATCTGGCCGGTCAGCGGCGTGCCGGCCGGCAACTCCATCGACGCCTGCATCAGCAGCACGCCATAGACCACGCCAGCCAGCGTGCCCGCGATCCACCACTCGCGCACACGCGGCGGCATGCGCATCGCGATCCAGCTCATGGGCGGGCTCCCACAGTCACCTTGGCGTTGGGCGCGGCGCCGAACACGTCGGGTGCGTAGAGCGCCTCCACGCGCGTGGGCGGCAGCGCGAACTCGCCAGCGTTGTTGAGGCGCACCGTGTACTCCACCGCCACGTTGCCCTTGGGCAGGTAGCCGAAGTACTCGCGGTACGACTCGGGCGTGCGCTCGGCGAAAGTGGCCCACGACTTCTTTTCACCGCTCGTGGCGATCTGCGAATCACGCCCCAGCCCGCTGCCGAGGATGGTGGCGCCAGTGGGCACCGGATCATTCACCACCACCCAGGTCATGTCCGCCTGCGCGTCGATCTCAAGCCGCACGCGATAGCTGTCGCCGCGCGACCACTTGCCCGCCACGGCCTGCTCCACCGGTGTGACGGTACGCTTGATGCGATAGCCCGCCGCCACCGGCTCGCGCAGCGGCACGGCGGCCATTGCGCGCACCGTGGCCCAGGGACGGCCCGCGCCCTGCTGCTCGACCTGCAGGGTGCCGGTCGTGCCGGCAGCGGGCCACGGCAGGTCCACCGCGCCGCTCGCCACGCCATCCTTCTTCGTCGCCCCAGACCAGTCGAACGTGCGCGAGGCATCGCCCAGCGTCACGCGCGCGCCGCCCGCTACCGGTGTCTTCTCGAACACCTGCGCGTAGCGCTGCACTGCCAGCACGCCCCAGGCGTTGGCCGTGGTCGTGCCCCACGCGCCGCGCGTCTGGCGGCCCAGCAGGCCGGTCACCAGTTGTGGCACGTCGTCCTTCCAGCCCGGCAGTTGCGTGGCCAATGCCAGCAGCTTCGCGGCGTTGACGTCGCCGTTGGCCATCAGCCACCACCAGTCATCGCTGCGCTCGGTCGAGAACACCAGCCGCGTGCCCTGCACCGTGAGGCGGCTGCGCAGCAGTTGCTGGGCTTCAGCGAGGCGCTTGTCGTGCTCGGGGATGTCAGTCACGCGCGAGAGCAGCGCCAGCCAGTCGATCAACGCCGAGGTGGGCCACTGCGCGGGCAGGATCTGGATGCTGCCGAGCATGCGCGCCTGGGCGTGGCCGGTACGGGAGAGTGCTTCGAGCGCGGCCAGCTTGCGTACGTCGAGGTCCATCGACGCGGATGACGGCGCCCAGCGCGGCGGCGTGATGCGCCCTTCGACGAACGACGTCAGCCCACGCTCCATCTGCGCGCGCTGCGCCTCGGGGAGCCGCATCGGCAGGCCCGCCCGCGCGGCTTCATCGGCCACGGACAGCAGGTAGGCCGTCAGCACCTCGCTGCCCGCGCTCGCGTCGCTCTGCAAGGGGAAATAGGCCGCCAGGCCGTTGCTGTCGAGGTAGGACGGCAGCTGCGCCATCAGCGCATCCCACGCCGCCGTGTCGCCCAGGCCGAGCGACTTCGACGTGCGCTGCTCCAGGCAGCTATAGGGATAGTGGCGGAACCACTCGCGCACCCCGGGCATGCCACCCGCCAGCGACGACTGCATGGTCACCTGCATGCCGCCGCGCAGCTTGCCGGATGGATCGGTCAGCGCGCCAGCCGGGGCCTGTACCGGCACCGAGACCGTCGGCGCCATCTGCGCCAGCATCGCCTGCTGCGCGGTGACGGGCACGGCCGGCACGATCTGCTGTGAGAGCTTGAGGCGGTCGGCGGCCGCCTGGGCCGGATTCGTACCGCCCTTCTCGGTCGCCGCCACCTCCCACATCACCGTGCCGCTGCGGCTGTAGGCCAGCAGCGCCGGCGCAGTCACGTCCCAGCCAATCTCGCGCGAGGCGCCGGCCGGCAATTCCACGGTCTGCGCCGGCAGCGTCTGCGCATCGACCAGCGTGGCGCGCGCCGTGGTCTCCACGGTCATCGCCCGTTGCGTGGTGTTGCGCAGCGTGAACATGGCGCGATACTTGTCGTCCTCGCGCACCAGCAGCGGCAGGCCCGAGATCATCTGCAGGTCCTGCGTGGCGGCAACGGTGGCGCTGCCGGTGCCGAAGCGGCCCACGCCGAGGTCGGCCACGGCGACGATGCGGAAGCTCGTCAGCGAGTCATTGAGCGGCACGTCGAGCGTGGCCCGCCCTTCGGCGTCGAGCTGCACGCGCGGGTTCCACAGCAGCAGGGTGTCGAACAGTTCGCGCGTTGGGCTCTTGCCCCCGCCCCCGCCGGCCGGCACCGCCTTGCGGCCATAGTGGCGCCTGCCGATGATTTCCATCTGCGCGGTCGAGGTCTCCACGCCATAGCTGCGCCGTTGCAGCATCGCGTCGAGGAGGTTCCAGCTCGTGTTCGGCATCAGTTCAAGCAGCGCCTGGTCCACGGCGGCCAGCGCCACCTCGCCGTTGGCGGCCGGCTTGCCGTCCGGCAGCTTCACCTGCACCGTCACGCGCGCCTTGCCGCGCACCGGGTAGGTGGCTTTGTCCGGCGTCACGCTCACGTCGAGCCGGTGCGCTTCATTGCCGACGCGGATCTCGGCCAGTCCGAGCCGGAACGCCGGCTTGGACAGGTCCACCAGCGGCGACGGCGCCACGTAGTCACGCCCCTCGCTGCGGAAGGCGCGCCACCAGTCCACCGGCTGGCGCCAGCCCCAGGTGAAGAACGAGTACCAGGGCACGTCACGCAGCCGCCCGCGCACGCTCAGCACGGACACATAGACGTTCGGCCCCCACTCCGGCTTCACCTTGAGCCGCACCGTGGGATCGGTGCCGTTCAGCTCCACCACCTGCGTTTCGAGAATGCCTTCCCGTTCGATGGCGACCAGCGCCGTGGCATGGCGGAACGGCATGCGCACCTGAAACACGGCGGTATCGCCGGGCGCGTAGGCGCGCTTCTCCGGCAGCACGTCCATGCGGTCGTGGTTCTCGCCGCCGAACCAGAGTTCGCCCTGGCGCGTGACCCAGACCGTGGTGGAAGCCTGCGAGACGCGGCCGTCCGCATCGCGCGCATTGGCGATCAGCTCCACCTGCCCTGCCTGCGCCAGCGACACATCGCAGCGCATGCGGCCCTGCGCGTCGGTGCGCGACTCGCACACCACGCCCAGGTCCTTGCTCTCGGTACGGTTGTCATAGCGATAGAAGCCGCCCACCACGCGCTGGCGGGCGGACGTGGTGATGCGCGCACGCGCCTTCACCTGCACCGGCGTATCGGCCACCGGCTTGCCCTGGGTGTCGAGCACCACGCCCTGCACCGACAGCTTCTGGCTCACCGACACCCAGTTGGCCGCGCGGATGCCCGCCACCACGGCAGACGGCCACACCGGCACGGTCTGGCGCAGCGTCTGGATCTCGCCATTCGGGTCGGCAAAGCCGGCCTCCAGCACGAGGTCGCCCGGCGTGGTGATCTTCGGCATGTCCTTGACCGTGACCTTGCCGTTGCCGTCCTTGTCCAGCGTGACGGGCAGCTTGTCGGCGACGAGCTTCTCGCGGCTTTCGCCCGATGTGTCCTCGCTGTCTTCGTCATCGACGGTGGCACGCTCGTCCTGCGCGCGCGGCGGCTGGAACGAGAATTCGTCGAAGTCAGCGAAGTTGACCGGCTTCTCGCGCAGCAGCGCCGACAGGCGGACCGGCAGGCCGGCCGCGCCGCCACCGTTCAGGTAATGGATCTCCACGCCGACCGGCACCTCGGCCGGCGCGACCAGCGCGCTGCCCTTGGCCTTCGGGTCCTTGGCCGTGCTCAGCGTGCCGGCCAGCACCGGCAAGCGGAACGCCTCCACGCGGAAGGTGCCGCCGTCGAGCGTGCGGCCATCGGCATAGACCAGCCCCACGCTGTAGACGCCCAGCTTGGCCGCCTGCGGGATCTGGAAGGTGCTCTCGGCGCTGCGCCCGCCCGTGGCCGTGGTGCGCCAGGCCAGCGGCAGTTCGTAGGTCTGGCCGCTGCCGTCATGCGTGACGACGGCCTTCTCCGGCATCGACGCCGGCAGCGCAAAGCCCTGCGCGGTCTCGCTGCGCAGCAGGTGCTTCATCGACACCGTCTCGCCCAGGCGCAGCAGCGTGCGGTCGAAGATGGTGTGTGCGCGCACGGTCTGCTTCGGGCTCATGTCGGTGGGCACGTTGAAGCGCCACGTCTCGATGCCACGATTCCAGTTCGACATCACGAAGGCCATGTCGGCCTTGCCGCGCGCCTTCGGGTGGTCGGCGGCAATCCGGGCGGAGACGAAATAGCCGTCCATGCCGTTGCCGCAGTCCTGGTAGCGCTGGTCCGGCAGCTTGGCGAAGCGGGCGACGCCGGTGGCGTCGGTGGTGCCTTCGCCCAGCAAGGCGCCGTCGCAGCTGCGCACTGCGATGCGGGCGTTGGCAACGGGCTTGCCGTCGTCGAGGCCGGTGACCCAGGCCAGCCCGCTCATCTCGCCGTCGGCGGTGCCGCGCGCCAGCTTGAAATGGACGCCGAGGTTGGTCACCAGCGCCGCCGTGCGCACGTACATCGGCTCGGACTTGCCGAGCAGCGCGGCGCCCAGCATCGGCGAGGCGATTTCCACCACATGGAAGCCCGGCTCGGGCAGCGGAATGCCGACAACCTCGAAAGGCCGGGGGGAGGTGTCGGACGACTTCGGGATCGCCAGCGTCTGCGCGCCCGCCACGCCGCGCAACAACGGCACCGCGCGCGTCTCGATGGCCGGGGCGTTGCGCGGGCTGCGCACCGCATAGGGCGGCTTGCCGGCGCGGATCGCGTCGATCTGTTCCTTGGTCCAGGTGTTCTCGTGCATGCGCTTGACCATGCCGAACCAGCGCAGGATGGCCGTGTCGTCATCCACCTTGAGCCGCGCCACGGTGCCGGCTTCGGCGCGCACGGACGTGGCGGGCAGGTCGGCCTCCACGTTGCGCAGCGTCACGGGCAGCAGCGGCGGATAGTCGGCCGGCGACTTGCCGCGCGGCACATCGGCGAAACGCTCCACCACGCCAAACGGCGCGGCGGCGAACTTGGCCAGCGGCGGCAGCGCGCCGGTGGTCAGCTTGATCGGGAACAGGTCCGCATTGGTCAGCGGGCGGCCGCTGTCGTCCTTGATGTCACGCGGGGCCTCGATGGTCAGGCTGGCGCGCTCGGGGAACGGCGCGGTAAAACGGACCGACTCCACCGGGGCATCGGGCGGCTGGTCCGGGTCGAAGGTCGGCGCACGCGGGCCGGAGGGGGTCTTCAGGACGATGTGTTCGGCCACCTTGCGCGGAATCGGCGCGGTGAAGGTCACGGTCATCGGGCGCAGCGGCGTGCAGGGCGCCTCGGCCCGTTCGCGCTCGCAGGTGAAGCCGGCGGCGAAGGCTTCGCGCACGGTGTAGTCGAAGCGGCGCGGCGCCGTGGTGGCGATGCCGGAGGGCGTGGCGATGCCCGCATCGAGCACGAGCTGCATGCGCGCGCCGGCCGGCAGCTTCTGCTGGCAGGCCAGCAGGTGCACCGCCTCGCCTTCCCGTTTGGCGATCTCGTTCCAGCCGACCGCCGCGATCACGTCCGTGCGCTCCTTGCCGGCCAGCAGCCGCACCGGAATGCGCTCGCCCAGGCCCTCGGCCTGGCACCACGCGTGTTCGCGGATCGACCCGGCCGTGGCCGCGCCGTTGAAACGCAGCACGAAGACCTGGTCTTCCTCCACCTGTCCGCCGGATGGCCGGGCCGAGACCACCGTGGGCCCGCCGGTCTCGAACCGGTATTCCGGCTTGCCGGTGTAGGCCTTGCCGGCCACGCTCTTGAGCCCGCTGGAAATGCGCACCGTGCAGCGCATGCCGGGCGGCAGGTCACGTTCGAAGTCGAACACCCAGTTGGTGGCGTTGACCCAGCGCCCGCTGCCGGCGGCCGCGCCGCCGGTGCAGGACACCGCCGCGGGCGGCGCGGCGTTGAGGTCGCCCATCGGCACCATCGGCTCGTCGAACCGGATTGCCACCTGCCGCACCTGGGGCACCACCCCTTCGGGCGAGAAACGCGCGATCTGCGCGGCCTGCGCTTCCCCGGCGCCCAGGCCGACCAGCCCGCCCAGCCCCGCCAACGCGGCCAGTCCGGCCAGTCCCGCGCCCAGCGCGACCCGCCTGCCAAACGTGGTGGCGTACCCGCCGCTGCGACCCGAGGTGACAATCGTCCCCATCATCCTTTCCTTGTTGGATTTGGCTCGGGGCGAGGGTGACATGCGCGGATGGCAAGCGCAAGCCTCTGCACATTTTGGATTTTGGATAGGGCTGATTCAGCGCAAATGTGACAGCGGCAACGGTCCTTCGCGCTTCAGCGCGGTCAGCACGATGTTGGACCGCACGCTCTCCACGCCGGGCACGCGCATCAGGCGCTTCATGGTGAACTCGGCCAGCGTGGGCAGGTCCGGCACCACCACGCGGACGAGGTAATCGGCCTCGCCAGCCACCGAGTAGCACTCCTGCACTTCTTCGAGCAGCAGGATTTCCTCGCGGAAGCGTTCGATGATGGTATCGCCGTGGTGGGCCAGCTTCACACTAATAAAGACCAGCACGCCCAGCCCCAGCGCTTGTGGCGAAAGATTCACACGGTAGCCGGTGATCACGCCATCGGCTTCGAGCTTGGCCAGCCGGCGGCCGACCTGGCTGGGCGAAAGGTGCACCCGTTCCGCCAGTTGATGGTGGGTGGAGCGTCCGTCCGCCTGCAAGGCAGTCAGGAGGGCAAGGTCGTAGGGGTCGAGGCTGGCAGTGTTCATGGTGCGCAGGAAATCCGCATTTTGGATCAGAAATATGCAGGTTACCTGCATGCGCTGACGAAACCAAGCCGTTTATGCGGCCTGAATGCACGCCCACACGCCTACACTGTGCATAAATTCCGCATCGCTGGAGACGCACAGATGAACGCCACCCCGGACACCACCGCCGATTTTGCCGGCACGATGACCGCCAAGCTCAGGGAACAATTCGAGGCCGGCCTGCTGTCCGGCGACGAACTGCGTCCCGACTTCACCATCGCCCAGCCAGTGCACCGCTACACCAGCACCGACCACGCCATCTGGCGCAAGCTCTACGACCGCCAGGCCTCGATGCTGCAGGGCCGGGTCTGCGACGAGTTTCTGCAAGGGCTGGCCACGCTGGGCATGGAGCGCGACCGCGTGCCCGAATTCGACCAGATCAACGAGACGCTGATGCGCGCCACGGGCTGGCAGGTGGTGGCCGTGCCGGGCCTGGTGCCGGACGAGGTGTTCTTCGAGCACCTGGCCAACCGGCGCTTCCCGGCCAGCTGGTGGATGCGCAAGCCCGAGCAGCTGGACTACCTTCAGGAGCCGGACTGCTTCCACGATGTGTTCGGCCACGTGCCGCTGCTGATCAACCCGATCTTCGCCGACTATATGGAGGCGTACGGCAAGGGGGGCCTGAAGGCGGCCAAGCTTGGCGCGCTGGACATGCTCGCGCGCCTGTACTGGTACACCGTGGAATTCGGCCTGATCCAGACCCCGGCCGGGCTGCGCATCTTTGGCGCGGGCATCCTGTCCAGCCAGGGCGAATCGATCTACAGTCTGGATTCGGACAGCCCGAACCGGATCGGCTTCGACCTGCACCGCATCATGCGCACGCGGTACCGGATCGACACCTTCCAGAAGACCTACTTCGTGATCGACAGCTTCGAACAGCTGTTCGACGCCACGCGGCCGGACTTCACGGACCTGTACCCGCAACTGCGCGCGCTGCCGACGCTGGGCGCCGGCGATGTCGCCGAGGGCGACCGCGTGCTGAACATCGGCACCCGCGAGGGCTGGGCCGATAGTGACGACATCTGACGACCACATCCGCGCCGCAGAACATTCAAAACACGAGGCCATCATGACCCCTCTTTCGCAAGACGCCCGCGCCAGCCTGCTGGCCGGGCTGCCCGGCTGGACCCCGGTCCAGGACCGCGACGCCATTCACAAATCCTTCAAGTTCGCCGATTTCAACGCGGCGTTCGGCTTCATGACGCGCGTGGCGCTGCATGCCGACAAGGTCGATCACCATCCCGAATGGTTCAACGTCTACAACCGGGTGGACATCACCCTGTCCACCCACGACGCCAACGGCCTGACCCAGCGCGATATCGATCTGGCGCGCTTCATCGAGCAGGCCTTCAGCGGCCCGCCGGCGCGTTGAAGTCACGCTATAGATAACTGCTGCCCGCTGAAGGGCAACTGAAAGGCAGCGCGTGGGGCTGCCCTGTACAATCGGCGGCATTGCCCCACAACGCCGCCGAGCCCCCTGCCATGCGTATCCTGCTGATCGAGGACGACCGTCAAATCGCCAGTGGCGTGGAGGCGGGCCTGACCCGCGCCGGCCACCAGGTACGCGTGGTCCATGACGGCGTGTATGCCACGGATCACCTGCTGCGCGAGCAGCACGACCTCGTCATCCTCGACCTGGGCCTGCCCGGCATCGACGGCATGACGCTGCTGGCCCGCTACCGCGCCCGCAACCGCACCACGCCGGTCATCATCCTTACCGCCCGCGACGAACTCGAAGACAAGCTGTCCGGCCTCAACGCCGGCGCCGACGATTACCTCGTCAAGCCCTTCGCGCTGCCCGAGCTGGAAGCGCGCGTGCGCGTGCTGCTGCGCCGCAGCCAGCATGGCGAGGCCGCGCCCGAGCGCGACGTGCGCCTGGGCCGCCTGCGGCTGTCCGGCAACGACCGCCGCATGTTCGTCGATGGCAAGCCGCTGGAGCTGTCGCCGCGCGAGTTCGCGGTGCTGGAGTTGCTGCTCCAGCGCCAGGGCCGCGTGGTGAGCAAGGCGCAGATGCAGGACCACCTGGCCACCTTTGCCCACCCGGCTGGCGAGGGCGGCGATACCGTCGGCGACACCGCCATCGAGGTCTATGTGCACCGCGTGCGCAAGAAGCTCGAGGAAGCGGATGTCGAAATCGTCACCGTGCGGGGCTTCGGCTACCTGCTCCAGATTCGTGGCGGACACTGACTCTCCCTCCCCCGCGCGTTCGCGGCAGGTCCGCGCCTCGAACCCGAGCCTGCGTGTCCACCTGCTGCGCGCGCTGGCCACGCCGCTGTTCGCGCTGGTGCTGGTCAGTGGCTCGCTCTCCTACTGGCTCGCGGCGCACTACACCACCCAGGTCTTCGACCGCGCGCTCTACGGCGTGGCGAACAATATCGCCCAGCAGATCCGCATCGCCGGGCCGCGCCTGGATCAAGATATTCCGACGATCGCCCAGACGCTGGTCGAGGCCGAAGGCTCCGACCGCATCTACTGGCGCATCCACGGCCCGGACGGGCTGATCGGCGGCATGGACACTTGGCTCGGCTACGGCACGGGCCAGACCACGCTCCACGACGCGCGCCTGTTCTACGCGTGGTTCAGCGGCCGCCAGGTACGCGCCGTGCGGCTGCCGGTAACGCTGCCGAGCCCCGCCTCGGACGAGTTCGGCACAAGTAGCGAGGGCGCGCTGTCGCGCGGGCCCATCGTGGTGGAAGTCGCCGAATTGCTAGACCGCCGGGAGACGGCGGCGAACGAGATCCTGCTGTCGGTGTCGGTGCCGCTGATCCTGCTGCTACTGGTAGGCAGCCTGATCCTGTCGCACGTGCTCAAGGAGGAACTGGTGCCGCTCCAGATCCTGACCGACAAGCTCAACCGCCAGACCGCGCGCTCGTTGGCCGCGCTGGACGAGACCCAGGTGCCGGCCGAGGTCGAACCGCTGATCCGCGGCCTGAATGCACTGCTGGCGCGCCTGCGCGATGCGCTGGACGCCCAGCGCAAGTTCATCGCCGATGCCGCGCACCAGCTGCGCACGCCGCTGACCGCCGTGAAGCTCCATGCGGACCGCGCGCTCGATGCCGATTCCCCCGACGTGGCCCGCCACGCGCTGCGCGAGGTGCAGACCGCCGCCGACCGCGCGGTGCGGCTGTCGAACCAGTTGCTGTCGCTGGCCCGGGCGGAGCCGGGGCTGTCGCTGGAGCGGCTGGGCCCGGTCGAACATTTCGATCTGGCCGAACTGGCCTTCGAGATTGGCGCGGAATGGGTGCCGCAGGCGCTGGCCCGGCGCGTGGACCTGGGCTTCGAGATCCTGCCCGGCCCCACCTTCACCGGCAGCGCGCCGGCCACGGTGCGCGGCAACCGGCTGCTGATGCGCGAGGCGCTCTCCAACCTGATCGACAATGCGGTGAAATACGTGCCGGCTGGCGGACGCATCACGGTGCGCGCGGGCGGCGAGACCATGGGCCATCGCGGCATGGCCGTGGTGATGGTGGAAGACAACGGCCCCGGCATTGCGCCGGCGCGGCGCGAGGAGGTCTTCAAGCGCTTCTTCCGGGGCGATCACACGCCTGGCGCCCAGGCGGTGCAGCAGGCTGTGCCGAGCGGCGCGGGCCTGGGGCTGGCCATCGTGCATGAGATTGTCTCGCTGCACCAGGGCACCATCCGCATCGAGGATGTGCCCGCGCCCTCCCCGACGCCGGCGCCGTCGTCCGCCCTGTCAGCCGTGGCGGCTGGCCACGGGGATCACGAGGAACGGCGCGACGCGCCGGGCGCCGAGCCGGCCCCCCGGCGCGCGTCGATGCGGTTTGTGATCCGCATCCCCTGCGAAGCGCCCGGCACGCCTGCCGGCTGATTTTCCCGACTGCTTACTTGCGTTCCTTGGGTGCCAGCATGGTGCCCCGGCACTTCGGGCTGCCGCAGCGGCACTCGTATTCCTTCTTCAGCTTCTTGGTATAGCGCGCGTCTATCACCAGACCATAGTCATAGAACAGTTCTTCGCCCTGGGCGATATCGCGCAGCGCGTGGATGAACACACGGCCCTTCTTCTCGCGCGCCTCGCAGTTCGGCTCGCAGGCGTGGTTGATCCAGCGCGCGCGGTTGCCGCCGAACTTGGCGTCGATCACGTCGCCATCGTCCAGGCTGAAGTAGAAGGTGTGATTCGGGTCGGCCGGATCGTGCGGATGGCGCTTGAGCGCCTCTTTCCACGAGATGTGCTCGCCCTTGTACTCGATCACGCGCTCGCCCTCGGCGATGTTGCCGATCGCGTATACGCCCTTGCCGTGCACGCCTGACTGGCGCACCTCGATGCGGTCACTGGCGCTCTTCTTCTTGCCCGCCTTCTTTGCCTTGCCTTGTTCCGACATGTCGCTGTTTCCCCGTCAAACCGATGACTGCCGGCCCACCCGGCGCGCCCCGGATGATACCTGCCAACCATGTCGGCGCGACACCCCTTTTCGCCCCCGGTATACCGCCGCCCATGTGGATAAACCGGCCAAAATCTGTGGATAAGCGCGCGGGTTTGGTGTGGGCGGCAAGGGGGTGACATGGGGATGGCGCAGGAACAAGTCGACGAGGTATACGTCCCGCCCTCCTCCGGATGGTTGAGTCATCCACGCCGGCCAACACCCGCTCCCTGTGCTTTCGGTATACGTAAACATCTGATCCGATTGATGTATACGCGGTTATCCACAGAAACGGGCGCCCTCTATTGACTACTACTATTCGTATACATAAAAGAAAGATGTAAACCGAAAGCACGAGAGCTGGCAGCGCAGCGAGGTATACGTCCGACACCCTCCGACTTTTGGAGGAAGGCCGTTTTGGACGTCGATGAAAATTTGAGCAGCGCTCATTTCCCCGTATACCGGCAGACAGCGCGGCAGGCAGCGGCACGCGGACGCCCTGGAAGCCCCTCAGGCGCTTTTGGCCGCGTATACATCCCCGGCCCCCTGCGCGACGCGTATACGCCTCTGAGGGGCTCTCAGCGCTTCCAGACCCCTACGGCGTGATGCGTATACCGCTTCCAGACCGCCCTGGCGCGCCCTCTTGCCAAGGCCTGGCATTGGCTGACGTAACAATCTGTTCCCGGTGCGCCTTCCCCGACACGGTATGATGTGGCCCGCGGCGTCTTTGCCGGTGCGGGTTCCAGCGGAGCCGGCGCGGCCAGGACGTCAGTGTTTTTTCAACTCGAGACGGAGTGAAGCATGACGAAAACCGAACTGATCGACGCGATTGCAGCTGGCGTGGACGGTCTGACCAAGGCCAAGGCGGAACAGGCACTCAACGTGACGCTCACCGCGATCATGGATGCCGTGGCCAAGGGCGATACCCTGAGCCTGATCGGCTTTGGCACCTTCAGCCAGGGCGAGCGTGGCGAGCGCATGGCGCGCAACCCGCGTACTGGCGAAGAAATCAAGGTGGAAGCTGCCAAGACCGTGAAGTTCAAGGCGGGCCAGAAGTTCAAGGACGCCGTCAACCAGTGATGCTTGCGGGCCGATGAATCAGCCCGGTTTGCAAGACCCCGCCGTGCCGCCACCGGACGCCGTCTCCGGCGCAGGTGCGCGCCAGGCGGGGGACGTTATCCACAACCGTATTCCCGCCTCCGTGCGCGGCAAACCGCACAGCCGCAACGCGCCGTCTGACGGCGGCCGCAATGCTCCTCGAAATGGCGTCCGGACGTGGCCAGCACTAGGATCCTCGGGCGCCGCCCTCCGTGGCCCCGCCATGCCGTCCAGCCCGCTCGCACCCAGATTTCCACAGCGTTATACACAGCGCTTTCCACACAAGGCTCCACAGCTTTCTCCACAGGCACTGACTCGGCGTTTTCTGCGTGCGGTGACACTTACCGCGGTGGCCGTGCTATGGGGTTGCAGCGCCGCGCCGCCGCGCACGGCGCGTCCGCAGGCCGTGCCGTTGCCCGACCTCGAGCGCGTGATCACCACGCCCGGCGCCACGCCGCGCGAGCGCATTGTCGAGATCGCCATGCAGGAGTGGCGCAAGTGGGGCAGCCAGACCATGCGCATTGGCCGTGACGATGCCGCCTGCGTGACGCACAGTCCCCTGCCCGCACCGGTGGCCGCCCAGCCGTTTACGCCCATCGCCCCGGAAGGCGCCCAGTCGGCGGACGATGAAACGGACGAGAACGGGCATGCAACCGATTGCATACGCTTTCCCGATGGCACCGGCCTGGAAGCCACCGCGCAAGGCTGCCGGATGGCCCAACGCTACTGGGCCATCGTGGGCGAGGCGCCCGATTGCCGCCAGGTGACGCAAGGCGCGTGGGCGTGGTCGGCCGTGTTCATTTCCTGGGTGATGCGCAAGGCCGGGCTCAACAACGACCAGTTCCTGACCGGTCAGTCCCATGCGATGTATGTGGTGGATGCGCGGGACGGCAAGCTGCCGCGCCCAGCCTTCCATATCGAGCCGATGCCGGCGCTGCCGCGCCCCGGCGATGTCATCTGCGCGCCGCGCGGGCGTGACAAGTACCTCGAGAATCTGTCCGAGATCGGCTTCGGCACCACGCCGATGCATTGCGATATCGTCGTGGCCGTGGACCCCGCCGCGCGCGTGGTGCGGGCTATCGGCGGCAATGTGCAGCAGTCGGTGACCATGAGCGAGATCGACCTCAACGATGCCGGCCAGCTCGACGCCTTCACCAACTCCCACATGCCGTGGCTGCTGGTGATGCGGAACGATTTGCAGTGATGGGACGAATCACGCGGATAAAATTCCACGTAGATTCATCTGTCCTATGAATGATTAGGCCATCGGCCCCCATTCCAAACCCACGGTTCATTCACACCATCGCTGCCACGCGTTGATCGGCAGGCGCCGACGCGGAACACTGCGCGGTCCCTCTTTATCCCGCCTGCCGCGATGCGCCGCCTGCCTCCCAGCCCTCTGCCGTCCCTGCCCACCCTCGCCCGCCGGCTGGTGGCCGAAGGGATCGGCACGGCCTTGCTGGTCGCCATCGTGGTCGGCTCCGGCATCCGCGCGGAACGGCTGGCCGATGGCGATACCGCGTTGGCGCTGCTCTGCAACGCGCTGGCCACCGGCGCGGGTCTGCTGGCGCTGCTGGTTTCGTTTGGATCGATCTCTGGCGGGCACCTGAACCCGGTGGCCAGCCTGTCCGCCTGGCTGCAAGGCCGCCTGACGGCGCGCGAGGCGCTGCCCTATGGCATGGCGCAAAGCACCGGCGCCGTGGCCGGCGCGATGGCGGCCCATGCGATGTTCGGCTTGCCCGTGCTGGAGATGTCCACGCAGGTGCGTACCGGCGGAGGAATGTGGTGGAGCGAGTGCCTGGCCACTTTCGGCCTGGTCGGACTGGCAATGGCCACCGCGCGTACCCGGCCCGCCAGCGTGCCGTTTGTCGTGGCCGGCTATATCACGGCGGGATACTGGTTCACGTCCTCGACGTCATTCGCCAATCCGGCGCTGACGCTGGCGTGTGCGCTGACCGATACGTTCACAGGAATTCGTCCGGGCGATGTGCCGGCTTTCGTGCTGGCGCAAATCGGCGGCGCGCTGGTCGCCACCCGGCTGTTCCAGTGGCTGTGCCCGGCTGAGTATCCGGCAGAGTGTCCGGTCGAGGGCCTGTTACCAGCGGCGGTTGAGCTGCACGCCGAAGATCGAGCCGCTGGTCTGCGTGGCCCAGGCTTCGGCGGGCGTGGCGAACGTGATGCCATCGACGTCGCTGGCGCGGCTGTAGGTGTAGAACGCGCGTAGGTTGGCGTTGCCGGTGGACTTGCCGAGCGTGAAGGTCGGCGCCACGGTCAGCGCGGTGCGCTGGCCACCCACGCCAAACCCGGACGAGATCTGGTCGTGCGCGACCTCGAAGTTGAGCCGGAACTGGTCGTTGGCCACATAGGCCGGACGGAAGCGCGTGGCCGCCCATTGCAGCGTGCCAACCGGCGAGCGGTCCAGCTGCAGGCTCGATTCCACCGAGCCGCCGATGCCCGAGCGGCCCTTCCACTCCATCGATTCCGCCACGCGCACGCGCGAGAGCGATGCGCCCATGCCCGTGTAGCCGGTCATGGCCATCCGCGCCCCCTGTCCATACTGCACGCCCAGCCGGTTGGTGCCCATCAGCACGCCCTTCTGCTCGTGCATGGCCGAGGCCCACCAGGCGCTGCCGGTGTCCTCCATGGCCGAGAGCGGTTCCACGCGCGTGAAGCCCAACTGGATATTGCCCTTGTCATTGGTGTCGATCGGGGCGCTGCGCAGGCTGTGATAGCTGGGCAGATGGGCGCCGTTCAGATCGTTACGTGCGGTGTATTGATAACTGAGTCCGAAATCGCCCAGCTTGGCGTTATCCACCCCAAACCGCATCGAGGGCGAGTTGGGCGGCAGCAGGCCGGACGACATCAGGAACGGGTTGCTCTCGCGCCGGCCGGCCCAGACGCTGGCGCCATCGAGCACGGACACGCCCGAGAGGCCGGTGACGGCGGTATAGAACTGCGGCACCAGCGCGTAAGGGTCCACGGCGGCGGCGTTGCCGTTGACCGAGGTGGCGTTGGTGCCCTTGGCCTGCGCCACGAGCTGGACCTGGGTGCCGCCGCCGATGTCGGCCAGCGATTCGCGGATCTTCACCTCGCCGGTGCTGGTGCAGGCCAGCCCGCCCCCCAGCCCGACCGACGGCGTGCCGCCGCCGGGGCAGGCGCGCTGCGTACTGGCGCGGTCCTCGACCGCCGCGCGGCCGCTGTAGCCCATGCGCCATACCGTGTCGCCAGCGAGATCCTCGGCCGGCAACTGGGAGCGGAGCACCGGAGGCGCATCGGAAACCGTACCCGCTTCAGCGGTATCGACTTGATCGCCGGCGTTCGTCCCATCGGCGGCAGTCGCGCGTGCCGGCTGGACCGCCTGCGCCGGGAATTCACCCAGCCGATGCGGGAACAGGACCAGCGGCGGTGGCGGGGGCGGCGGGGCGGCGGCGGATTCGGGCGGACCGACGAAGTCGGGGTCCACGGTGTTCTCCGCCGTGACGGTTGCCGGGGCGTCGGCGGGTGCCGAATTCGCCTCATTCGCCCCATTCGTCGGATCCGTCGCATTCGTCACATCGGCAGGCTTGCTCGCGCCCGGGGCGATGGTGGGCTGGATCAGGTCGTACAGCGGGTCAGTCGCCGGCGCGGCGGCAGCCACGGGCGCAGCGGTAGGACCGCTCGCCGGGGCCGAATTCGACGCCGTGGCCGTCGACGGCACCGTGCTGGCCGATATTTGTGGCGGTGCCGCCACTTGATTGCCGGTCTGCGCGCAGGCAACCATGCCCCAGGCTGCCATGACGGCAAACGTGAGACGGCGGGAACGCAGGCGAGCGAATCGGGGTACAGGCAGCAGCATGAGGCGGTGACGGCGCGCGGAGCGCCCGATGGGGGCTCCGTTTTTTAACAGGCGAACTTTTTGACCGCAAGACGGGTTACAAAATCCATCAAACCGTGCGGCATCTCACATTGCGAAAAGATCACCTCGCGCCACCGCGAGGCAGCGCGCCAGTCTCTCCGTAAACCGTTGCAGAAGTGCGAATCCCTAGCGAAAACCCGCAGTCTGGAGTGTGGTCGTGCGCAAAACGCCACCGCTATAATCGACCGGCTGTTTTGGACTTGTCCTATGGGTGGGGCAGTCAACGCACATATATCTATAAGAGGAGATGTCATGGAACGTCGTTCCTTCCTGTTGAAAGCATCGGCTGTGGCCGCTACGGGGGCCCTGGCCGCGTGCGGCAAGGAAGACAAACCCGCCGCGCCCGCGGCGTCGGCCAGCGCACCGGCTGCGCCGGCCGTGGTCGGCAGCAACCCGGCGGTGGAATGGCGCCTGGCATCGAGCTTCCCGAAGTCGCTGGACACCATCTACGGCGCTGCCGAACTGCTGTCCCAGCGTGTGAAGGAGCTGACCGACGGCAAGTTCAACATCAAGGTGTTCGCCGCCGGTGAAATCGTGCCGGGCCTGCAGGTGCTGGACGCCGTGCAGAACCAGACCGTGCAGATCGGCCACACGGCCGGCTACTACTACTTCGGCAAGAACCCGACGCTGTGCTTCGACACCACCGTCCCGTTCGGCCTGACCGCGCGCCAGCAGACCGCCTGGATGATGCAGGGCAACGGCATGAAGCTGATGCGCGAGTTCTTCAAGGAATACAACGTCGTCAACTTCATGGGCGGCAACACCAATGCCCAGATGGGCGGCTGGTTCCGCAAGGAAATCAAGACCGTGGCGGATCTGCAGGGCCTGAAGTACCGCATCGCCGGGTTTGCCGGCGTGGTGCTGCAGCGCCTGGGCGTGGTGCCGCAGCAGATTGCCGGGGGCGACATCTACCCGGCACTGGAAAAGGGCACCATCGACGCGGCCGAGTGGGTGGGCCCGTATGACGACGAGAAGCTCGGCTTCTACAAGGTGGCGCCGTACTACTACTATCCGGGCTGGTGGGAAGGCAGCGCCCAGCTGTCGTTCTACGCCTCCGCACCGGAGTTCGAGAAGCTGCCGGCGCTGTACAAGCGCGCGTTGGAGACGGCCACCATCGAGGCTCACACCAACATGATGGCCAAGTACGACACCGTGAATCCGCAGGCGCTGGCCCGTCTGCTGGAGAACGGCGTGAAACTGCGCCCGTTCTCGAAGGAGATCATGGAGGCGTGCTTCAAGGCCACGCAGGACGCGTACGCCGAGGAAACCGCCAAGAACCCGTCGTTCAAGAAGATCTATGACGACTGGCGCGTGTTCCGCAACAACGAGGCCGCCTGGTTCAACGTGGCCGAGCAGGGCTTCGCGCAGTTCAGCTTCTCCCGCAAGCTGTAAGGCATTGCGGTGATCTGATGTGATGCCATCGCCTCTCCCACCCGGGGGAGGCGAGTCTCAACGCCAATTGCGGCGTCCCGGTAGAATCCGCGCACCTACCGGACACTCCCATGCAACTCGGCATCTTCTACGCGCTGCTCGCGTACGTCATCTGGGGCCTGCTGCCCCTCTATATCAAATCCCTCCACGGCGTGGCGCCGCTCGAGATCCTGCTGCACCGGATGGTGTGGTCGCTGGTCTTCCTGGGCGCAATCCTGCTCTGGCGGCGGCATTTTGGCTGGCTGCGCGAGGTCGCGGGCAATCCGCGCCTGATCCTCGGCTTCGCGGCGAGCGCCGCCCTGCTCTGCGCCAACTGGTTCCTCTATATCTGGGCGGTGTCGGCCGACCGCGTGGTCGATGCGAGCCTGGGCTACTTCATCAATCCGCTGTTCAGCGTGCTGCTGGGCGTGCTGTTCCTGCACGAGCGGCTGCGGCCGGGGCAGTGGCTGTCCATCGCCATCGCGGCGGGGGGCGTGGTGTGGCTGACCGTGAGCGCCGGGCAACTGCCGTGGATCGCGCTGGCGCTGGCGGCGTCGTTCGGCGGCTACGGGCTGCTGCGCAAGACCGGGGCGCTGGGCGCCCTGGAGGGCTTGTCGCTGGAGACGCTGCTGCTGTTCCCGATCGCGGCCACCGCGCTGGGCGTGATTGTCTTCACCGGCCAGGACACCTTCCGCAGCGCAGCACCGGGTACGCAGGTCCTGCTGCTGCTGGCCGGCCCGATCACGGCGGTGCCGCTGCTGTTCTTTGCCGCCGGCGCGCGCCGGATTCCGCTCTCGCTGCTCGGCCTGCTCCAGTACACCGGCCCGACGCTCCAGCTGCTGCTCGGCATCTGGCTGTGGCACGAGCCGTTCCCGGCCCAGAAGCAGCTCGGCTATGCGCTGATCTGGGTATCGCTGCTGATCTACGCGCTCGAAGGGGTGTGGGTTTCCCGCCGCAATTCCCTCAAATCCATCAGGGCGACAAATGAAGCGTAGGTGTAAATCGATGGATCAATTCGTCTGGGGAATATCGGGCTAACCCCCCTCTCGGCACGCGAGGGCCGACGCACTATACTGTACGTTTATACAGTATCGACGACACGCACGCCCCCATTCGCCATGTCCAGCCCCGTCCGGCGCATCGCCCACCTCGACATGGACGCCTTCTATGCGTCCGTCGAATTGCTCCGTTATCCCGACCTGCGCGGCCAGGCGGTGGTCATCGGCGGCGGCCGCAATGCCGTGCCGGAGACGCTGCCCGATGGCTCGCGCCGCTATGCCCGCCTGCGCGACTACGTGGGGCGTGGCGTCGTCACCACTTCCACCTACGAAGCCCGCGCGCTGGGCGTGTTCTCGGCCATGGGCATGATGAAGGCCGCCAAGCTGGCGCCAGACGCCATCCTGCTGCCGACCGATTTCGATGCCTACCGCCGCTACTCGGGCCTGTTCAAGGCCGCCGTGCGCACTTTCACCGAGCAGGTGGAAGACCGCGGCATCGACGAGATCTATATCGATCTGACCGAGGTGCCCGGCGAGCCGGCCGAGGTGGCCGCGCGCATCAAGGCGGCCGTCAGCGAGGCCACCGGCCTGACCTGCTCCATCTGCGTGGCACCCAACAAGCTGCTAGCGAAGATCGGGTCCGAACTCGACAAGCCGGACGGCCTGACCCTGCTCACCCCGGCCGACATCCCCCGCCGCATCTGGCCACTCGCGGCGCGCAAGGTCAACGGGATTGGGCCGAAGGCGGCCGAGAAGCTGGCCGGTATCGGCATCGAAACCGTGGGCGACCTGGCCGAGGCCGACCAGGGCGTGCTCCAGACCCACTTCGGCCGCAACTACGCGGGCTGGCTGATCGAGGTGGCCCATGGGCGCGACGACCGCCCGGTGGTGGTCAGTTCCGAGCCGAAGTCGATGAGCCGCGAAACCACCTTCGAGCGCGACCTGCACCCGCGCGTGGACCGTCCGCTGCTGTCCGAATCGTTCACCAGGCTCTGCATGCGCGTGGGCGAGGACCTGCGCCGCAAGGGCTATGTGGGCCGCACGGTGGGCATCAAGCTGCGCTTTGACGATTTCCGCACCGTCACGCGCGACCTGACCATGCCGGCCCATACCGCCGATGGCGCGGCGATCCGGCGCGGCGCCACGGAATGCCTGAAGCGGATTCCGCTCGAACGGCGCATCCGGCTGCTCGGCGTGCGCGTGAGCGCCCTGATCCCGGCGGACGAACAGGGCGATGACCCGGCGCCGGTGCAGGAGGAGTTCCGCTTCGAGGACGAGCGGCCGGATGCACGGGAATGACCCTTCCAGCGCATCTATCTATCTCCCCGTAGAATCGGCGGCTTCGAGCAAGAAGGCGTCCCCATGACCACCTCCGCCACCGAGCGCGCCGCCGCGCCCGCCACCTGGATCACGCCGCTGCTGGCCACGGCTTGCGGCATGATCGTCGCCAATCTCTACTACGCCCAGCCGCTGATCGGCCCGATCGCCCGGTCGCTCCACCTCTCGCCCGAGATTGCCGGGCTGATCGTCACGCTGACCCAGATGGGCTACTGCGTGGGACTGGTGCTACTGGTGCCGCTGGGGGACCTGGTCGAGAACCGCAAGCTGATCCTGACGCTGATCGGCGGCTGTGCCGTGGCGCTGACGGCGGCGGCGCTGGCCACCCACGCCAGCGTGTTCCTGGTGGCAGGCTGCGCCATCGGCCTGTGCTCGGTGGCGGTGCAGGTGCTGGTGCCGTTTGCGGCGCACCTCGCTCCGGACCATATCCGGGGTCGCGTGGTCGGCAACGTCACCAGCGGGCTGCTGATGGGAATCATGTTGGCGCGGCCGGTGTCGAGCCTGATGGCCGGCCTGACGGGCGGCTGGCACACCATCTTCGCGGTCTCGGCGGTGGCCATGGTGCTGCTGGCACTGGTGCTCGCGCGCAAGCTGCCGCGCCGCCAGCCAGCGCGGGGCGTGAGTTACGGCCAGATGCTGGCGTCGATGGCGCACCTGCTCCGTACCCAGCCCGTGCTGCGCCGGCGCGCGCTGTACCAGGCCAGCATGTTCGGCGTCTTCAGCCTGTTCTGGACCACCGTCCCGCTGTACCTGGCCGGGCCCGCGTTCCGCATGTCGCAGACCGGCATCGCCGTGTTCGCGCTGGTTGGCGTGGCCGGCGCCATCGCCGCGCCGATGGCCGGCCGCTATGCAGACCGGGGCCACAGCCGCCAGATGACCGCCATCGCGCTGGCCATCGGCGCCGGGTCGTTCCTGCTGAGCCGGGTGGGCGCGGAGGGGTCGATGACCTCGCTGCTGGCGCTGACCGTGGCGGCCATCCTGCTCGACTTCGGCGTGTCGGCGAACCTGGTGGTCGGCCAGCGCGCCATCTTCACGCTCTCGGCCGAGCACCGCAGCCGGCTGAACGGCCTGTATATGGCGATTTTCTTCCTCGGCGGCGCCACGGGCTCGTGGCTGGGCGCCTGGGCCTTTGCGCGCGGCGGCTGGCCGCTGGCAAGCTGGATCGGCTTCGCGCTGCCGGCGCTCGCCCTGCTCTACTTCCGGACCGACCGGCACTGAATTCGACACCAAGCCCGGCACTGAGCCCGGCGCGCTGACCGCGCCACCCCCTCCCGAAGTCCCGTTTGCTGCACTACACTGGCCGAGCGTTGTCCTCGATCGTCACAGTTTCGTTGCAGTGCCCGCTAACGCGGGACTTGCCCGGAGGCCCCCGATGCCATGGCGCAAACTGGTGCCGCGACCGCGATGGCTACCGCGCGCGGCGGTCATGCGCCCGCAGCGGGTCGTGATCTGGTGTTTCAGCCTCGTGCTGGCGCTGACGCTCGCCGTTGGCCTGCGCGACCTCTACACGCTGCGTGAGCGCGTGATTGCCAGCCATCAGCACAATCTCGCGCTGCGCGCGATGGGGCTGGAGGCTGCGGTGTCGTCGGAGCGCTTCCGGCTGTCGTTTGTGCGCGACTACGCGCGGCAGTTGATGCGGATGGAGGCCGTGCCGGCAGTTGGTGTCTCGGACCCCGCCATCGAACGGGCTTTCGCCGCGCGCAACGCGCCGATCTGGCAGATGGAAGTCCCGCTCGGCGATGCCCCCGTGGTCGGCGTATCACCGCAGACCCTGGCCGGCCTGCCCGGCTTCGAGCGCCGCGTGGACGACCTGCGCGCCGACCTCTTCGCCGCACGCCAGCTGAGCCACGTGCTGGGGCTGACCATGGGCGTGGACGAGATTCGCAACTCGGTCACGTTCATTTCCAGCAACGGCTTCTTCGTGACCTACCCCGCGGTGCCGGCCGACAAGGCGCCCGCGTTGCTGCAACGCTTCGCGAGCATGCCCTACTACCGCGACCTCCTGCCCGACCGTAATCCGGGCCAGCAACTGCGCTGGGCGCCGCCTTATCGCCAGTTCGAAAGCACCGAGCTGCGCACCACGCTGAGCGTGCCGATCTATGTGGAGGCGCGCTTTCGCGGCGTGGTAGCGGTGGATGTCTCGCTGAAGCACATCCAGGCGCTGCTCGGCGCGCCGAGCGACGACTCCCCGGCCCTGAACCGCTACCTGATGGACAGCGCCGGCCGGCTGATCGCGGCAAACCATGACCACCCGAGCACGGACCTGCGCTGGCCTGACGTGCTGGGCGACGCGTGGCACGACGTGGGGCCGCAGACGCTGTTCGCCACCGACGGCCCCGGCATGCGCAAGGGCGAGGGCGGCTATCTGTTCTACCAGCGGCTGGGCACCGGCCAGTGGATGCTGCTGGAGGCAGTCTCGACCGCCCAGCTATACGGCGAAGTCTTCTCGCGCATCAGCAAGCCCCTGCTGTACGTATGGATCGCGCTGCCGCTGCTGATGTGGATCTCGGTGAGGCTGGTCTCGCTGCTCTTCAGCTACTACCTCGCGCTGGGCCACAAGCTCCAGCAACTGGCCGAGCGCGATCCGCTGACGGACCTCGCCAACCGGCGCCATTTCGGCGACCAGTTCGCACAGGCGGCGGCGCGGCGCGAGCGCGACGGCAGCGCGCTGTCGATGCTGATGCTCGACATCGACTATTTCAAGAAGGTGAACGACCGCTGGGGCCATGCCAGCGGCGACCATGTGCTTCAGCGCCTGGCCACGGCACTGCGCGAAAACATGCGCGCGATGGATGTGCCGGCTCGTCTGGGTGGCGAGGAATTCGCCGTGTTGATGCCCGGCGCCACCCTGGCCGAGGCCAGGGCCAGCGCCGAACGGCTGCGCGTGACCCTGGCCGCGATCCCGGTGGAGCCCGCCCCGGACGCGCCCACGTCAGCCACGCAGGGCGACCCCGGGGCGCGCATCCGCTTCACGGTGTCGATAGGCGTGGCCGAAGCCGGGAGCGACGGGGGCCAGACACTCGATGCCATGCTGGCGACGGCCGACCGCCGTCTTTATGCCGCCAAGGCAACGGGGCGAAACCGGGTTTGCGCGGAGGATGCGCGGGCCGGCAATGCAGAGGCACCGCCGGTTGCGGGGTGAGGTGCAGGCAGGTCATGGCGGTGTCCCCGGTCAGCGCAGCAGGAAGGCGATGTCCTCGACGGCAATCACCGAGACCGGGATGCCCTTGCGGCGCTGGAACAGGATGTGCTGCTGCACACGGCTGCGTTGCTCCGCGAACACGGCCGGGTCCACCGGCATGCCGCTGCGCGCGTAGTGCTGCACCAGCAGCTTGTAGGCGCGATGGCGGATCTGGAGGGTCTCGTTCTCGGCGCGCAGGCGCTGCCATTCGGCGGGGCTGAGGTCGAGGGTGTGATTGAGTTCGTCGAGCGTACGCGCGTGGAGGTCGCGGTAGAGATCGCGCTCGGCTTCGGCGCGATGCAGCTCGTCGCGCAGCGCCATGATCTTGTGCTGGAGCTTCAGTGTCTGCCCCACCGCCGCCTGCATGCCCTTGGCGGCCTCGAGCGCCTGGCTTGCTGCGGCCATGGTGCTCTTCCACAGTCCACGGTCGGTACCCGCGCCCGTATCCAGCTCCGGCGGCCACACGTCGGCAGCCTTGATCGTCGTATCCATTGTTGACCCCAGTTGACACCCATCAGGCCCGTCGCCTCGTTGTGCGCGGGTCCCTTTTTCATCGTTTGTCCGTTGCCCGTTCCGCACTGCAACGTGCGGCAGGCAACTGTGGTCAATCGTAGTGATATGTCTGACGTCAGCCAAGTCAAAGATGTTTAGATCAGACTTCCTCGCGCTTGTCTGTGGCGAAAACCATGCAGTGGGTAGTGCGCGGGCCGTCCGGCGCATGTCGGAGCGGCCAGACAAAGCAGACAACCCCCACGTAAACCCCATGCGAATTCCTGTCGGTTTGACAGGCTTTTGACAGTTACCGGCCTCTAGAATCCGGCCCACAGCTATCACTAGCTATCCATTCCAAAAAAGACAGGAGACCGCGATGCCTCGCACGCTTGCCCGCTTTGCCCATGTCGTCCTCGCCGCCGCCACGCTGGCCGCGGCCCCGGCCTACGCCGTGGACAGCCTGAAGGTCATGATCGGCGCCAACCCCGGCGGTGGCTACGACCAGACCGGCCGCACGATCGGCGCGGCGATGATCGCGGCGGGCACCGCCAAGACCGCGTCCTATGACAACAAGGGCGGCGCCGGCGGCACCATCGGCCTGACCCAGTTCGTCAACACCGACAAGGGCAACCCCAACGCGCTGATCGTGACCGGCGCCGTGATGGTCGGGGCCATCGAGACCAACCATCCGCCGGTGACGCTGAAGAACGCCACGCCGATCGCCCGCCTGTACGCCGACACCATGGTCCTGACCGTGCCGGCCAGCTCGCCGCTGAAGTCCATCAAGGACCTGACCGCGCAGCTCAAGGCCAACCCGGGCAGCGTGAGCTGGGGCGGTGGCTCCAAGGGTTCGATCGACCACATCCTGGCCGGCCTGATCGCCAAGGACATTGGCGTGGATCCGAAGAAGATCAACTACGTGCCGTTCGCGGGCGGCGGCGAAGCCTCCGCGTCGATCATGGGCGGCCACGTGACGGTGGGCATCGCCGGCGTGTCCGAGTTCCTGCCCTTCATCAAGAGCGGCAAGATGCGCGCGCTGGCCGTGACCTCGAAGGACCGCACCGCCGACATCCCCACGCTCAAGGAGCAGGGCGTGAACGTGGAGATCTATAACTGGCGCGGCGTCTACGGCGCGCCCGGCATCACGCCCGAGCAGCGCAAGGCGATGATCGACGCCGTGGTCAAGGGCACCGAGAACAACGTCTGGAAGGACGCACTGAAGAAGAATGACTGGACGCCCTTCCTGCTGACCGGCGACGAGTTCGGCAAGTTCGTGGAGGCCGAGTCGGTCCGCCTGGGCGGCACGCTGCGCGAACTGGGCGTGGCCAAGTAAGTCCGGCTGATCCCCGGTCGCTGTTAGACGACCCGCTTCACCCGCCTCACCCGCCCCACCCGCGCGCCTCAACAATAATCAGAATCGGTCACGCCAGTCGTGACCGCGCGGGTGGTGGCCATCCCTCCGGGAGCCCACCATGAAACCATCGCATGTCTCCATCGGCATCGCCGTCCTGGCTTTGTCCGCCTTTTTCCTGGCCGGACTGTCCGGCATCTCGGGCGAGGAAGGCTATGCCGGCCTGTCGCCGCGCTTCGCGCCTACGCTGGTGGCCATCGGCCTGGCCGTGTGCGGCGCGCTGCTGACCTGGCAGGGCGTACGCGGCGGCTTCCGCAATATGCCGGAGGAAGATGCCGAGCTGCCCGCGGCACCGCACAACTTCAAGGGCTTCCTGTGGGTGGCGGCGGGCCTGGTGCTGAACATGGCGCTGATCGGCACGCTCGGCTTCGTGATCTCCTCCTCGCTGATGATGGTCTGCGTGGCGCGTGGCTACGGCAGCCGCCGGCTGGTGCGCGATGCGCTGATCGGCCTGGGCCTGACGCTGCCGATGTGGGCGTTGTTCGAATTCTTGCTCGGCATCAACCTGCCGCTGCTGCCGGTCGCCGGCTTTTGATTGGCGGGAGGAATTGCCATGGATACCCTGAACCAGTTGATGCACGGCTTCGCCGTCGCCATCACACCCATCAACCTGATGTGGGCCCTCGTGGGCTGCTTCCTCGGCACCGCCATCGGCGTGCTGCCGGGCATCGGCCCGGCGCTGACCGTGGCGATGCTGCTGCCGCTGACGGCCAAGGTGGAACCCACCGCCGCGCTGATCATGTTCGCCGGCATCTACTACGGCGCGATGTACGGCGGCTCGACCACGTCCATCCTGATGAACACGCCGGGCGAGTCGTCCACCATGGTCACGGCCATGGAAGGCAACCTGATGGCCAAGAACGGCCGTGCCGGCCCGGCGCTGGCCACGGCGGCGATCGGCTCCTTCGTGGCGGGCACCATCGCCACCGTGCTGCTGTCGATGTTCGCGCCGGTGGCGGCGGACGTGGCGCTGCAGTTCGGCCCCGGCGAGTATTTCATGATCATGCTGCTGGCCTTCACGACCGTCTCGGCCGTGCTCGGTTCGTCGCTGCTGCGCGGCATGACCAGCCTGTTCCTGGGGCTCGGCATCGGCCTGATCGGCATTGATTCGCTGTCCGGCCAGACCCGTTACTCGATGAACATCCAGGAGCTTTACGACGGCGTGGACATCGTCGTGGTGGCCGTGGGCCTGTTCGCCGTGGGCGAGGCGCTGTTCAACGCGTTCTTCCCGCAACCGGCCGGCTCGTTCAACAAGCTCAGCTCCGTCCACATGAACAAGTCGGACTGGAAGCGCTCGGTGCCGGCCTGGCTGCGCGGCACGCTGATCGGCTTCCCGTTCGGGTTGATTCCGGCTGGCGGCGCGGAGATCCCGACCTTCCTCTCGTACGCCACCGAGAAGAAACTCTCCAAGCACCAGGACGAGTTCGGCAAGGTGGGCGCCATCGAAGGCGTGGCCGGCCCCGAGGCGGCCAACAACGCCGCCGTGACGGCCACGCTGGCACCGCTGCTGACGCTGGGCATTCCCACCTCGAACACCACCGCCATCCTGCTGGCGGCGTTCCAGAACTACAACCTCCAGCCGGGGCCGATGTTGTTCCAGACCTCGGGCGATCTGGTCTGGGGCTTGCTGGCGTCGCTGTACATCGGCAACGTGATGCTGCTGGTGCTGAACCTGCCCGCCATCGGCCTCTGGGTGCGCATGCTGCGCGTGCCCACGCCGCTGCTGTACGGCGGCATCCTGATCTTTGCCGGGCTCGGCGCGTACGGCATCCGCCAGTCGTGGTTCGACCTGCTGCTGCTGT
The DNA here is from genome assembly GCF_046535395.1 of Cupriavidus sp. SIMBA_020. Classification (NCBI taxonomy): domain Bacteria; kingdom Pseudomonadati; phylum Pseudomonadota; class Betaproteobacteria; order Burkholderiales; family Burkholderiaceae; genus Cupriavidus; species Cupriavidus sp. SIMBA_020. The sequence goes on along the minus strand of NZ_JAWRWU010000020.1, from coordinate 33,132 downwards.
TCGTGATCGGCCTGCTGGGCATGGCCATGCGCCGCTTCGACTTCCCCACCGCGCCGGTCATCGTCGGCCTGATTCTGGGGCCGATGGCCGAGAAGCAGCTGCGCAATGCGCTGTCGATTGGCCAGGGGGACTGGAGCCTGTTCGTCAAGCAGCCGATCTCCGCCACGATCCTGGCGATGACGGTGGCCGTGGTGGTGGTGCCGCGCGTGCTGCGCTGGCACGCCAGCCGCAGCAGCGCCCGCGCCGCCGCCGACAACGCGGCGTAGCCTTAGTCGTAGCCGTAGCCGTAGCCGTTACCCGCCCTCGCCGGCGGGGTCTTGCAGTGCATTACACGGGGGGCTGCGGCCCCCTGTATCATTGGCGCAAACCCGCTCGACAGGATCGCCATGCCGGAACCGACCTCCGCACCGACCGCAGCGCCCGCCTTCACCCTGGCCGATGTCGATGCCACGCTGGAACGCGTGCTCGCCCCGTGGGTGCGCCAGCTTGGCCTGCGTGCCGAGGCGGTGGACGACCAGGGCGTGACGCTGCGCCTGCCGTTCAATGAGAGCTTTCGCCATGCCGGCGGCGTGGTGTGCGGCCAGGTGCTGATGTCGGCGGCCGATACGGCGATGATCGTCGCCATCTCCCGGGTGCTCGGGGAATTCCGCCCGATGACCACGGTCAGCCTGACCACCAACTTCATGCGGCCCGTGATCGACGGCGACGTGCGCGTGCGCGCCAACGTGCTGCGGCTCGGCAAGACCGTGGTGTTCGGCGAGATCGAGCTGACCGGCACCGACGGCAAGCTGGCGGTGCAGGCCACCACCACTTACGCGCTGCTCTGACATCCAAGACATCCGACGATGATGACTGGCGCCGCGCCGACGCTCTCCGCCCCTCCCCAGCCGCTCTCCCGGTCGCGCTCCCAGCCGTTCGACCAGATCGTGTTCGCCGGCGGCGGCAACCGATGCTGGTGGCAGGCCGGCTGGTGGGACACCGTGGCGCCCGAGCTGGCGCTGCGGCCGCGCGTGATTGCGGGCATCTCGGCCGGGGCGGCCACGGCGTGCATGGTCCATGCGCACGATTCGCACCAGACCATGGCCTATTACCGCGACATCCTGGCCAACAATACGCGCAACGCCTACTGGGGCAACCTGCTGCGGCGCGAGCGCGTGTTTCCGCACTACGGCATCTATCGCAACGCGCTGCTGTCGCTGTTCGGCGATAACCGGCTCGCGCGGCTCCAGGCCGCGCCCGAGATCCGCATCGGCGTGGCGCACATCCCGCCGTGGAGCGGCCCGCGCCTGGCCGTGGCTGCCGGGCTGCTCGCGTACAACATCGACAAGCACATCCTCAAGACGCTGCACCCGCGGCTGGGCCGCAAGCTGGGCTTCCGGCCCGAGTTCGTGCGCGCACAGGATTGTGCTTCGCCCGAGGATCTGGCCGATCTGCTGTTGCAGTCGGCCTCCACGCCGCCATTCACGCCGGTGCTGAAGCGCCAGGGGCGCGCGGTGCTCGACGGCGGGCTGGTGGACAACGTGCCCGTCGATGCGCTCGACCCGGCCCCTGGCAACGTGCTGGTGCTGGTGACGCGGCTGTATCCGCGCCCGCGCCGCTTCGTGCTGGCGGAGGGGGGCCAGCGGCGGCTGTACCTGCAGCCGTCGCAGCGCGTGCCCATCTCGAGCTGGGACTACACCCGGCCCGAGGCCATGACACATGCTTACGATCTGGGCCGGCGCGACGCGGAAGCGTTCCTGCGCGACTGGCCTGCGATCCGGGACGAGGAATTGTTGCCGGCGCCCTGAGTGGTTGCGCCCAGGGGCGCCGGTCGGTCGTGTTGAATGCGGCGCTGCGCCGCGTACAAGGAGACATGGATGACAAAGCGCCAGGCAACACCCGAGACCACCACCCCGGCACCGGCCAAGGAGCGCCGCCGCGCGCGCGAGATCAGCGCGGCGCCCGTGGTGGAGAATGTGCCGCGCCGCAAGCGCAATGGCCGGCCGGGCAAGGCGCGCGAGGCGGACCTCGTTGTCATCGGCGCGGGTTCCGGCGGCGTGGCGGCGGCCCGGCGCGCGGCGGCGCTGGGCGCGCGCGTGATCCTGGTCGAACGTGACGCCATCGGCGGCACCTGCGTCAATCGCGGCTGCGTGCCCAAGAAGATGCTGTCCTATGGCGCCACCTGGGCGGCCATCCTGTCTGATTGCCTGTCGCACACGGGCGGCAAGGAGGACTGGCGCGACGCCATCGTGCGCGTCAATGCCGAGGTCGCGCGTCTCAATGCGTCCTATGCCCAGCGGCTGACCGAGGCCGGCGTGGAGATCCTGCACGGCGAAGCCCGACTGACGAGCCCGACCGAGATCGTCGTCGGCAATGAAACCCTGCGCACCCGCAAGACGCTGATCGCCACGGGCGCGCGGCCGCGCGTGCTGCCAGTGCCCGGCGGCGAGCTGGCAAGCACATCCGACGATGTGTTCACGTGGCAGACCGTGCCGGCCTCGATGGTGGTGATCGGCGGGGGCTATATCGCCGTGGAACTGGCCTCGATCCTGTCGCGCTACGGGGTCAAGGTCGACCTGCTCGTGCGCGAGGACCGGCTGCTGCCGCGCTTCGACCACGACGTTTCCGCCGCGCTGGCCGGGGCGCTGGCCGCCAAGGGCATCCGCCTGCATTTCAATACCGAGGTGACGCTGCTTTCGCAGGCCAATGGCGCGACGGAGGTTTGCTACACGCAGGATGGCAATCCAGGCCGTACCCAGACCGTGCGCGCGCAGGCGGTGCTGGCGGCGATCGGCCGGCAGGCCAACGTGGAGGGGCTGGGGCTCGAAGACATCGGCATCGAACTGGGCGAAAAAGGTGGCATCCGCGTGGACCGCCAGTTCCGCAGCTCGGAGCGCGCGCTGTACGCGGTGGGGGACTGCATGGCCGAGAACCTGCATCTGACACCGGTAGCTATCGCACAGGGCCGCTGGGTGGCGGACCGCCTGTTCGGCAAGCGCGGCGACCTGGCCGATTTCGACATTGTCCCGACCGCCGTGTTCTGCGAGCCAGCCATCGGCGTGGTGGGCATGACGGAAGCGCAGGCCATCGAGGATGCGGGGAAGCCGGAGCGCATCCGCACCGAAATCAAGCGATTCGTCTCATTGGAGAACCGCTTTGGCGGCAGCTCGCAACAGTCGATGATCAAGCTGGTGCTGAACGCGCGTAGCGGCCGGGTGCTCGGCGTGCATCTGATGGACAACGCCGCGCCCGAGATCATCCAGGCCCTGGCGGTGTCGCTGCGGCTGGGCCTGAAGGCCTCGCATCTGAAGACGACCCTGCCGCTGCATCCGACGGTGGCCGAGGAGATCTTCGGGTAAACGGCACGTGGCGCGGCATTGCAGCCGCGCCACGTGCTGACGCCGGAGCTCAGGGGTCAGGGAATGACGACGTCCCAGCGGATGCTCAACTCGTGGAGCTTCTTGGCGTTGATGTGCCAGGCGTGCGCCGTCAGCGTCAACGGTGTGTCCGCCGGCGAGACATAGTGGCCGGCCGGCAACGCCGCGTTCTTGGCCGGGTCGAACGCCACGACCAGCGTGTCCGCGCAGTTTTTGGCGTGATTCCCGCCGTCGTTCATGGCGAACTGCCAATGTCCGTATCCGCAGTTTTGCTTGTATCCGTCCAGCACCATCTCGAAACGTTCATGGGTATCCACGTTTTCGACGAGGGCTGTCAGCCGCGCCGGGCTTTTGTCGTACGCCCATTTGCCGGCCCCAGGGCCTTGCCGCCCGTCCTTTGCCATGAAGAAGATGCTCGAGTTGGGATACTGGAAGCCGGCCCTCTGGAATGGGAAGGCGGTCGCCGTGACCTGCTCGGGGCGGAAGAACGAGACATGGATCCTGAGATCATCGACAACCGCATCGTGCGATCCCTGCCGCGCGTGCACATCGAGCACCACCGGCTCCTCCGTCGCGTAGTAGCCCGCCGGCAGGTCCGGATTGTCCTCCATCATCGCCCAGACGGCGATGCGCTGGAAATTGCTGGTGGTCTGTGCAGGCGACGCGGGAGTGTCGATCGGTGACAGGCTGATCCCCGAGGTCGTCTCGTGGGTGCGTGCCGCCCGCACGATGACCGCGCGGGTCTGGCCGTCCGGGCCTTTCATCGGCACGACGAGCCGGGTGTAGGCATAGAAGCCACTGGCGGCGGACGCCGTGGCCGGCGTGGCCGAGCCCCCTGCGCGCAGCGTGGCGTACATCTCCGTGCCCGGTTGCGGGTACCACGACACGTCCGCGGCCTGCCGCCCGCAGGGCGCCTGGATGCACATGTCGCTGAGATGGATGTCCGCAGCATGGCCGATGCTGTCCTGGCCCATCTCCTGAACGGTGGGCAGGCTGCCAGCCGGCGCCAGCTGGCGTGTGAACAGTGCCGTGCTCTGCGTCAGCGTGATGGCGGGATAGCCTTGCGCAGCCTCGTAGAGGGTGGCGGCCACCGGATGGTCATCCAGCGCCACATTCATCGAAAAGTGCTTGAGGTCGGTGGGGAGCGTGAGCTGCCTCTGGGGGATCAACGTATATTCACGGTGGCCATCCGCGAATCGCACTTCAACGAAGTATCGTGCCCCCTGGTAGGCGGCCGGCAGTCCCGCCGCAAACGGATTCGGCATCACGAAGGTGTTGCCGCTTGCCGCGTACAGCGCCGGATAGATCTGGCGCGCGTCCGGTGCCGTGCTGGCGGCCAGCGTGCCGATCAGGGTCAGGACAGGCACATTGACGCGTGCGGGCGCCAGGGCGTCAGAGGCCGGCGTGGTCCGCAGGTACGTTCCGCTCTGTTCGTCCTGCGCATAGACGCCGGCCTGATGATCCTGCTCGCGCAGGGTCGGAGTCTGCTTCATCCATTGCTGGAACTTGCGTGCGTGATAGGCCGTGTAGGGCGGGAAGCAGGACTGGGCATCGGACCGCTCGCCGCCATTCATGGGGTCGCGCTTGCCGGCAAGGCCGTTGGCCGTATCGCCTGCCACGGGCGTTCCGGCAACCTTGTACCAGGTACGGAACGCATTGCGAACCACGTCCACCGGCTGCGGATGCGTGGGCAGCCAGGTGCCATCCTTCGGATACTCTTCCGCGATTTTCCAGTTGGCCGCGGTGCCTCCGGTAAAGTGGCCAAAGGTGTAGGAATGGCCGACTTCATGCGCAAAGGCGTTGCCGCAGTCGGTGTTCCACCAGATGGCCGACCAGCCGGTCCAGCCGCCGGCGGCGCCGATGTCGTCCATGTCGATGAGCGCGCCGCTGCTGTTGCGGTACCGGCCCTGCCCGACATAGGTGCCGAAGCTGTAGGGCGAACTGTCGCCATAGATGCCGGTCAGCAGGCCGCGTCCGGTGTTGGCCATGCTGGTCCGGATGGTCCACTGCTTCAACGAGCCGTAATAGCTGCTGTTTCCTGCGGCGCGGAAGGCCGCGTCCGATGTCACACGCGTGGGCGGCGTACTGCCGGACTGCGCAATCATGTAATCCCAGTGCACGGGCGCGTAGTCGACAAGCCGCAGTTGCGTGACTGGCATGACGGCGAAGTAGTCGCGCATGAGTTTGCGTGCGTTGACCGTGTCGGTGTTCTCCGTGCCGTCGCCGAACATCGTGAACTTGACGCGGCCCAGCGTCAGGGTGGTGGCGGGTGTCAGGGCAGGCATTGCCGTGCTGGTGCGCCAGGCGTCCACGGTTTGCCTGACGTGCGAGACATCGTCATAGCCGACGGACAGCGTCACATCCGCGCGCACCCAGCCGGCCGGCACCAGCCCGCTCCATGCCTTGTCCGAGTAGGACGGCAAGTCCACCGGCGTGAGTCGGCTCTCGACGAAACGGGGCAGCTGCTCGGGCGGTTTCAATGCATACCGACCCAGCGACCGGCCATTCTCGATGGCTTCGATAAACATCGGCTTGCTGCTCGGGATGGCCGATGTCGGCGTGAACAGCACCATCGTATTTCGACCAGTTGAGAGCGATGGCGCAATGCGCGTTTCTTTGCTCTCGACCATATGGGTTTGGCCAAATTCGAACTTTCCGGCGAGCGTGTGCGTGCGCGTGTCGTAGCGCGGCTCCGGGGCGGGAAGGACGTCGATGGGGCCGCTGTCGCTGATGCTCGGGGGGGAAGAGGCTGGCGTGGTATTGGCATCGTCGACGCCGCCGCCGTCGCCACCGCCGTCGCCGCCGCATCCTGCAATCAGTGCGCAGAGCAGCAGGCTTGCCAGGGCGCCTTGGGTGCGTGTGGGGGAGTGGAAGGGAGACTGGAACATCGGAACACCGCCTTTTGGGAACGCGTTTTAGCTTGGGCGGATTAAATACCGGATGCTCTCTAGTCTCTATCGTAGTTCGCTTAGTTTTGGGCGATGCTCGCCGGCAAGTGTCGTGCGGTTGCGTATCGCAACTCGACGAAGTTGCGCGTGATGCAGAATACTGCCGCACCAACGCAAAAACGGACGCCGAAGCGTCCGTTTTCTTGTATCTGGTGGCCTGGGACGGAATCGAACCGCCGACACAAGGATTTTCAATCCTCTGCTCTACCGACTGAGCTACCGGGCCAAAGAAGCGAAACTATATCAGCGTGAAATCCGCCAGTCAAGCGTTGCGTGCGTCACTGCCGGTCATTGTTCGGTGGGCTCGGGCTTGTTGCGCCCGAGTTCCACCCCAAGCTGCTTGAGCTTGCGGTACAGGTGGGTCCGCTCGAGGCCGGTCTTCTCGGCCACGCGCGTCATGCTGCCGTGCTCGCGCACCAGGTGGTATTCGAAATAGGCGCGTTCGAACAGGTCCCGCGCCTCGCGCAGTGGCATGTCGAAGGAGAAGTGCATCTCGGCCTCGGGCAGGCGGGCCGGATTGCCGTTCGCGGTGGTTTCCGCGGGCGCCTCGGCGGGCGCCAGCGCGGCCGCGGCGGCTTCGCCCGTGGCAGCGGTGGCGGCAGGCGCCGCGCTGGCCGCCGTTGGCGCCGTACGCGGGCGCTCGATGCCGCGCGCCAGGCCTTGCTCCACGGCGGACAGCAGCTTCTGCAGCGCGATGGGCTTCTCAAGGAAGTTCAACGCGCCAATCTTCGTGGCCTCCACGGCCGTGTCGATCGTGGCGTGGCCGGACATCATGATGACCGGCATCGTCAGGTAACCCTGTGCCGACCATTCCTTGAGCAGGCTGACGCCATCGGTATCCGGCATCCAGATATCGAGCAATACCAGATCGGGCGTCCCGGCCGCACGGTACTCGCGTGCCTGCTGGGCGTTTTCCGCCACTTCGACCACATGGCCTTCGTCACTCAGGATCTCCGAGAGTAATTCCCGGATGCCCATTTCGTCGTCGACTACGAGGATGGTTGCCATACTTCCCCTCTTAACCCCACCGCAGCGCCACCGGACGGTGACGCAGTTTGACTATGCCAGTTTAACGAACAGGATCGAGATCTGCGCCCCGATGATCTCGGCGCCATCCATGCGATTGCGCAATTCGATGCGCGCGCCGTGTTCGTCAATGATCTTCTTTACCATCGCCAGCCCGAGACCCGTACCCTTGGCTTTCGTGGTCACATACGGTTCGAACGCCCGACTGAGAATTCGGGGTGCGAATCCGGGACCATTGTCCGCGATGGACAGCTTGACGGCCTGCCGGTCTTCGCCGGCAGAATCTTTGTATTCTACAGTCTCGGTGTGCAGAGTGATATGGGGCGCCGCCCTACCGGCCGCCACGTTGTCCGCCACCGCATCCTGCGCATTCTGCAGCAAGTTGTGGATCACCTGCCGCAACTGGGTCGGATCGCCCTTTATCTCGGGCAAATCGGGCCCCAGCGCCGAATGGATCACGGGATGCTCATGCACCCCGGGCTCGTCGATCCCATACAGATGCAAGACTTCTGCCACCAGGTGATTCAGCGCCAGCGTCTGCACCACGGCGGGCGGCGTGCGCGCGTAATCGCGGAAGTCGTCCACCATGCGTTTCATTGCCGCCACTTGGTTAACGATCGTTGCGGCCCCGCGCTTTAGCACTTCCGCATCGGAAGTCTCCAATTTCGGCGAAAGTTTCATCTGCAGGCGCTCCGCCGAGAGCTGGATCGGGGTGAGCGGATTCTTGATTTCGTGGGCCAGCCGGCGCGCCACCTCGCCCCAGGCGACCGAGCGCTGGGCCGAGATCACATCGGAAATATCGTCGAAAACCACCACGTAGCCGGGCTCGTCGCGGCTGCCGCCCGGCAGGTGGGCACCGCGCACCAATAGCGTGAGCGGCTGTTCCTCGTCGCCCTGCGGCAGTTCGATCTGCTTCTGCCAGTGCCGCGCGCCGCCCAGCACTTCGCTGGTGTTCTGCTCGGAAAACGCCTGGCGCACGATCTCGGTGAACTCGCCCAGCCCCGGAATCTGCTCGGCCGGCTGGCCCAGCACGCCCGCGAAGGGCTGGCGGAAGATGCGCTCGGCGCCGGGGTTGGCGGTCAGCAGTGCAAAGCGCCGGTCGAACACCAGCACGCCGGCGGTCAGGTTCTGCAACACGCTTTCCAGGTAGGCCTTCGACTGCTCGAGAGCGGTGCGGTTTTCCTCCACGGCAATGCGGGCCTCGGACAGCTGGCGCGTCATCGCGTTGAACTGCTGCGTCAGCATGCCCAGTTCGTCGCGGCTCTTGAGTTCACGCTTGGGCGAGAGGTCGCCTTCGGCCACCTCCTTGGTCCCCTGCAGCAGCATCAGCAGCGGCCGGGCCAGCTGGCCGCCCAGCAGCAGGGCCAGCATCACGGCGATGAACACGGCCAGGAACAGCGTCAGGGTCAGCGTGCCGATGTACATCTTGCGCAGGCCGGTGCGGCCCAGCGCCTTTTCCTGGTACTCCTGGTAGGCCCGCTGCACCTCGTCGGCATTGCGCGCGAGCACGGCCGGCACCGGGTGCAGCACCTGGAGGTAGCGCTCCTCGCGCACCGTATCGCCCATCAGGCCGAAGCCGGTGGCCGGTGCGTCCTCGGGGCGGCGCTCCACGGACAGCCCCGACCCGGCCCAGCGGGCGCCGGGCGCGGACATGCCGGCACGCGGCGGGCGCTGGGCGCGCTGGACCGCAGCGGCCGCAGCCACGGCGGCCGCCTGCGCCTCCGCGTCGGTTGCGTTCTGCGACGGCGCCGGCCCGAGCGGAATGATCACGCGGATGCGGTACAGGTGGGTACTGTCGATAGGGCCCGTGCGCTTGCCGTCCACCGAGGGCTCGGTGCCGCCCTCCACGGCCGCATAGCCGCCGGCCAGCCGCGCCTGCTCGGCGAGCATGCCCGACGGCAGGTCCGGCACCAGCGAGGCGTAGCTGCTCGACGCCGTGGCCATCACACGGCCGCTGCCGGTGAAAATCGCGGCCTCCTGCACGCCGTATTGCTCGCGCAGCCGGTTCAGCTGCAGCGACGTAGCCATGCCGGACGCCCCCGTGAGCTGGTCCGCCATCAGCCGGGCCTTGCTCTGCAGATCGGCCAGCTGGCTGTCGATGGTGGACCGGCCCAGGTTCAGCCCCGCCTCAAGCGCCGTTTCCACGCGCACGTCGAACCAGGATTCGATGCTGCGCGAGACGAACTGCAGCGAGACCAGGTAGATCAGCACGCCCGGCAGCACGCCCACCACGCCGAAGAACACGGCCAGCTTGGTCATCAGCCGCGTGCCGAACTTGCCGCGCCGGTAGCGTACCCACAGCGTCACGGCCAGTGCGCCCACGGTCAGCACCAGCAGCGCGCCGACGACCAGGTTGACCTTGAACAGCAGCGTGAAATAGCGATCGAAGAATTCGGTGTTGGCCGATGCCCCGGCCAGCAGGCCCACCAGGACCAGGGCCAGGAAGACGATGATCCCCACCACGACGCGATAGAGCACGCGGCGGAATCGGCTGTCCCAGATTGCTCCGTTCATGGCTGGCTCGATGCGGGCTGTACCAGTTGGCTCGGAGACAGGACCGTGGAGACGGTCTGCGAGAACGGCGTGCGGGCATCCGCGGACGGCGCGGAGGCCGCGGCGGGCGCGGAGCCGGGAATGGCCGGCGCAGCGGGTGGGGCCGGGGGCGCCGCCGGCGGTGGGGCGGGCACCGGGGCCGGCGGCGTGGGCAGCGGCTGGGGCGCGTCGAGGTTGGTCGGCACCGTGTAGTTGAAGCGCTTCCACTCGGACGACAGGTTCCACTCGCGCGTGTTCACCGCGTTGATCTGGAACGGTTTCGGCAGCTGGGAGAGGTCGAGCCGCATGCGTAGCTCGGCGTGATAGGTTTCGCCGCGCCGCACGTCACCACGCTCGAACACGCGCCAGCCACGCACCTGCTGGATAAATTGCAGCGCGCCCTTGAGGCGGTTGAACGGCAGTTGCAGCCCGCCCGTGGAGACACGGTACTGACGCGTCAGCGGCTGATACGACAGGCGCACGCTGCGGCTGGTGTTCACCGGCTTTTCGTCGAACCAGTACCAGCGCGGGCGCGTCAGCTGGAACTCGACCACGAAATAGAGCGGGATGCCCTTGTGCAGCGCGTCTTCCAGTGCCGGGGGCAGGTCGAAATCGAACGCGGCGGCCAGCTCGAAGTCGCCGTCCTGATATTCGATCTTCGCTTCGGAGTTCTCGATCAGCTGCGCGGTCGCCCGGGGGCTATGCCCGAGCCCGAGGGCCAGGAGCAGGAAGGCCGCGATGGCCCAGGTGCGCAGGATCGTGGCCAGCGCGAGCGCCGGCGCCTCGCGCGTTGCGCGGCCCGGGACTCGGTGGACGAACAAGCGCAGCGGGCTCGGCATCGGTGGGATCAGGCGCGTTTCTGGAAGCGGGCGTAGTAGAAACCATCGTGGTCGGTAGGCAGACCCAATGGCGAACCGGTCGGCAGGCTGGCCGTTTCAGGCGCCTTCGTACCGGGCAGCAGTTGTCCCGGCGCTTGCAATCGTATCGCATCTGGTAGCTGCGCACCAAACCAGAGCGCCTGCTCCTCGCCTTCCGTTGGGAAAATAGAACAGGTCACGTACACCAGAATGCCGCCCGGCTTCAGCAGCGGCCAAAGTTGAGACACGATGCGACGCTGCTCATTGACTAGGCGCGCAATATCTGTCTCGCGCCGCAGCCAACGGATATCGGGATGGCGCCGCACGATGCCCGACGCCGAGCACGGCACGTCCGCCAGGATGCGGTCGAACGGCTGGCCGTCCCACCAGTCCTGGGGCCGGCTCGCGTCGCCGACGATCACATTGGCGCGCTGGCCCAGGCGGGCGAGGTTGTCGTGGATGCGGGCGGCGCGTTGCGCGTCGCTCTCCACGGCGGTGACGTCGATATCGGCCAGCTCCAGCAGGTGGCCGGTCTTGCCGCCGGGGGCCGCGCAGGCATCGAGCACGCGCATGCCATCAGACAATTCGCACAGGGGCGCAGCCAGTTGCGCGCCGGCGTCCTGCACCGACACGTCGCCTTCGGCAAAGCCGGGCACCTGCGAGACCGGGAAGGCGCGGACCAGCCGCACCGCCTGGTCGCCCACGGCCGTGCCGGCCATGCCGGCGTTGGCCAGTTCGGTCAGATACTGCGGCACCGATGTGCGCCGCGTGTTCACGCGCAGCGTCATCGGCGGCCGGGCGTTGACGCTATCCGCCAGCGTGGTCCACTGGTCCGGGTACGCCTTGCGCAGTTGCGCCAGCCACCAGGATGGCAGGTTGTAACGCGCTTCCTCGTCCTGGTTGACGGCCTGCATCAACGGCTGGCGTTCACGCAAAAAGCGGCGCAGCACGGCGTTCACCAGGCCGCGCGCGTGGGCGGTCTTCGGCTCGGAGGCGGCCGCGCTGACGGCCTGGTCGACCACGGTGAAATCGCTGTAGCCGCCGCGCCCCACCTTGCTGCCATCGCCCTCCTCGCCCTCCAGCAGCAGCGCCAGCGCCACCGCCAGCAGGGAATCGACGAGCGCGCCGGGTGGGCGCGTCACCAGTTCGGTGACCAGGGCGCGGGTGGTGCCGAACTGGCGCACGGTGCGATAGGCCAGGTCCTGCACGGCGCCGCGCGTGGCGGCGTCGCGCACGCGGTCGAGCCGCAGGTGCGTGGCGACGTCTTCGATGGCCTGCGGCAGGGCCGTGCCTTCGTTGACGCCGCGTACCGCCGCGGCGGCGCCGAGCATCTGGAAGGCAAGTGAATCGTGTTGCAGGCGCATGGAATACGAGAAATCTGAAAATGCTGTGAATGACAGTGATCCGGCACGGCGTGCCGGTCACAAAAAAGCCCGCCGGTTCCGGGGAACACAGCGGGCAGTTTACCCGGAGTCGGGGCGCGCGGCCGGCCTCAGGCGGGATAGGTGCCCGTCTGCGCCATGTGCATCAGCCGCGCAATGCGCTCCTCGGTGGCCGGGTGGGTCGAGAACAGGTTGGCGATGGCGCCGCCCGAGAGCGGGTTCATGATCATCATCTGCGCCGTGGCCGGGTGCTCCTCGGCCGCCTGGAACGGGATGCCCTGCGCATAACGGTGGATCTTGTCCAGCGCGCTGGCCAGTGCCTGCGGGTCGCCACTGATCTCGGCGCCGCCCCGGTCTGCCTCGAATTCACGCGCCCGGGAAATCGCCATCTGGATCAGCGAGGCCGCCAGCGGCGCCAGGATCGCCACGGCGATGCTGGCAATCGGATTGGACCGATTGCCGTTCTCGTCGCGCCCGCCGAAGAACATCGCCATGTTGGCCAGCGCCGAGATCGCACCGGCCATCGTGGCCGCAATGGTCGAGGTCAGGATGTCGCGGTGCTTCACGTGCGCCAGTTCGTGCGCCATCACGCCGCGCAGCTCGCGGTCGGACAGCACGCGCAGGATGCCCGTGGTGGCCGCCACCGCCGCGTGCTCGGGGTTGCGCCCCGTGGCGAAGGCGTTCGGCGCGTCCTCGTTGATCAGGTACACGCGCGGCATCGGCAGGCCGGCGCGCTGGGACAGCTCCTGCACCATGTTGTAGAACTGCGGCGCCGTGCCGGCGTCCACTTCCTGCGCGTTGTACATGCGCAGGACCATCTTGTCCGAGAACCAGTAGGAAAAGAAATTCATGCCCAGCGCGATCAACAGCGCGAACATCATCCCGCTGCGGCCCCCGATCATGCCCCCGATGACGATGAACAGCGCCGTGATGGCGGCCATCAGCATGAAGGTCTTGACCCAGTTGAACATGGAAAAGTCTCCCAAATCGACAATCGACGTACTGCCCCGCGTACCCGCCCCTGCGGGACGCGTTGACGGTTAGATCGGGTCCGATTGCCGGAAATTCAATGTCCGTAGCAGGGTTTTTGCAGGCTGAAGTGGAGATTGCATCACGCTGGCACGAGGCAGCGCGTGCCCGGCGGCAGCGGCTGCCCCTGCAGGAACTGCTGCGCCGGCTGGCGGCGGCCGCCCGGCTTCTGGAGTTCGGTGACCTGGAGCGCGCTGCCCTCGCCGCAGGCGATGATCACGCCGCTGGCGTCGGCCGCCAGCACGGTGCCGGGCGGGTGCGGCAGCGGGGTCGAGGCGGCCAGCGGCAGCGCCTGCCAGCACTTGATGACGGTGTCGCCCACCTGCACTGTGGCCCCGGGGAAGGGGTTGAAGGCGCGCACCTGGCCGGCCAGCGCCGTGGCCGGGCGGCGCAGGTCGAGCGGGGCTTCGTCCTTGGCGATCTTCTCGGCATACGTCACGCCGGCCTCGGGCTGGGGCGTGGCGGCCAGCGGCTGGCCGGCCGCCAACTGCTGCAGTGCCGCGACGATCATCCGCCCGCCCAGCGCCGCCAGCGTGTCATGGAGCGTGCCGGTGGTGTCCAGTGGGCCGATCGGCACGGCTTCGCGGGAGAGCATGGCGCCCGTGTCGAGCCCTTCGTCCATCTGCATCAGCGTGATGCCGGTCTCGGCGTCGCCGGCCTCGATGGCGCGGTGGATCGGGGCCGCGCCGCGCCAGCGCGGCAGCAGCGAGGCGTGGATGTTCAGGCACCCATAGCGCGGCAGGGTCAGCACCTCGGCCGGCAGGATCAGGCCGTAGGCGGCCACCACCATGACATCGGGCGCCGTGGCCGCCAGCGCATCGACAGCCGCGCCGGCTTCCTCGGGATACTTGCCCTGGCGGCGCAGCGAGCGCGGCTGGAGCACGAGCCCCAGGCCGGCATCGAGGGCGAACTGCTTGACCGGGCTCGCCTGCAGCTGCATGCCGCGGCCCGCCGGGCGGTCAGGCTGGGTCAGCACGGCCACCACCGGAAAGCCTGCGGCGTGGATGGCCTCCAGGGCGACGCGCGCGAATTCCGGGGTGCCGGCAAAGGCAACGCGCAGTGGCTGGGCTTGGGTCATGGCAGAGTTCCGCGATAAAAATGCCACCGGCCGCATGGTGGCGGCCGGGTGCATTGGGTGCTTCGGAGGGGTTAACGATAGCAGACGGCGCCGGCGCGGCGGCACCGCTGTTACATCCGCGCGCGCTTACATCCGCGAACGGACGCGCTTCTGGAGCTTCTGCTTGATGCGGGTGACCTTGAGCGGCGACAGGTACTCGACGAACACCTTGCCCATCAGGTGGTCCATCTCGTGCTGTATACATACAGCGAGCAGGTCGTCGGCCTCGAGTTCGAAGGTTTCGCCCTTTTCGTTCAGCGCGCGCACGCGCACGCGGTCCGGGCGCTCCACGCGGTCGTAGACCTCGGGCACGGACAGGCAGCCCTCTTCCCAGACCTTGCGGTTGTCGCTGGCCCAGACGATTTCCGGGTTGATGAAGACCTGCAGGGCGTCGCGCGTCTCGGAGAGGTCGATCACGATCACGCGCTCGTGCACATCCACCTGCGTGGCGGCCAGGCCGATGCCCGGCGCTTCGTACATGGTCTCGGCCATGTCGCGCACCAGGGTGCGGATGCGGTCATCCACCACCTCCACGGGCTTGGCCACTTTGTGCAGGCGGGGATCGGGGTAGGTGAGGATGTCGAGTTTTGCCATGATGCTCGGGCGCAACGCCAGGTGCTGTCTACTGCCCGGCCGCGTTGCGGCGACGGGTGTTTACATGCAGAATCGGGGCGCAAGTACAAAAAATCAAGGCGGGCCGCAGCAGGCACGCTCTCTAGGGTCAATCCGGTCGCTACACCGACCGGTTCACGAAAATGCGCGATCTTACCAAAGAACAAGCGGCGTCGGGCCGCAGGCTGCACGCGTTCACCCTCTTCATGCTAAGTGTCGCCGGCATCACTGCCGGGGCGGGCATGACCGTCCAGGCCGCGGACCTCAGTGTCTCGCCGGCGCAGCAGGCGCAAGCCGACCGGACGGCACAGCAAGGCATTCCCGTTGCCGATCTGGCGCCCAGCGCACCGGGCCAGTACACGGTGCGCTCTGGCGACACCCTGTGGGGTATCTCGGGCCGCTACCTGCGCCAGCCCTGGCGCTGGCCCGAGCTGTGGGGCATGAACAAGCAGCAGATCCGCAATCCACACCTGATCTATCCCGGCCAGATCCTGTATCTGATTACCCGCGATGGCCGCGCCTACCTGAGCACGACCGCACCGGGCGGCGCAGGCGGCGATGGCCGCCTCTCGCCGCGCGTGCGGGGCGAAGGCACTGACGGCGACGCGATCCTGAGCATTCCGGCGGCGGACATCGAGCCGTTCCTGATCCGCCCGCTGGTGGTGGACAAGGGCACCGTCGATACCTCGGCGCGGCTCGTGGCCCTGCCCGATGCCCGCGTCTACATGGGCCGTGGCGATACCGGCTACGCGCGCGGCATTGGCCCCGGCGAGGCAGCCATCGGCAGCGACTGGCAGGCCTTCAAGCCGGCCCTGCCGGTGCGTGACCCGGTTACCAACAAGGTGATTGGCTTCGAGGCCGAATACCAGGGCAGCGTGCGTGTCTCGCGTCCGCCCGAGGGCCCGGACGCCGTGACCACGGTGCAGGCCACCCAGTCGCTGCAGGAAATGGGCCCCGGCACGCTGCTGCTGCCCCAGCCCCCGCGCGAACTGGTGCGCTACGTGCCGCATGCGCCCGAGGCCGACGTGAACGCCCGCATCGCGGCCGTGTATGGCGGCGTGCAGTACGGCGGTGCCAAGCAGGTGGTGGTACTGAACGTGGGCACGGACGCCGGGCTCGAGCCGGGCCATGTGCTGGCGCTTTCGCGCGACGGTGGGCTGGTCAAGGATCCGACGGACAGCAACCGTACCATCAGGCTGCCCGACGACCGTTACGGGCTGGCCTATGTGTATCGCGTGTTCCCGGGTATCTCGTACGCGCTGGTCACCGATGCCACGAACCTGATGAAGGTTGGCGACATCGCCACGACGCCACGTTGACCGGTAGGCGCGCGCCGGAGGGCGCGCAAGTCTCCGGGCCGGCCCTGGGCAGGGATGCGGGGCTGGCCGACGTTGCGGCGTGGCTGCGGCTGATTGCCACGCCAGGACTGACCGCGGCGGCCGCGCGCCGGCTGCTGGGCGCGTTCGGCCTGCCTTCGGCGGTGCTGGCGCAGCCTGCTGCCCGGCTGCATGGGCTGGTGCCGCACGCCATCGCCCAAGTCCTGACCGCCCCGCCCGATGCCACGCTGGCGGCGCTGATCGCGCGCACCGAGGCGTGGCTCGCCGCACCGGGCCATCACCTCGTCACGCTCGCCGATAGTGACTATCCGGCCCGGCTGCTCGACCTCGCCGATCCCCCGCTCCTTCTCCACGTCAACGGCCGGCGCGATGCGCTGGCGGCGCCTTCCATCGGCATCGTCGGCGCGCGCAAGGCCACCGTGCAGGGGGCGAAGGATGCCCACGCGTTTGCCGCCGCCTTGTCCGGGGCGGGATTCATGGTGGTGTCCGGCCTCGCGCTCGGCATCGACGCAGCGGCCCATGCGGGGGCGATGTCCGGCGCCGGCGGCACGATTGCCGTCATCGGTACAGGTGTCGATGTGGTGTATCCGGCACGTCATCACGCGCTGGCACACGAGATCGTGGACCGTGGCGGCGCCATTCTCAGCGAGTTTCCCCTTGGAACGCCGCCATTGAGCCACCACTTCCCCAGGCGTAACCGGCTGATCGCAGCATTGGGCCAGGGCGTGCTGGTGGTCGAGGCAGCCGAGCGCTCGGGGTCGCTGATCACGGCGCGGCTGGCCTCCGAGCTGGGGCGCGAGGTGTTCGCGATTCCCGGGTCGATCCACGCGCCGCTCTCGAAGGGCTGTCACCGGTTGATCCGGCAGGGCGCGAAGCTGGTGGAAAGCCTCGAGGACATCGTGGAAGAGTTTCCCGACCTCGCCGCGCCATCGGCCAGACCCGCCGGGGCGAACGCGGCGACCGACCCGCTCCCCGCCGACGCATTCGGCGCCGCGCTCGCCTATGATCCTGTGACGCTCGACGCCTTGTGCGCCGGCAGCGGATTATCGGCAGAAGCGGCGTCGGCAGCGCTTTTACAGCTGGAAATGGCCGGCGCGGCGGAGCGATTGCCGGGCAACCGCTACCGGCGGCTCGGGTAAGGGGCGCCAAACTCTATACAATCTGCCGGCATTGCCGCGGCTGGTGCCGTAGGCTGCTCATGTTTTGACTGCGATGACCGTTTACTTTCCCGAACAAGACGCCGCGGCGCTGCGCCAGGCGCTGGCCGCGCGGCCGGCGGGCCGGCTGGTGGCCTGCCTGTGCGCGGACTGGTGCGGGACGTGCAAGGACTATATGAGCGGCTTCGCGGCGCTGGCGGCGCGCTATCCCGGCGACTGCTTTGTCTGGATCGATATCGAGACCCACGCCGACCGGCTCGGCGAGGACATCGATATCGAGAACTTTCCAACGGTGCTGATCCAGCCCGTGGCCGGCGGCGATCCGCATTTTTACGGCACCGTGCTGCCTCATCTGGAAGTGTTGGAGCGCATGCTGGACCGTGGGGCGTCGATGCCCACGGCCGCATCGGAAATTCCTGAAGTGCTCGACTGGTTGCTCGAGAGCCACCCCGGCTGATGCCATGTGCTGCCTGAGCCCCAGGCGGCGTTTGCTTGCACCGCCGACGGATGCGCGCTTATTATTGGCGCCTCAAAGCCCAGGCGTGCTGTTTACATAATTAGCAGTGCCAATCAAGAGGCGCTGGCTTCCCCTGACGGGAGCCGTGCCGCAAGGACCCGTTCAATGTCTAAAGCCCTCATCATCGCGGAAAAGCCATCGGTCGCCGCCGATATCGCGCGCGCCCTCGGGGGCTTTACCAAGCACGACGAGTACTTCGAGAGCGATGACTACGTGCTGTCTTCGGCCGTGGGCCACCTCGTGGAGATTGCCGCGCCGGACGACTACGAGGTCAAGCGCGGCAAGTGGAGCTTCGCCAATCTGCCGGTGATTCCGCCGCATTTCGACCTGCGCCCGATCCAGAAGACCGAGTCGCGGCTGAAGGTGCTGAACCGGCTGATCAAGCGCAAGGACGTGACCGGCCTGATCAACGCCTGCGATGCGGGGCGCGAGGGGGAGCTGATCTTCCGCCTGATCGCGCAACAGGCCAAGGCCAAGCAGCCGGTGCGCCGGCTGTGGCTGCAGTCGATGACGCCGCAGGCCATCCGCGACGGGTTTGCGCAGCTGCGCGACGACCAGGAAATGATGCCGCTGGCCGATGCCGCGCGCTGCCGGTCTGAGGCCGACTGGCTGGTCGGCATCAACGGCACGCGGGCGATGACCGCGTTCAACAGCAAGGGCGGCGGTTTCTTCCTGACCACGGTGGGCCGGGTGCAGACCCCGACGCTGTCGATCGTGGTGGAGCGCGAGGAGAAGATCAAGCACTTCGTGCCGCGCGACTACTGGGAAGTGCACGCCGAGTTCATCGCCGCCAAGGGCCTGTATGAAGGCCGCTGGTTCGACCCGAAGTTCAAGAAGAACGAGTTCGACCCCGAGGCGCGCGAATCGCGCCTGTGGAGCGAGGCCGAGGCCAAGAGCATCGTGGCGGCCTGCCGCGACAAGCCGGGCACCGTCACCGAGGAATCGAAGCCGTCGACGCAACAGTCGCCGGCGCTGTTCGACCTGACCACGCTCCAGCGCGAGGCTAACTCGCGCTTCGGCTTCTCCGCCAAGAACACGCTGGGCCTGGCCCAGGCGCTGTACGAGAAGCACAAGGTGCTGACGTACCCGCGTACCGACGCCCGCGCGCTGCCCGAGGACTACCTGGAGACGGTCAAGGAGACCATGGGCATGCTGGCCGACAGCTCGCCCAACTACCTGACGCACGCCAAGAAGATCCTGGCCAGCGGCTGGGTGAAGCCGAACAAGAAGATCTTCGACAACAGCAAGATCAGCGATCACTTCGCTATCATCCCGACGCTGCAGGCGCCCAAGAACCTGTCCGAGCCCGAGCAGAAGCTGTATGACCTGGTGGTGCGCCGCTTCCTGGCGGTGTTCTTCCCGGCCGCCGAGTTCCAGGTGACCACCCGCATCACCGAGGTGGCCGGCCATCACTTCAAGACCGAGGGCAAGGTCCTGGTCAACCCGGGCTGGCTGGTCATCTACGGCCGCGAGGCGCAGGGCAAGGACGACAAGGACGCCAACCTGGTGCCGGTGGACAAGGGCGAGCGCGTCAAGACCGACAAGGTCGAGTCCGTCGGCCTGACCACGCGCCCGCCGGCGCGCTACAACGAAGCCACGCTGCTGTCGGCGATGGAAGGCGCGGGCAAGCTCGTCGACGACGACGCGCTGCGCGAGGCCATGGCCGGCAAGGGCCTCGGCACGCCGGCCACGCGCGCGGCCATCATCGAAGGGCTGCTGACCGAGAAGTACCTCGTGCGCGAGGGCCGCGAGCTGATCCCGACCGCCAAGGCGTTCCAGCTGATGACGCTGCTGCGCGGCCTGGGCGTGCTCGAACTGACGCAGGCCGAGCTGACCGGCGAGTGGGAGCACAAGCTGTCGCAGATCGAGCGCGGCCGGCTCAAGCGCGACGAATTCATGCGCGAGATCGCGCAGATGACGCAGCAGATCGTCAAGCGCGCCAAGGAATACGACAGCGACACCATTCCGGGCGACTACGCCACGCTGGACACCCCGTGCCCGCAGTGCGGCGGCCAGGTCAAGGAGAACTACCGCCGCTTTGCCTGCACCGCGTGCGAGTTCTCGATCAGCAAGATCCCGGGCGGCCGCCAGTTCGAGATCGAGGAAGTCGAGGAACTGCTGCTGAAGAAGGAAATTGGCCCGCTGCAGGGCTTCCGCAGCAAGATGGGCCGGCCGTTCGCGGCCATCCTGAAGCTGGCCAAGGGCGACGACGGCAACTGGAAGATGGAGTTCGACTTCGGCCAGAACGACGACGATGCCGATGGCGAGCCGATCGACTTCAGCGCCCAGACCCCGGTGGGGTCGTGCCCGAAGTGCAGCGGCGCGGTTTACGAGCACGGCATGAAGTACGTCTGCGAGAACGCCGTGGGCAGCGAGAAGACCTGCGACTTCACGACCGGCAAGATCATCCTGCAGCAGGAAATCTCGCGCGAGCAGATCGGCAAGCTGCTGACGGCGGGCAAGACGGACCTGCTGACCGGCTTCAAGTCGTCGCGCACGGGCCGCAACTTCAAGGCCTTCCTGGTGAAGCAGCCGGACGGCAAGATCGGCTTCGAATTCGAGGCCCGCGAGCCGAAGGCCGGCGCCAAGGGCGCCGCAGCCAAGTCTGCCAAGGGGGCCAAGACCACCGAAGCCACCGGCGCCACCGAAGCAGCCGAGACCGAAGCCGCGCCGGCCAAGCCGGCAGCGAAGAAGGTAGCCGCCAAGAAGGCACCCGCCAAGAAGGCGGCCACCAAGACTGCAACCAAGACTGCAACCAAGACCGCCGCAGCCAAGACCCCGGCGGCCAAGAAGACCCGCGCCGCCACCAAGGCGACGGCCGACGCCGAAGAGTAATTCCGCGTACGGCGTTCACCCCTCTCCCGGCATGCGGAGAGGGGTTTCGAACCTTCCTTCTTATTTCCCCTACTTCTGCCCGCTGGCTTCCCCGGCCCGCTTCGTGCCTTCCTCGAGCAGGAAGTCGATGAAGGCGCGCACCTTGGTCGGCAGGAACTTGCGGCTGGGGTAGACCACGCTCACGTCGCGGCGCGGCAGTTGGTATTGGGGCAGGATGTGCGTCAGGCGGCCGGCTTCGATGTTGGGCCGGGCCAGGTAGGAGGACAGCATGGCGATGCCCATGTTGGCCAGCGCGGCCTGGTGGGCCAGTTCGGCGTTGCTGCACAGCAGGCCGGGCCGGATCGGGACCGTGACGTCGCCTTCGGGGCCGGAGAGCGTCCATTCGTGCTCGGCCGTGGGCAGGCGCATGGCGATGCAGCGGTGGCTGGCCAGGTCCTGGGCGTTACGCAGCGGCGGGTGCGCGCGCAGGTAGCCGGGCGAGGCACAGAGGATGACCTCGGCCGAGATCAGCGGCCGTGCCACCAGGTGCGAGCCGAGGCCCAGGTCGGACAGCATCACGCCCACGTCGCGGCCTTCTTCCACGATATCGACGATGCGGTCCGAGAGCAGCACGTCGAATACCACGTCCGGGTAGAGCTGCTGGAAGCGTTCCAGAGTCTGCGGCAGCAGGTGCAGGCCGAACATGACCGGCGCCACCAGCCGCAGCGTGCCCGAGAGCGACTGACTGCGCGCCGTGACCACCGACTCGGCTTCTTCCACATCCTCGAGGATCTGGCTGCAGCGCTGGAGGTAGGTTTCGCCGGCGTCTGTCAGCGACAGGCTGCGCGTGGTGCGGTTCAGCAGCCGGGTGCCCAGGTGGCTTTCCAGGTCCGCCACATAGCGCGTGACCACGGCATTGGACATTTCCAATTGCTGCGCCGCACGTGCAAAACTGCCAAGTTCCACCACCTTGGCGAAGACGCGCATCGATTGAAGCCGATCCATGACATAGTCTCCCGATTCACCCGTGAACTTTTACACGATCCGGGGGATTTATTGTGAAAAGCACAATCAATCATTGTGGATGGCAATATTTATTCATATCAGGGGAATGCCTAATATCGCATCACCTGATGCCGCATCGCACCATCCACATTCCGAGCGCCGGCATCCATCGAATAAAGAAAGGATTCGCCATGAAGCGCCAATTTGCCCTGACCGTTGCCCTGGTTGCCGCCCTCTCCGCCGCCCCGGCATTCGCCAAGACCACGTTCGACCCGTACACCGACGGTGCCCGCGCCACCAAGTTCGACGCCTTCACCGATGGTGCCCGCACCGGCAAGTTCGATTCCTTCGGCGAAGGCGCCCGTGCCGGTAACTTCGACGTCTACACCGACGGCGCCGCGCTCTGATCTAGCCGCCAGTCGCCAAAAAGCCCGTACCTGACCAGTACGGGCTTTTTGTTTATGCGCGCGATGCTTGCCGCGCGCCATGGAAAAACGGGCCTTCAAGCCCGTTTTTTCGTTGCCAGCCAATGACTTAGTCGTCGTGGCGATGACGATGGCGGCGATGCTTGCTCTTCTTGTAGTAGCGGCGATCGTCGTCGTACGAGTTGCTGCGCGAGACGTTGCCGCCCAGCGCTGCACCCGCCGCGCCGCCCAAGCCTGCGCCAACCAGGCCGCCGGTGCGGCCGCCCATGGCATTGCCGGCTGCTGTGCCGGCGCCGCCACCCAGGGCGCCGCCGATGATGGCACCGGTGCGCTCGCGCTTGCTGGAGGTCAGCGCGCCGCCGGCACCGCCGCCCACCGCGCCGCCGATCACGGAGCCGGTGCTGCCGCCCAGCGCGCCGCCCACGGCTGCGCCAGCTACGCCGCCCAGGCCACCGCCGAGTGCATTGTTCAGGTCACCCCCTGCGAACGCCGGCAGCGCAGCCGCCGAGAGGGCAAGGGCCAGAGTGAGGGTGCGAAGATGGCGAGACATCGTATTTTCCTTTATCAGTCGTGCATCTGGAACCGGAGTGTAGAGAACGGGCCGTGCCGTTGCTGTAACCAGTTGTGAGGCCCTGTAACCCGCTCCAGAAACGGTATCTATTGGTTAAAAATCGCGGTGTAAACGCAACACCTGATTATCCGGGATGAAAAAAGCGACCCCGGAGGGTCGCTTTCGTCACGTCATTGTGGGTGACGTCAGCAGCACTTGCCCTGCCCGCCGCCGTACCGGGCTTCCTGACGTTCGCGGAAGAATTCCTCGTACGTCATTGGCGCGCGGTCCGGGTGGGTGGACTCCATATGGGCCACGTAGGTCTGGTAGTCGGGCAGCCCGACCATCAGCCGCAGCGACTGGCCGAGGTAGCGGCCCATGGTCCCGATTTGATCCAGCATGGTGGCCTCCTGTGGATGGCGATCAAGGTGCTTGATCAGTGCTGCGCGGCCGAGGTGCCGGCCGGCAGCGGCTCGAACGGCGTCTCGCTGTCCGTGCGCTTGGTGATGCCGCGTGCCTGCAGGGCCGTCCTGAAGCCGTAGAAGACAATCGACAGCACCACGAACATGAACAGCGCGCACAGGCCGGCGTCCAGGTAGTCGTTGAAGACGATGCGGTGCATCTGCTCCATCGTCTTGGCCGGGGCCAGCACCTTGCCCTGGGCGATGGCGTCGCTGAACTTGGCCGCGTGGGTCAGGAAGCTGACCTTCGGATCGGCATCGAACAGCTTCTGCCAGCCAGCAGTCAGCGTGCAGATCAGCAGCCACACGGTCGGCAGAGCGGTCACCCACGCGTACTGGCCGCGCTTCATCTTCACCAGCACGCAGGTGCCCAGCACCAGCGCCACGGCGGCCAGCATCTGGTTGGAGATGCCGAACAGCGGCCACAGCGTGTTGATGCCGCCCAGCGGATCCACCACGCCCTGGTACAGGAAGTAGCCCCAGGCCGCCACGGTCAGCGCGGTAGCGATCAGGTTGGCCGGCAGCGATTCCGTGCGGCGCATGGACGGCACGAAGCTGCCCAGCAGATCCTGCAGCATGAAGCGGCCGGCGCGGGTGCCCGCGTCCACGGCGGTCAGGATGAACAGCGCTTCGAACAGGATGGCGAAGTGGTACCAGAACGCCATCATGGCCTGGCCGCCCACCACCTGGTGCAGGATGTGGGCGATGCCCACGGCCAGCGTCGGCGCACCGCCGGCGCGCGAGATGATCGTGTTCTCGCCGACATTCTTGGCGGTTTCGATCAGCACGTCAGGGGTGATGACAAAGCCCCACGTCGACACCACCTGGGCCACGGCTTCCGGCGTGGTGCCAATCACGGCCGCCGGGCTGTTCATCGCGAAGTACACGCCCGGCTCGATCACCGAGGCGGCCACCAGCGCCATGATGGCGACGAAGGACTCGGCCAGCATCGCGCCGTAGCCGATGAAGCGCGCGTGCGACTCGTTCTCCAGCAGCTTGGGCGTGGTGCCCGACGAGATCAGCGCGTGGAAGCCGGACACCGCGCCGCAGGCGATGGTGATGAAGAGGAACGGGAACAGGTTGCCCGACCACACCGGCCCGCCGCCCTGGGCGAACTGCGTGAACGCCGGCATCTTCAGCTCCGGCGCGACGATCACGATGCCGATGGCCAGCGCGATGATCGTGCCGATCTTCAGGAAAGTGGACAGGTAGTCACGCGGCGCCAGCAGCAGCCACACCGGCAGCACGGCGGCGATGAAGCCGTAGATGATCAGCATCCACGTCAGGGCCTTGCCGTCGTAGGTGAACAGCGGCGCCAGCGTGGCGCTCTCGTGCACGTACTGGCCGCCGATGATGGCCAGCATCAGCAGCACGAAGCCGATGACGGAGACCTCGCCGATGCGGCCCGGGCGGATGTAGCGGGTGTAGATGCCCATGAACAGCGCGATGGGGATGGTCACCGCCACGGTGAAGGTGCCCCACGGCGAGCCGGCCAGCGCCTTCACCACGATCAGCGCCAGCACCGCCAGGATGATGATCATGATCATGAAGCAGCCGAACAGCGCGATCATGCCGGGCACCGTGCCCATTTCGGACTTGACCAGATCGCCCAGCGAGCGGCCGTCGCGGCGCGTGGAGATGAACAGGATCATGAAGTCCTGCACCGCACCGGCGAACACCACGCCGGCCAGGATCCACAGCATGCCGGGCATGTAGCCCATCTGCGCGGCCAGCACCGGGCCCACCAGCGGGCCGGCGCCGGCAATGGCGGCGAAGTGGTGGCCGAACAGCACCGCCTTGTTGGTCGGCACGTAGTCCAGGCCGTCGTTGTGGCGCCACGCGGGCGTCATGCGTTTGGGGTCGAGCTGCATCACCTTGTCGGCGATGAAGCGGCTGTAGTAGCGGTAGGCGATCAGGTAGATGCAGAGCGCGGCAACCACGATCCACAGCGCACTGACGGCTTCCCCGCGCGACAGCGCGACGGTGGCGAAGGCAAACGCGCCGAGCACGGCGACGGCCAGCCACAACAGGTGTTGTCCGATGCGATTCATGTTGAAGGGTCTCCTCAGACCGGAAATGAAAAACCTGGCGACGCGGATGGCGGGCAGAGGTGGGGGTGCCGGGGCAGCGGCGGACGATCCTGCGAGGAAAGGGGGTCTCCTGGATGTCTGCGGCGTGCCCGGTCTGTTCTCGTCTGTTCCGGATCTGGTCGGCAGGCAGGAGCGCACCGGGCCGCGGGCGCGGCGCGCTGACTGCAACGGATTGAGCGGCGCAGGGGCGCACCGCCAATCCGGCGTGTAGTATTGACACCCGCTCCAGCCGGCACAAGCGCGTAACTACGCAATGGGCTTGCGTAGTACTACGTAAGGCGACGCTGCGACGCGGCCTTGCCGGCATCGGTGTTTACCCCCGGTCCAAATGAAACTCCGTCAGAAGATCCTGTTGCTCGCCGTGGCGCCGCTGGCGGTGGCCATGTTCGGCATCGCCTTGGCCGTGCGCTATCAGGCCACCGCGCTGGCCCGCCACGAGCGCGCGCTGGTGGAGGCGGCCTACCTCCAGAGCAAGGAAATGGAGCTGCGCCACTATGTGGAACTGGCGCAGAGCGCCATCGCGCCGATGGTCGACTCCGGCCGCAACGATGCCGACACCCGCCGCGCCGCCATGGAGGCGCTGGCGCGGCTCGACTACGGCCCGGACGGCTACTTCTTCCTCTATGACCTCCAGGGCCGCAACCTGATGCACCCGCGCCAGCCCGAACTGGTTGGCCAGGATTTGTGGCTGATGCGTGACCCGCAGGGCGCGCTGACCATCCAGCAGCTGATCGCGGCGGCCAAGGCCGGCGGCGGCGCGGTGCGCTACCAATGGAAGAAGCCGTCTTCCCAGCAACTCGCCCCGAAGCTTGGCTACGTGGTGGCCGTGCCCGCGTGGAACTGGATGCTCGGCACCGGTATTTATCTGGACGATGTGGAGCGTACGCTACGCCAGCTCGACGCGCGTGCCGAAACCGACATCCGCGAGACCATGGCGTGGATCGGCGTGATTGCCGGCATCAGCATCCTGTTGGTGGCGGCGGGCGGCCTCGCGCTCAACGTGAGCGACCACCGCGAGGCGGACGCCAAGCTCCACCAGTTGGCCCGGCGGGTGGTGCAGTCGCAGGAAGAGGAGCGCGCGCGGCTCTCGCGCGAGCTGCACGATGGCATCAGCCAGTTGCTGGTGTCGGTGAAGCTGGTGCTGGAGGCCGCCACGAACCGGCTCAAGCTGGCGCCGGCCGAGGGCGCGTCGGTGGCGCCGGTGCTGGGCATGGCGCTGAACCGGCTCGACTCCGTGTTCAACGAGGTGCGACGCGTGGCGCGCAACCTGCGCCCCGCCCTGCTGGACGACCTGGGTTTGTTCGCTGCGCTGCAGCATCTGGCGCGCGAGATGCAGGCCGGCAGCACGCTGGAGATCCACGTCACCCAGACCGGCCAGCCCTGCGAGTTGGCCGACGAGCAGGCCACCGCGCTGTTCCGCATCGCCCAGGAGGCGCTGACCAACGTGGAGCGCCACGCGCATGCGCGGCGCGTGGAGGTGGCGCTCGCCTTTGAAGACAAGCAGACGCGGCTGACCGTGCGCGACGATGGCACGGGCTTCGACGTCGCCCGCATGCAGTCAGACCCGCAGCGCGGCATCGGGCTGCGCAACCTGCGCGAGCGCATGGCCGCGCTCGATGGCCAGTTTGTGCTGAGTTCCTCGCCGGCCGGCACCCGGCTGGTGGCCACGCTGCCGACGCGTCTTTCCGCCCAGCCGCCCGCCCCGCCGCCCGCCCCAGCCCCCGTATCGGAAATTTCGCAGTCATGACCGCTTCGCACGACGACGCCACGACCTCCCCGGCGCCTTCCTCCGCGCCTTCCTCCGCACTCGCCTCGCCGGCCCGCGTGCTGTTGATCGACGACCACGCGCTGGTGCGCGACGGCATGCGCATGCACCTGACGCTCCAGCCCGGGCTCGAAGTGGTGGGCGAGGCCGATGGCGGCGAGGCGGCGCTCGGCTGGCTGGCCGCCGCCGGCCCCGAACGGCGCCCGGACCTGGTGATTACCGACATCGGCATGCGCGGCATGGGTGGCATCGCGCTGGCCGGCGCGCTGCACGACCGTTATCCGGAACTCGCCGTGCTGATCGTGTCGATGCACGACAACCTCGAATACGTGCGTCAGGCGATGCGTGCCGGCGCGCGTGGCTACGTGCTCAAGGACGCCCCGGCCGACGAACTGCTGGCCGCCATCCAGGCCGTGCTGGCCGGACGCGTGTTCTACAGCGCCCGGATCGCGCGCGGCATGGCCGAGCAGACCGTGGGGCCGGTGGACGCGCTCACGCCCCGCGAGCGCGACATCCTGGCCGGCATCGGCCGGGGGCTGGCCAACAAGGAAATCGCGGCGCAACTCGGCGTGTCGGTGCGCACCGTGGAGACCCACCGCCTCAACCTCAAGCGCAAGCTCGGCATCGAGGGCCGCGCCGGGCTGGTGAAGTACGCCGTGCAATCGCTCGCCGGCGAGCAGGACGGCAACTAGCCTTTTCCCGCTTCCCCCCTTTTTTCCCTTTTCCTGCTTTTTCTTCATTGCCGACTGCGGCCTGCCGCACGCGGAATCGGGTATCCCCTACATTGTTGGCGCGATGCCTGTTGCCTAACATTCAGACAACTGAAGGTCGGGGGAATGTCTCATATTGTCCGCACTCGCATGCTGCGGACCCTTCCCACTGCCTCGCGCTACCTCTTTCCTTCCACTGTTCTCAGCCGTGCGTGCAGGCGCCATGCCTGCGCGCACGGGTGTCCGTGCGGTTCGTCGATTGGTCCATCCAATACAGATAATGGGGAGACAGTCATGGCAGCAAAGCAGAAAGGCAGCGCGGTGTCACGACGCAAGTTCATGGGCGGTGCAGGCGCCGCCGCCGTGGGTACCGCGACGATGGGCTTCCCTGCCATCGTCAAGGCGCAAGGCCCCGTGACGATGCGTTGGCAGAGCACCTGGCCCACCAAGGATATTTTTCACGAGTTCGCGGGCGACTTCGTCAAGAAGGTCAACGACATGTCCGGCGGCGAACTCAAGATCGAGCTGCTGCCGGCGGGCGCCGTGGTCAAGGCGTTCGACCTGATCGACGCGGTCAGCAAGGGCACCCTCGACGGCGGCCACGGCGTGATTGCCTACTGGTACGGCAAGAACTCGGCGCTCGCGCTGTGGGGGTCGGGGCCGGCCTGGGGCATGGACCCGAACATGCTGCTGGCCTGGCACAAGTACGGTGGCGGCAAGGAGCTCCAGGAGGAGATCTACCGCAGCCTGAACCTCGACGTGGTGTCCTTCCTCTACGGCCCCATGCCCACGCAGCCGCTGGGCTGGTTCAAGAAGCCGATCACCAAGCCGGAAGACTTCAAGGGGCTCAAGTTCCGCACCGTGGGGCTGTCGATCGACATCTTCACCGGTCTGGGCGCGGCGGTGAACGCGCTGCCCGGCGCCGAGATCGTGCCGGCACTGGACCGCGGGCTGCTGGACGCGGCCGAGTTCAACAACGCGAGTTCGGACCGCGCGCTGGGCTTCCAGGATGTGTCGAAGGTCTGCATGCTGCGCAGCTTCCACCAGTGTTCGGAACAGTTCGAGATCATCTTCAACAAGAAGCGCTACGACGCCCTGAACCCGAAGCTGCGCGCCCTGATCGCCAATGCCGTGGACGCGAGTTCGGCGGAGATGTCGATGAAGGCCATCGACCGCTACTCGAAGGACTACCTGGCGCTGCAGCAGCAGGGCGTGAAGTTCTATGCCACGCCCAACTCGGTGCTGCAGGCGCAGCTCAAGGTCTGGGACGAGATCGTGGCGCGCAAGGAAAAGGAAAATCCGATGTTCAAGAAGGTGAACGATTCGATGAAGGCGTTCGCGCAGCGCAGCACGCGCTGGCAGAACGACACCAACGTCGACTATCGGATGGCGTCTTCCTACTACTTCGCGCCGAAGAAGGGCTGAGTTCGAGGCTGGGTCCACGCTAGAAGGCAGGTGGCGGGGCGCGCGTGATCGCGCGGGCCCGCCGCCGGCCGTCCTCCTCACCGTTCCCTGAAAAGGCATCTCCGTGCAAAAGCTCCTGTTCGGGATCGACAGGATCAGCACCTTCGTCGGCCAGGCGGCGTCGTGGCTGATCATCGTGCTGACACTGATCATCAGCTACGAGGTTTTTTCCCGCTACGCGCTGGGTACGCCCCATGCGTGGGTGTTCGACGTGAGCAACATGCTCTACGGCACGCTGTTCATGCTGGCTGGCGCCTACACGCTGGCCAAGCGCGGCCATGTGCGCGGCGACATCCTCTACGGCTTTCTTTCGCCGCGCGCGCAGGCGGGCATCGACCTCGTACTCTATTTACTTTTCTTCTTCCCGGGCGTGATCGCGCTGGCCTGGGCGGGCATCGACTTCTTCGAGGTCTCGCTGGCGCAGAACGAGCATTCATCGATAGCGGCGGATGGGCCGCCCATCTACCCGTTCAAGGCCATGATTCCCGTGGCGGGCGCCTTCCTGTTGCTGCAGGGCGTGGCCGAGGTGATCCGCTGTGTGGTCTGCCTGAAGCAGGGCAGCTGGCCGGCGCGCGAGGATGACGTGGAGGAAGTGGATGTGGACAAGCTGCGCCAGATGGTGAGCAGCGAGGACGTGCTGGCGACGCCCGCACCGGCCAAGACTTCGGAAAAATACGAGGGCATCGCGCGATGAGAAAGGAACTGTGGTTCGGCCTGACGCTGATGGCGTTGATTGTCGGCGCCGTGTTCGTGTTCATGCCCTCGCCCGCGGACTGGACGAACGGCCATCTCGGGCTGCTGATGCTGGCGCTGATCGTGGTGGCGATCATGCTCGGTTTTCCGACCGCCTTCACGCTGATGGGCATGGGGGTGCTGTTTGCCTGGCTCGCGTACCGGCACGCCAATCCGGAAATCGCCGTGGCGCAGACGCTGGACCTGATGGTGCAGCGCGCCTACGCGGTGATGACCAATGATGTGCTGATCTCGATCCCGCTGTTCGTGTTCATGGGCTACCTGGTGGAGCGCGCGAACCTGATCGAGAAGCTGTTCCGCAGCCTGCACCTGGCGCTGGCGTGGATCCCGGGCTCGCTCGCGGTGGCCACGCTGATTACCTGCGCGGTGTTCGCCACGGCCACGGGCATCGTCGGGGCGGTGGTCACGCTGATGGGGCTGCTGGCGTTCCCGGCCATGCTGCGGGCCGGGTACAGCACGTCGATCTCGGCCGGCGCGGTCACGGCGGGCGGGTGCCTGGGCATCCTGATTCCGCCGTCGGTGCTGCTGATCGTCTATGGCGCCACGGCTGGGGTGTCGGTGGTGCAGCTCTACGCGGGCGCGTTCTTCCCCGGGCTGCTGCTGGCGGGGCTCTACATTGTGTATGTGGTTGTGCTGGCGAAGCTGCGGCCGGCGCTGGCGCCGCCGCTGTCGGCGGAGGAGCGCACGGTGCGCCTGTCGCCGCTGGCCACCACGCTGCGCGACACCGTGAGCCGGCGCGCGCTGCCGGCGCTGCTGGTGGGGCTCAAGGGCCGGCGCAATGTCGATGTGCCGATGCGCGACGTGGCGCGCCAGCTCGGCGTGGTGCTGATGCCGGCGATCTTCGTGGCGGTGTCGATGAGCCTGATGTACGCGGCCGTAACCTCCCCGCTGGTGACCGCCGGCACGGGCGGACTCGAGGAAATGGGTGCGGTGTCGTCGTCCTCTTCCGAGGGGGAGGCATCCTTTGACAGCCTCCAGGCGCCCCCCGAGGAAGCCAGCCCTGCCCCCGATGCGCTGACGCCGGCCACGCCCGCCGCGCCGCCCATCGCCCAGGTACCGGCCCCGGCACCCGCCGAGGCCAAGCCGACGCTGGCGACGCCCGCCGCCGATGTGACTGCCGCCGCCGACGTCACCGGCGAGTCCCGGCCCGCCCCCACGTGGTTCTGGGTCACGCTGGCCGTGGTGGCGCTGCTGCTGGTGTATTTCTACTGGCGGTTCGACTTCGCGCGGCTCGAAATCTTCAAGATGCTGCTGTCGTCGTTCTTCCCGCTCGCGGTGATGATCCTGGCGGTGCTGGGGTCCATCGTCTTCGGCCTGGCCACGCCTACCGAGGCGGCGGCGGTAGGCTCGCTCGGCGGGGCCCTGCTGGCGCTGGCCTACGGCCAGCTCAACTACAGCGTGGTGCGCGACTCGGTGTTCCTGACCGCCAAGACCAGCGCGATGGTGTGCTGGCTGTTCGTCGGCTCGTCCATCTTCTCCGCTGCCTTCGCGCTGCTGGGCGGCCAGGCGCTGGTCGAGGAGTGGGTGCTGTCGCTGAACCTGACCCCGGTGCAGTTCATGATCCTGGCGCAGGTCATCATCTTCCTGCTTGGCTGGCCGCTGGAATGGACCGAGATCATCATCATCTTCATGCCGATCTTCATCCCGCTGCTGGACAACTTCGGCATCGACCCGCTGTTCTTCGGCCTGCTGGTGGCGCTGAACCTGCAAACGGCCTTCCTCTCCCCGCCGGTGGCGATGGCGGCGTTCTACCTGAAGGGCGTGGCCCCGCCCCACGTCACCCTGAACCAGATCTTCGCCGGCATGCTCCCCTTCATGGCCATCCAGATCCTGGCGCTGGCCCTGCTCTATATCTTCCCGGGGATTGGACTGTGGCTGCCGCAGGTGTTGTATCGGTAGGGGGTGATCGCAATTTCCTCGTTCCTGAGCGGAGTTGCGCCATCTCAATAGTGCGCTGGTGCTGAGTCGGTAGCGTCGGGCCTCTCTTTTCATGGGAGGAATCCGATGGCTCAGGCAGACGAGATGGACGGCTTGCGCGTGGTCATGAGCGCGCCGCAACTGGCGGCGGTGCTGGCGCACCGATCGATCAGTCCTACGGAGATGATGTCCAACCGCCTATGGGGCGGGCTGGACATCGTCGGCGGCGTGTTGGAGATGGTGGGTGCCGGGGTGCTGTGCATTGCGCCGGAACCGACTGGCGTGACGAAAGCTGGCTGTATCGCGTTCGGCATGCATGGCGCGGACACGGCCTGGCGCGGCATGCGACAAGCCTGGACCGGGCACGACACTGCAACACTGACCCAGCAGGGCGCAACGAAGCTCGCAGAGACCATGCGGGCGCCGCCGGACATGGCCGGCAATATCGGGCTGTCGCTGGATATTGGTGTGGGATTCGGCCTCGCTGGCATGCTGAAGGCGGCGCGGGTGGCGAGTATTACCACAGGGCGGATTTACTTGGTGCAGCACGAGGCGAAGACCGCCGGCGGATCGGGCGGCCATACGATTCGGAAGCACGTTGGAAAGACTGACGCGCAACTGCGGGAGAGACTTGTCAGGGAACCGGGTCTGGACAGGGCTTCAACGTTCACCAACTTACGCGCGGCGGAAGAGGCGATTTCAGACGTGATGCGTGCGCAAAGCAAACAGATTGCGGCATGGGCCTCCGGCAGTGCTTCCACGTTGAGGCTTAAGGGGATCTTGGGAAAGCCAGTGGGAAGAGTGTTGCTACGAAGTACGGGAAAATCGCACGATGCACGGACTGTAACCGTTGTGCTGAAACGCGGGCAGCACAACGACATGCCGTTCTATATTCTTACCGCATACACGAATATCTAACTGTCATGGACGAGACGAGATACACGGAGCTATCCCATTTCCTCGGAATATATTTTGGTCAGGACTATGATTTGTGGGGCCAGAACGCGGAGGAGTTGATTCGTGCTTATATCTGCGAATCAGACGCGACTATGTGGAAATCGATGCTTCTGGAAATCGAAGCATTCAGAAAGAACCATATTGCGGACCTCGACGCGGCATTCCAGCGCGAGTTCGACTGTGCGATTGACTTGACCGTTTGGGGATTCACAATCGAATCCTTCCTCGAGGAAGTCCAAAGGCATCTGAAAGAGGCCATATAAAAAAGGCCGGGATTCCAACCCGGGCGGGGAGAGGGGAGCGATACGCTGGCGTCAGCGATCGTAGTCCTCTCGAAATTTCCTTGTTCCC
>NZ_JAWRWU010000019.1:0-87707 GCF_046535395.1 Cupriavidus sp. SIMBA_020 | reverse complement strand
TGAACGCCTCGTTGTACTTCGCCATGAAAAACACCCCAAAGGTTGAACGGGTGTCCAACTTTTGGGGTGCAGTTCACTTGCGGCGCCCTTCTTCATTCCAACCCGAACCCTCAGGCTGCCAGC
The DNA here is from genome assembly GCF_046535395.1 of Cupriavidus sp. SIMBA_020. NCBI lineage: Bacteria > Pseudomonadati > Pseudomonadota > Betaproteobacteria > Burkholderiales > Burkholderiaceae > Cupriavidus > Cupriavidus sp. SIMBA_020. Next base: position 87,584 of record NZ_JAWRWU010000019.1, on the reverse strand, counting down.
CGCTTGGCCAGCTTGTCCTTCGTTTCCACCAAATCCTGCGGCAGGTTGTGCTGCAGCTGGGTGAACAGTTCGTCGTGCAGCGCCAGTTCCTGCTGCCAGGCGGCGTGGTCGATCGAGGTGACTTGCTGGAACTGCGCTTCCGAGAAGTCCACGCCGTTCCAGTTCAGGTCCGCGTAGCGGGGCGAGGTGCCGAAGACGTGCTCGGCGCCCTGGCCGCGGCCTTCCACGCGGTCGATCATCCACGACAGGACGCGCATGTTCTCGCCAAAGCCCGGCCACACGAAGTTGCCGTCGGCGTCCTTGCGGAACCAGTTCACGCAGTAGAACTTCGGCAGCCTGGCGCCGGCGGCTTCGAGCTTCTTGCCCAGTGCCAGCCAGTGGCCGAAGTAGTCGCTCATGTTGTAGCCGCAGAACGGCAGCATGGCGAACGGGTCGCGGCGCACCACGCCCTGCTGGCCAGCGGCCGCGGCGGTGGTTTCGGAGCCCATCGTGGCGGCCATGTAGACGCCTTCGGTCCAGCTGCGGGCCTCGGTCACCAGCGGCACCGTGGTGCTGCGGCGGCCGCCGAAGATGAAGGCATCGATGGCCACGCCGGCCGGGTTATCCCAGTTTTCGTCGATCGACGGGCACTGCGAGGCCGGCGCCGTGAAGCGCGCGTTCGGGTGGGCGGCCTTGGCGCCGGTTTCGCGGGCGATGGCCGGCGTCCAGTCCTTGCCCTGCCAGTCGATCAGGTGCGCCGGGGCTTCCTTGGTCATGCCTTCCCACCACACGTCGCCGTCATCGGTCAGCGCCACGTTGGTGAAGATCACGTTCTCCTTGAGCGTGGCCATGGCGTTGTAGTTGGTCTTCTCGCTCGTGCCCGGGGCCACGCCAAAGTAGCCCGCTTCCGGGTTGATGGCGTAGAGACGGCCGTCCTGGCCCGGCTTGATCCAGGCGATATCGTCGCCGATGGTGGTGACCTTCCAGCCCTCGAGGCCCTTGGGCGGGATCAGCATGGCGAAGTTGGTCTTGCCGCAGGCCGACGGGAACGCGGCGGCCACGTGGTACTTCTTGCCCTCGGGCGAGGTCACGCCGAGGATCAGCATGTGCTCGGCCAGCCAGCCTTCGTCGCGGCCCATGGTCGAGGCAATACGCAGTGCAAAGCACTTCTTGCCCAGCAGCGCGTTGCCGCCGTAGCCGGAGCCGAACGACCAGATCTCGCGGGTCTCGGGGAAGTGGACGATGTACTTGGTGGGGTTGCACGGCCACGGCACATCCTTCTCGCCGGCGGCGAGCGGCTTGCCAACCGTGTGCACGCACGGCACGAACTCGCCGTCGGCGCCCAGCACGTCATACACGGCGCGACCCATGCGGGTCATGATGCGCATGTTGACGGCCACGTACGGGGAATCGGACAGTTCCACGCCGATATGGGCGATCGGCGAGCCCAGTGGGCCCATCGAGAACGGCACCACGTACAGCGTGCGGCCGCGCATGCAGCCGTCGAACAGGCCGGACAGCGTCTGGCGCATCTCGCGCGGCGCGGTCCAGTTGTTGGTCGGGCCGGCGTCTTCTTTCTTCTCGGAGCAGATGAAGGTGCGATCCTCCACGCGCGCCACATCGGACGGATCGGACAGGGCCAGGAATGAGTTCTTGCGCTTGGCGGGATTCAGGCGGCGCATGGTACCGGCAGCGACCATCTGTTCACACAGGCGGTCGTACTCCTCCTGGGAACCGTCGCACCAGTAGATGCTGTCCGGTTTGGTCAGTGTGGCGATGTCGGTAACCCATGCGACCAGTTTCTGGTTCTTGACCCAGGCCGGTACGTTCAGTGCCGGGGTGCCTTGCATTGTGGGGTGGTTCATACAGCAACTCCAAAGCGAGAAAGAAACCTTGGCAAAGCCCTGCCGGGTACCGCGTCAGGCTCCCGGGGCGGCGCCGTCCATAGCGTGCGGAAATGAGATGTCCTGTGCGCCATGTTCGATATGGGGCACTCGGACACGCAATCGTCACATCCCGTTACAACTACGCAACAAGCAAATCCGCCCAGGGGTCGCAGCGGTCCCTGCGGCTGCGCTACAGTTGCGCTTCGCCCGCATATGGCGGGCGGCAGGGGCCGGTGGGGCTTTGTCCGGCGGCGCGGGGCGGTGGGCGGGAGCGTGGCTCTACCGTCGCATCCGGCCTGCCGCGTCGCAGGAGCGGGCAAGGATACCACCGCAAACTCCGCCTGTTTTTTGCTGCGCAACATTGTGCCGAGGCATCTGGCGCCCCGTTTTGGCGGGTCGGCAAGGGCGCACACGGATGCGGAACGAGCCATGTCTGGATTCAATGTTGCGTCAGGTCGGCCCACAATACTGTCGGGCGCGCGCTGATTCTGTTGCCGTGCGCACCAAGCCGCCGCCCCGATGTCGCTCCTCAAGCCAAAGAGTCACCGATGAAGATTGCCGTTCTCGACGATTACCAGGACGCGGTGCGCAAGCTGCCGTGCTTCGCCCTGCTGGAAGGCCACGACGTCAAGGTGTTCAACAACACCGTCAAGGGTGTGGGCCAGCTGGCCGCGCGCCTCTCCGATGTGGAAGCCGTGGTCCTGATCCGCGAGCGCACCCGTGTGACGCGTCAGTTACTTGAAAAGCTGCCGCGCCTGAAGATCATCAGCCAGACCGGTCGTGCCGGCGGCCATGTGGATATCGACGCCTGCACCGACCGCGGCGTGGCGGTGCTGCAGGGGGTGGGCTCGCCCGTGGCCCCGGCCGAGCTGACCTGGGCGCTGATCATGGCGGCCCAGCGCCGTATTCCCCAGTACGTGGCCAGCCTGAAGCACGGCGCCTGGCAGCAGTCGGGGCTCAAATCGACGACGATGCCGCCCAACTTCGGCCTCGGGCAGGTGCTGCGCGGGCAGACGCTGGGCGTCTGGGGCTACGGCAAGATCGGCCGGCTGCTGGCCGGGTACGGCCGGGCGTTCGGCATGAACGTGCTGGTCTGGGGCCGCGAGGCCTCCCAGCAGGCTGCGCGCGAGGACGGCCTGAACGTGGCCGCGTCCGCCGAGCAGCTGTTTGCCGAGAGCGACGTGCTGTCGCTCCACCTGCGCCTGAACGACGAGACGCGCGGCATCGTCAAGCTGGCCGACCTGCAGCGCATGAAGCCCACGGCGCTGTTCGTCAACACCAGCCGGGCCGAGCTGATCGAGGATGGCGCGCTGGTCGCCGCGCTGAACCGCGGCCGCCCCGGCATGGCGGCCGTGGACGTATTCGAGTCCGAGCCGATCCTGCAGGGCCACGCGCTGCTGCGCATGGAGAACTGCATCTGCACGCCGCACCTGGGCTATGTGGAGCGCGACAGCTACGAGCTGTACTTCCGCACCGCGTTCCAGAACATTCTCGATGTGCTGGACGGCAACCACGAGAGCGTGGCCAACCCCAAGGCGCTGACGCCCACCCTGTCGCGCTAGATTAGACAGTACGGCCGGGGGTCGCCGCCCCCGGGAGACGCTCCACGAGCGTCTCCTTCCCCACATTGGCGCCGGTCCGGATTGCGCCAAAGCCGCTACACTCGGGGCAATCTGTCGCCCCATCCCCTCACATTTCATGGATCCCAGGCTCCTGGCGCTGTGCGTCGGCAACTTCGTCATCGGCACCGGCGCGATGATCGTCACCGGCATGCTCAACGACATTGCCGCCGATTTCGCGCTCAGCGCCGCCACGGCTGGCCAGCTGATCTCGGTGTTCGCCATCGCCACCTGCGTGGGCGCGCCGCTGTTCGCCACGCTCGGGTCCCGCATCGACCGCCGCCTGCTGCTGGCCGGGGCGTTGCTGATCTACGGGGCGATGCACCTGGCTGCCGCGCTGGCGCCCAGCTTCGCCATGCTGATGGCAATCCGCTTTGTCACCGCCATCGGCGCCGCCATCTATACCCCGCAGGCCGCTGCCACGCTGCCGCTGCTGGTGGATGCCCGCACGCGCGGGCGGGCCATCAGCTTTGTCTTCCTGGGCTGGAGCGTGGCCAGCGTGGTGGGCGTGCCGCTGGGCACCTTCATCTCCAGCACGCTGGGCTGGCGCGTCAGCATGGGGCTGGTGGGCGGGCTGTCGCTGCTGGTGTCGATGGCGGTCTGGCGCGCGCTGCCGGCCGGGCTCCAGGTGGCGCCGGTGGGCCGCAAGGCGTGGGCCGCCGTGCTGCGCCACAAGCCGATCATGCTGGTGGTGACCACCACCATGATCCAGTCGGCCGGTATGTTCACGATGTTTACCTACATCGCCCCGCTGATGCGGGACCGCTTCGGCATTAGCGGCGGCGCGCTGAGCCTGATGTTCCTGGCCTACGGGATCTGCGGCGTGACCGGCAACGTGATGGCCGCCGCGCGCATGGACCGCGTGACGCCGAGCCGCATCGTGCAGGTGGCGCTGACCACCTCGCTGGCCGCCATGCTGCTGTGGCCGCTGGCCGGCTGGCATGTCGGGGCGCTGGTGGCGCTGTTCATGCTCTGGGGCGTGGGTGGGTTTGCCACCAACAGCGCCCAGCAGGCCCGGCTGGTGCTGCTGGGGCCGGACCAGGCCGCGGCGTCCATCTCGCTCAATTCCTCTTCGATCTACCTGGGCCAGGCGCTGGGCGCCATGGCTGGGGCCGCCATCTACACCGTGGCCGGGCCCGATGCGCTGCACTGGGGTGCGGCGCTGCTGATCGCGCTCGGACTGGCGATTTCGCAGCGGGCGCGGGCGCTTGGCTGCCACTGGACACCGCGCAGCGCGTAGCAGATGTCGTAGCAGTCTCCCAAAGCAGCGCGGGACCACGAGCCCGCGCGGCCCCGCACACGCAAGGAGGGCGTACCGTGGCCGAGACCGATCCCCGTCCCAACCCAGCCGCCTCGGGCGGTGGCGCCACCGGCCGTGTGCTGGCCGTCAATGTCGGCATCCGCCTGCCGCTGGTGGTGGCCGGGGCCGGCACCGAAGCCGTGGTGCTCTCCGCCATCCGCAAGCATCCGCTCAGTACGCTGCACCATCCGATTGCCGTCGGCGTGCACCTGCGCGGGCTGGCGGGCGACGAGCAGGCCGACCTGACCGTCCACGGCGGGCGGGACCGGGCGGTCTACGCCTACCCGATCGAGCATTACACCTGGTGGAACGCACGGCGCCGCGAGGCCGGCGTGGAGGAGGCCGAGCGCCCGCTGGCCTTCGGCGCCATGGGCGAGAACCTGACCCTGCAGGGGCTGCTGGAGTCGTCCCTGTGGATTGGCGACCAGCTGCGCGTGGGCGAGGTGGAACTGGTGGTGCGCGCGCCGCGCCAGCCCTGCTACAAGCTCAACGCCATCCTCGGCTATGCCCACGCGGTGCGCGACATGGTGCGCAGCGGCTATTCGGGCGTGTACCTGAGCGTGGCCACGCCGGGGGTGATCCGGGCCGGGGATGCCGCCGTGGTGATCCCGGGGCCGCGCGAAGTGTCGGTGGAAAACATCAATCGGCCCCCCAATCCGTAACGAAATCGACGTTCTGCCCCCCTCAGGCGTTAGTCCCGAGTGGCCCGATCGTGCTTTTCTGCTAATGTTTTAAGTCAGATACAAGCGTCTTCGGGCCAGATCCTCCCTCCTCCGGCCCACCCATCCCCCTGGCGCTGTAACAGGTTGTAATACGACGCGCTGGCCTCGACGGCCAAGGCGCGGTACTAGTAGTGGTTTGCGCGGGCAAACCGGTTCCAAGAAGCCGGTGCCGGGGAGCGGGCGCGCGCCATGCGGTGTTTGAGGGTCCTCACATGAAAACAGACGGGATCGACCAGCCCAAGGGCTTCGTCGATGGCAACTGGAGCGCGTCCACCAGCACGGGGCGCGGCCGCACTTCGCCCTGGATCGCCATCGTGGCGGTTATCGTCATTGCCGGGGCAGGCTGGTTTGGCTACAAGACGTGGTTCGCGCCCAAGCCCACACCCAAGGGCCCCGTTGCCACGACGGTGGCCACGGCCATCGTCCAGCAGGGCGACGTGCCGCTGGAGGTGACCGCCAACGGCACGGTCACCGCCATGCAGACCGTGGAGGTGCGGCCGCAGGTGTCCAGCACCGTGCAGGCCGTGCATATCAAGGAAGGCCAGACCGTGAAGCCGGGCGACCTGCTGTTCACGCTCGACACCCGCATGGACGAGGCCAACCTGGCGAAGGCCCGCGCCCAACTGATGCGCGACCAGGCCGACCTGGCCGATGCGCGCCGCACGCTCTCGCGCAGCCAGGAGCTGCTGGCGCGCAATTTTGTCTCCAAGAGTGCCGTGGATACGGCCCAGGCCAAGCTGGACGGCTTCGAGGCCACCATCCGCGCCGACCAGGCGGCGATCGAGGCCAGCCGCGTGGCCATCAGCTACGGCACCATCCGCGCGACGATTGGCGGCCGCACCGGCGTGATCAACGTCTTCCCGGGCTCGCTCGTCACCCCCGCCACGGCCACGCCGATGGTGACCGTGGCGCAGATCTCGCCGGTCACCGTCAGCTTCACCCTGCCCGAGCGCCAGCTCGCCGCGCTGCGCGAGGCGCTGCATGCCGGCCCGGTCGAGGTGACCGCCGTGCCCAACGACGGCAACAAGGCGCCCGTGACCGGCAAGATCACCTTCGTCGACAACACCGTGGACCCGCAGTACGGCAGCATCCGCGTGAAGGCGATGTTCGACAATCAGGCGCAGCGGCTCTGGCCGGGCACCTACGCCAACGTCAGCGCTACGGTGCAGGTGCTCAAGGGCGCCCTCAGCGTGCCGCCGCAGGCCGTCATCACCGGCCCGGAAGGCCGTTTCGTCTATACCGTGAAGCCGGACAGCACCGTGGTGCGCGTGCCGGTGACCGTGGTGGCCACCACCGCCGCCGCCGCCGTGATCGAGGGCGTGCAGCCGGGCGCCCGCGTGGTGACCGAGGGCGCGCAGAACCTGCGCCCCGGCGCGCTGGTGCGCGAGGCCCGCCCGCGCGACGCCTCATCCCCTGCCGCCCCCGCTGCCCCCGCGGGCGTGGCAGAGAAGCACTAGACCATGACGCTGTCCGAACTCTGTATCCGCCGGCCCGTCATGACGGTGCTGCTGTGCCTGGCCGTCATCGTGACGGGCATCGTGCTGTATCCGACGATTCCCATCGCAGCGCTGCCCAGCTTCAACTCGCCGGTGATCCAGGTCACGGCGACGCTGCCCGGGGCGAGCCCCGAGACCATGGCCGCCTCGGTGGCCACGCAGCTGGAGAAGCAGTTCGCCACGATTCCGGGCGTCACCGTCATCAGTTCGTCCAACACGCTGGGTAATTCCAGCATCACGATCGAGTTCAACAGCGACCGCAACATCGACGATGCGGCCGTGGACGTGCAGGCGGCGCTGTTCCGCGCCCAGCGTTCGCTGCCGATCGAGATGACCGTGCCGCCGTCCTACCGCAAGGTGAACCCGGCCGATGCGCCGGTGCTGCTGCTGGCGATCAACTCACCCGCCATGAGCCTGGCGGAGCTGAACGCGTTCGGCGACAACCTGATCTCCCCGACGCTGGCCACCCTGCCCGGCGTGGCGCAGGTGCAGGTCTTCGGCCAGAAGCGCTTCTCGGTGCGCGTGCGGGCCCACCCGGACGCGCTGGCGGCGCGCGGGCTGACGCTCGACGAGCTGGCCACCGCGCTGAACCGCGCCAACGCCAACACGCCGGTCGGCACGCTGGACGGCGCGCGCCAGACGCTGACCATCCAGGCCAACCGGCAGATGACCAGCGCCGAGGCGTTCCGCAACATCATCGTGGCCAGCCAGCCGAGCGGCGCCGTGGTGCGGCTCTCGGACGTGGCCGACGTGGAAGACAGCGTCGAGACCCTCAAGACCGGCAGCTGGCTCAACAACGAGCGCTCCATCGTGCTGGCCGTGCTGCGCCAGCCGGATGCCAACACCGTGGCCGTGGTGGATGCCATCAAGGCCGCCCTGCCCCGCCTGATCCAGCAGATGCCAGGCTCGGTCAGCGTGAACGTGGTGAACGACCGCTCGCGCTCCATCCGCGAATCGATCCATGACGTGCAGTTCACGCTGGCGCTGACCGTGGCGCTGGTGGTGCTGGTGATCTTCCTGTTCCTGCGCCGCGCCGCCGCCACGCTGATTCCCACGGTGTCCCTGCCGATCTCGCTGATCGGCACGGTGGCGCTGATGAAGGCGTTCGGCTACAGCCTGGACAACGTCTCCCTGCTGGCCATCACGCTGGCCGTGGGGCTGGTGGTGGACGACGCCATCGTGATGCTCGAGAACATCGTGCGGCACATCGAGGAAGGCGTGCCGCCGCTCAAGGCCGCGCTGGTGGGTTCGCGCGAGATGGGCTTCACGATCCTGTCGATCTCGATCTCGCTGGTGGCCGTGTTTATCCCGATCTTCTTCATGCCGGGCGTGATCGGGCTGCTGTTCCACGAGTTCGCGGCGGTGGTGTCGCTGTCTATCCTGGTGTCGGCGCTGGTGTCGCTGACGCTGATCCCCATGCTCTGCGCGCGCTTTCTCTCGGCCGAGAACGTGCCGGTGGACGAGTCCCAGCACGCCTATGGCGACCATGGCGACCATGGCGACCATGGCGACCACGCGCCCGGCGGAGCCAGCGCCGCCGCGCCGCGCGTGCAGCAGAAGCAGACCATCGGCATGCGCAGCACGCAGTGGTTCGAGGACCTCTTCGAGTGGACGCTCCACAAGTACGCCCGCGGCCTGGACTGGTGCCTGGCGCACCGGCGTTTCGTGCTCGGCGTGGCGGGGCTCACCTTCGTGCTGACCGCCGTGCTGTTCGTCAAGATTCCGAAAGGCTTCTTCCCCGAGGAAGACATCGGCCAGATCCAGGTCAATGCCGAAGGGCCGCAGGACATCTCGTTCGATGCCATGGCCGACCGCCTGCGCGACGCCGCCGAGCGGATTCGCGCCAATCCGGCGGTGAAGAGCGTGGTGGCGTCGATTGGCGGCGGGCCCTCGCCCGCCATCAACACGGGCCGGATGTTCGTGGAACTGAAGCCGCTGGGCGAGCGGCCCAAGATGCCGCAGGTGGTGGAGTCGCTGCGCAAGGATGTGTCCGGCGTGCCGGGGCTGGCGGTGTATTTCTCGCCGGTGCAGAACCTGCGGCTGGGCGGCCGCCAGAGCAAGAGCCGCTACCAGTACACGCTCCAGAGCGTGAAGGCGGGCCAGCTCCAGGAATACAGCGACAAGATCATGGCCAAGATGCGCGCCGAGCCGATCTTCCGCGATGTGACCAGCGATTCCCAGCAATCGGGCCTGGAAGCGCAGCTCACCATCGACCGGGACAAGGCCAACGCGCTCGGCGTGCAGATGCAGGACGTGCGCACGGCGCTGTACACGGCCTTTGGCGAGCGGCAGGTCTCGACGATCTACACGCCGATCGACAACTACTACGTGATCCTGACCGCGGCCGATGTGGACCGCGTGGACGAGACCGCGTTCTCCAAGCTCTACGTGCGCAGCAAGACCGGGCAGATGGTGCCGGTGTCGGCGTTTGCCACCACCGAGCGCCGGGTCGGGCCGATTGCCGTGAACCACCAGGGGCAGCTGCCGTCGGTGACGGTGTCGTTCAACCTCGCGCCGGGTGCGGCGCTGGGCGAGGCCTCGGCCAAGATCGACCGTTACAAGCAGGAAATCGAGATGCCGCCGGCCATCTTCACCAGCTGGGGCGGTGACGCGGCGGTGTTTCAGTCCTCGCAGGCCACGCAGGTGGTGCTGCTGGTGGCGGCCATCGCTGTGATCTATACGCTGCTTGGCGTGCTGTACGAGAGCTACATCCACCCGCTGACGATTCTGGCCGGGCTGCCGTCGGCGGCCATCGGCGCGTTGCTGACGCTGTTCCTGTTCAACGTGGAGTTGTCGCTGATCGCGACGATTGGCGTGCTGATGCTGATTGGCATCGTCAAGAAGAACGCGATCATGATGATCGACTTTGCGCTCGCGGCGCAGCGCGACCACGGCATGGCGCCGGCCAAGGCGATCCGGCAGGCCTGCCTGCTACGCTTCCGGCCGATCATGATGACCACGTTCGCGGCCGTGATGGGCGCGCTGCCGCTGGCGCTGGGCCTGGGGGCCGGTGCCGAACTGCGCCAGCCGCTGGGCTTGGCCGTGGTGGGCGGCCTGCTGTTCTCGCAGGTCATCACGCTGTTCATCACGCCGGTGATCTACCTCGCGCTCGACCGGTTCTCCGGCACGGGGCCGCTACAGATCGATTCGGAAGGCAACCCGCTCGCGCAACGCGAGCCGGCGGCGGTCACGCACTGACGCCGCTAGACACTGGTGGCTTGCGCGATGCACTCGCGCAGCCACTGGTGCGCGGGGTCACGGTGGGCGCGCTCGTGCCACAGCATTGACATTTCATAGCCCGGCACCTCCACCGGCGCCTGCACCACCTCCAGCGTTTCCATGTCGCGCACCAGCCGCTCGGGCAACATCGCCACGAGGTCCGTGCGCTCCAGCACCGCGCGCACGAACAGGAAGTGCGGCACCGATAACACCACGCGGCGCGTGGCGCCGGCCGCTGCCAGCGCGGTGTCCGTCACGCCGATGAAGCCGCCGCCATCGGGCGACACCATCACATGTTCCAGCTCGGCAAACTGCGCCAGCGTGGGCCGCCGCTTCAGGCGCGGATGGCCGGCGCGGCCCACCAGCACGTAGCGCTCGGTGAACAGCGCGCGGCGCCGCAGGCCGGGCGGCGCGCCATCGGAGGTGTGGAAGGCGAGGTCGATCTCGCCCTGCTCCGCCTGCCGGGCGATGCTGGCCGGCACCATGTCCAGCACCGCCAGCCGCGTGCCCGGCGCCGCCGCGCGCAAGGTGGCGAGCGCAGGCAGCACGATGGTCGATTCTCCATAGTCGGTGGCGGCCACGCGCCAGGTGTGGTCCGCCTGCGTGGGGTCGAATGGGCTGGATGGGGCCACGGCGGCTTCCAGCGCCGCCAGCGCCTGCCGCAGCGGCTCGCGCAAGGACTCGGCGCGGGCCGTGGGCCGCATGCCGCGCGGCCCGGGCAGCAGCAGTGGATCGCCGAAGATCTCGCGCAGCTTGGCCAGATGCACGCTCACTGAGGGCTGCGAGTAATGCAGCCGCTCTGCTGCGCGCGTGACGTTGTGCTCGGCCAGCAGCACGTCGAGCGTCAGCAGCAGGTTCAGGTCCAGGCGCCGGAGATTATTCATCGTAATACCGAAGATATTGGAAATTCATTTCCAATATACCGGACGGCCGGCCATCCTTGGGACATCCCTTCCCTTCTCTTCCCATCAGGAGACCCGCCATGAACGTGCTGATTGTCTACGCCCACCCCGAACCGACCTCGCTGAACGGTGCCCTCAAGGATTTTGCGATGCAGCGGCTCGCGGCCAACGGCCACACGGTGCAGGTCTCGGACCTCTACGCCATGGGCTGGAAGCCGCAACTGGACGCCGGCGACACGCTAGAGCACCAGGCCGGCACGCCGTTCCATCCCTCGCTCGACTCGAAGCGCGCCTTCGCGGGCGGCTGGCAAAGCCCCGACATCGCCGCCGAGCAGGACAAGCTGCGCTGGGCCGACGCCGTGGTCTTCCAGTTCCCGCTGTGGTGGTTCTCCATGCCGGCCATCATGAAAGGCTGGGTCGAGCGCGTGTATGCCTATGGCTTCGCCTACGGCGTGGGCGAGCATTCGGACGCACGCTGGGGTGACCGCTACGGCGAAGGCTCGATGCAGGGCAAGCGGGCGATGCTGGTGGTGACCACGGGCGGCTGGGACTCGCACTACAGCGCGCGCGGCATCAACGGCCCCATCGACGACTTGCTGTTCCCGATCCAGCACGGCGTGCTGTACTACCCCGGCTTCGACGTGCTGCCGCCGTTTGTCTCCTATCGCAGCAGCAAGATGGACGACGCGCGTTTTGCGTCGATCCGCGAGGCACTGGGCGCGCGGCTCGACGCGCTGTTCGATACCGCGCCGATTCCCTATCGTCCGCAGAACTCGGGGCAATACGAGATTCCAGCCCTGACGCTGCGCGATGACATCGCGCCTGGCCGCACGGGCTTCGCGGCGCACAGGGAATAGGGTGGAGCTTGGCGCCGCTGCCGGTACTATGCGTGGCTTGGCAGCGGCGATCATTGGATGGTCATCGCCATGAAGAATCAACGTATGTAGATTTATCGCTTCATTATTCATCGCGACGATATTTATGACGCCCACCGTCCTCGAAACGCTGATGTATGACATCGGCCAGCTATTCCTGTACCCCACGCTGGCCATGATCGGCCTGCTGTTCCTCTACGCGTTCTGGGCGCTGGGCCAGTTCGCCATGCAGGCGTGGCTGCGCCGCCGGCATGGGATCGAATCCGGGCGCGGCTATCTGCTGGTGGCCTGGGCCCAGACCCACGGGGTCAGCCACCCGGACGCGCTGGATGTGGCCGCGCACCGGCTGCTGGAGCGCCTGCGCATCGCCACCCGCGTGGCGCCGATGCTCGGGCTGGTGGCCACCATGATCCCGATGGGGCCGGCGCTGAAAAGCCTGTCCGGCGGCAACCTCGCCAATGTGGGCGAGAACCTGACCATCGCGTTCTCGGCGGTGATCCTGGCGCTGATCGCGGCGAGCATTACCTTCTGGGTGGTCAATGTGCGCCGCCGCTGGCTGGCCGAGGAACTGGTCTGGCTCGGCCAGGCGCGCGAGGCGGCCCGATGAGATTCCTGGACGAAAGCGAGGCCGACGACCCGATCCTCTCGGTCGTCAACCTGATCGATGTATTCCTGGTGGTGATTGCCGCCCTGCTGGTGGCCATCGCCCAGAATCCCATGAACCCGTTCACGCACGACGACGTGACGGTCATCACCAACCCGGGCAAGCCCAATATGGAAATCGTGTCGCGGCAGGGCGAGAAAATCGTGCGCTATCAGGCCAGCGGGCAGGTGGGCAGCGGCGACGGCATCAAGGCCGGCGTGGCCTACCGGCTCAAGGATGGCTCGATGGTCTACGTGCCGGAGTTCCAGATGTCCCAGATGTCCCAAGAGGTCCCGACAGGAGCGAAGCCATGATGCGCGCGACGATACTCGGCATGGCGCTGGCGATGCTGGCCGGCTGCGCGACGCAACCGCCGTCGCCGGAGGCCATCGGCGCCACCTTCCCCAGCCGCCAGTACGTGCTGCTGGGCGAGGTCCACGACAATGCCACGGCGCAGGCGGCCCGGCTCCAGGCGCTGACCCGTGCGGTGGAAGCTGGCTGGCGGCCGGCGGTGGCAATGGAACAGTTCGACCGCGAACGGCAGGCCGACATCGACCGCGCCCGCAAGGAACGACCGGGCGATGCCGACTATCTGATCGCCCAGGCCGGCAGCGCAGCCGGCTGGCAGTGGCCGCTGTACCGGCCTGTGGTGGCGCTGGCGCTCCAATATGACCTGCCGCTGCTGGCCGCGAACCTCTCGCGCGCAGATGCCGCGAAGATCGTGCGCGGCGGGCTGGGCGCGGTCTTCCCGCAGGACCAGCAGGCCGCGCTGGGGCTGGACAAGCCGCTGCCGATGGAAGTCGTGGCCGCGCAGACCGCGACGCTCGATGCCGGCCATTGCGGCAACTTCCCCAAGGCGATGCTGCCCGGCATGCTCAACGCCCAGGCCGCCCGCGATGCCGTGATGGCCCGCACGCTGGCCCCCTACGCCGGCCGCGGCGCCGTCCTGATCGCCGGCAACGGCCACGTACGGCGCGACCTCGGCGTGCCCCGCTGGATCCGCGCCGACGCCGCGAAAGTGCTCAGCGTGGGCTATCTGGAGGATGGCAGCGGCGGGGAAGGCTTCGACGAGGTGGTACGCGTGGCGCCGGTCGACAGGAAGGATCCGTGCAAGGAGGCCGTGGTGAAGCCGCGGTAGGTCGCCGCAAGAAAGTGGTCAGTTGAAGTAGAAGCTGTCAAAGCGCTCTGTCGCCCGCTTTCGCGCCCACGCATTGATGGCGACCCGCGTTGGAATGGTCAGGAGAAAGCCGGCCAGGAGTAGCCAGTACCAGGCCTCAGACCCGCCATCCGTGCTGCGTGATTTCATTATGGTGATCAGGATGACCAGCGCGGTCACTGCCAGTGCCCAGACGCCGGAGGCGAGATAGGCGCTCTCGCAAGGTTCGCTCGCATGCGCTCCCGGATGAGCGCCGACAATACCGAGCACGGCGCCATGGCGATGGGCCGTCGCCACCAACTGCACGCCCTGCCCATGCCGGACCATGCGTGCTGCCAGCGCATAAAGCAGCCATCCATTGATGGGCCCCGGCTTGCCCATGGCGTGGTCGAGATCATGGGTGGCCACCTGCAAACCGGCCTCTTCCAATGCGGTCTTGCCCGCGTGCCGCGTCGCCTTGCCCAGCCTGCTGTGCCAGTAGTGCCGGACCTTGGCCGACGGCACCTGTCCCGCCATGAGTAGCGTGGACAGGGCGTCCTCCATCGCATCGGACTCGGCATGAATCGGCCTGAACAGGTACGCCTGGGGTTTGAGCGTTTGACGGGATCGTTGGAGGACTGCGGACGTCGACAAGAGCAGCGCGGCGGCGGCCTCCGAACAGGACGGCGTGCCGGCGTCCGGTCCGCTGTGGAGCTGACAGGCCAGCACCAGCCAATAGTTGGCTGGAGGTCCGGTTTCGAACCACTCTTCGATCATGGGCGAGTCGTCGGCATGCGCCAGCCATCTGACCTTGGGCGTGCCGGGTAGCGACAGCTTGCGCCAGGCCCGCAAAACGTCGACGGTGTCGGCTTCCGTGTCGGTGATCAGCATGACTTCGAACGTGTCTGCGTTGGACAGCCGCATCAGCGAAGGCGCCAGCGTTGCCAGCATGCGCTCGAGCACCTGCTCGAGCCGCGTTCGTCCCGCGGCCGGCGCGATGCCGGATAACGTCAGCGCCTTGTCCGGATGCTGGGGAGGCGTACCCTCCAGCCCCAGCATCCGCTCCGCCAGTTCGTCCTCGGGCGTGAGGGCCATGCTGTCCAGCAGTACCAGATGGGCGCGCGCCCAGTTTTTCCAGGATGCGGTGCGCTCGCGCAACAGGAAGTTCCACCAGAGGCCCGCGTAATGCTCCTCCTCATACGTGCTGCTGTAGAGCGCGCCGCAAAAGGCAATCCAGATCAGCAGCGGCAGCAACAGGACGTTGCACCAGAACCGCGGCGTCATGGTTGGTTCCCCCTGGGGCCACGCGGATACCGTCACGATGATGGCCGCTATCTCGATGACCCCATACAGGAAGACATAGATCCAGACCGGAATCGGTGCGGTCGGCGGCGCTTCATGCACCTCGGCCATACGCCATTTCAATGTCATGTGATGGTCACTCCCGGGTGGCTGGCGATCAGGACGCTGCCACACTGAGTGCGGCAGCCGCCGACGGCAAGAGGGCGACCGAGATCGGAAAATCCCTTGCCACCTTCGACGATGGGGTTGTCGCCGTGCAACGGGCACGATACGAGATCGCCCACCAACGCGGCCCTGCGACCGCCATTCAACGAAAACGAGGACGAGGCGGTCTTGACCTTGCCGCCGTGGCTGGTGTCATCACCAAGGCAAACGGGCTGTTTCATTTTGGCGCGGGAAGATTGGCGGGGCGGATGGACGGATCGCAGGTGAAACGCTCCTGGCCGGAGGGGGAGCGGAGGCCGCTTAGATAGCCGGGCCGCTTCGAGGCGGCAAAGCTGCTGCCTCGAACGCCGGGAGGATACGGCTTGTCCAGATCGATTCCCGGTCTGAGTGCGCTCTCTATGACGTAGCTGTCGTTTTGTATCCGCTCCGCCACGTAGTACCTGTCTGTAGTCACTGCGATCGTATATTTCGCCGTATCCCTGAATGGGTTGAAGCTTCTCATGTATGCGACGCCGTGGAAGGTTCGGCCGCTATCGGTGGAGTACAGAAGCGAGGTTGTACAGCCTCGGTCACTGCAAGCCGTCCGGGGCGGCGCCGATGACGGTATTACGATGTTCTGACCGGTTGGGTCCGCATTGATCAGCCTGCCTTGGTAGTTCTCTATGCCTTCGCGGCCGAGCCTTTGGCGGATGCCTTGCTTCGTGTCGTTGTAGTAGGTCACGCCATGATGGCAATCGCGATAGTTCTCGAGCGTCACGAAACGGTGGTCATCGATGCGATAGATGACTTGAGGCGGGACGTCATAATTAATGACGGGCGGGCCACCGTTCCTGTAGGGATAGGGATCATGGGCGCAGCCGGCCAGCAGGGCGGCTGCAAGCAACAAGAGGGGATAACGCATGGGACGGTTCATTTCGGAGCCGGCACGTTGGCAGGGCGGATGGACGGGTCGCAGGTGAAACGCTCCTGGCCGGAGGGGGAGCGGAGGCCTTGGGGGAGAGGGCGGGCTTTGTCGCCGAATGCCCATTGCCCCTTTGAGCGGTCGAGAGCGGAGAGATCTGCCGTCGGATAGAGCGGTGCCTTCTCTATGTATGGATTCCGGTCGCTGTCGAGGCGAAACATGTTTGCCTTGACGACATAGAGAGCATCTTGTGTGACGGCAATGGTGAACCGCCTCGATTCCTTGAAGGGATTGAAACTGTTCATGTATGCGTAGCCGTGAAAGGTTCGGCCGCTATCGGTGGAGTACAGAAGCGAGGTTGTACAGCCTCGGTCACTGCAAGCCGTCCGGGGCGGCGCCGATGACGGTATTACGATGTTCTGACCGGTTGGGTCCGCATTGATCAGCCTGCCTTGGTAGTTCTCTATGCCTTCGCGGCCGAGCCTTTGGCGGATGCCTTGCTTCGTGTCGTTGTAGTAGGTCACGCCATGATGGCAATCGCGATAGTTCTCGAGCGTCACGAAACGGTGGTCATCGATGCGATAGATGACTTGAGGCGGGACGTCATAATCGATGACGGGCGGGCCACCGTTCCTGTAGGGATAGGGATCATGGGCGCAGCCGGCCAGCAGGGCGGCTGCAAGCAACAAGAGGGGATAACGCATGGGACGGTTCATTTCGGAGCCGGCACGTTGGCAGGGCGGATGGACGGATCACAGGTGAAGCGCTCCTGGCCGGAGGGAGAACGGAGGCCTTGGGGGAGAGGGCGGGCTTTGTCGCCGAATGCCCATTGCCCCTTTGAGCGGTCGAGAGCGGAGAGATCTGCCGTCGGATAGAGCGGTGCCTTCTCTATGTATGGATTCCGGTCGCTGTCGAGGCGAAACATGTTTGCCTTGACGACATAGAGAGCATCTTGTGTGACGGCAATGGTGAACCGCCTCGATTCCTTGAAGGGATTGAAACTGTTCATGTATGCGTAGCCGTGAAAGGTTCGGCCGCCGTCGGTGGAGTACAGCAGCGAGGTGGTGCATCCCCGATCACTGCAACCAATATCAGGCGGCGCGGAAGAAGGTATGACGATGTTCTGACCGGTTGGATCGGCATTGATGAGCCTGCCCTGAAAGTTCTCGATGCCGGCCCGGCCAAGCCTTTGTCGGATGCCCTGCTTCGCGTCGTTGTAGTACGTGACCCCATGGTGGCAGTCGCGATAGTTCTCCAGCGTCACGAAACGGTGGTCGTCAATGCGGTAGATGACTTGAGGCGGGACGTCATAATCAATGACGGGCGGGCCACCGTTCCTGTAGGGATAGGGATCATGGGCGCAGCCGGCAAGGAGGCTGGCTGCCACGAGCAGCAAGAGGGGATAACGCATGGGACGGTTCATTTCGGAGCCGGCACGTTGGCAGGGCGGATGGACGGATCACAGGTGAAGCGCTCCTGGCCGGAGGGGGAGCGCAGGCCCCGGGGCATCAGTTGCCTTTTGGAAGCCCAACCGCTCTCGTTCTGAAAACCGGGGGGATATGGCTTTCTGAGGTCCACACTCTCGTGCAGTGGGTACTTGCTTACCGAGGCGTCATATTGATACTGCTTCATTATGTAGAGAGAATCCGCAGTGGCTGCGATCGTATATTTGGCGGAGTCCTTAAAGGGGTTGAAGCTGTTCATATAACGGGCTCCAAAGAAAGTCTTGCCGCCATCGGTCGAATAGAGCAATGACGTGGTACAGCCTCGGTCACTGCAAGCCGTCCGGGGCGGCGCCGATGACGGTATTACGATGTTCTGACCGGTTGGGTCCGCATTGATCAGCCTGCCTTGGTAGTTCTCTATGCCTTCGCGGCCGAGCCTTTGGCGGATGCCTTGCTTCGTGTCGTTGTAGTAGGTCACGCCATGATGGCAATCGCGATAGTTCTCGAGCGTCACGAAACGGTGGTCATCGATGCGATAGATGACTTGAGGCGGGACGTCATAATCGATGACGGGCGGCCTACCCTTCTTGTAGGGATCATAGGTACAGCCGAGAATCAGGCAGGCCAAAGCCAGTGACAACAGGGGATAGCGCATCAAAACTCTCTCCGTTTGATTCGTTCGGCCTGAGCGCGACTGACCTCATCGGCCACGGTCTCGCCGTCGATGAGGGCTGGCACTGCAGGCGGCGCCAGATCTCCTGTAATGAAGTAGGCATCGCGTAGCGAGGTCCAGTCGGCTTCCTGCATCAGTTGTGTCCAGAACCGGACATCCTTGAATGCGTTGCAGAAGCCGATGGGCAAGTCATAGGCGACCACCCGCTTCATGAATTCGGCGTGTCCGGGCAAGGAGCTGTGATCGGTCGGTTCGGGCTGGTGCTGTTCGATGCGCTTCCGCATTTCGTCCGCCGTTTCGATCCGGTGGTTCGGTCGACCATCGTGGTAGATGTCCGGTTCGTCGTGATACGCCTCGGGCTGGTAGATCGACGCGAGATAGGGGTAGGTCTCATCCCGATACTTGCCCTTGTCGGGATCGAATTCCCCCCAATCTCGGGCCAGGTGCTTTGGGTCGTCGAAGTAGGTCATCTCCTCCGCCGTCAGCGGCCTCGCCACGGCCTCCGCATTGACCATCACCATCTGATTCTTGTTCGGCACCGCCCACAGCTTCATCATGCCGCCCAGCACGCCGCGATTGCCGTCCCAGAAATCGTCCGGCTTGACCCCAGGGGGTGGGTCGGCAATCGGCGGCAGTGAGCCGAACTTCTTCTCGCCCGGCGCATCGCCACAAGGCGTGCCGCGGGCGAGCATCCGCTGCTTAACCGTGTCGCCAAGCTCTTCCAGTAGCGCGTGGCTTACCCCTTGCCATCCGATGCTCTGCAAGGCGGTGCAGCCCATCACCCGATCGTGCGGGCTGAAGTACACGTACAGGCGCCCGTGGTTATCCCGTTCGGGGACCCCGAAATGATTCGCAAGATCGGGGCGCCAGAAGTTCATGTCCTCGGTGGCGCCTACTTGCAGCCGCATGATTTGCGCGTCGGTGAGCGCGCGCTTGTCCTGCCTGATGCGGTTGGCGATGTTGCGGAAGGTATTGATGCGCGCGCGCTCGGTGGGCCGCTCACTGCCGCAGGTCAGGGCGTCCGTGATCTTGTCGTCTAGGGCGAATGGCGAGTTCATGACCATTAGCGCGTCCGGTGCACGTGTCTCGCATAGCGCGGTGGCCGCCATCGCAATCATCGTTCCCTGGCTGTGCGAGCAAACCGTGACAGTATCGTCGGGCGAATGCCGGCGAATCCTGTCGATGAGCCTGGCCAGTCGGTGCGCGGCATGGGCGTAGTAGGTGCGGGGCGGCGCATCCTGTAGCTGGCGCTCGGTCTCCGTATTGAGCGCCTGCATATCGACGCCGAAGACGTGGCGGCGGAATCCCGAGTTACTCCAGAGTTGCTGGAGGTTGTTGGTGCCGTTCTGGAATGGGCCACCGCCCCAGAACCAGGGTCCGCCAGACCGGATGCACTCAGGCGCCCAGAAGTCAAAGCCTCCGATGTTTCGTAGGGGAATCCTATGTGCTGATTCCTTGCCGTCCTCGGGGCGATAACCCCAGAAGAAGCGGACAACCGGAGAATTCCCCAGTTTGGTCAATTCCCTAGGAAGCTGTTTCCCGTCGGCCTGAGGTGACCTGTATTCGTTTGGCTCGATGTCCTCGCGATTCAACCGCTGATTCAACCCCTCACACAACGCCGCCTCCGCCGCGTCGTACCACTCCCCTTCCGAATTCACCCCATGCACGAAGATGATCACCCCCGGCAGGTGCGGAGGAATCTGCGCCTCGGCCCGTACTTCGAAGCTCTCCGGGGTGAGGTAAGACTCCCAGTACGGCTGCCCATGCGCGTCAAGCTGCATGGGGACAATGCGTGTTGCCGTTCGAGGTTTGCCGCCAGCCGGTCCTTCATCCGGCTGCGGTGCGGGTTGCGGTGACGTTGCTGTGGTGTTCATCGGGTCAGGGCTCATGGCAGGATGGAATGCAGGTACGTTTTCCGGTCGAAGTCGCGAAGCACGACTTCCGCATCGGAGAGATCGGATGGCGACAGCGCGCCGGACAGATAGCGGTCCCTCAACGTGGCAGCGTCCTGCGTGGACGCCATCGATGCCGCCAGCACGCAGTTGAGGTTCACCGCACATTCGATGCCCGCATCGCGGTACAAGTCGAGGACGTCGGCGTAGCAGGCCTGCGGTGCGTCGGCCCCCAGACGCTCCCGTAGCAAGCAGCGCAACGTGGACAACATCGGCGCCCTGCCGCGTATGGTGATGGCGGCGTTGACATCGGCCAGCGCGCCGGCAAAGTCCTGCCGCACCGCGCGCAAGGCGAAACGCGTCAGCAAGGACGGCACGTGTGTCGTATCCTCGCGCAAAGCACTGTCCAGCAAGGCTTCCGCTCTGGCGTACCGGTTCACTTCGCTGCTGGTCATCAGTGATAGCGCTTCGTCCCGCAGTGCTTGCGGGTTAATGTCGTGGTGGCTGCCGCAGCCATGCATGGCAATGCTCAGTGATATCCAGACCAAAATCAGGCGTCCTCGCATGGGCAGACTACTATTTCGATTCTTCGGTCGCGCTCCCGTCGCACGGGGGTAACAGCGTCATCCCCTGCGCGGCCTCCTCCCTCGCCACGGTGGTTTCGCCTGCCGCGTTGGTCAGCCCCTCGATTTCGCGGCCATTCGCGAGTCGGATCTTGTATCGCTGCCCGGCAAGCGCCCGCCCGGTCAACTGGTCGGTCAGGATGAATCGTTCATCATTGCGGCTGACCATTTGCCCGAACCTGGGCAGCGGCAATGACAGCGAGCCAGGATCGAACTTCATCACTTCGATGAGCTTCAGGATGAGGTTGCCGGCGCCGCCGATTTCGACGTCATCGCCGTGCACCTTGATGTAGGCGCTGCCGCCGCCGCTGATGACCACGCCGTTGGCCGCGTTGGCGGTCAGCGTCCCGTCGGCGCTGGTGAGCTTCATATCCTTGTCGGACACAAGCTCCATCGCATCGGACTGGGCCTGGATCGAGACCTTGCCGCGTGCGGCAAGGAGCTTGATGCCGAGCTTGTGGGCAAAGAGCGACAGCACGCCGCTTGCCGCGACCGCCACGTTTGCGAGGGCGCTGAGGTTGAAGCCGGCCGAGGTTGCGATACTGACGTCCTTTCCGGCCGCGATCTCGATACGCTCCGGCGTGACGGCCGCAATGCCCGCAGGCGCGGACAGGACCATCACGGCTTCCTTCAGTTCGGCCATGCTTTCCTTGAGCCACCGGTTTTCCGCGCGCAGGTCGGCGATCTCGGCGTTGGCGAGGCGCGCGGCATTTGCCAAGTCTTCAGCCTGGGCGAGTGCTAGCTGGAGTTGGCCGAGTGCCGCCCGCATGTCCAATTGCTGGCCGTTCGCCTTTGGCTGGTCATCGGCGGTGATGAACAGCCCCTTTCCTCCCCGTATCGCCCCCCGACCGGACGTTCTGAGTTCGAACCCTTCCCCCCGCCGCTTCCACTTCCCATCCACCATATGGCCGAGCGTCAGCTGCGATTTGCCTGAATGCTCGGTGGACAGCTTCACATGCTCCTGTCCCTCCCAATCCTCGAATTCGAGTTTGTTGTCGCTCTGCGTGCGGATAACGTTGCGAGACAGCCAGCGGTCCTGATTAGTAATCAGGTCGGTCTGGCGGCTGTTATGGTGGACGTGGGCGATATACGGCTTATTGGGATTACCGTCCCGAAATGCGATAGCCGCTTCGGTGCCGTCGATCAGCGGAAAGTGAAATCCTGTTTGCAGCGCCCCGGCAAACGGCTTGGCCAATCGCAGCGGCACGCACTCGCCGCCGCCGGGCCAGTCCTCGAAATCGAAGTCAAAGCGAACCGTGTAATAGCCCTGCTGCGTCAGATAAGCGTATGGATACCGGCTTGGCGAGGTAATGCGCGCACTCAGCGTGCCCTGGATCTTCGGCCAGTTGGCCTCGTCCAGCGGCAGCCGGAACCGTCGATCCGACGGGATCGATTTGAAGGTATTCCGATACGCCGCATCGCGCGCGCCGGTGTGGATCACCTCGGTGATGACCTGCCCATTCGGCGCATCCGCCAGCGCAAGATCCATCCGCAGGATTCGCGCCGGACGCAGTTCCAGCACATTGCTCTCGCCTTCATAGACCACCTGGGAAGCCATCGCCGCCTCATGCCGAAGCTGGGCTTCCCATTTGGCGCCTTCGAAATCCAGGTGATGGGTGCCGAAGACATACGGCTGGCCGTAGGTGGTCTTGTCTTTGCGCGCAACATTGGCTTCGCCCTTCAAGGGCTCCCACGCCAGATCGGGGTTGTAGTCCGCCACAAGAAACGATGCGGGGACGGTTTTCGCAATAGTACGAAGGCCGATGACCGCTTCGACACCAGCCTCCAATCCCGCCGTCTCGCGATACGGCACCCGCAATTCAGGCTTGTAAAGGTAATGGTCAATGTCATCGCCAAACACCACCATCTCGCCGAACTTGCCGGGAAGGAAATAGGAATACAACCCCTCCTGCTCCATCAGCAGGCGGATGTATTCCCAATCGGACATCTGATACTGGAAGCGGAACGCGTGCTGGGGATATTGGCGTCGAAGCCGGAAGGAAAACTGATGCCCGACCAGTTCATGCCGCCGCAGGATCGCCTCGATAATCTGCGGCGCGGTCTTTTGCTGGTAGATGCGGGTGGAGCGGGTGAGCCGAAGCCGGGCGACCAGCGGTTCCACCACCATCTCGTAGGCGTGAAAGTCCTGTGTTTGCGCCGTCTTGGAGAAGCGGGTGATGCAGCCGGCAAAGGTGCGCGGCTCGGCCTCATCGGTGGGGGCGATCAGGAACGTGGCCGGCTTTCCGAGGTAGTCGGCACGGTCCAGTTCAACCGGATGCGTCAGGTGGACGATGACCTCGTAGGGCTCGCCCAATCGCTCCACCGCCTCGAACGACACCACCGACAACCCTGCCGCGGTTGTCGCGCCGGGAACTCTCAGGAAGTACGACTGCCGCGCCATGGTTCTCGCTCCGTTGCCCGCGCAGCCCGGAAAAGCTGCGTATGGGCCATGCTAGAAGCGTCGAACTGGGCACCACAATCGTACTAGTTCGAAAAATCGCTGTCGAAGCGCATCTACGCGGCGTCAGCCATCGGCAATCTCAACTCCGCCCGCACCCCCCTGCCCTGCACGCCTTCGCGCAGCACCACGGTGCCGCCGAAGCGTGCGGCCATCTCCCGCGAGATGGCGAGGCCGAGCCCCGATCCTGGCTCAGTGTTTTCCACCCGTCGATAGAAGCGCGCGAACACCTTCTCGCGTTCGGCTTCGGGAATGCCGGGGCCGTCGTCCTCCACCGCCAGCAGCGCGTCGCTGCCCACGCGTGCGGCGGATAGCGTGATGCGGCTGCCGCGCCCCGAGTACTGGATCGCGTTGTGCACCAGGTTGGCCAGTGCCTCGCGCAGTAACGCGGCGTCGGCGCGCACCGGCAGGGTCAGGCCCGCCGGCCGTTCCCAGCCGAAGTCCTGCTGCTTGCCGCGCGCCAGCGGCAGGTAGTCGAGCGCCACCTGTTCCGCCACGGTCACCGCGTCGATCTCGGCCACGAATTCGGCCGGCCCGCCGCCCTCGCGCACTGGCTGCCGAGCACGCGCCAGCGCCAGTAGCTGGTTCGTCAGCCGCGCGGCTTGCTCCAGTTGCGTGACGATGCCGCCCACCGCTTCGCCAGCCGCCTCGCGCCCGGCCTCGCTGTGGCGGGCCGCCAGCTGCCGCTGGGCGAACTCGGCCTGCGTCTTGAGGATGGCCAGCGGCGTGCGCAGCTGGTGCGCGGCATCGGCGATGAACTGCGCCTGCGACTGCGCCATGGCCTCGGAGCGCGAGACGTGCAGGTTCACCGCGTCTACCAGCGGGCGCACCTCCACCGGCACGCGGTCGAATTCGAGCGGCGTCAGGTCTTCGGGCGACCGCGCGCGCACATCGTCGCGCACGCGTTGCAGCGGCCGCAGCACATAGGTCACGCCGCCTACGAGAATCAGGGCCGACAGCACGATCAGCGCCAGGTCGCGCAGCAGCGCGCTGCGCCAGACATTGGCGATCAGCGCCGAACGCGGTTCGGCGGTCTCGGCCACCTGGATGATCACGCGGATGCGCGCGTCGGGCCGGTAGACCGGTCGCGCCATCGCGGCAATGCGCACCGGCTCGCCGCGATAGGTGGCGTCGTAGAAGCGGGTCTGGTTGTTGACGAGGGTGCCGGTTGGCAGCGGCAGGTCGTCGTAGCCGGTCACGGTCTCGACGCGCCCTGCCCGCTCCATCGACACCCGGTAGAACACGTGCGTCTGCGCGGCGGTCTCGAACATCTCCATTGCGGCGTCCGGCAGCGTCAGCTGCACGCTCTCGCCGGCCATGCCGATGGCGTTGTCGATGGTGCGCACGGAGCCGTACAGCGAGCGGTCGTAGGCGGTATTGGCGGCGTGGCGCAGCGTGCCGTAGGTGAACCAGGAATCGACCGCCATCATCAGCGCCAGCGCCGGCACGAGAAGGATCAGCAACTGGCGGCGCAGGCTGCCGCGCAGCCAGGGCCGCGCCGGCGTTGGCGTGCGCGGGCGGCGGCGCTTCATGTCAGGCCTCGGCCTCGGGTTCCAGCAGATAGCCGAAGCCGCGCAGCGTGACGATGGTCACGCCATGGCCGGTCAGCTTCTTGCGCAGGCGGTAGACCAGCACCTCGATGGCGTCCGGACTCACGTCGGCATCGAGCGAAAAGACCTTGTCGAGCAGTTGCGCCTTGGTCAGCGGCTGGCCGCTGCGGGCCAGCAGTGCACCGAGCAGCGTGGATTCGCGCGGCGTGAGCGCCAGCGGGGCGCCGCCGAGCGTGAAGCTGCGCGTCTCGCCATCGAATACCAGCGTGCCGCATTGCAGGCGGGGATGGGCGCGGCCGCGGCTGCGGCGGATCAGCGCGAGGATGCGCGCCTCCAGTTCGGCGATGGCGAACGGCTTGGGCAGGTAATCGTCGGCGCCAAGGTTCAGGCCGCGCACGCGTTCGTCGAGGGTGTCCTGGGCGGTCAGGATCAGCACCGGCGTGCGGTCGTCGCGGCCGCGCATGGCCTTGAGCACGGCCAGGCCGTCCTTGCCGGGCAGGCGCAGGTCGAGCACCACGGCGTCGTATTCCTCGGCCATCAGCCGGGCTTCGGCCTGCAGGCCGTCCGCCACGTGCTCGATGACGAAGCCGCCCTGCTCCAGCGCGCGGGCCACCCAGCGGGCCAGTTCCACCTCATCTTCTACCAGCAGGATACGCATGCCGGACCTCCTCCGCCGGATCGGGAATCGAGGGCGCGGGCGCGTCCCGAGGGCGCCTATAATACCTCCGCCCTGCCCGCCGGTGTCGGCGGCCTGTCCCTCATCGCCCTCCGTTCCGCCTTGCCGAATCGCGTCCTGACATCGTCCCTGCCGACGCCATCCTCCGCGCCCGCGTCGCCCGCATCGCCGGTGCGCCGGCACCTGCTGCGCGCGGGGGCCGCGCTGGCCGCCCTGCCCGCGCTGGCCCACGCCGCGCCGCGCGTGCCGGCCGGCTATCCGCCCGAGTACGCCGGCATCATCGAACGGGCCCAGCGGGAGGGCGCGGTGGCGGTCTACGCGTCCACGGATCTTGAGGTGGTGCAGCCGCTGATCGCGGCCTTCGAAGCGCGTTATCCCGGCGTGCGCGTGCGCTACGCGGACCTGAACACGGTGGAGCTGAACGATCGCTTCCTGGCCGAGAGTGCGGCGCTGGGCACTACGCGCGCGCCGCGCGACGCGGCCTTTGCCGATGTGCTGTGGAGCACGGCGATGGACCTCCAGATCAAGCTCGTCAACGATGGCTATGCCCAGCGCTACAACTCGCCCGAGCGCGGCGGCCTGCCGAGTTGGGCGGTCTGGCGTGACGAAGCCTGGGGCACGACCTTCGAGCCGGCCGTGATCGTCTACAACCGCAAGCATTTCGATGGCGCGCACGTGCCCGGCAGCCGCAGCGGGCTGGCGCGGCTGCTGCAGGAGCGCGGGCCGCAGTGGCGCGGGCGCATCGTGACCTATGACGTGGAGCGTTCGGGCGTGGGCTACCTGCTGGCGCAGCAGGACGCGCGCATGGGCAGCGAGTTCTGGTATCTGGCGCAGGCGCTGGGCCGCGCCGGCGTGAAGCTGTCGGCCTCGACGGCGGACATGATCGAAGGCATCGCCAGCGGGGAACTGGTGCTGGGCTACAACCTGCTGGGGTCGTACGCGCTGTCGCTGATGGAGCGCGGCGCGAGCATCGGGGTGATCGCGCCGCGCGACTACACGCTGGTGATGTCCCGCGTGGCGTTCATCGCCCGGCAGGCGCCGCGGCCCAACGC
This sequence comes from Cupriavidus sp. SIMBA_020, assembly GCF_046535395.1. NCBI lineage: Bacteria > Pseudomonadati > Pseudomonadota > Betaproteobacteria > Burkholderiales > Burkholderiaceae > Cupriavidus > Cupriavidus sp. SIMBA_020. The sequence continues at coordinate 61,071 of NZ_JAWRWU010000019.1, read as the reverse complement.
GGCGCGGCTGTGGCTGGACTTCGTGCTGTCGCGCGAGGGGCAGGCGCAGCTCGGCAAGTCCACTTCCCAGCTTTATACGATCCGCACCGATACCGACAGCGCCTACACGGCCCAGACGCTGGCGGAGCGGCTGGGCTATGCGCTCAAGCCGATCAGCGTGGGCCCCGGCCTGCTGGCCGCGCAGGACGCCCTGCGCAAGCGGGCGTTCCTGGCGCGCTGGCGCGAGGCGCTGCGGGGATAGCGCTGGGGCGTGGGCTCAGTCCGCCAGGGCCTGCGGGGTGGACGACGCGCAGAGCGTGGCCATCTCGGCGTCGATCGGCGCCATCGGGCGCGGCACGTAGCCGCGCCGGAGTGCGGTGGAGAAGCGCAGCATGTCGATCATGGCGTCGGCCAGCCGCTCGGCTTCGTTGTTGAGTTCGAAATCCTCGGGCGAGAACAGCCAGTGCGCCAGCACGCCGCCAATCGCCGCGTGGAAGGCATTCACGGCCAGCGGGATGTCGAGGTCCGCCGGCAACTGGCCGCATTCCACAGCCATGCGCAGGTGCTCGTGCATCTTGACCAGCCCTTCCTTGTGGGACTGGCGCTGGCGTTCGAAGATCGCGCCGTTGTCCTGCACCATCTCGCACTTGTGGAAGATGATCTCGAACACGCGGCGCCACTGCGGGTTCACCACGGTCTGCTTGAACACGAAGGCGCAGATGTCGCGGATGCTGTTGAGCGGATCTTCGCGCAGCGCCCGCCGCTCGGGGGCGATCAGCGCCTCCACGGGCAGGTTCACGCGGTCGCACATGGCCGCGAAGACATCGCTCTTGTTCTTGAAGTGCCAATAGATGGCGCCGCGCGTGACGCCGGCAGCCTCGGCAATATCGGCAAGTGACGGGCGCGCCACGCCACGGGCGTGGAACACCGCCTCGGCGGCATCCAGGATCCGGTTGCGGGTTTCCTGCGCTTCTTCCTTGGTACGTCTGACCATTTCCTCTTTCCTGCCAGCGGACGCTTAGCCGCCCAGGTCTCCGTTGTGCCACATAATTGTGACGACATCCTCTCATTATTCATGGCGACACCGCCAATCAGCGGGGCGCATCCTAACCTGCCCGCAATATTCGTGCTCACTGTTGACGCAAATCGTCAAGATCGCCTCAAAAGGGCCGCGCTTCTAAGTGTTGTAAAAGGCGCTGTTTGCGGGTGGGACTTAACATACATGCTTGAATGTATATATACTACGCGCTTGCTCGATCGCCGGCCAGCCCAAGATCCAGTGACGCCCTGCACGCAAAGTGACGTCGCGGCCGGTGCCCCGGGCTCCAACCTGCCAGTTGTACCGCACCAACGCCGTTAGCCATGCGCCCCCTCAAGGGGGCCGGCTTGCGGTGCGTATTGCGTTTTTCCCGCACTCGCCACCACAGGAGGCGCGCCCGTCCGGTGGTCACATGCGGCCAGTGCGGCAGATCTCAAACATCATCATGGGGTTATCGATGAGGAAGTCCCAACGTATCCATTGCGTTGCCGCCGCCGTGGCGGTCCTGGCGTTGTCTGCCTGCGGCCAGAAGGCTCCGCAGGGCGGCGCCATGCCGCCGGCGGAAGTGGGTGTGGTTACCGTCACACCGTCCGCCGTTGCCGTCATCAATGAATTGCCGGGCCGCCTGGAAGGCGTGCGGACCGCCGAAGTGCGCGCCCGCGTGGAAGGCATCGTGCTGTCCCGCAACTACACCGAAGGCGGCGAAGTGAAGGCTGGCCAGGTGCTGTTCCGCATCGATCCGGCCCCGTACCAGGCGCAACTGGCGTCCGCCAAGGCGCAACTGGAACGGGCCGAGGCCAATGCCGTCTCCGCCCGCCAGAAGGCCGAGCGCTACAAGCCGCTGGTGGCCGCCAACGCGGTCAGCAAGCAGGAGTTCGACGATGCCGTGGCCGCTGCCGGCCAGGCCAACGCCGACATCGCCGCTGCCAAGGCTGCCGTGACCACGGCCCAGATCAACCTGGGCTACACCACGGTCACTGCGCCGATCTCCGGCCGCGTGGGCCGCGCGCTGGTCACCGAAGGCGCGCTGGTCGGCAAGGGCGAAGCCACCAAGCTGACGGTGGTGGAGCAGGTCGACCCGATCTGGGTGACGTTCACGCAACCTGCCGCCGAAGTGGCGCGCCTGCGCCGGGCTATCGAGACCGGCCAGGTCAAGGGTGTGAATGGCGGTGCACGCGTGCACCTGTTCCCCGAGGCGGGCGACCGCGAGTACGGCCAGACCGGCAAGCTGCTGTTTACCGACATGACCGTGGACCCGACCACCGGCTCGATCACGCTGCGCGCGGAGTTCCCGAACGCCAAGCGCGAACTGCTCTCGGGCACCTTCGTGCGCGTGAAGATCGAGCAGGGCGTGGACGAGAACGCCCTGACCGTGCCGCAGCGCGCGCTGATCCGCACGGCCCAGGGCGCCAGCGTGATGGTGGTGGGTGCCGACGGCAAGGTGGCCGTGGTGCCGGTCAAGGCACCGCAGGCGATCGACGACCGCTGGATCATCACCGAAGGCCTGAAGGGCGGCGAGAAGGTGATCGTGGAAGGGCTGCAGAAGGTGCAGCCGGGCGCGCCCGCCAAGGCCGTGCCGTTCCAGGCGCCGAAGACTGCGTCGACCCCGGCCACCCAGGGCTGAACCCGCGCCCATCGCCCCATCAAGCAATAACTAGGGAGCCAGATTCATGGCCAAGTTTTTTATCGACCGGCCGGTGTTCGCGTGGGTGCTCGCGCTGATCATCGCGCTCGGCGGGGTGCTGGCGATCCTGCAGCTGCCGATCGCCCAGTACCCCAACATCGCCCCCCCGATCATTTCGGTGACCACGACTTACCCCGGTGCGTCCGCCAAGACCATCGAGGACTCGGTGGTGTCCGTGATCGAGCAGGAACTCAACGGCGCGCCGAACCTGCTGTACTACGAGTCGCAAAGCGAGGCGTCCGGGCTGGCGTCGATCAACATCGCGTTCGCGCCGGGCTCGAACGTCGACCTGAACTCCGTGGAGGTGCAGAACCGCCTCAAGCGCGTGGAAGCGCGCCTGCCGGCGGAGGTGCGCCAGCAGGGCGTGAAGGTGGACAAGGCCGGCAACAACTACATGATGTTCATCACGGTCTCGTCCAAGTCCGGCAACACGGATGCGATCGCGCTCGGTAACTTCGTCTCCGCGCAGGTGGTGGACTCCATCCGCCGCGTGCCCGGCGTGGGCTCGGCCGACCTGTTCGGTACCGAGTACGCCATGCGCATCTGGCTGGACCCGGCCAAGCTGACCGGCTACAACCTGACGCCGCTGGACGTGACCGCCGCGGTCTCCGAGCAGAACATCCAGGTCGCCGTGGGCGAGCTGGGCGGCACGCCGTCGCCCCGGGGCACCGAGCTGAACGCCACGGTCAGCACGGAAAGCCGGCTGACCACGCCGGAGCAGTTCGCCAACATCCTGCTGCGCACGAACCCGGACGGGTCGTCGGTGCGCATCAAGGACGTGGGCCGCGTGGAACTGGGCGGCGCGGACTACTCCACGCTGGCGCGCATCAACGGCAAGCCGGCGTCGGCCATCGCCATCAAGCTCGCGCCCACGGGTAACGCGCTGGCCACGGCCACCGCCGTGCGCGCGAAGATGGAAGAGCTGCAACGCTACTTCCCGCCGGACTACGAGTTCAGCGTGCCGTACGACACCTCCGCCTTCGTGAAGATCTCGATCGAGGAAGTGGTCAAGACGCTGCTCGAGGCCGTGGTGCTGGTGTTCCTGGTGATGTACCTGTTCCTCCAGAACTTCCGCGCCACGCTGATCCCGACCCTGGTGGTGCCGGTGGCGCTGCTCGGCACGTTCGGGGCGATGCTCGCCTTCGGCTTCTCCATCAACGTGCTGACGATGTTCGGCATGGTGCTGGCCATCGGTATCCTGGTGGACGATGCCATCGTGGTCGTGGAGAACGTCGAGCGGATCATGAGCGAGGAGGGGCTCTCGCCCCGCCAGGCCACCCGCAAGGCCATGGGCCAGATCACCGGCGCCATCGTCGGCATCACGCTGGTGCTGACCGCCGTGTTCATCCCGATGGCGTTCTTCTCGGGCTCCGTCGGCAACATCTACCGCCAGTTCTCGCTGTCGCTGATTGCCTCGATGGCGTTCTCGGCCGTGCTGGCGCTGACGCTGACCCCGGCGCTGTGCGCCACGCTGCTCAAGCCGGTCGAGGCCGGCCATCACGAGGAGAAGAAGGGCTTCTTCGGCTGGTTCAACCGCACGTTCGCCACGGCGTCCACCGGTTACCAGGGCATCGTCGCGCGCATCCTGAAGCGCTCGGGCCGCTACCTGATCATCTACGCGCTGATCATCGCCGGCGTGGTGCTGCTGTTCCAGCGCCTGCCGTCGTCGTTCCTGCCCGATGAGGACCAGGGCTACATGATCACGGTCGTGCAGCTGCCGCAGGGCGCCACGCAGGAGCGCACCATCGGCGTGCTCAAGCAGATCGAGGACTACTACCTGCAGAAGGAATCGAAGGTCGTCGACCAGATGATCACGGTGGCGGGCTTCTCGTTCTTCGGCCGGGGCCAGAACGGCGGTATCGCCTTCGTGCGGCTCAAGGACTGGAAGGAGCGTACTGGCGCGGACCAGACCGCGCAGGCGCTGGTGGGCCGCGCGTTCGGCGCGCTGTCGTTCATCAAGGACGCGATCATCTTCCCGCTGAACCCGCCGGCGATCTCGGAACTCGGCAATTCGTCGGGCTTCGACTTCCGCCTGCAGGACCGCACAGGGCAGGGCCACGCCAAGCTGATGGAAGCGCGTAACCAGATGCTCGGCATGGCGGCGCAGAATCCGGTGCTCCAGGGCGTGCGCCCGGAGGGCCAGGAAGACGCACCGCAGCTGCGCATCGACATCGATCGCGAAAAGGCGCGGGCGCTGGGCGTGACGGTGGCAGACATCAACAACACGCTGACCGTTGCCTTCGGTTCCTCGTATGTGAACGACTTCATCTACGAAGGCCGCGTGCGCCGGGTGATCGTGCAGGCAGAGGGCGCCGACCGGCAACTGCCGGACGACCTGACCAAGCTGCGCGTGCGCAACGCCAATGGCGACATGGTGGCCTTTGCCTCGTTCGCCACTTCGCAGTGGATCATGGGTTCGCCGCGCCTGGAGCGCTACAACGGCATGCCGGCCGTCAAGCTGGCCGGCCAGGCCGCGCCGGGCAAGTCCACGGGCGAGGCCATGCGCGTGATGGAGGAGAACTTCGCCAAGCTGCCGCCGGGCTTCGGCTTCGAGTGGTCGGGCCAGTCGTACGAAGAGCGCCTGGCCGGCTCGCAGGAGCCGATTCTCTACACGCTGTCGCTGGTGATCGTGTTCCTGTGCCTGGCCGCGCTCTATGAGAGCTGGTCGATCCCGGTGGCGGTGCTGCTGGTGGTACCGCTGGGCGTGCTCGGCGCGCTGCTCGGCGTGACGCTGCGCGGCATGCCCAATGACGTGTACTTCAAGGTGGGCCTGATCGCGACGATCGGTCTCTCGGCGAAGAACGCCATCCTGATCGTGGAATTCGCCAAGGACCTGCAGGCCCAGGGCAAGGGGCTGGTCGAGGCGACGCTTGAGGCGGTGCACCTGCGCTTCCGGCCGATCCTGATGACGTCGTTCGCGTTTATCCTGGGCGTGCTGCCGCTGGCGATTGCCACCGGCGCGGGCTCGGGCAGCCAGCGCGCCATCGGTACGGGCGTGATGGGTGGGATGATCACGGCCACGGTGCTGGCGATTTTCCTGGTGCCGGTATTCTTCGTGGTGGTGCGCGGCCGCTTCAAGGGCAGCGCCAGCCAGCACGAGCGGGAACGCGCGCGCCTGGAAGAAGCCCAGGAGAAAAACTGACATGACCAAGACACTGACCACACTGCTGCTGGTGGCCGGCGTGCTGACGGGCTGCACGCTGGCGCCGCACTATGACCGTCCGGCCGCGCCGGTGGCCGCCGGCTTCCCGGCGGCGCCGGAGGGCTATGCGTCCGCCGAGGTGAAGAGCGGCGAGAGCCGCCGCGCCACGGAAATCGGCTGGCGCGATTTCTTCACCGATCCGCGCCTGCAGGGGCTGATCGCCGCCGCGCTGGAGAACAACCGCGACCTGCGCACGGCTGCCTTGCGTATCGAGGAAGCACGCGCCCAGTACCGCATCCAGCGCGCGGACCTGCTGCCGACCCTGAACGGTAACGCGAGCTTCCAGCGCGGCCGCTTCTCGGGGGCGACCTCGGGCGTCGATCAATCGTTCACGGGCAACATCTACCAGGTGGGCCTGTCGGTGACCCAGTGGGAGCTGGACTTCTTCGGGCGCGTGCGCAGCCTGTCGAACGCCGCGCTGGCCCAGTACCTGAGCACCGAAGAGGCCCATCGCGCCGCCTATATCTCGCTGGTGTCGGAAGTGGCCAAGGCCTATCTGGCGGAGCGCGCGGCGGCCGAGCAGTACGACCTGGCCCGCAATACGCTGGAAGCGCGCCAGAGCACGTTCGAGCTGGCGAAGCGGCGTTTCGATGCGGGGGCGACCTCGGCTCTGGATCTGCGCGACAACGAATCGCTCGTGGCGCAGGCCCGCGTGGCCGCCGCGCAGCTGGCACGCCAGCGCGCGCAGGCGCAGAACGCGCTGGAAGTACTGGTGGGCAAGCCGATCGGCGAGCTCGCCAACCTGCCGGCGCCGATGCAGCTGTCCGACGAGCGCATCATCAGCGACATCCCGGAAGGCTTGCCGTCTGATCTGCTGACGCAGCGTCCGGACATCCGCCAGGCCGAACAGGCGCTGCTGTCGGCCAATGCGAACATCGGCGCGGCGCGGGCGGCGTTCTTCCCGCGCATCACGATGACTGCCAGTGCCGGCAACATCAGCACGTCGTTCACCAACCTGTTCGACTCCGGCGCCAACGTCTGGTCGTTCTCGCCGCAGTTGGTGCTGCCGATCTTCGACTATGGCCGCAACCTGTCGAACCTCGACCTGGCCAACGTGCGCAAGAACATCCAGGTGGCGAACTACGAGAAGACCATCCAGGTGGCCTTCAGCGAAGTGGCCGACGCCCTGGTGGCACGCGGCACGCTGGAAGAGCAGGTGGCCGGCCAGCAGCAGCAGCGCGACGCGGAATCGGCGCGCTACGAGCTGTCCCGGCTGCGCTTCCGCAGCGGCGTGGCGAGCTATCTGGACGAACTCGACGCGCAGCGCCAGCTGTTCTCCGCCGAGCAGGCGCTGATCCAGGCGCGGCAGTTGCGTCTGGTCAACTCGATCGACCTGTACCGCGCGCTGGGCGGCGGGCTGACCGAGACGGGTGCAGTGGCGCAGGCCACCACGCCGCCGACGGGCACCTCGGCACAGTAAGGACTGCGGTAACGCAGATGCAAAAAGGGCGAAGCGCGAGCTTCGCCCTTTTTGCTTGGAATCGCCGGATCAGAACTTGTACGTCGCCGCCAGGAAGAAGATGATCGGATTCGGTTCGAGCTTCGTCTTCGAGGTGGACAGCGTGGTGCCGTCGGACGCCTTGATGGTCATCGTCGAGGTGCTCTTCAGCGGGATGTAGGTCACCGCCGCCGTCACGCCCCAGTGCTCGTTGAAGTTGTAGGTGCCGCCGACGTTGAACACCGGCGCCCACGACGACGAGGCATCGGCATGCACCGAAGTCGGCCCCGGGATGCCGGCGCCGGCCGCCAGCACCGCGCCGAGGTTGTTGTTGACCGATTCCGCGAAGGCCGGATTGACGCGGATATCGGTGAAGAAGTTGTACGACACGCCCACGCCCAGGAACGGCCGGAAGCGCGTGCCGGGCTCCAGGAAGTGGTACTGGACCATCGCGGCAGGGCTCCACTGGCGGGCGCGCGTGATGATCGGGTTCAGCGACGGATCGCCCAGGCTCTGCCGCCCCAGCGCGCCGGCCGGCCCGGGCGGGATCAGCTCGCCGTGACCGTACAGCTTGAACTCGGGCGGAATGCCACCCACGGCCGTCACGGCGATATGGTCCGTGACGAAGTGGCTGAAGGTCAGCCCCAGCGTATCGGCATTCGACGTCGACAGGCCGCTGCCCGGCGCCGTGAACGTGGAGGGCAGGCCGAGCGGGTAGTTGATCGGCACATCTACCACGCTGGTGGTCAGCGGCGGGCTCGTGCCATGGGTCTGGATATGGAACCAGCCGGCCGAGACGACATTGTCCCCGGCTTTCTGGGCGTGGGCGGTCGGCATGGCAGCCCACGCGACAAGCGCGGTGATGATGGCAAGCAGGCGGTGCATGGACAGGCGTTGCAGTGTCATCTTAGGTCTCCTGTCCGTTATTCGACGAACGCGCCGACGGTGAAGTAGGGCGAGCCGTTGCGGTCCTCGACAAAGCCGAACACGCCGCGCGGGCCGGTGAACATGAACTTGCCCTTGGGCCCGCTGGCGCCGACGTCCTTGCGGGTGGTGGTGACCACGCCCGGTACCGTCTGGGAGAAGTCGAGCTTCAGCGCCGTGGCCAGGGTGGCGTCCGAGGCGCGGAACGGGTCGAGCATGGCCGCGTCGCCATCGACCAGCGCCGTCACGCGGTACTCGAAATTGCTGTCCACGCCCACGTACTCGGCGTTGTAGGTGCCCTGCGGCGCGGAGACCGCCTGCGCCATCATGCCGATGCCGATCTCGTCGTCGGCGCCCACCGGCAACTGGGTGAAGTCGTCATTGGCGAAGCCCACCCGGATCATGATCGGCACCAGGTGCCCGGCCAGCTTGCCGACGATCAGGTAGGCGCGGCCCAGCACGGCGCCCAGCGTCGGCGGCAACTCGCCCTCGTAGTGCGTGGAGAGCAGCGTGCCGTTGTCCTGCGGCACGAACTTGTCGCCGCGCTGCTTGCAGGTGCTGCCGGCCTTGTTGTCGCACACCGTGAACGAGCCATCGGCTGCCAGCGCCATGCGGTAGTCCTGCGCCACCATCTGGAACTTCTTCGATGGCACCTCATGGAAGCCGGAGCCGTTGTAGGTGCCGGCAATCTTGGTCAGGTCGGTCTCGGTCTGTGCGAAGCCGATGAACTGGAAGAACGGGAAGGTGGTGTCCGGCACCGAACCCGCGCCGGCGATGCCGTTGAACTGGATGCGCGCCCCCGGGATGGTGCCGCCCATCACGCCCTGGCCGATGAACAGCCGCGCCGGCCGGGCCGGGTCCAGGCTGGCGCCGAGCAGCTGGAACGCGCACTGGTTGAGCTTCCCGGTCGGCAGGCCAGTTTCCTTCGCCAGCGTGCCGGTCATCACGTTCTTGCCGCCGGTGGGGTCAGAGCGGGTCGGCTTGATCGTACCCGTGGTGCGCGGCACCGACGAATCGAGGAAGGTGACGGCCCAGGTGCGCTGGGTGGTGTCGATCTGCACCTTGACCAGTTCGCCCGAGCCCGTGCCGCCGATGTAGGGCGTGGAATAGTCGATGGCGCTCGGGCACAGCCGCACCGGCGCGGCGGCCGGCGTGGCGGTGCCGCCGCCGCCGTCCCCGTCGCCACCGCAGGCGGCGAGCAGGGCGGTGGCGCCGAGTACCAGCGCAACGCGGCCCAGCCACGGTTGGCGACGATGGTTGCCGACGGGAAGCGAGTCAGGAAGCGGGGAGGGCAGTTGGGGCATGAGGCGTCTCCTTGGTCTTTCTTATGGTGTGGGGTGCGGAATCAGCGGCTGGCCAGCGCGCTCACGCGGAACGTGGGGCTCGCGGCGGGCCCGAACAGGTGCGCGTAGACCGGGCCGGTGGTGATCAGCTTGCCGGTGACGCCGCTGTTGTCGGTGGTGGCCACTACGCCGGGCTGGGTGGCCTGCGTGAAGTCCATCTGGAAGCCGCCCACCGGCTTGAGCGACGAATCCTGCGGATCGATCAGCGCGACGAGGTTGTCGTGGACGATCGACGACAGGTACTTGAAGTCGCTGCCGGAGCCGATGTAGCTGCCCTGCATCGCCGCCTGCGCGGTGGCGGTAGTGGGCGAGAGCAGCGCCAGGCCCGATTCGTCATCCACGCTGAGGATGTTCGCCGCCAGGTCGATGCGGGCATAGCCGACGCGGATCAGCAGCGGCACCTGCGCGCCGGCGAGCTTGCCGACCACCAGCACGCCCTTGGCGAGGCTGTTGTTGTCCTGCAGGAAGGCCTTGTCGAAGAAGTGCGGGTAGGGCTGGCTGCTGTTGGCGTTGTCGCTGTCGAACGCGCCGTCGGTGCCCGCGCGCAGCTTCCACGGCTGGCCCGTGGTCACACAGTTGCCGCTCGATGCGTGACAGGTGCCATCGGCATTGAGCGTCTCCACGGTCTGCGCCGTGGCGGGCAGGAAGTAGCCGGCCGGGAACAGCTCCCCGCCGGACGGCACGAGGTGATAGCCGAGTACGTTGTAGGTGCCGGCCACCTTGGCGAAGTCGGTCTCGGTCTGGGCGAAGGCCAGCACCGGGTACATCGGGAAGGTGGTCCGGGGAATCGCACCGATGCCGACGATGCCGGCGTACTCGATCGTCGCCCCGGGAATGCCGCCGCCGGCCACGCCGTTGCCGATGAAGATGATCGGCGGGTTGGCCGGGTCGATCAGCGCCTGCGACACGCCGTCTGAGGCCGTAGCCGTCTTCAGCTCGTACGCGCACTGGTTCTGCGCCGGGGTGGGCAGCGGGCGCGTGGGATGCGCCATCGTGCCGGTCAGTGTCACGCCGGCGCGCGTCGGGTAGATGTCGTTGGTGGCCTTCGGCACGGCGGATTCGAGGATCTGGATGCGGTACGTGCCCTGCGTGGAGTCGAACTGCATCTTCACGAGTTCACCGGCGCCGGAGCCGCCCGTGTAGGTGGTGTTGTAGTCGAGCGTGTCCGGGCACAGCGCGGCCACGGGCTGGTTCTGCGTGGGGCCGGTGGCCGGGCAGCTGTGGGTGGCGCCGCACTGCTGCGCGGCGGCGGGCGCGGCGGTGCCCGGGTCATCGCCACCGCCGCCGCAAGCGGCCAGCGTGAGCGTCAGGCTTACCCCAGCCAGGATGGCGGCGAAGCAAAGCGCGCGGTCGGGCGTGCGCCGAAGATGCAGCTCGGACATGACTTGTCTCCATGTTGTTATGACCGGCGGTCCGCTTGCTGCGGATCTGTCGCGGTGGGTCGGACTCTCGCGTCTGGCGCGTTTGAGCGTCAATAGAGCGGTCGTTCCAAACAACGGCGGCCGGTCTGTCAGCGTTGCCGTGCAAGCGCGTGGGGGCCAGCGTTCAAACCGTGCGCGGAGGCCCCCGCGTCCACATTCAAACGCCCGGCGCGCGCACCTGCGCGGCGGTTAGAACTTGTATTCGCTGTTGGCGGGGTCGAACGCGGAGGCGTCGAAGGTCTTCTTCACCGCGCGCTCGAACACGATCTTCTCGACCATGTTGCCGTCCGCGTCCCACGCGGTTTCCACGCGCGGCCACGGGTGCTTGAGGTCCAGCATCAGCTGCACCTTCTTGGCGTAGTACTTGGGCGCGCCCTCGGGCAGGTCCCAGGTCAGCGCCACCATGCGCACCCCCTGTTCGCGCACGATCTCGGCGCGGTTGTACTTCTCGGAGAGGCCGGCGGCACGCAGCGAGCGCGCGTCGCGCTCCAGCATCGACAACACGAACTGGAAGCCCAGGTCGCGCACCGTATGGTTCGACTGAGACCTGGCGAGCGTGCCATCGAGCGAAATCCACATCGACGTGAAGCCCATGATGCCGCCCAGGTGGCCGTACATCTCGTCCTTGCGGCGCGTCTCGTCGTAGATGATTTCCTGCCCCGACTGCACGCCGTTGGGCAGCCACCTGGCATAGAGCTGGCGCGGCTGGTGGCGGTAGCGGATCATCATGCGCGCCGGGGTGTCCTGCCACTGGCCGTTGAGGCGCTCCTGGCGGGTCATCCAGTATTCATATTCGGGATAGCGGCTCATCTCGGCGCGCGCCCACATCAGCAGGGTCTCGGGCTGCAGGGCGTCGAAGGTGGCCAGCAGTTGGGCATCGGGCAGCGCGGCCAGCTCGCCGCTGGCGGTCTGCTTCGAGAACAGCGCCGACTGCTGGGCGGCGGGCAAGCCGTCATAGGGCGTGGCGGCGCGCGTACCCGGTGCTGCGGATTGGGCGGCGGCCGGGGGCGCCGTCTGGGCGCGAGCCAGCGGCAGGCCAACGTGTTGCGTGGCCAGCAGGCCGATGACGGCGCCGATGGCGGCGACCAGATGCAATGGCTTCATCGCGTGTCTCCTTGTCTGTTGTTGCGCAAGGCGTGGGCAAATTCCGGGCAGCAGGGCGCCCGTGCGTGGCGCGCAGGGCGTCACGCCTCGCGGTTTGCGTGGCGAAAAGAATCGATCTCGAATCAGGGCAATCCCGGCGCGACGTGGGTCGTCGCGCGCCCGGTGCCAGGGCGGCGGTCCCGGTGGAGACCGCCGCGCGCGGCTAGTTCCTGGAGCGGGTGCGCATCCAGTCGTCGAGCGGATTGCTGGGGAAGGCGGGACACATCTCGCGGCGTACCGCCAGGCTGGCGGTGGCCGCGCGCGCGGTCCCTTCGTTGCGTACCGTGCGCGTGCCGCGTCGGGCACGGCTCACGGCGGCGGCCGTGGCAACGGCGGCCTGGTGGGCCTCGCTCTCCACGGTGGCGGCCAGGGCCTCCATATGGGCCTGTTCGTCGGCCTGCTGGGCATCGCCGATGTCGAACACGTCCTGTAGCGCGCCCAGTTCCTGCGTCTCGGGCGCGGGCGCCTTGAGGGCCGCCACCACCATCGACGTCAACTGGGCCAGCACGTGCGCATCGCTCATGCTCTTGCCCTGCGTGAACGCCGGCATCAGGTTGCCGAGTTCATCGCCGGCCAGCACGCCGGCCAGTGCCTTGAGGGCGAAATGCAGGCGCCAGCCGAGTTCCTGGCGTGGCACGTCCGGCAGCGCCCGGGCGAAGGCTTCGAAGAAGCGCCCGAACACCGGCGCGTAGTGCCCCATCAGGTAGGACTGGATGAACGGCGAGGTGTCCGAATACACCCGCCCGAGCAGGCGCAGGAAGGAAGGACCGCCGATCTCTGGCTGGCGTGCCATCTGCAGCGCGGGCACAAACAGCGCGCCCATCACGTGTTCGCAGCGGATGGCGTGGCCGGGCCAGCGGGCCTCGCAGGCATCGAGGAGCGCCAGCCGCCGCGTGTTGAGAGGATCCAGCCGGCGGCCGAGCACCGCCTGCATCATCATTTCCTTGCTGCGGAAGTGGTAGTTGACGGCTGCGAGATTGACGATCGCCCGCGACGTGACTTGCCGCAGGGAGGTCGCTTCGTAGCCCACTTCGATGAACAGCTTCTCGGTCGCATCCAGGATCCGCGCCTTGGTATCGCCTGCCGTGCTTTTGCCGGTCTTCATGGGGTGTCTCTCGCAAAATTACTGCTGTGGACCCCTGCAAATATCCACTACCACTGTCGCTCCGTTGCTCTGCTGGCGTACGGATGCTTGAAACGGTTGTACGAAGCCTACTTCACCGCCTCGACTGTTTCACAAGTGCAATTTTCGAAGAGTTCCTCTAGACCGCGAGTACCGATCCGCCAGGCAGAAAACCTACGCGAATCCGTAGGGTCGCCACAGTCGCCGCGCCCCCGCCATGCCTTGTCATGCCAAGCCTGGCGGCGGTTTGCCTGCGCTGCGCGATCCCCAACCCAACGACTACCGCCCCCCCGAGCGGGCCGCCGCCAGTCTCATCACGCCGTGATGCGAGCTGACAGCGACATAACATTTTGCGCCGTCAATGCGAAAACTGACAACTGGGGATTCGCCCCGATGCTGGTCGGAAACACTGACCCGTCCAACACAGACAAATTGGACAAATGATGATGCCGGCCCTGGCTGTCCACCACGCCGCGCGCTGGATCGTCGCTCATCGCGCAGCCGCCCATCAGGTGGGCGGTAAACAGCAGGGCGCGGAACGGCTTCAGGGGCAGGGTCTGGATGGCATCGCGCGCCTGCGGCCAACTGGTGTACCAGGCGGCGTCCAGGTGGGCCGGGCGCACCCGTTTGGCGCCGGCCGCGAACTGGGCCTCGGCCATGCTCAGCCAGGCGCGGCGCACGCCGTCCCAGACGTAGTCGCTCAGGGCGTACTCCAGCACCGGGCTGCCATCGTCGGCCACGCGCACCCGCCCGCCCGGGCTGTCCGGCACGAAGCCGTCGCGCAACAGCGCCAGCATGGCGTTGGTATGGGGCAACGCGGCCATCTCGCGGCGCAGCGCATCGCCAAAGTTGTTGAGCACGCCGGCGCTGATGCCCGGGAACATCGGCGGTACCTCCAGCTTGTAGCCCATCGGACCAGTGGTGCCATTGCGCCATTGAAATTCGTCCGAGGCGATGGATTGGGGCGCGCCATAGTACGGTTCAATAAGCTCAGGCATTTCTGCGATGCTCAGATTCACCGGATGAATAAACGTGCGACGGCCGACAAGATCGTGCGGGTCCGGCACCCCCGAGCGCAGCAGAAGAGCTGGCGAGTTGATGGCCCCGCCCGCCACCACTACGTGACGCGCCCGCACGCTCAGCGTGACGCCGGTCGGCGTATAGCCGTCGAAGCCGAGGGCCTCGCCGGTCAGCCCGTGCACGGCCTTGCCGTCATGGTCGAGCTTGCGCACCCGCACCCGGTGCACCAGCGTGGCGCCATGGGCGAGCGCGTTGGGAATCGTCGACACCAGCATCGACTGCTTGGCGTTGACCGGGCAGCCGAAGCCGCAATAGCCCGAGTTCCAGCAGCCCTTCACATTGCGCGGAATCACGTGCGATTCCCAGCCGAGCTGGTCGCAGCCGCGCTTGAGCACCGCGTTGTTCGGATTCGGCGCCATCGCCCACGGCGCCATGCCGAGGCGGGCCTCGATGCGCGCGAACCACGGCGCCATGTCCGCCTCGCTGTGGCCTGTCACCGCGTGCTCGCTGGCCCAGTGCGCCAGCGTGCGGGGCGGCGTGCGGAAGCTGGACGACCAGTTGACCGTGGTGCTGCCGCCCACCGAGCGGCCCTGCAGCACGGCGATGGCGCCGTCCGCCGTCGCCCGGGCGGCCGCCTCCTGGTAGAGATCGCGATAGGCGCGCGCCTCGTCCATGTCCCGGAAGCTGTTCGAGGTATGCAGCCCGCCTTCCTCGAGCAGCAGCACCCGCAGGCCCGCCTCGCTGAGGATTTCGGCGGCGATGCCGCCGCCCGCGCCGGTGCCGATGATCGCCACGTCGGCGTCGAGCGTGCGCGGCGCGGTGAACGTGGCGGCGTCCAGCACCTTCCAGCCGGACGCGATGCCGGCACTGTAAATATCGTCGATGGCCATGAGCGGGAGCCTTAGCTGTGGAGGGCGCGATAGACCGCGGGATTCGGGCCGGGATAGCCGCTCGCGGCCCAGGTGCCCGGCAGCACGAAGTAGGCGACGCTGGCCAGCTTGACCAGCACCACGCCGCCCGCGTTGAGCGTCTCGAAACGGCTGGCGCGCCAGCGTGCGAGGAAGGCGCGCACCGCATCGGGCGTGGCCTGCTCCCACGGCGACCGAACGCCCGCCACGGCCCAGCGCAGCGGCGTGCTGGCCAACAGGTCGAGCAGCTTGCGCAGTTCCCCGCGCCCGTTCTGGTCCATCGCGGCGATGGTCCCGTCGATGTTCTTCACGGCGGCGGCCAGCCGCGTCTCGCGCGTGGCGGCGTCCGCCGCGGCCAGGTCGCTGGCGATGGCGGGCAGCAGGGCGCGGAACAGGGTCACATCGGCCGGACGCAGGAACGCCATGCCGGCCTGCGGCGGCGCATCGGCGGGCGTGCAGCCGGTCAGCGTGGGGAACAGCGCCGAGCAGGCGATGGCCGCCGAGAAGCCGGCACCAACCTGCAGGAACGCGCGGCGTGATGGCCTTGATGGCCTTGATGGCCTTGAGGATCTTGAGGGACGTTGGGCGCGGGGTGGGGCGGTGGTCGCCGGTCGGGGCATGCGGTGTCTCCGGTTGTTCTTGTTGTCGCTGCGTTGCGATTCTGCCGAAGCGGCCGAAAATAATTTTGACTTCCCCTTCGGTTTCAAACGCGCGGATGACAGCCGTACCCACTGCTGCGCCCATCGCTGCGTCGCCGTTTCATGTGACGGCTAAGACGCTGGAAATCCCCCAAAAATAGAGCAATTCTTCAAGCCATCGGATTGACCCGGCCCGCAAGCGCTACCTATGATGACATCGACCAATGTCACAATCAACGGTGTCGCTAACGAGCCGCCGCCAGCCGGCGCCGCCAGCGCACCCACCGGAACGCCCCTTATGAACGCACCCGTGGATCTGCCGGCCGGTCTAGGCACCGAAGTCACCTGCGACATCGCCATCATCGGCAGCGGCTTTGCCGGCCTGGGCATGGCCATTCGCCTCAAGCAGTCCGGCGAGGAAGATTTCCTGATCTTCGAGCAGGCGGGGGCGGTGGGCGGCACCTGGCGCGACAACCACTACCCCGGCTGCGCCTGCGACGTGCAATCGCACCTCTATTCGTTCTCGTTCGCCCCGAACCCGGACTGGTCGCGCATGTTCTCGACCCAGCCGGAAATCCGCGCCTACCTGGAACACTGCACGGACCGCTTCGGCCTGCGCCCCCACCTGCGCCTCGGGCTAGCCCTCCAGCAGGCCACCTGGGACGCCCCGGCAGGCTGCTGGCGCCTGCGCATGGCCGATGGGCGGCGCGTGCGTGCGCGCGTGCTGGTGTCGGGGATGGGCGGCCTGAGCCGGCCATCGATCCCCAATATTCCCGGCCTCGATAGCTTTGCGGGCGCGATGTTCCACTCGCAGCAGTGGCGCCACGACTATCCGCTGGCCGGCAAGCGCGTCGCCGTGATCGGCACCGGCGCCAGCGCAATCCAGTTCGTGCCGCAGATCGCGCCGCTCGTCGATCAGCTCGACCTCTACCAGCGCACCCCGCCGTGGATCATGCCGAAGCCGGACCGGCCGGTCTCCGCCGCCGAGCGCTGGCTGTTCCGCCACCTGCCCTTCACGCAGGCGCTGGCGCGCACGGGGATCTACTGGATGCTCGAATCGCGCGTGCTCGGCTTCGTGCTCCATCCCAAGCTGATGAAGGCGGTGGAGCGCATCGCGCGCCGCCACCTCCGGCGGCAGGTGCCGGACCCGATGCTGCGCGCCACGCTGACGCCGGACTACACCATCGGCTGCAAGCGCGTGCTGATTTCGAACGATTACTACCCGGCGCTGACGCGGCCCAACGTGGACGTGGTGACCACCGGCATCGACCACGTCGAGGCGGACGCCATCGTCATGCGCGACGGCACGCGCCGCCCGGCGGACTGCATCATCCTCGGCACCGGCTTCCACGCCACGGACCCGCTGCCGCGCGGCGTGATCGTCGGCCGTGACGGCGAAGACCTGCTCGACGCCTGGCGCGACGGCGCGCAGGCCTACCTCGGCACCACCGTGGCCGGCTTCCCGAACCTGTTCCTGATCGTCGGCCCGAACACCGGGCTGGGCCACAGCTCGATGGTGTTCATGATCGAGTCACAGGTGAACTACGTGCTCGATGCCCTGCGCCACATGCGCCAGGCCCGCCTCCAGGCCGTGGACGTGCGCCCACCCGTGCAGGCCGCGTTCAACCGCAACATCCAGCAGAAGCT
Source organism: Cupriavidus sp. SIMBA_020 (assembly GCF_046535395.1). Lineage (NCBI taxonomy): Bacteria > Pseudomonadati > Pseudomonadota > Betaproteobacteria > Burkholderiales > Burkholderiaceae > Cupriavidus > Cupriavidus sp. SIMBA_020. Next base: position 43,562 of record NZ_JAWRWU010000019.1, on the reverse strand, counting down.
TGGCCACGCCATCTGGAGCGCCGGCGGCTGCGCCAGTTGGTACATCGACCCGCGCAACGGCAAGAACACCACGCTGTGGCCGGGCTTCACCTGGCAGTTCCGCCGCGCCACGCAGTCTTTCCAGCCGGCCGACTACGAGCGCTGGCCGGCGCGGCAGCCAGCCGGGCTGCCGCAGCCCGAAGACGCCGACGCGATCCGCGTCTAGCCACCCACGCAAAAAGAAGAGGAGACCCGCATGAAGGTGTTTCGAAACAAGGTGGCCGCCATCACCGGCGCCGGTTCGGGCATGGGCCGATGCCTGGCGATCCAGCTCGCGCAGGAAGGCTGCCACGTGGCCATATCCGATTGCAACGAGGCGGGGCTGGCGGAAACCGCCGCCCAGGTCGCGCGCCATGCACCTGGCGTGACGGTAACAACACATATCGTCGATGTGGCGGACCGCGCTGCCGTCCATGCCTGGGCGGACGACGTGGCCGCCGCGCATGGCCGCGTCAACCTGATCTTCAACAACGCCGGCGTGGCGCTGTCCAGCACCGTGGACGGCATGCAGTACGACGACCTCGACTGGATCATCGGCATCAACTTCTGGGGCGTGGTCCACGGCACGAAGGCCTTCCTGCCGCATCTCAAGGCCAGCGGCGAGGGCCACATCGTCAATACCTCGAGCGTGTTCGGCCTGTTCGCGCAGCCCGGCATGGGCGCCTACAACGCCAGCAAGTACGCGGTGCGCGGCTTCACGGAGTCGCTGCGGCAGGAACTCGACCTGATGGACTGCGGCGTCTCGGCCACCACCGTGCACCCGGGCGGCATCAAGACCAATATCGCGCGCGCCAGCCGCGTCTCGCCCAGCGTGAACGGCCTGCTCGTGCGCGACGCCCAGCAGGGGCGCGAGGAGTTCGAGAAGTTCTTCATCACCACGCCCGAGAAGGCCGCCGGCATTATCCTGGATGGCGTGCGCGCCAACAAGCGGCGCGTGCTGGTGGGGCCCGATGCCTACGCGGCAGACGCCATGGCGCGCCTGCTGCCGGCGGCGTACCAGTCGCTGGTGGTGCGCGAGACGCGCCGCAAGCGCAAGGCGCTGATGCCGGACGGCACGCCGGCGGCGGCCAGCGAAGGAGAGCGCGCATGACCCGCGCCGCGTTGCCGCGGGAAGCCGCGCTGCAGGCGCCGCCGGGCGCGTTTACGCGCTGGTTCGGCCAGGGGCGGGTGGGCTTCTTCAGCCTCTCCCGCGCCACGCTGGCGCGGCGCTACGCACTGCCGGCATCGCGCTGGGTGCAGGTGATGGGCGCGCTGGTTCACTACACCGAGGAGGGCGTGCCCGAGGGCGAGCCACTGGTGCTGATCCATGGTTTCGGCGCGTCCCTGCACACCTGGGAAGGGCTGATGCCCGCGCTGCGCCAGCGCTACCGCGTGCTGCGGCTCGACATCGCCCCGTTCGGCCTGACCGGCCCGCTGCGCGACGCGCGCGGCCGTGTGGTGACGATGGACATCCACGTCTACCGAGACTTCATCGACGCCTTCCTGGCCGCCGTGCAGGTCTCGCGCGCCACGCTGATCGGCAACTCGCTGGGCGGGCTGATCGCCTGGGACCTCGCCGTGCGCCGCCCGTCGCTGGTCAACCGGCTGGTGCTGATCGACGCCGCCGGGTTCCCGATGCAACTGCCTATCTATATAGATCTGTTCCGCCACGCGCTGGTGCGCTGGTCCGCGCCGCGCCTGCTGCCCGAGTGGATCATCCGGGCGGCCACGCGCGATGTGTACGGCGACGCCTCCCGCGTGCCCGAGGCCACCTTCCGGCGCTATGTCGATTTCTTCTATGCGGAGGGCAGCCGCGAGGCCATCGGCCGGATGGTGCCGAAGCTCGATTTCGCCGACCTCGCCACCGACCTGCTGGCCGGCGTGCGCGCGCCGACGCTGGTGCTGTGGGGCGAGCGCGACCGCTGGATTCCGCCCACGCACGCCGACGCCTTCCTGGCGCGGCTGCCCAACGCCACCCTGCGCCGCTACGCCGGCCTGGGCCATATCCCGATGGAGGAAGACCCGCAGCGCGTGGCGGCCGACCTCCTGCCGTTCCTGGACGCCGCCGGCGTCCCGTCCGCCACCAAGGAGCTCACATCATGATGCCAGTCCGTCGCGACGTGCATCCGCACCTCCCGCCAGCCCGCATCAGCGACTGGCACGAGCGCGGCCCCCACGTCACCCATTTCATCAACGCGCTGTCGATCTTCTTCCCGGCCGGCGAGCGCTTCTTCATGGACAGCGTGCGCCACTACCGCGACCAGCTCACCGACCCGGCGCTGAAACGCGCCGTGGCGGGCTTCATCGGCCAGGAAGCCATGCACACGCGCGAGCACATCCTCTATAACCGGCTGCTCGACGATGCGGGCCTGCCGGCAAGCCAGCTCGACAACTTTGTAGCAAAACTGTTGAATTTGCTGCGCAAGATCCTGCCGCACTCGTGGCAGCTGGCGCACACCATCGCGCTGGAGCACTACACGGCGATGCTGGCCGGCGGCATGCTGTCCGACCCGCGCCACATGGGCCGCTCCGAGCCCGGTTACCGGCAGGTGTGGACCTGGCACGCGCTCGAGGAAACCGAGCACAAGGCCGTTGCCTACGACGTCTGGAACGCCGTGATGAAGCCCGGCCCGTATCGCTACCTGCTGCGCGCGTTCACCATGCTGACCACCACGGTCACGTTCTGGGCGCTGGTGTTCGTGTTCCATGTGCGGCTGGTGATGGCGGACAAGACCTGCCGCCACAAGCTGCTCGGCTTCGGCGGGGTGGTCAACTTCCTGTGGGGCGCGCCGGGCGTGCTGCGCAAGATGATCCCGGAATGGTTCGACTACTTCCGGCCGGGTTTCCATCCATGGGACGAGGACAACCGGGCCGAGCTGAACCGGATCGGGCCGCTGATCGAGGAAATCGAGCAGACCGCGCTGCAGGCCGGGGCCAGCACGCGCGCGCCGTCGATCCGCAGCGCGGCCTAGTCGCGGGGCTCGTCGGGCGGTTCGGCGGGATCGTGCAGGTGTTCGAGGATCGCGGCGACGCGGTCCCCGAGGTACTTGTTGGCCGAGATCTCCAGCGCACGCATCATCTCGGTCTCCACGGCCACCATCGCCAGCGGGCGGATGCGCCAGAGGATGTCCACCAGCCGGGGCACCTCGGCCGGCGGCGGGAGCTGTCCCTCGCCAAAGCGGTCCAGCTCGCGCACGACCATGCCGACGATGCGGTCGGACACGGCCTGGAAGTGGCTGCGGGAATGCTCGATGATGTCCAGCACGTCTTCCAGCCCAAAGCCGGCCCGGGCGATCTCCGCCCCGGCCATCAGCGCGCGCGGGCTGCGCGCGAGGTAGCCGAAGCCGTCCGGCTCCAGCAGCCCCAGCGCGATGGCCTTGGCCAGCGCCGGGCGCGACACCGCGCGGCCGAACAGCCGGGCCAGCGCGAGGTAGGAATAGTGGTGCGGCGCCTCGCTGTTCCACGGGCTGCTGATGGCCGTCTCCAGGCCGAGGATGGAGCGCAGGTCGTGGCCTTCGACGATGGCCTTGAGCAGCTCCATGATGTTGGCGAGCGTGTAGCCGCGCGCCAGCAGGTGATGGATCAGGCGAAGGCGCCCGAGATGGGTTTGCGTGTAGATGCCGACCCGGCCGCGCCGCTCGGGCGGATCGATCAGGCCGCGATCCTGGTACGAGCGGATATTGCGCACCGTGGTGCCGGCCGCGCGCGCCAGTTCATCGATCGTGTATTCGGGATAGGGCGGCTTGGCGCCGCGCGGTTCGGTGGCCATGGGGGAAAATTCTAACCGAGTCGGCCAACCGCGCGACGCTACAATGCGCCATCGCCTGCCCCGCCCGCCGCCCCCCATGCACATCCGTTGGCTCGAAGACTTCGTCTGCCTGGCGCAGGCCGGCAGCCTGGCGCGCGCGGCCGAGTTGCGCAATGTCACGCCGCCGGCGTTTGGCCGGCGCATGCAGGCGCTGGAGGTCTGGGCCGGCGCGCCGCTGATCGACCGCAGCGCGTTTCCCGTGCGGCTGACCGCCGAGGGCCGCCAGTTCCTCGAAGCCGCCGAAGCCGCGCTGCGCACGCTCGACGAAGCGCGCCTGTCGCTGCGGGCCGCGCATCGCGCCGATGCCAGCACGCTGACCATCGCCACCGGCAAGACGCTGGCCCGCTCGATGGTGCCGGCGTGGCTGGCCGGCTTGCGCCACGCGCTGCGCGACGACCCCGCCGGCGCCGGCTTCCGCACGCGCATCTCCACCCATGCTACGCACGATGCGCTGGCGCTGTTCACCGAAGGCGACGTCGATTTCCTGCTCTGCTACAGCCCGCACGACCTGCCGGTGATGCTGGACGACGCGCGCTACACCTTCCACCCGGTGGGCGTGGAGCGGCTGGTCTGCGTGGCCGCCGCCGACGCGCGCGGCGGCCCGGCCTATCGCCTGCATCGGACCAAGACCGCCACGCGCCCCGCGCCCGTGCCGATGATCGCCTACGCCGAGACGCTGACCATGGGCCGCATGGTCAACCAGGAAATCGCCCGCCGGAAGCTGGCTGCGCGGCTCGATGTGATCGCCGTGAGCGATTTCGCCGAATCGGTGCATGAGATGGTGCGCCAGTCGATGGGACTGGCCTGGCTGCCTGCCCGGCTGATTGCCGACGATCTCCACACGGGCCGTCTGGTGCGGGCCGATCTGGACGGCGGCGACGCCTCCGACCTGGCCCTCGACATCCGCCTCTACCGGCCCCGGGCGCCGATGCGCGCGCTGGCGGAGGCGTTCTGGCGGGCAGCCTCGCAGCGCGCGGATTAGGACGCGTACTAGCCGCCGATTCGGGCGCAGAATCGGGACCGAATCCGGCCGATTTTTGACCCACATTTGTGCGCTTCCCTGCACCATTCCGGCCCATTGCCGAAATGGCAACCCGCATTGCCAAAGCCGCATGCCGGCGCGCCTGGCGCTCACTACCATCGCCGGACAACACCCACACCTGCCGGAAGAGAAATCACCATGAAGACCCTGCTGCGCGCGGCCGCTGCCGCCTCCCTGAGCTGTTGTGCCCTGGCCACCACTGTCGCCCATGCGGCGGGTGCCTATCCCACCAAGCCCATCACGCTGGTGGTGGGCTACACCGCCGGGGGCAGCGTCGATCTGGTCGCGCGCACCGTGGCGCCGGAGCTGGGCAAGCGGCTCGGCCAGAGCGTGGTGATCGAGAACCTCGGCGGCGCCGGCGGCACGATCGGCGCGTCGAAGGTGGTCAAGGCGGAGGCGGACGGCTACACGCTGCTGCTGGGCTCGGGCAGCGAGGTCTCCATCGCCCGCCTGACCAACGCGGCCGTGCGCTATGACGGCGAGCGCGACCTCGCGCCGATCACCTTCGTCGGCACGCAGCCGATGGTGCTGGTCGGCAAGCTGCAACTGCCGGCCAAGGACGCGGGCGAGCTGATGGCGCTGGCCAGGTCGCAGCCGGGCAAGCTGTCTTACGCTTCCTCGGGCGTGGGCACGCCGCTGAACCTGGCGGGCGAGCTGATCAAGCAGCAGGGCAAGGTCAACATCACGCACGTGCCGTACAAGGGCGCCTCCGCAATGGCCACGGACCTGCTGGGCGGCCAGATCGACCTCGCCGTGATGGTGCTGTCGTCGGCGCTGCCCCATATCCAGGCCGGCCGCGTGCGCGCCTATGGGGTGACCGAGGGCAAGCGCGCCAGCGTGGCGCCGAATGTGCCGGCGCTGGCCGAGACGCCGTCGCTCAAGGGCGTGGACATGGGCGTCTGGTTCGGTCTGATGGCGCCCGCCGCCACACCGCGCCCGGTGGTGGACCGCCTGAACACCGAGATGCAGGCCGTGCTGGCCCAGCCGGACGTCCGCAAGAAGCTGGCCGAAGCCGGCGTGGAAGTGGCGCCGGCCAACCCGGCCCAGTTCGGCACCTTCATCAAGCGCGAGACGGCCCGCTACCGCACCATCGTGCAGACCGCCGATATCCGCGAATAACGCGCGAAAAATCAGACTATTGCCATGACGCAGACGCCTCCCGCCTTCGCCGCCTATCCGGTGGAGGTCAGCTTTCCCGATATCCGTCCCTACGCCGCCGGCAACACCGGCATCGCCTACGTCCACACCTTCGATTCCGGCCTGCCGGGGCCGCATGTGATGGTCAACGCGCTGACGCACGGCAACGAGGTCTGCGGCGCCATCGCCGTGGCCGGCCTGCTCGACCACGGCCTGCGTCCGCGCCGGGGGCGCCTGACGCTGGCGTTCGCCAATGTGGACGCCTACGCCACCTTCGACGCCGCCCGGCCCGATGCCTCGCGCTTCGTCGACCAGGACTTCAACCGCGTCTGGACCGCCGCCGTGCTCGACGACACCACGCGCGATTCCAGCGAATTGCGACGCGCCCGCGCCATGCGCCCCGTGATCGACACCGTGGACCTGCTGCTCGACCTGCACTCGATGCACGAGAAAAGCCGGCCGCTGATCGTCTCGGGTCCGCTCGACAAGGGCATCGCGCTGGCGAAGGCGCTTGGCGCCCCGGCGGACATCATCGTCGATGAAGGCCACCCCGAGGGCCGCCGCATGCGCGACTACGCCGATTTCGGCGACCCGGCCAGCGCGCGCAACGCGCTGCTGGTGGAGTGCGGCCAGCACTGGGAAGCCGCCGCCGTGGATGTGGCGCGCGACTGCACGGCGCGCTTCCTGCTGCACGCGGGCATTGTCGAGGAAGCGGACCTGCCGGCCGGCTGGCTGCGCCCGCTGCCGGCAGCGCAGCGCGTGGTGCGCGTGACCGAGCCCGTGGTGGCGGCCAGCATGGACTTCCGCTTCGCCGGCCCATACACCGGGCTGGAAACCTTCGACCGTGCCGGCACCGTGATCGGCTGGCGCGATGGCGAGCCGGTGACCACGCCGTACGATCATTGCGTGCTGGTAATGCCGTCGCTGCGCCAGCTTCGGCCGGGTGTGACCGTTGTACGACTTGGCCGACTGGACGTTTGAGCAGAGAGGTCCACATCGAGCCTATGCAACCCGTTGCATCGTAGTGTGACCTATTAGAGTAAGCGTTCAGTCCATTCAAGCCGGGGGGTGCGCGATCCGTTATTGACGCTGTGACGACCTGCCGTCAGAGCGGGCGTTGCCCGCGCGCCATAAAGGTGCGTGGAATAGCCACGGAGCGCCCCCTTTGACTTCTCTCTCACTCTCCCGACCCGCGTCGGCCGGCCGCGCGCGCGCGCTGGCCGGCAGCTGGAGCATCGGCACCCGCATCGCGCTGGTGGTGCTGGTCGTCCAGATCGTCGCGTTCGGCGCCTATGCGCTGGCGCTGTCCCTGAGCAGCATGCGCCAGCTCGAGGACCAGGCCCGCGAGGCCATCTATGCCGAAAGCCAGACCCTCAGCGAACTGGTCGGCCAGCTCGACGACACCATCCTCCAGGAAGCCGACCGCTTCATGCTGAGCTTCGCGGCCGTGCTGCCCGGCCCGTACAGCGTGGACCCGGCGCAGACCGTGGAAGTGGCCGGCAAGGCCACGCCGACGTTCCGCAGCGGCGACCTCGTGCTCAATAACAGCTTCGACGTACCCGACCGCTTCCTCGCCACCACCGGCGGCGTGGTGGCGACGGTGTTCGCGCGCACCGGCGACGACTACATCCGCGTGACCACCTCGCTCAAGAAGCAGGACGGCCAACGCGCCATCGGCACGCTGCTGGACCGCGCCGGCGCCGCCTACACGGCCGTGGCGGCGGGCAAGTCCTACCGCGCGCTGACCTGGCTGTTCGGCAAGCCCTATATGAGCAAGTACGAACCGGTGCGCGACGCTGGCGGCAAAATCGTCGGCGCGCTGTACGTGGGCGTGAACGTCGAGGCCGAACTGGCGATGCTGAAGAACCGCATCCGCCGCAAGGCCATCGGCAGCGACGGCCACTTCATGGTGTTCGATGCCCGGCCGGGCGCGGACCAGGGCAAGGCGCTGGTGGACCGCGCTGGCGGCGAGGGCTCGGTGCGGATCGACGCCAAGGATGCGGACGGCAAGCCCTGGGTGCGCGACATGATCGCCGCCAAGGAAGGCTCGATGGTGCACACGGTGGCCATGGGCAATGACGGCAATGGTGCCACCGCCGAGCGCCTGACCGCGTTCGCGACCTACCCCGAGTGGCAGTGGGTGATCGCCGGCACGGTGCCGATGGATTCCCTGCGCGGCGAACTGGTGGCGAGCCGTAACCGCTTCCTGGCCGCCGGCCTGCTGGTGGCGCTGGCGGTGTCCGCTGCGTTCTGGTGGCTGCTGCGCCGCATGGTCAGCCAGCCGCTGACGCACGCGGCCGGCGCGGCTTCCCGGCTGGCCGAGGGTGACCTGACCGCCCGCCTGGACAGCCCGCGCAATGACGAGATCGGCCAGCTGATGCGCGCCATCGACGGCGTGGGGCAGGGGCTGACCGGCATCGTGGACAAGGTGCGCGGCAGCGTGGCGGCCATCGCCGGCAGCACGAGCCAGATCGCCAGCGGCAACGCGGACCTGTCGTCGCGCACGGCCTCGCAGGCGGGCAGCCTGGAGCGCACCGTGGCCAGCATCGAACAGCTCTCCGCCACCGTGAAGCAGAACGCCGACAACGCGCACGACGCCAACGCCGCTGTGGCCAGCGCCGCCGAGGCGGCCCGCGCGGGCGGGATGACGGTGGGCAAGGTGGTGGATACGATGGCCGAGATCCACCGCAACGCGCAGCAGGTGGTGGACATCATCGGCATGATCGACGGCATCGCCTTCCAGACCAATATCCTGGCGCTGAACGCCGCCGTGGAAGCGGCCCGGGCGGGCGAGCACGGGCGCGGCTTTGCCGTGGTGGCCGGCGAGGTGCGCAGCCTGGCGCAGCGCAGCGCCAACGCGGCAGGCGAAATCAAGGGACTGATCGAGCGGACCGTGACGGACCTGAAGTCCGGCAACGAGGCCGTGCAGCAGGCCGGCTCCGCCATCGACGACATGGTGCGGCGCGTGGAAGGCATGGCGGCGCTGATGAGCGACATCAGCGTGGCCTCCCGCGAGCAGGCGCAGGGGCTGGCGCAGGTCAGCGGCGCCGTGGCGGAGATGGACACCACCACGCAGCAGAACGCCGCGCTGGTGGAAGAGGCCGCCGCCGCCGCCGAGAGCCTGCATCACCAGGCGCAGGAGCTGCGCCAGGCGGTGGAGGTGTTCCGGCTGGCTTGATGGCTGGGCTGGACGCTGGCCTGACCGGGGACGGTCAGGCGGCGGGTGCCGGTGCCGGGGCTGCCTCGGGCGCCGGCGCCGGTGCCGGGGCGGGAGCCGCCTGGGCCGGCTGCGGCTGGGGCTTCAGGCCGGGGAAGAGCTGGTCGACCAGTTCCTCGATCTTGGACGCCGGGGGGATCAGGTGGCTCAGGTTCACGCCGCCCGCGCTGCGGTTGGCGTTGAACAGCGCCTTGCCCACGCGCTCGCCGTTGCGGTAGATGGTGATGTCCGCCGAGGTCAGGAACGGCGTCAGGTAGGTCTGGCGCTGGGCCGTGTAGGTGGCCGTCATCGGGCACGAGGCGATCGACGCGTACGGCGGCAGCATCTTCACCTCGAAGTTGCGCGCGCGCAGCGAGGCCGCGAAGTCTTCCACATAGGCATTGCCGTTCACCTGGTTGGTGATGATGCAGAACAGCGCGCCATCGGCGCCGATCACCTGGTTGCCATCGACGCGGAATTCCGCCGGGCCGCCAAAGGCACCGGACTGGTAGCCGGCGATGGGGTCGTTCATGACCGGCCGGTCGACCGGGGTGACGGCCTGGTAGGTGGAACAGCCGGTGGCCAGCAGGGCCAGCGCGGCGGCAAGGGTTGCTCTCTTCATGGTGTGTCCTGGATCGCGTCGGCGAGGGCGCCGGCCGCCCGGGCTCACAACAACAAGCGAGGGGCGCAGTGCCGGCAGCATGCCTGCGTACTGTAGGCGTGCGGCGCGGCGGTCAATGCGGGGAACAGAGGGGGAAAATCGGCCCAGCCGTGCTGTCGGGCGGAAAAGCGGCCTTGGGGGCCGCCCGGTGGGGATCTAGTTGGCGCCGCCACGTACCAGGCACTCGTTCAGCAGCGGGGTGCCGCCCTCGGCCAGCCCGGCGCCGGTGCATTCCACGGCCACCTTCTGGCCGCGCCGGACCATGGTGGCGCGCGCTTCCACCTCGCACCGGCGCCCGGCCGGGCCGCAGATCTGTTCCGGCAGCAGCACGGCGCGGACCACCTGGCCCGGCGCATCGGTGCGGATCTCCAGGAACACTTCCGCCCCTTCGCGGCGAATGCCGCTGGCCACGCCTTCCACGATGAAGTATTTGCCCCGATAGCGGTCGTCGGCCGCCCCGGCGTTGTCGCGGTAGTCGTCGAGCAGGGCGGCCGCCGCGTACTCGGGCAGCCGGTCGGCGGGACGGTTCTCGTCGATGCTGATCGGATCGAGCGTGCCATCGTGCGGAATGCCGCGCGGCACGCTGGCCGGCGCCACTTCGGCTGTGTCGGTGGGAGCGGGCCCGGTCGGCACGATCTCGCCGGTGTCATTGCCGACAAACCACAGGATGCCAATGATCGCCACGAAGACGATGATGAGAAGGGTTTGCCGGAGACGGGACATCTTGGAGGGGGGCTGAGGAGGAAAAGCGGCAGTTTACCCCGTCGGCCCGCGCGACACCCCATCGGCGTCTCCAACCTGCGCCAGCAGCTGCGCCTTGGCCGCCGCCAGCACCTCGTTGGACAGCCCGGTACCCAGCGTGGCACGCGACAGCACGAGCGCGCCGACCATCGTCGACATCTGCGCGATGGCCGCCGCGCGCCGCGCCGCCGGGTCATCGCCCGGCTGCACGCCCTCGAGGATCTCGAGCAGGTCCCGGATACCGTCGACAAAGGCCGCGCGCACGGGCTTCTCCTCGCCTTCGCGGGCGACGTCATTGGCCAGCGCCGCCGCCGCGCAGCCGGTGCCGGCGGCGTTGCGGTTGCGCGCCGACAGGTAGTTCTCGATCAGCGCGGCGAGGGCCGTGGCCTTGTCGGGGGATTCCTCCACCCGCTTGCGCCAGCGCGCGCCCGATTCCTCGAACGCCCGCGTGCAGGCGATGGCCGCCAGCGCGTCCTTTGACGCGAAATGGCCATAGAACCCGCCATGCGTCAGCCCGGCCGCACCCATGAGGTCCGCCACGCTGATGCCATGAAACCCCTGCTCGCGAAACAGCCGCGAGGAGACCTGCTCGATAGTGGCGCGGTGCCGTTCGGCTTCCGCCTTGGAGACGCGGGGCATGTGTAACTCCGGTTCAGGGATGTGCGGGCCGGGCAGGGCCTACTTCCCGATACAAAACCGCGTGAAGATGGTCCCCAGCAGGTCGTCGCTCGTGAACTCGCCGGTGATGCTGTTGAGGTGGTCCTGCGCCAGCCGCAGTTCCTCGGCGAACAGGTCGAGCGCCTGGGCCTGCTGCTGCGCGCGCTCCGTGGCCACGTCGAGGTGGGACTGGGCGCTGCGCAGCGCGGTGAGGTGCCGCTCGCGCGCGAGGAAGGTGCCTTCGCTGCCGGACTGCCAGCCGATCAGCCGCAGCAGCTCGCGGCGCATGAGGTCGATGCCCGCGCCCGTGCGCGCCGAAATCCAGATCTCGGTCGGATTCGGCCCGTTGGCGGCCACCACGTGCGGGCGGTTGCCGCCGAACATCATCTCGCCGGCGGCGGGCGCCATGTCGATCTTGTTCACCACGCGCACGATGGGCGCGCCCGGCGGCAGGCGGCCGCTGAGCTGGTCGTCGATGTGATCGTCAACCTCGGACAGGCCATGCTCGATGTAGTCGGGCGCATCCACCAGATGCAGCACGATGTCGGCGCGCCCGATGGCCTCCCAGGTGCGCTCGATGCCGATGCGCTCAACCTCGTCGGCGGCATCCTCGCGCAGGCCGGCGGTGTCGATGATGTGGAGCGGAATGCCGTCGATCTGGATCGTCTCGCGCACGCGGTCGCGCGTGGTGCCGGCAATCGGCGTGACGATGGCCAGCTCGGCGCCGGCCAGTGCGTTGAGCAGCGACGACTTGCCGACGTTCGGCTGCCCGGCGAGCACCACCGACAGCCCCTCGCGCAGCAGCGCGCCCTGGCGCGCCTGCTTCAGCACGCCCGCGAGGTCGCTGCGGATGCGGGCCAGCTGGCCGCGCGCGTCGGAGGCTTCCAGGAAATCGATCTCCTCCTCGGGGAAGTCCAGCGTGGCCTCCACCAGCATGCGCAGGTGGATGACCTTTTCGACCAGCGCGTGGATGGCCTTCGAGAATTCGCCTTCCATGGAGCGTGCGGCGGAGCGCGCCGCGGCTTCGGTGCTGGCCTCGATGAGGTCGGCCACCGCTTCGGCCTGGGCAAGGTCGAGCTTGTCGTTCAGGAAGGCGCGCCGGGTGAACTCGCCGGGCTCGGCCACGCGCAGGCCGATCTCGCGCCCGGATTCCAGGCAGCGCGACAGCAGCATCTGCATGACCACCGGACCGCCGTGGCCCTGCAGCTCGAGCACCTCTTCGCCGGTGTACGAGTTCGGCGCAGGGAAGTACAGCGCGAGGCCGTGGTCGATCACGCCGCCGCGCGCATCGAGGAAGGGCAGGTAAGTGGCATGGCGCGGCTTGAGCGTCTGGCCGCAGACCGCGCGCATCACGGTGCCCACATCGGGGCCGGAGACGCGCACGACGCCAATGCCGCCCCGGCCCGGTGCGGTAGCGATGGCGGCGATAGGAAGCTGGGGAGCAGTCATGGGCACTATTGTCGCAGAACGGGATGGGCGCGGCGCATGCCTGCGGTCAGGGCGGGGTGGGGTTGGCAGTCGCTTCGGTTATCGAGTCGGCCGTCGATACCCCGAGGCATTCCGCCATCAGCCGGCGCGCCACCGAGGCGTCGATCACGGCGCCCAACTCCCCCTGCCGCGCCTCGAGTTGCTTGCGCAGCCGCTTGCGATAGCGCTTCGGCAGGACATCGGACAGCGCCTCGATGGCATAGCGCAACCGCTTGTTGCCGATGCGGAGCTTGTGTACGTGGTCGGTTCGGCCGTCGCGCGCCGTGCGGGTGAGGGCGCGCACCCGGTTGCGCGCCTTGCGGATGCGCTTGCGGGCGAACGCGCCCAGCTTGCCGCGCGACTTGCGCCCGGCAAGGTGCAGCAGGTCTCGGTGGAGTGTAGGCAACGGCGCCTGCCGATACCGTGACAATCGTGTAACCATGGCTTCCCGCGCGGTCGCCCGGCGTGCCTGCACGGTCTCGATCAGCGCCACCAGCACGGGATCGCCGGGCTGGTCGGCCAGTGCCGGGGCCAGCGTCTCGGTGACGAACACGTCCCAGTCGCGTACGTCGCTGGCGGCGTCCGCCACATCGCGCAGCGCCTGCTTCCAGCGTGCCTTGACGCGCGCGGGCTGGATCGGCCCGAAAGCCCAGGCGACGGCGCGCAGGTGTCGCAAGGCCACGCGCAGCGCGTGGACGTCCTCCGCCTGATCGCGGTGCAAGACCAGTTCCAGCCCATCCTCCACGGCGCTGAGGCCCTGGGTGGCCAGATCCACGAAGGCCTGGGCCGGACGCATGTTCCGGTGCAGGGCGGGAGCGGCAGGCATTGGCAACCTCTGACCTCCACGACAATGACAGGTCATTGCAGTGTAGGCGACAGCGCACGCGTTGCTGCAGGCGTTGTGACCGCTGCGCCGCACAAGGGCGCTCGGGGGAGCAATGCTAGCGCGTGGCGACGATGAACACGCGCGGGAACGGCAGCAGCACCGTGCCGTCGGCCATCGCCGGGAAGACCCTGGCCAGCGCGGCTTCGTACTGGCGCAGGTATTCGGCCTGCTCGGCGGCGTCCAGCGGCGCCAGGAACGGCCGCAGGCCGCTGCCCTTGAACCACTCCACCACGGCGGCGGGGCCGCCCTTGAGCGGATGCTGGTAGATGGTGCGCCAGATATCCACACGCGAGCAATGCGGCTTGAGCAGTTCGTAATACCAGCGCTCGGACGCCAGCGGCGTGCGCGCCTGGGCCGCCGCCGTGAGCTTGGGCGACCACGGCCCGTTCAAGGCCGTCTCGCGCATCAGCAGGTGCGGCGGTTCGTCGAGGTTGTCCGGCATCTGCACGGCCAGGCTGCCGCCCGGCGCGAGCTTGCTCACCAGCGACGGAAACAGCGTGGCGTGATCGGGCACCCACTGGAACACCGCGTTGGCGAGGATCACGTCATAGGGGCCGGCGTCGGTCCAGGTGGTGGCGTCGGCGAGGGCGAAGTCGATGTCCGGCAGGCGCTTGCGCGCGGCCGTCACCATGTCGGCATCGCTGTCCAGGCCGGTGACCTGGGCATCGGCATAGCGCGCCGCGAGCACCTCGGTCGAATTGCCCGGCCCGCAGCCGATGTCGACCACGCGCCGCGCCTCACGGGTGGGAATCGCCTGCACGAGGTCACGCACCGGGCGCGTGCGTTCATCCTCGAACTGTACGTACTGGCTGGCCGACCATGTCATCTCGCGTCCTCTTCGTCGTGGCTGGATCAGGGCACAAGCATACGCCGCCGCCGCACCAAAAAAGAAGCCCGGCGCGAGGCCGGGCTTACTTTCAGATTCGTCTCAGGCGAATGTCAGCGCGATCAGCCCTTGGCCACCGCCGCCGCCTTGCCCTTGCCGAGCATCCGGTTGATCTGCCATTGCTGGGCGATCGACAGGATGTTGTTCACTACCCAGTACAGCACCAGGCCGGCCGGGAAGAAGAAGAACATGAACGAGAACACCAGCGGCATGATCATCATGACCTTGGCCTGCACGGGGTCCGGCGGGGTCGGGTTCAGCTTGGTCTGCACGAACATCGACACGGCCATCACCACCGGCAGGATGTAGAACGGATCCGGCACCGACAGGTCGTGGATCCAGCCCAGCCACGGCGCGCCGCGCATTTCCACGGACGAGAGCAGCACCCAGTACAGCGCGATGAACACCGGGATCTGGATCACGATGGGCAGGCAGCCGCCCAGCGGATTGACCTTCTCGGTCTTGTACAGCGCCATCATTTCCTGGTTCATCTTCTGCGGATCGCCCTTGTGGCGCTCGCGGATGGCGGTCATGCGCGGCTGCAGGTCCTTCATCTTGCCCATGGACTTGTAGCTCGCCGCGGACAGCGGGAAGAACACCAGCTTGATCAGCACCGTCAGCGCGATGATCGACCAGCCCCAGTTGGCCAGCACGCCATGCAGCTTCTCGAGCAGCCAGAACAGCGGCTTGGCGAGGATGGTCAGCCAGCCGTAGTCCTTCACCAGCTCCAGGCCCGGCGTGATCTGCTCGAGCATGCGCTCTTCCTGCGGACCGGCGAACAGGCGGGCATCGGTGGTCACCGAAGCGCCCGGCGCGATCTGGCCCAGCGGCTGCTGGATGCCCACGCGGTACAGGTTCGGATCGATCTGCTCGGCGTAGAAGCTGTGCTGCTTGCCGGCCTGCGGAATCCAGGCGGAGGCAAAGTAATGCTGCACCATCGCCACCCAGCCGTTGGTGGTGGCAGCCGGCACGGTGGCCTTGCCCTTGGCGATGTCCTCGAAGCTCAGCTTGTGATACTTGTCGGCATCGGTGTAGATGGCCGGGCCAGTGAAGGTGCTGTAGAACTGCGACTGCTCGACCTTGCTGCCGTCGCGCGCCAGTTCCAGGTACAGCGTCGGCGAGACAGGCGCCGTGCCGGCGTTGGTCACGTCGAAGCGCGCATCCACCACATAGCTGCCCTTGTGGAAGATGTAAGTCTTCACGAACTTCACGCCGTTCTTCTCGGCGGTCAGCACCACTTCGAGCTTGTCCTTGCCGTCCAGCGTACGCGGACCCGGCGCAACCGTGAACACCGTGGTGTGGTTGGGCAGGTCGCCGCCGATCAGGCCCGAACGCGCCATGTAGGTGCGGTTGGCATCACGTTCGAACAGCACGACCGGCTTGCCGTCCTTCTCGTGGTGCTTGAGCATCTCCAGGCGGGACAGGATGCCGCCGGCCGTGTCGATCTCGGCACGCAGGTCGTCGGTGGTGACCACCACCTTCTCGCCCGTGGGCTGGGCGGCGGCCTGCGGGGCAGCCGGCACCGTGCCCGGCGCCGAGGCACCCGGGGTGGCCGATGCGTTCGCCTTGGGCACGTCGCCCTGCGCCGCGGCGCCGCTCGCGCCGCCGGCCGGGGCGGCCTGCTGCGTGTTGGCGCTCGGGAAGAACATCGACGCGTGGCCGTTGGCGCGCTGCCAGTTGTCGTAGAGCAGCACGAGGGACATCGAGAAGATGACCCACAGGATGGTGCGTTTGATATCCATGTCTCGCTATGGTCGGAGGAAATCAGGGTCTCGGGAGCCGGACCGTGACAGGCGGGCGGCCTGGCGCGGCGGAGGCAGGAGTCGCCGCGGCGGCATTCCCGTGTTTCGTGGGGTCGGGCACGGGATCATACCCGCCCTGCGTGAAAGGATGGCAGCGGCAGAGCCTGCACGCGGCCATCCAGCTGCCCCGGGCCGGCCCGTGCAGCACGATGGCGTCACGGGCGTACTCGGAGCAGGTGGGCAGGAAGCGGCACCGCGAGCCCAGGTATGGACTCAATGCGATCTTGTAGATGCGCAGCAGGGCAAGCAGGATTCGCTTCATGGTGGATATCAGGCAGGCGCGTTGGGCGTGGCAGGCGCCGCCGGGCCGGCCGTATCGACGGCGGGCGGGGCGGTGGGCAAGGGCCTGGCCGCCACCTCGAGCAGGCCGGCAATCTCCGCAAGGCACGCCCGCCGGACGGCCGTCCGGCTGGCGAAGTCCGCGCGCGGAAACTTGGCCTGCAGCCGCAACAGGATGTCGCGGCCCGCGAGTTGGGCTTGCTGGCCCCGGAACAGTTCCCGCGCCATACGCTTCACGAGGTTGCGCTCGGCGGCGCGCGGCGCGAACTTCTTGCCGACGACGATGCCCAGCCGGGCCTGCGCCTGGCCGTTGGCTCGCACGTACAGCACGAAGTGTGCGCTGCGACGCCGTGGCCGCAAAGCAAAAACGGATGAAAATTCATCCGTCTTTGTGAGCCTCGCGGCTTTGGGAAAGGCATGGGTAGACACGCTGTGCAAAGCTAGCGGGATCGCTGGGCTTGCGGCGGCTGCCCCTGGCTGACCTGAGTGCGAGGCGGTGGCGGGGACGGTCAGTGGGCGGTGCGATGGCGGGCCATCGCGGCGCTCTGCCGTCCGGGCCGGTCGCCCGGCGCTCAGATGGCCAGGCGCTTGCGGCCCTTGGCGCGGCGAGCGTTGATGACGGCGCGGCCGCCACGGGTCTTCATGCGCACGCGGAAACCATGGGTACGCTTGCGGCGGGTAACGGAAGGTTGGTAGGTACGTTTCATGTTGCACTCTCTGGTTGATCCGGGCTTTCCGGGCGCCGGCCGATGCCGGGGCGCCTTGGCCGCCGCGTATGGTTCGCATGGGGCCGCCGCAATTCCGATCGGGTTTGCTGCGGTCTGCCGACGATTCTGGTTCTGTCTTGCTGCCGGCCGCCGCTGGCCTGGCCGGAGGCCGAGGCGCTGGCGGGGGATCAGGCCGCTTGCCTGATGCCGCACATGTTTACACGTGGCGGTACGGGCCAGACCCGGCGATGCGCATACGTGATCCCCTGCCGCATCGCAGAACCCGCCATTTAACCGATATTCGCGCGAACTGTCAAGGCAACCGATGGCCAGTGCCGCCGACGCCGCCACAATGGCAGGCGCATGCGGCGGTGCCCCATTGTCCACAAAGCCCGGTGGGTAAGCCTGTGGGTATCCGGGGTCACCTATATGCAGTAGCAAAGATGTCCAACTCTTTGTTTCCGATGGATTATCAGCCGCCCAGGCCCCTTCCCGGGCCGCAGTCCCTTATAGGTTGTGCACAGCAATCCACTGAATTTTCACAACTTGTCCACAGGGTTATCCTTTGTGGATAACTTGAGGCGGGGGGTACAATCCCGGTCCAAACACTACACGGGCCGCGTGGCGCACGCACAACCCGGACTTCCTGCCTTGGTATACCGCTTGATCGGGCGATGCTTGCCGCACGCCGATGGGGTGGCATTGCCGCGTCGTGCTGGCCCCCGAGGGGCCGCGTGGCGGGAAGCCGGACGGATTGGCGGGCACCCCGATACTCGTGACGCGCTGCGGGCTGGCGCGATCACTTAACAAGAACACATGCAAGATTTCTGGCAGGCGGCAGCCGCGCAACTCGAGCGCGAACTGACGCCGCAACAGTTCAAGACCTGGATCAAGCCGTTGGCGCCCGTCGCCTTCGACGAGGAGGCGCATGCGCTGCGGATTGCCGCGCCCAACCGCTTCAAGCTCGACTGGGTCAAGAGCCAATTCTCGGGCCGCATCACGGCCCTCGCCTGCGAGTACTGGGAAGCGCAGGTTAGCGTTCACTTCGTCCTTGACCCCGCTGCCTCGGGGCGCGCGGCCGCCTATACCCAGCAGGCCACGGCCCAGATGGGCGACAACGCCGGCGCGCACGCTGCAATGGGTACGCCGATGGGCGCGCCCGGCACCGGCTATCCGGGTGCGCAACACGGCGCTTCCCATGCGCCGCAGGCGGCAGGCTATCCCGACTATCAGAACCCCGGCGCACCGAGCGGCTATCCCGGCATGGCCGCCCTGAACCCGCAAGGCGGCTACCCGGCGCGGCCGCAGGCGCCGCACACCGGCCATCCGCTGCAGGGCAATGCCGGCGGCCACGGCGCGGACATGGCTGACATCGACGTGGCCCAGATGGACCCGTCCGAAGCCAGCGCGCGTTCGTACCGCGTGCAGCCCCAGCATCCGCAGCATGGCCAGCAGCACCCGCAGCATCAACAACATCAACAGCACCCGCAGCACCAGTCCCACCCGGGCCAGCCGCAGCCGATGGGCGGCGCCCAGCCCAGCGACACGGTGCACGAGCGCTCGCGCCTGAACCCGATCCTGACGTTCGACAACTTCGTCACCGGCAAGGCCAACCAGCTGGCGCGCGCCGCCGCGATCCAGGTGGCCAACAACCCGGGCAAGTCGTACAACCCGCTCTATCTCTATGGCGGCGTGGGCCTGGGCAAGACCCACTTGATCCATGCGATCGGCAATTTCATGCTGATGGAGAACCCGCGCGCGCGGATCCGCTACATCCACGCGGAACAGTACGTGTCCGATGTGGTGAAGGCGTACCAGCGCAAGGCGTTCGACGAGTTCAAGCGGTATTACCACTCGCTGGACCTGCTGCTGATCGACGATATCCAGTTCTTCTCCGGCAAGAACCGCACGCAGGAAGAGTTCTTCTACGCGTTCGAGGCCCTGATCGCCAACCGCGCACAGGTGATCATCACCAGCGACACGTATCCGAAGGAAATCACCGGCATTGACGACCGGCTGATCTCGCGCTTCGACTCGGGGCTGACCGTGGCCATCGAGCCGCCCGAGCTCGAAATGCGCGTGGCCATCCTGATGAAGAAGGCCGCCGCCGAGAACGTGAGCGTGCCCGAGGAAGTGGCGTTCTTCGTCGCCAAGCACCTGCGCTCCAACGTGCGCGAGCTGGAAGGCGCGCTGCGCAAGATCCTGGCGTTCAGCAACTTCCACGGCAAGGACATCACGATCGATGTCACGCGTGAGGCGCTGAAGGACCTGCTGACCGTGCAGAACCGCCAGATCTCGGTGGAGAACATCCAGAAGACCTGTGCCGACTTCTACAACATCAAGGTCGCGGACATGTATTCGAAGAAGCGGCCCGCCAATATCGCCCGGCCGCGCCAGATCGCCATGTACCTGGCCAAGGAGCTGACGCAGAAGAGCCTGCCGGAGATCGGCGAGCTGTTCGGCGGACGCGACCACACCACGGTGCTGCACGCCGTGCGCAAGATCGCCGACGAGCGGAGCAAGGACGCGCAGCTGAACCACGAGCTGCACGTGCTGGAACAGACGCTCAAGGGATGATGCCTGGCAGGTGACGCAGGTGAATCCTGCGCCGCCTGGCCCCGTTTTATGATTTTGAAGGTTAGCCTTGCCGGGCTGGCATACTACAGGGTGCGCGCCCGGCGGCAAACGGGCGACTGAACGAAACGCTTGGATCGCGGGAAATCGGCCTCAGATAAGGCTTTGCGGTGAGTCGGGGCGGCTTGGCGGGAAGAAATGACGGAGCGTGGCTTTTTGGGCACAACCGTCCTCCGCGCCGGAGCCGGCCCGCTTCACCGCAGCGGCTTATCCTTGGTACAATGCACAATTAACTCCTTGATTCCTAAGTGAATTTGGGGTTGCGCGCAACCTGCGGTCGCTGACGACAAACGACGAAGGATAAATTCAATGCAATTGGTCAAAACCTCGCGAGACAATCTGCTGCGTCCGCTGCAAATCGTGAGCGGCATCGTGGAGCGCCGCCACACCCTCCCGATCCTGGCCAACCTGCTGATTCGCAAGTCCGGCTCGAACGTTTCCTTCCTCTCGACGGACATCGAGATCCAGATCACCACCCACGCCGAATGCGGCGTTGGCAGCGACAGCGTGGCCACTACCGTGGCGGCGCGCAAGCTGCTGGACATCCTGCGCGCGATGCCTGACGGCGACGTGGCGCTGTCGCTGAACGACAAGCGCATGACGGTGCAATCGGGCAAGAGCCGCTTCGCGCTCCAGACGCTGGCCGCCGAGGAATTCCCGACCGTGGCCGAAGCCGCGGAGTTCAACGCGAGCGTGAGCCTGCCGCAGAAGACGTTCAAGCACCTGCTGGCGATGGTCCACTTCGCCATGGCGCAGCAGGACATCCGCTATTACCTGAACGGCATGCTGCTCGTGGTGGATGGCAAGAAGGTGATGGCCGTGGCCACCGACGGGCACCGCCTGGCGTACTGCGGCGTGGAACTCGAGACCGAGGCCACCGGCGGCGGCGCGCGGCAGGAAGTGATCATCCCGCGCAAGACCATCCTGGAACTGCAGCGGCTGCTCGAAGACAACGACGATCCCGTGCAGGTGCAACTGGCCGCCAACCAGGTCAAGTTCACGTTCGCGAACATCGAACTGATCAGCAAGCTGGTGGAGGGCAAGTTCCCGGACTTCCAGCGCGTGATCCCCAAGGGCTACAAGAACGCGTTCGCGATCGACCGCGTGAAGCTGCAGCAGGCGCTGCAACGTACCGCCATCCTGACCACGGACAAGTTCAAGGGCGTGCGCTGTATCCTCGATACGCACATGCTGAAGATCAGCTCGACCAACGCCGATCAGGAAGAGGCGCAGGAAGAACTCGAACTCGATTACTCGGGCGACGCGCTCGATATCGGCTTCAACGTGACCTATCTGCTCGACGTGCTGGCCAACCTGAAGAGCGAGCAGGTGCAGGTCAGCCTGGGCGACTCCAATTCGAGCGCCCTGATTACCGTGCCGGAAGACGACAACTTCAAGTACGTCGTCATGCCGATGCGGATCTGATGACCGGGACTCCGGCCATGCCCGCCCGCGCGGGGATGGCCGTGGACTGTCCAGAAGACAAACCGGGCACACACCGCAGCAGGGGCAGGATCCCAACGATCCGCCCCTTTTGCCGTTTTTAAGTAACCCGCCATTGCGGACCCCAGACCCCGCGCCAGCCCGGCGCCGGGACCGGATTCCGCATTTGCCGTGAGTATCGTGAGTAGGAAAACATGACCGACCAGCAAAATCCGCAGCAGGAAAACTCTTACGGAGCCTCTTCGATCCAGATCCTGGAAGGCCTGGAGGCGGTACGCAAGCGCCCGGGCATGTATATCGGCGACACCTCCGACGGTACTGGCCTGCACCACCTCGTGTTCGAGGTGCTCGACAACTCCATCGACGAAGCGCTGGCCGGTTATTGCACCGAAATCCAGGTCACGATCCACAGCGACAACTCGATCTCGATCGTCGACAACGGCCGTGGCATTCCGCCCGCGGTGAAGTTCGACGACAAGCACGAGCCGAAGCGCAGCGCGGCGGAAATCGCCATGACCGAGCTGCATGCGGGCGGCAAGTTCAACCAGAACAGCTACAAGGTATCCGGCGGCCTGCACGGCGTGGGCGTGTCTTGCGTGAACGCGCTGTCCAAGTGGCTGCGCCTGACCGTGCGCCGCGACGGCCAGGTCAACCTGATCGAGTTCGCCAAGGGCGCGGTACAGAACCGCGTGGTGGAGACCGTGACCGGTCCGGACGGCAACCCCGTGGAAGTCTCGCCGATGAAGGTCATCGGCGCGACAGACAAGCGCGGCACCGAGGTGCACTTCCTGGCCGACGAGGAAATCTTCACCAACGTGGAGTTCCACTACGAGGTACTGTCCAAGCGCATCCGCGAACTCTCGTTCCTGAACAACGGCGTACATATCCGCCTGACCGACCAGCGCACGGGCAAGGAAGAGGATTTTGCCTACTCGGGCGGCGTGAAGGGCTTCGTCGAATACATCAATCGCGCCAAGACCGTCCTGCATCCGACCATCTTCTACGCGAATGCCGAGAAGGAAGGCATCACGGTGGAAGTGGCCATGCAATGGAACGATGGCTACAACGAGCAGGTATTGTGCTTCACGAATAACATTCCGCAGCGCGATGGGGGTACCCACCTGACCGGTCTGCGCGCGGCGATGACGCGGGTCATCAACAAGTACATCGAAGAAAACGAGATCGCCAAGAAGGCCAAGATCGAGACGTCCGGCGACGACATGCGCGAGGGCCTGTCCTGCGTGCTGTCCGTGAAGGTGCCCGAGCCGAAGTTCAGCTCGCAGACCAAGGACAAGCTGGTGTCGTCCGAAGTGCGCCTGCCCGTGGAGGAGCTGGTGAGCAAGGCGCTGACCGACTTCCTGCTGGAAACGCCGAGCGACGCCAAGATCATCTGCGGCAAGATCGTGGACGCCGCGCGCGCGCGCGAGGCGGCCCGCAAGGCCCGCGAGATGACGCGCCGCAAGGGCGCCTTCGACGGCATGGGCCTGCCGGGCAAGCTGGCTGACTGCCAGGAGCGCGATCCGGCGCTGTCCGAACTGTTCCTGGTGGAGGGTGACTCCGCAGGCGGCTCGGCCAAGCAGGGCCGCGACCGCAAGTTCCAGGCAATCCTGCCGCTGAAGGGCAAGATCCTGAACGTGGAGCGCGCGCGCTTCGACAAGATGCTGTCCAGCCAGGAAGTGCTGACGCTGATCACCGCGCTCGGCACCGGCATCGGCAAGGACGACTACAACCTCGAAAAGCTGCGCTACCACCGCATCATCATCATGACCGATGCGGACGTGGACGGCTCGCACATCCGCACGCTGCTGCTGACGTTCTTCTATCGCCAGATGCCGGACATCATCGAGCGCGGCTATGTGTACATCGCCCAGCCGCCGCTGTACAAGATCAAGCACGGCAAGGAAGAGCGGTACATCAAGGACGACAACGAACTCAACGCCTACCTGCTGAAGCTGGCGATGGAGAAGGCGTCCCTGACGCGCCCGGACGGCAGCGAGATCACGGGCGACGCCCTGACCGAGCTGGCACGCCAGTACCAGCTGGCCGAAGGCGTGATCGGCCGCCTGTCCCGGATCGTCGATCCGGACGCGCTGCGCGCCATCGCCGACGGCGTGGTGCTGGACCTCGACAACGCGGCAGCGGCGGAAGCCTCGGCCGTGGCGCTGAAGGCCAAGCTGGCCGAGATGCACGCCAAGACGCTGCTGGGCGCCGCCGTGAACGACGACGGCACCGCGGACGTGTATGCGCAATTCGACGAAAAAACCGACAAGCACCGCCTGATGATCGCGCGCCGGCACCATGGCAACGTGCGGCTGTCGCACCTGGACGCGGACTTCGTCCATGGCGCCGACTACGCCGCACTCGCCCGCGCCGCCACGACCTTCCAGGGCCTGATCCCGGAAGGCACCAAGGTCAAGCGCGGCGAAGGCGAACGCCTGCGCGACCAGACCGTGTCTGACTTCCACCAGGCCATGCAATGGCTGCTCTCCGAAGCGGAACGCGGCGTGTCCCGCCAGCGCTACAAGGGCCTGGGCGAGATGAACCCCGAGCAGCTGTTCGAAACCACGCTCGACGTGACCCAGCGCCGCCTCCTGCGCGTGCAGATCGAAGACGCCATCGCGGCCGACCAGATCTTCACCACGCTCATGGGCGACGAAGTGGAACCGCGTCGTCATTTCATTGAATCGAATGCGTTGGTGGCGCGGAATATTGATGTTTGAGGGTGTGCGCCGCTCCTAGCGAGATCGCAAAAACGCTAGTCATCAAATGGGGTTACGGCTTGCCAGGCCGTAACCCTTTTTCATTGAAGTGAGACTGTCCATGCCTCTCATCGACATCAAGAATCTCCAGCTGGCCGCCGCCGCCTTTGGCGAGCAGCGTGGCTGGGGCAAGTATCACAGCCCCAAGAACCTTGCCATGGCGCTGAGCGTCGAGGTGTCCGAACTCGTGGAAATCTTCCAGTGGCACACGGAAGAGGAATCCCGGAATGTCATGGCGACAGCGGAGCGGGCGCACGTGGAGCAGGAACTGGCGGATATTACGATTTACCTCACACAGCTTGTGACAGCGCTGGGCGTGGATCTGGATGCCGCCGTGCGGGCGAAGATGGAAATGAACGCGATGAAATATCCCCCGCCTGCGGGGGAGGCGTAGCGGCTGATCGAGCCCGCGACCTACAGGTTCTCAATTCCCACGCGCCAGACTCGCGCGGTGGCGTCTCCCTCATCCCGCACAAACGTCACGCTGGCCACGAACGGCTCGACGATAGGAATCTTCTCCATCGGCGTGACGATCAGGCACTGCATGTTGGCGGCGCCTAGCCGTTGAAGCCAGACTTTGGCCGTGGCGTCTTCGCCTCGCCAAAATGATTCATCCAGCACGGCGAGGTGGAAGCGGTGGGGCCGCGCGGCCTGTGTGGATATGAGCGCGGATGGACCGTCGCGTAGCTGTTCGTCCAGAAGCGCCCAGTCGCTTGCGTCCGCGTCGATACGGGCCTGGAGCCAGCGTCGCATGCTCTCGCGGCAGGGGTCGCATGATTCCACGGTGGGGGCGTGCTGCCCGAACGCTTCGGCGCGCAGCGCGTCGAGCATATCGAGGCTGGCCGACTGCATGGCGAGTTTGGACGCGGCGAGCAAGTCTTCGGCCTGCTGGCGCTCCGCTTCGGCGATGGCCATTGCCGTCTGCGCCGCCGTGCGGGCGTCGCGGCAGGCATCGAGCGATTGCTCGCATGACCGGATCGTTCCTCGTAATTCCTCCAATCCATCGGCCAGTTGCTGGAGGATGTCCGACGCGTTCTGGAGTCGTTGCTTCTCCTCCCCAAGCCGCGCGGCGTCGCGCGCCGGCGTGCGCCAGTCGATCTCGTGGAAGTCCGAAAAAGCGGAGAGTTGCGAGAGCGCCGCCGACGGCGCATGGGCTCGGCGCGCGGCCAGCCGGTCGCGTTGGGCGAGGAAGTCGGCGTCGGTGGCGGCGGGTGTCTCGTTGATCGACGCAATCAGCGTTGCGTACAGCGTGGCGCGTTGCCGGCGAGTGTCGCGTACGCGTTCGAGTTGCTCGATATCGAAGTCGAGCTGCGCGATCCGCTCGCCGCCGCTCGCGGAAATGCTATGCCGCAGGTGCAGCGCCTGGGCGCGCAGCGCGGCGTGGCGTTCCACCTCATCCAGCACGCGGCGGTCGTGTCGCGCCCAGTCGTCGGCCAGTTGCCCGAGCCGCCCCTCCAGCAGCGCGAGCTTGAGGCCGGCAAAGTAACCGTCCAGCGCGTCACGGCAGGCGCGCAGGGCGTCCACGGGTAGCGGATCGCCGATGGCGAAGCAACGCCGGAACCATGCGTGATAGCGGGCGAAGGTGTCGAATGATTCGGCGCCGACTGTGCGCAGCGTTTTGCGGAGGGCGATGAGGTCGCCGTCGAAGTGAGAAAGATCGCCGCCAATGCTCAATTCATGCGGCGCGGCGACGAACAGCCGCGCAGGCAGCGAGTGATCCGCCGCGCTTGGGAATATCTGGGCAAGGGTGACCGTTCTGTCGAACGCGGCATTGTGGAATACGCCGAGCAGCATCGCCGGTCGATCTGCCGTACGCGGCGGGATGGCGGGGTCCGGCTCCGGGAGTAGGAGCATTCTCAAAGCTTCGACCAGGGCGGTCGTGCCGGGTCCGAGGTCGCCCGTCAACACGGCATGTTGGCCGTCGGGGCGCATCGACGACACACCCTGCCGAAACGGCCCCCAGTTCAGGACTTCGAGCCGCATCAGGCGGAATCCCGCATCCGTCGTGGTGGCCTCGAGGTCCGGGGCCACCGTCTCCGGTGCCATGGTGGGTGCCCTATCCATCGACGCCTCGCGTGCGCTCGGTGGAGGTGCCGCGCAGTTGTGTCTGATAGGTGGCCAGCCGCGCATCGAAATCGGCCAGCCATTGGGCATCGACAAAGGCTTTCAGCACGCGGCGGACTTCGTACGAAGGGGTTTCCGATTGCCCCACGCGCCGGAGGAAGCCGAGTTCGACGATCTTGCTGACATGCGAGTCGACCATGTCGATGAGCTTGGCCTCATTGCTGCCCGAAGGCAGGAACGTGCGTAGCAATTCAGCGATATCTTCGCGCGTCAGAATCAGTGGGCCGCGAAGGCCCGCCACGTCGAACTCGGCGAGCACCTTGCGCAACAACGCCAGCGTGAGGCTGACGGCATAGGACAGTGGGCGTCTGGCGATCAAAGGGGGCACCGTGGCATCGGGTGCTGGCGCCGATGGCACTCGTAGAAATGCGAATCCATCGTCCTCGTCGATGAACAGGGCAAGGCCTAGCACGGCCACGTAGGCCCGCACGGCTGCCTGCTGTGCCAAGAGTGCCTGCCATACGGTGGGCGCGTCCTCGCGGCACACCACCCCTTTGAGCAACGGCACCACAAGGGGCGACAGCGCATGGGGATCGGGCGCGCTCATGATCCCGCTCCTGATCCATTTCTCACAAAGAGGACACGCGGCATTTGCGCGCCGCGCGTCAATGGCTCGCCGCCCATGCCGCGCGCATGCCAGGTGACGGTCTCCATTGCCGCGTTATCGACGACGCAATGGAAAGTATCGCCAGTCAATTGCAGATAGGTCAGCAACTCCGCGAGGCCGTGCTCGAGCGGGTGGTCGCCGCAGAGGGCGTGCAGCGAGACTTGCGGCTGACCGCGGAGTGCGGCTTCCACCCGTCGTTTGAGAAGGCTCTTACTTAGGGCGGCGGCCGGTGGCGGCTGATACAGCACCCGTTCCATGGGCAGATCAATGCGGGCCGCCGTCTCGTCGATCGACGAAAACAGGCCGGCCGGCGGGGTGTCGCGCAGTGCGCGCGCGCGCGCCTCGATGCTTTGCAGAATGGCCGGGAGCGTGTCGGGGTCGAAGCGCAAGGCGGGCCCTCCGGGTAGTGAGGCGGCAGGAATCGGGGCTGGAATCGGTTCTAGTGTGCCTTCGGTCGCAACATTCAGGAAGCAACATTCCCGCCATGAATCGTCATGCGACGAAAACGTGGCGTTGGCCGGACACGCAGCCGCGCGCTAGACTGGTATGCATCGCATTTTGCGTGATGAGCGGAGGTGGTCATGGCGGTGCGCAAGCAGGGCAAGGCGGTGGGGAATATCCACATCGGCATCGGCGGATGGAGTTTTGCACCGTGGCGCGACAATTTCTACCCGCCCGGTCTCGCGCAGGTGCGCGAGCTTGAGTATGCAAGCCGTCACCTGACTGCCATCGAGATCAACAGCACCTATCACGGGACACAAAAGCGTACGTCATTTGCCAACTGGCGCAATGCCACGCCGGATGGCTTCGTGTTCTCGGTCAAGGCGTCGCGCTTCGCCACCAACCGGCGCATCCTGGCCGAGTCGGGCGATTCCATCGCCCGTTTCATTGATAGCGGCATTGCCGAATTGGGCGAGAAACTCGGCCCCATCGTCTGGCAATTCGCCCCAACCAAGCAGTTCGTTGCCGATGACTTCGAGGCATTCCTGAGTCTGCTGCCCGATGCCGTCGAAGGCGTGAAACTGCGGCACGTGCTTGAGGTGCGGCACGAGAGCTTTATGTGCGACGACTACCTGAAGCTCGCGCGCAAGTTCAAGGCGGCGACCGTGTTCACAGATTCGCCAAAGTTTCCGTCGTTCGCGGACCCGACCGCGGACTTTGCCTATGCGCGGCTGATGAACGCGCAGGCGAAGCTCAAGACCGGCTATGCGCCGAAGGATCTCGACGTGTGGGCCGCGCGCGCCACCGCCTGGGCTGGCGGCAGCGTGCCAGACGACCTGCCGCGCGTGGATGAACAGGCGGGTGCCCGCCCGAAGCCCAAGGAACTGTTTCTGTTCTTCATCAACGGGGCCAAGGAGCACGCGCCGGCGGCGGCGCAGGCCCTGCTCGAGCGGCTGGGATGGGCGCCCACCGAGGACGTGCCGGTGAAGAAGCCCGCCGCGCGCAAGGCCGCCTGACCGACCCCGGTTTCCGCGCCACCCCCGCCGCACCCCCACCGCACCCCCACCGCTATAATCCGGCATGACTTCGAGCCCAACCCCCAACTCCGCCGCCGCCCCCGCCACCCCCGCCAGGACGCCGGCCGGCGCGCCGTTCTCCGATCTGGCGCTGTCGCCTGCAATGCTCGCCACGCTGGCGCAGCTCGGCTACGACACCATGACGCCGATCCAGGCCGCCAGCCTGCCGCTGGCGCTGGCTGGCCAGGACCTGATCGCGCAGGCCAAGACCGGCAGCGGCAAGACCGCTGCCTTCGGCCTGGCACTGCTGCATCGGCTCGACGCACGCCGCTTCGACGTGCAGGCGCTGGTGCTCTGCCCCACGCGCGAACTGGCCGACCAGGTGACGCAGGAAATCCGCCGCCTGGCGCGCGCGGAAGAGAACATCAAGGTGCTGACGCTGTGCGGCGGTTCGCCCATGCGGCCACAAGTCGACAGCCTTATCCATGGCGCGCATATCGTTGTGGGCACCCCGGGGCGCATTCTCGATCACATCGAGCGCGGCAGCCTGGACCTGCGTGGCATCAACACGCTGGTGCTGGACGAAGCGGACCGCATGCTCGACATGGGTTTCTTCGACGACATCGCCTTCGTCGCCAATCACTGCCCGAAAGACCGCCAGACGCTGCTGTTCTCGGCCACGTACCCGCCCGGCATCGTCAAGCTGAGCCAGCAGTTCCTGAACAAGCCGCGCGAGATCAAGCTGGCCGAGACGCACGGCGCCAGCAAGATTCGCCAACGTTTTTACGAGGTGGAGGAGGGCGACCGCCTGCAAGCCGTGGGCCGCCTGCTGGACCACTTCCGGCCTGCCAGCACGCTCGCCTTCTGCAACACCAAGGCACGATGCCGCGATCTCGTCGAATTACTACGCGCGCAGGGCTTCGAGGCACTGGCGCTGCATGGCGATCTGGAACAGCGTGACCGCGATCAGGTGCTGGTGCAGTTTGCGAACCGCAGCTGCTCGGTCCTGGTGGCCACGGACGTGGCGGCGCGCGGGCTCGACATCGCCCAGCTGGAAGCCGTGATCAATGTCGACGTTACGCCAGACCCCGAGGTGCATGTGCACCGCATCGGCCGCACGGGCCGCGCGGATGCCGAAGGCTGGGCCTTCAGCCTGGTCAGCATGGATGAGATGGGGCGCGTGGGGAACCTGGAGCAGCATCAGGGCGGCGAGTTCGAATGGCACCCGCTGACCGAGCTGGTGCCCACGAGCAAGGAGCGCCTGCTGCCGCCGATGGTGACGCTCCAGATGCTTGGTGGCCGCAAGGAAAAGATCCGCGCCGGCGACATCCTTGGCGCGCTGACCGGCGAGGCCGGCTTCACCAAGGATCAGGTGGGCAAGATCAACGTGATGGAGATGTCGACGTACATCGCCGTGGATCGCGCCATCGGCAAGGAGGCGGTCAAACGGCTCAACGATGGCAAGGTCAAGAACCGCAAGGTGCGGGTGCGGATGCTGACGGAGTAACGCGCGACTTTGTTATCGGGGGAATTGTGCGCAGGAAATAACAATCAGCGATGTCGGATTGCTTACAAAGATTCGTGAAAGTCACCCTGTAAGCGCCGACTATCCTTTGCTAATCTGAAAGAGCAGGCCGGCGGCGCATTCGGGGGTGAAAGACGCGCAGCCGCGCGGGCGCAACGATTTCCCCAGACAGCAGCAACAAGGAGTCGGTCTATGAAAACCGCACGGCAGGTTCTGGAAGCGAAGCCAAATCAGGCGATCTTCAGCATTCCTCCTTCAGCGACGGTCTACGCCGCGCTGCAACTGATGGCGGAGAAAAGCGTCGGCGCGTTGCTGGTGATGGAGCACGGCAAGATCCAGGGCATCCTCAGCGAACGCGACTACGCCCGAAAAGTGATCCTGATGCAACGTACGTCGCGCGAAACCCTGGTGCGGGAGATCATGACCACGGCGGTGATTTATGTGCGGGCGGACCAGACCACGGACGATTGCATGAGCCTGATGACGCGGCATCGCCTGCGCCACCTGCCCGTGATGGAAGGAGACGAGCTGCTCGGCATGCTGTCGATCGGCGACCTCGTGAACAACATCATCAGCGAACAGCGTTTCGTGATCGAGCAACTCGAACACTACATCACCGGCGGGTCGCGCTAGCGACCAACAGGCCACGGACGCTCGATGTGGCGCCGTGGCCACTTCCTGCCAAAATTCATTGCTACGTCAACGAAGGCTTACGCATATAATTATGCGGATACTGAATTAGGCCATTTCCGACGCAGGGATGGTCCCCACAGCCTCCATCCCGCCGTAGCCACATGTCGTCGCCCACCTCGCCGCAATCCGCCGTGGAGGCTACCGCCTCCGTTCCCGAACATCCGCCCATCGTCCACGATCACCGCGCCAT
The DNA here is from genome assembly GCF_046535395.1 of Cupriavidus sp. SIMBA_020. Taxonomy (NCBI): domain Bacteria; kingdom Pseudomonadati; phylum Pseudomonadota; class Betaproteobacteria; order Burkholderiales; family Burkholderiaceae; genus Cupriavidus; species Cupriavidus sp. SIMBA_020. The sequence continues at coordinate 12,843 of NZ_JAWRWU010000019.1, read as the reverse complement.
CATGCGGGTGATCGGCGGCATCGTGTTATGTATCCTGCTCGCGGCGCTGGACCAGACCGTGGTCATCCCCGCCGTGCCCGCCATTGCGAATGATCTCAACGGATTCGGCCACCTGTCGTGGATCGTCACCGCCTACCTGATCGTCTCCACCGTCACCACGCCGCTGTACGGCAAGCTGTCCGATAGCTTCGGGCGGCGGCGCCTGCTGATGGTGGCCATTACGCTGTTCATCCTCGCCTCCGTGGCGTGCGCGATGGCGCAGTCCCTGACGCAGCTGATCCTGTTCCGGGCGTTGCAGGGCGTGGGCGGCGGCGGGCTGATGTCGCTGGCCCAGGCGGCCATTGCGGACGTGGTGGCCCCCCGCCAGCGCGGGCGCTACCAGGGCTATCTGGCGATGGTCTGGGCGATGGCCTCCATCGCCGGGCCGCTGGTGGGCGGCTGGGTGTCCGATCACCTGTCCTGGCGCTGGCTGTTCTGGATCAACGTGCCGGTTGGCGCGCTGGCCATGGCGATGTGCTACCGGGGCCTGGCCACGCTGCGCCCGCGCGGCGGCCGGCCACGCGTGGACTGGCTGGGCGCGCTGCTGCTGGCGGTGGCCATCATCGCCTTCCTGCTCGCCATGAGCTGGGCCGGCGATGCCTTCGACTGGATTTCCCCGGAAACCGGCGCGCTGCTGGCCCTCACGGCCGGCGCGCTGGCGCTGCTGGCCTGGCAGGAGCGCCGCGCGGCGGACCCGATGCTGCCCCCGCGCCTGTTCCGCAACCGTGCCTATGTGATGGGCGTGGGCGCCTCGGCGCTGGCCGCGCTCAATATCTTCCTGTGCATCTTCGCGCTGCCGCTGCATTTCCAGCTGGCGCGCAACGCCGATGCGTCGATGTCCGGCCTGCTGGTGGTGCCGTTCCTGCTGTCTACCGTGGCCGGCAACCTCGTGGTGGCCTGGCTGGCGCCGCGCATGGGACGCATGCGCGGCATTCTCAGCGCCGGCTTCGTGGCCGCCGCCATCGGCCTGAGCGCGCTGGCCGCTGCCACGCCGGACGTGCCCACGGCCGCCGTCCTGCTCGCCATGACGGTGGGCGGCGTGGGGCTGGGCATGGCGATGGTCGGCACGCTGATTTCGGTACAGAACGCGCTCGAGCGCCGCGACATGGGGGCAGGCACCGGCGCGCTGCTGGTGGTGCGCTCGCTCGGCAGCGCGATTGGCGGCGCGCTGGCCGGCACGCTGCTGGCCCTGGAGTTCCGCGAGGCGATGGGCCGCGCCGGGGTGACCCAGGCGCTGGACCTTGGCGCGCTGCGCCACGGCAGCGAGGCGATGGCGCATCTGTCGCCGGCCGTGCGGCAGGTGCTGTCCGCCGGCGTGGAGTCGGGCTTCCAACTGATTTTCGCGGCGGGCGCGGTGGCGGCGGTGGTGGCGCTACTGATCGTGCGGCGCATGCCGGACCTGGAGCTGCGCGCCAGCGTGACCGAGCACGCCGCGACGGCGGTGATGGACTGACCCATCGTGCAGCGCGGAGTGCAGTGAACCCGACGAAGGCGTAGACTGCGGAGGCTACCTTTCACGCCCCAATATGGAGTCGCCCGTCATGACCCGCATGGTCCCCCCGACCCGGATGCGCCACCCGCGCACGGCCACCCTGACGCTCCAGCGCCGCGCGCTGCTCGCCGCCCTTGCGGTGTCCGCGATGGCCGCCGCCACGGCCAGCCTGCTGCCGCGCGCAGCCCACGCCGCCGAGAAGTCGACCCCCACTGCCGCCGCTTCAACCGGTCAGGCCGGCAGTTGCCCGGCGGCGCTCAACTTCAAGTTCCCGCGCCTGCAGGACGAGTCGCCCCAGAACCTGTGCCAGTACGCCGGCAAGGTCGTGCTGGTGGTCAATACCGCCAGCTACTGCGGGTTCACGCCGCAGTACGAGGGCCTTGAGGCGCTCTACGCCAAGTATCGGGAGCGCGGCCTGGTCGTGCTGGGCTTCCCGTCGAACGATTTCTCGCAGGAGCCCGGTTCCTCCAAGGAAATTTCCGACTTCTGCTACAACACCTACGGCGTCAAATTCCCGATGCTGGGCAAGTCCCACGTGCGCGGCAGCGATGCCAACCCGATGTACGAACTGCTGGCCAAGGAAACCGGCACGGCGCCGAAGTGGAACTTCTATAAATACCTGATCGACCGCAAGGGTCAGGTCGTTGGCAGCTACAACAGCATGGTCAAGCCGGACGACAAGCAGTTCGTCGCCACGATCGAGAAGCTGCTCAGCACGCGCTGACCGCATGACCGACCTTTGATCCCCGTCAAAGGTCGAACCGGCCCCGCTGGTACTTTCGCCGATTCAAAACAAAAACGAGCGAAAGGGGGTCGCGATGGCTATCGCGCTATATGAATCGAGCGAGCATGTCTGCATGGTGTTCACCGACCTGGTGGACGATGGCGACGGGGAAGTCGTGCAGTCCAACCAGTTCCTGGTGGTCAACCACGGCCACGGGGCGTTGATCGACCCCGGCGGCCCGCTGACCTACGGCGAGCTGTATATGGCGATCAGCCGCCACTTTCCGCCCAAGCGGCTCGACTACGTGCTGGCCTCGCATGCCGACCCGGACATCGTGGCGTCGGTGGGCCGCTGGCTGACGGCGTCGGACAGCAAGGTGCTGATCTCGCAGGTCTGGGCGCGCTTCCTGCCCCATATCTGCCAGGCCGGGAAGATGGCCGGCCGCGTGGTCGGCATTCCGGATGCCGGCATGGTCGTGCCGCTTGGGGCGAGCCAGCTGGTTGCCGTCCCGGCCCATTTCCTCCATTCGGAGGGCAATTTCCACTTCTACGATCCCATCAGCAAGATCCTGTTCTCGGGCGATCTGGGCGCGGCCATGACCACGTCGGCCGAGGCCGGCGCAGTGGTGGAGGATTTCGACGCTCATCTCCCGCGCATGCTGCCGTTCCATCGCCGCTATATGAGCGGTAACCGGGCGTGCCGGCTCTGGGCCGAGATGGCGCGGACCATGGATATCGAATGGATCGTGCCGCAGCACGGGCCGTCCTTCCGGGGCCGGGCGATGGTGAAGCGCTTCATCGACTGGGTGGGGCAGCTCGAATGCGGGCTCGACCTGCTCGACAGCTCGCACTATCGCGTGCCGGCCGGCGCGCTGGCGTAGGGCAGGCCCGGTGACCCGGGCGGTACATCGCCGCCCGTGGATGTCTGCGTTGCTGCACAGGACACGCCGGTCAAATTCCGGCTATCCTCGGTTTCCTTGCCGTCCCCCTTCCCACGGCTGGCCAGAAACCAAGGAAATCACCATGAAACTAGTACGCGTAGGACAGCCCGGTGCAGAGCGCCCGGGCGTCGTGGATCGTGATGGCCGCGTGCGCGACCTGTCTGCCGTGATCGGCAACATCGGCCCGGATGAACTGGCGCCCGCCGCGCTGGCCCGGCTGGCCGCGATCGACCCCGCCACGCTGCCGCTGGTGGAGGGCGCCCGCCACGGTGTGCCCTGGACCGGCATCGGCAAGATCATCGCCATCGGCCTGAACTACGCCGACCATGCCGCCGAAGCCGGCATGCCGCTGCCGGCGGAGCCGATCGTCTTCCTGAAGGCCAATTCCTCGCTGAACGGCCCCAACGACGCCGTGATGCTGCCGTTCGGTTCGGAAAAATCCGACTGGGAAGTGGAACTGGGCGTGGTCATCGGCACCACCGCGCGCAATGTGTCGAAGGCCCAGGCGCTCGAGCACGTGGCCGGCTACTGCGTGGTCAACGATGTGTCCGAGCGCGAGTTCCAGATCGAGCGGGGCGGCACCTGGGACAAGGGCAAGGGCTGCGACACCTTCTGCCCGGTCGGCCCCTGGCTGGTCACGCGCGACGAGGTGCCCGAACCCCAGAACCTGGCGATGTGGTTGGACGTGAACGGCCAGCGCATGCAGAAAGGCAGCACCGCGACCATGGTTTTCGACGTCGCCACCGTGGTCAGCTATGTCAGCCGCTTCATGACCCTGCTGCCCGGCGACCTGATCGCCACCGGCACGCCGCCGGGTGTGGGCATGGGGTTCAAGCCGCCGCGCTACCTGCGCGCGGGCGACACCATGCGCCTCGGTATCGCCGGCCTCGGCGAGCAGACCCAGCAGGTCGTGCCATACGGCGAGCGCTGAGTCGGGCGTCGGCCCATGTCCGACATCGTTGCCAGAAAAAGGGGGACTTTCGGGTTCCCCGCTGAAACGTCTTCATACAAAGGGTCGCAGTTCCACACAAAGCGTCCCCTAAGGGCAACAGTTTTGGCACGGTTTAGGGCGCATACGCACGAAATCCGCAATCTGGGTTTTACCCTTCGACCCTGCGTGAAATACTGTTCATACATGCAAGCCACAAGAGCAACGCCATGTCTGAACATGCCCCCGAAATAGAATCGATATTGAAGACCGTCGCGGTCAAGCTCGCGAACGGCTCCACCGAATCCCCCACGCGCTCCTACTGCACGCTGCACGACACGCTCGACTGTCACGACGAGCTGCAGGACATCCGGCGCAGCATCCACCAGCACCCCGAACTGGCCTTCAACGAGATCCGCACCGCCGAACTGGTGGCGTCCCGCCTGGAGGGGTGGGGCTATCAGGTCACGCGCGGGGTGGGCGGCACCGGGGTGGTGGGCACGCTGCGCGCCGGCACGGGCAAGCGGAGCGTGGGCATTCGCGCCGATATGGACGCGCTGCCCATCCACGAGCGCTCGGGTTTGCCCTACGCCAGCGTCCATGAGGGCAAGATGCACGCGTGCGGCCACGACGGCCACACCACCATGCTGCTGGGCGCCGCCCGCCAGCTGGCGCGGACCCGCCGCTTCAACGGCACCATCCACCTGATCTTCCAGCCGGCCGAGGAAATCGGCGCGGGCGGCGGGGCGGAGCGGATGCTGGCCGACGGCCTGTTCGAGCGGTTTCCCTGCGATGCCATCTTCGGCCTGCACAACCATCCGGGCGTGGAAGCCGGCACGTTCATGTTCCGGTCTGGCCCGTTCATGGCGGCCTGCGACACGGTTGCCATCACGATCCGGGGCAAGGGCGGCCACGCGGCGCGCCCGCACCAGTCGATCGACCCGATCCTGGTGGCCGGCAGCCTGGTGATGGCGCTGCAATCGGTGGTCGCGCGCAATGTGGATCCGAACGAGACCGCCGTGGTCACCATCGGCACGCTGCACGCCGGCCACGCCCCGAACGTGATTCCGGACAGCGCGCGCATGGAAATCAGCGTGCGGTCGTTCAACCCCGAGGTGCGGGCGTCGATGGAGGCGCGCATCCGCCAGCTGGCCGCGTCGCATGCCGAGGGCTACGGCGCCACGGTCGATATCGACTACGTGCGCGGCTACCCGGTGCTGGTGAACAGCGAGGCCGAAACCGAATTCGCGCGCCAGGTGGCCGAGGAACTGGTGGGGCCGGAGCGCGCGGTGCCGAATTTCCACCGGATTGCGGGCAGCGAGGACTTCGCCTACTTCCTGCAACAGCGCCCGGGCTGCTTCGTGCGGATGGGCAACGGCGCCAACCAGCCGCTGCTGCACAACGCCGGCTACGACTTCAACGACCAGAATCTGACCGTGGGCGCGGCGTACTGGACCCGACTGGCCGAGCGTTACCTGGACGGAGCCTGAGCGGGGCCTGAGCACTGCCTGAGCCCCCAATCGGACGTCGGGCAGTTATCGGAAGAAGGCGCTGGGCGGCACGCCGAACTGGCGCCGGAACATCGTCGCAAAGGCGCTCGGGCTGCCATAGCCCATGTCCAGCGCCACATCCACCACCTTCGCCCCCGCCGCCAGACGCTCCAGCGCGGCCAGCAGCCGTGCCTGCTGGCGCCATTGGCCGAAGGTCATGCCGGTCTCGCGCGCGAACCGCCGCTGGATCGTCTTCGGATCCACCGCAAGAGAATGTCCCCAGTCGGCCAGTGTCAGGTCGGTATCCGGGCTTTCGACAATCGCATCGCAGATCCGCCGCAGGCCGGCATCGCTGGGGCGCGGCAGGTGCAGCGGCAGGGTCGGCACCAGCAGCACCTCATCCAGCAGCAGCCGCATCAGCCGGCCGTCGCGCGAATCCGGCGCATAGGGCAGGGGGATGTCGATGGCGGCCAGGATCAGCTCGCGCAGCAGCGCCGTGACGCCGAGCACCGTGCAGCGGGTGGGCAGGTCCGGCGCGGCGTCCGGGCGGATATAGGCGGTGCGCATCTGAACCCGGCCCACCATGCGGATCCAGTGCACCGTGCCGCCCGGCATCCACATGCCGCGCGTGGGCGGCACGATCCACTGGCCGTCCGCCGTGGAGACCACCATCACGCCGTGCATCGCGTGGATCAACTGCGCGTGCGGATGCTGGTGCGGCTTGGTGACGTGGCCCGGGGCGTAGTCGGCGGCCATGGCGGTCACCGGCATCGGGCCGCGGTCGAAGCGGAGGTAGGCTGGCGCTGCCGCGTAGGTGTCGGCGCGGGCGTCGGCATCGGGGTCGTGCGGGGCATCGGCCGGCAGGCGCCGGGCGCCCGGCGTGGTGCGGTCGATCCACTCAACCGGCGGCGGCGCCGCTTTCCGGCTGCGAGGGGTGGGCGGCATGTCCTTTTCTCCAAGGTTCCGGCCCCATTCTCGCAGGACAGGCGCAAATTTGCCATTTACGATGCGATCGTCATACTTTTAACCAGACGACCGGCCAATGCGCCCCGCACGATGAGCACAACCGTCAATTCCGCCCCCGCCGCCGAAGTGGCGCACCGCGAGGAAGGCACGCGCTTCCGCGTGCTGTACGCGATCAGCTTCGCGCACTTCCTCAACGACATGATCCAGTCGCTGATCCTGGCCATCTATCCGATGCTCAAGGGCGGCTTCAACCTGAGCTTCACCCAGATCGGCCTGCTGACGCTGACGTACCAGATCACCGCGTCGCTGCTGCAACCAATCGTCGGCCTGTATACAGACAAGCATCCGAAGCCACATTCGCTGGCCATCGGCATGGGCTTTACGCTGTGTGGGTTGCTGCTGCTGTCCGTGGCGCCAACCTATGGCGTGCTGCTGGTGGCGGCGGCGCTGGTGGGTACCGGCTCGTCGATCTTCCATCCGGAGTCGTCGCGCGTGGCGCGCATGGCCTCGGGCGGCCAGCACGGGCTGGCCCAGTCGATCTTCCAGGTGGGTGGCAACGGCGGTAGCGCCATGGGGCCGCTGCTGGCGGCGTGGATCGTCCACCAGCAGGGCAGCGTGGCGTGGTTCTCGCTGGCCGCGCTGCTGGCGATTGCCGTGCTCTGGCAGATTGGCGGCTGGTACGGCCGCCACCTGGCCGAGCGCGCGGCCAAGAAGAAGGGCGCCGGCACGGCGGCCAAGCCGCTGCCGACCCGCACCGTGGTCCGCGCCATCGCGGTGCTGCTGCTGCTGATCTTCTCGAAGTACTTCTACATGGCGAGCCTGAACACGTACTACACGTTCTATCTCATGGATAAGTTCGGGCTGACCCGCCAGACCTCGCAGATCTACCTGTTCGTGTTCCTGTTCGCCGTGGCAGCCGGCACCATCCTCGGCGGCCCGATTGGCGACCGCATCGGCCGCAAGCGCGTGATCTGGGCGTCCATCCTCGGCGTGGCGCCGTTCACGCTGATGCTGCCGCACGCCAACCTGTTCTGGACTGGCGTGCTGTCGTTCGTGATCGGCTTCATCCTGGCCTCGGCGTTCTCGGCCATCCTCGTGTTCGCCCAGGAGCTGATTCCGGGCAAGGTCGGCATGGTGTCCGGCCTGTTCTTCGGCTTCGCCTTCGGCATGGGCGGCATCGGCGCCGCCGTGCTCGGCACCCTGGCCGATACGCACGGCATCAAGACCGTGTACGACGTCTGCGCCTTCCTGCCGCTGCTCGGCCTGCTGGCGGTGTTCCTGCCGGACCTCGGCGGAGGGAAGAAGACGGTGACTGCCGCGGCCTAGCCTGCCGTGGATTTGCTCCCCTCGCCCGCCTGCGGGAGAGGGGCCGGGGGAGAGGGTCGGCGCGTAAAGTTGCCGCCCCCTCGTAGAACGGCTACTTCCCTGCCTTGTCCTGCGACACATCCATGATCATCCGCGTCAGCAGGTACAGACGTGGCGTGACCGAGTTCAGGTCCACATACTCGGCATCGTTCGAATGCGCGCCAAAGCCGCGCAGCCCGAATCGCTCGATCACCGGCGCCTTGGTGCCCGCCGCCGCGAACGCCGCGTCGGTGCCGCCGCCTTCGGCGGTGTCGTACACCATCAGCTTCTCGCCGATTTCCGAATAAATACCCTGCGCATGGGCTGCCAGCGTGCGCGCTGCCTGGGTGACCTCCAGCGGCGGCCGGCGGCGCTCGAACTTGACCTCGACCCTGGTGTCCGGAATCAGCTTCTGCTTGATCCGCTCCTGCAGCGTGCGCTCCAGGCCGTCGTAGTCGGCGGTGCGGAGCACGCGCACATCGGCCTGCGCCGTGGCCACGGCCGGAATCACGTTGCGGTTGGTGCCCGCGCTGGAGATCGTCCAGTTGACCTTGAGCCCGGTGTCCGGGTTGGACAGATCGCGCATCTGCAGGATCTGGTGCGACAGCTCGTACAACGCGTTGCGGCCCAGCTCCGGCGCGCTGCCCGCGTGCGACGCCTTGCCCTCGACTTTCAGCGAAATCGCACCGATGCCGCTCGTCGCCAGCGACAGGCGGTCACCCGTGACGCGCGTGGCCTCGCAAGAGAACACGGCGTCCTGCTGCGCCCCGAGCTTGGTCAGCATGGCGCGGGCGCCCGGCGAGCTGATTTCCTCGTCGCCGTTGATCAGCACCGTCAACGTGCCGTAGTCCTTGAACTTCATCTTTTGCAGGATGGCCACCGTGTGGAGGATCACGGCCACGCCATTCTTGTCGTCGGCAATGCCCAGCCCGTAGGCGCGGTCGCCGTCCACGCGGAACGGCTGCTGGGCGAGCATGCCGCGCAGGTACACGGTGTCCATGTGGGCGATCAGCATGATATTGCGGCGTCCGGTGCCCTTGAACTGGGCCATGACCATCTTGCCGACCTTCTCCGGCGTGTCTTCCATCCGGTAGATCTCGGTCGGCTCGACCAGTTTGGCGTCGCCGCCGAGTGCGGCCAGCCGGTCCCGGATCAGCGCGGCGATGCGGTCGAGGCCCTCGATGTCCTTGCTGCCGGATTCGATCGACACCAGGTCCTTGAGCGTGGCGATCAGCGCGGGCTTCTCCTGCTGGGCCAGCTGGTAGGCCGGCTCCACCGGGGCGGCGTGGGCGGTGGCGGCGCCGGCGGCGGCGAGTGCCAGCGCGAACGGGAGGGCGCGCAGGGCAGGGAAGCGGGGGCGACGAACGGATGGCATGCAGTCAGGTTCCTTGTGATGGCAATGTGGGATCGGAAATCTTGAGCGCATGGCGCCGCCGCGTAAAGTGCGCCAAACGCGATGCCGCGTGAAAACGCCAGCCTGTCGCGCGCACGCAGCAGACATGGCGCGACATAGCCCAGCCGCCGCCCTAACACGGCCAGATGGGGCCAACGCCGGCGTTTTGCGGCATCATGGCGGGCATGAAGTCCGCCGTGCCCCCGTTTTCCGGTCATCCCGCCATGCCAGCCGCCCCGCCCCTGCCGGTACCCACCCGCCCCGCCTGCGCCCATTGTCTGGCCCTGGCCGAGGACCCGCGCCGCCGCGAGCCGCACGCCTGCCTGGCCCTGCGCAACACGGCGCCCCACGTCAGCGCCAGCGCGGCCGGCGTGCCGTTCAGCATGCTGTCCTTCACCTGCCGCGAGTGCGGTACGGCGTGGCGGCTGTACGACCGCGCCAACGAACTGTTCGTTTCGTGGGTGCCGGAACACCCGCTCGTGCGCTGAAACAGCTTCGCCGCGTTGGTTGGACGGCCCGGAAGGGATGGAACGGCAAGCCGGAGGTTCGGCCGCCGGGGCCGTTCGGCTAAGATAGCGCCTATCCATCAGCAACCCTCCCGCCCCATCCCCACCATGGTTCCTGCCATTTCCAAGCCGCTGCTGGCGGCCCTGTCCGTCTTCACCGTCGCCACGCTTGCGGCCCCGTCCTTCGTTTCCTCCGCCCATGCCGCGGACGCCTACCCGAGCCGCCCGATCCGCGTGATCGTGGCCTACCCGACCGGCGGCATCAGCGATGCCGTGGCCCGTGCGCTGGGCGAGAAGCTGTCCGTGCAGATGGGCACGTCCGTGGTGGTGGAGAACAAGGCCGGCGCCGGCGGCAGCATCGGCATCGACGCCGTGGCCAAGGCCGCGCCGGATGGCTACACCATCGGCTTCGCTTCCACCAGCCCGCTGACGCTGAACCCGCACGTGGGCCGCGTCAACTACGACCCGGAGCACGATGTGGCGCCGGTCATGAGCGTCATGTACTCGCCGGTGCTCGTGGTGGCCACCTCGGGCTTCGCCGGCAAGGCCTTCCCGGACCTCCTCGCGCAGGCCAAGGCCAAGCCGGGTTCGGTCCGCTGGGCTACCTCGGGCCTGGGCACGGTCGGCCACGTGATGCTCGAGCAGGTCAAGGCGAAGTCCAAGGCCGACATCACGCTGATCCCCTACAAGGGCGCCGGCCAGCAGATGAACGACGCGCTCGGCGCGCAGTTCGAGGTGATGAGCACCAACGCCAGCCCCATGCTGACCCAGCACATGCAGGCGGGCCGCCTGCGCGCGCTGGCCGTGGGCGCGCCCAAGCGCCTGGAGAGCCTGCCCGCCGTGCCGACCTTCGCCGAACTCGGCTATCCCAAGGCCAACCTGACCTCGACGTTCGGCATCTTCGCCCCGGGCAAGACGCCGCCGGCCATCATCAACCGGCTCAATGCCGAGCTGAACAAGGCGCTGGGCGAGCCGGAGGTGCGCGAGCGCCTGCTCAAGGGCGGCGAGGTGCCCACCGGCGGCACCGCCGCGCAGTTCGCCACCGCCATCCGCGCGGAATCGGAAGACAACGCGCGTATCGTCAAGGAAGCCGGGATCAAGGCCGACTGATTGGCCGACTGATTGGCCGCCGGAGTCCCTGCGGTCCATCATCGGCTACACCAGGTCCAGCCGGCTGCCCAGCCGGTGGATTGCCCGCAGCATCACGCCGTTGCGGGGCCATAGCGCCAGCTTGGTCCGCACGCGCGAGAGGTGGCTGTCCACGGTGCGCGCGTGCGTGTGGACCCCTGCATCCGGCCAGACATGCCGGATCATTGCCTCGCGCAATACCAGCGTGCCCAGGTTGCGGAACAGCAGCAGGGCCAGCGCGAATTCCTTGGGCGCCAGCGCCACCGGCACGCCGCCCACCCAGGCCTGGCGCTCGGCCGTGACGAAGCGGTACACGCCGGTGACGAGTTGCTCGGGCATGTCGCCGAAGCCCGCCGGCGCCACGGTGCCAGCCAGCATCCCCGGCACCGCCGCGCGCCGCGCCAGCGCCTCCACGCGCGCCAGCAGCTCGGCCCCGCGCCCCGCCTCGCCCACGTAGGCATCGGCGCCGGCCGCCAGGCAGGCCGCCACCTGTGCCTCGTCGTCGCCCCGGCCCAGCATCATCACCGGCACGCCTTGCCCGAGCGTGTCGCGCACCCATTTCAGCACGTCGCACGCGGCCGTCGCGGCGGCGATGGAACTGGCGCGGTCCAGCAGCAGCACGTCGTAGCGGGTATCCCGCACCGCGTCCGTCATCGACTTTCCACACCCGAAGCAGCGCACGACATGCCCGCCCCGGTGCAGCGCGTGCCTGAGCATCCCGGCGCGGGACGGGTTGTCCGCCAGCGCGGCGATCTTCACGATGGGCCTCCCTCGGCTTGTCTCGATGCGGCCATGGTAGGCCGCGCGCCCGCCGGCACGAAGTAAACATTTGTTGCCGACTAAAAATGAGCATCGTCTTATAGGGTTGCGACGCGTCCCGGCCTCTAATGCTCGGATGGCAGACAACGGATGCGCCTCGGGGGCGCGCAACGACGATGGGATTGAGGATTGCTTCGCTGGAGCCAGACGCCGGGCACGCCGCGCGGATTCGGGAGATCGTGACGGCCGCCGGCCACGAGTGCGTGACGTTCGACGATGGCCGGCGCATGCTGTTGACGCTGCGCAAGGTCACGTTCGACCTGCTGCTGCTGGACTGGCACGCGCCCCAGGTCAGTGGGCGCGAGGTACTGGCGTGGGTGCGCGCCCATCTGGACGCCCGCGTGCCGGTGATGTTCCTGACCGGGCTGGACAACGAGCGGGACATCGTGGCGACGCTGGCAGCGGGCGCGGACGACTACATGGTCAAGCCGATCCGCCCGCAGGAACTGGCCGCGCGGATCGAGGCGCTGCTGCGCCGCGCGTACCCGGACCTGCGTCAGTCGCGCGACGGCAGCATGGCCTGGGGCTGCTTCGCCTTCCACCTGGCCACCCGGGCCTCGACGTGCCACGGCCAGAAGGTGGCGCTGACGCCCAAGGAATTCGACCTCGCCCTGCTGCTGTTCCGCAACGCCGGCCGGGTGGTGCCGCGCGAACACATGGTCGTGGCAGTCTGGGGGCGCGACATCCCGCCGATGTCCCGCACCATCGACACCCACATCTCGCGCGTGCGGAACAAGCTGGGGCTCTGGCCCGACAACGGTGTGCGCATCGTCCCGCTGTACACGCATGGCTACCGGCTGGAGTTGCTCGGCGGCGATGCCTCGGCGGGGCCGGCACCCAAGCCCGATGCGGCGCCAACTGGCGGCACGCGCAGGCGCCGTGCAGCGGGGCGGCAGCCGGCGCTGGGCCCCAATCCCTGATGACGGCAGGCATTACCCGCCGCCCTGAAAAACAAAAAGGCACCCGAATGAACTGCACCCCAAAAGTTGGACACCCATCCAACCTTTGGGGTGTTTTTCATGGCGAAGTACGATGAGCGGTTCAAGCTCAAGCTGGTAAGGCAGTATCTGGCTG
>NZ_JAWRWU010000018.1:0-103679 GCF_046535395.1 Cupriavidus sp. SIMBA_020 | reverse complement strand
TTGAACGCCTCGTTGTACTTCGCCATGAAAAACACCCCAAAGGTTGAACGGGTGTCCAACTTTTGGGGTGCAGTTCAACTACCGCCCTTTTTTCTTCTTCCCGGATGCCGCTGCCGTCTGCTTCGGCACGGCGTAGCCGCCGCCGGCCTGCGTGCCGGCCGCCTCGCCGGCCTGTCTGCCTGCGGCCTCTCCGGCCGCACGGCCGCTGCCGGGCGCCATGATGTCACGATACGTTAGCACCGGCGGCACCGGCTCCGGCACCGTATGACCAAAACCCGGTGCGCCATTCTCGGCCTGCCAGTCGTCACTCGTAACGAGGTCGTAGGCGGTATTCAGGTACGCCTCGGACCAGGCCGCCTGGTACTGCGCGATATAGCCGTCGCAATACGCCCTCACCTCTGCCACCGCGGCTGTCGCATGTTCCCTGGCCCGTGCGTCGATCCACCACTTGTCCCGGTCGGCCTGGTCACTGGTGTAGTGCCGCTCCTTGAACGGCAGTGCCTGGGGTACGGCCGGCGCAGCCACCGCCGGCAGTTCCTCGTCACCGAGCTGTTCGAGGAAGGATGCATGGAAGGCCGGCCCGAACAGGGCACGGAATCGCGCTTCGTACGCGGTGCGCTCGGGCACATCCTGCAACTCGGCCACGGCCGCATTGGGAATTGAGGACAACACCAGTTCACGGTTGCGCGCGATCGAGTCGTTGGCGCGCGCCGTCTCCCAGGCTAGCGAGTGATTGTGCCCCGCCGGCACGCCCATGGCATGGGCGACGCTCGCCGGCGTAAAGCCCTGCGCGTTGTAGTGGTGCATCACGTTGGCCGCAGGCACCTGGGCCAGGTCGATGCGGATATTGCCGTATTCGGTGAATCCCGCGCCATGGTTGGAGGTGATGTGCTTCGGCGTCGATGTGGCCGAGAAAGCCTTGTTGACGCCCTTGCGCGTCTGCAGGAATGCGAGCAGGTGCGGGTCGTTCCTCACCGTGCCCTGCGCGGTTCGCGCATGGGCGTTCAGCCATTCCAGATCGGTTTGCTTGTTGTTGGCCGGATCGTGCTTGCGGGGCTTTGCCTCGCCGTGGCTCTTGAACTTGAACCCCGTCTTGCCCTCGGTCTCCGCACCCCGGTTCAGCGGCGTCAGTGCCTGGCCGGCCTTGTACTGTTCGCGCTCCGGCGGCGTGATGCCGCGATACGCGAAACGCCGGACCGCACTGCCGCCGAGCATGACGTAGTCCTTGCCAGCCGGGCCGTCGAGCGTATGGCGCTTGTAGATCGCCGAATGCTGCGCGCTGAGCGCGGGCGCGGTCTGCGCGTACGCCGCCTGTCCGTGCAGCAGCTGCGCAACCTGCCGGCCCTGGAAGACGATCAGGTTGCCCTGCATCGTGAAGTCGCCGGGTAGCCGCCCCCGCAAGCCTTGCGGCGTGATTTCGGCGTTGCGCAGCGCTTGGGTGTAGGCGGTCTGGCGCCCTTCGTCTGCCTTGTCGCCGGCATTGAATTCGGTGGCGGCCAGGTGCTTGGCGCCGCGCACTTCGGCCTTGTACGCGTCGAGCACGTGCTTGAGCGTCGCAATCCCAGCCTTGACGATGGCGTCATCTGCATTGCCAAGTGGCTGCAGGCCGAACTTCGGTCCTCCCACGCACTGCACCGGCAACCCCGCCTCCGGCCGGGCGGCCAGCTGCACCATTGGTCCGTGCCGCTGCGCGTACATGTGGGACAAGGCGCGCTGGCCCATCGCATCAGCCTCGCGTTCGAGCACACCGTCGTTGTTCACCGGCACGCCGCCGTGCGTCTGCATGGTCGCGCGCACGCGGCCCTGGGCCTGCTGCACGATGTGCCACGCCTCGTGCGGCAGGTGGCGCTCCTGGCCCGGGCCGAGGTGGATGTCATGGCCCTGGGCATAGGCATGGGCGTTGAGCTGTGCCGGCTGCGCGGAATTGTAGTGCACGCGCACCGCGTCCATCGACATGCCGGAAAGCTGTTCGATGCCGGCCTTCAGCGCGTCGGGCAGCCCCGTGCGGCTGCGCCGCGCGGCGGCCGATGCGCCATCCGCACCGTCAGGGCCGGTGGCGCCAATGGCCCCAAGCCGGGCGCGCAGTTGTACCGCACGTGGGCTGCCGTGAACGGCGGCGTCCTTGAGGCCGCCAACTGGCGTGACGGCGTCCCTGTCATCACGGAGAGGGGCCGCACCGGCTTGTTCCAGTTTCCGGGATTCGCGCATGGGTAACGTCCTTGTGCGGCCCGCCTACGGCCGGGGCGGATGGTTCGGCATGATGGCGCCATTGAAAAAAGCCCAGTCCTTCGGCGCAAAGGCAATGGCAAAGGCAAAGGCGCAGAGCCTGACCTCCCCCAGATATGGATCCACTGAGAATTCCCCTGAAAGCAAGAACGCCGGCCGCTGTCACATTTTTATGCTTGTCGGCGTTTTTGTTGTTGTCTAAATCAAACGCGCCCCACCCATTGGGGGGGACTGCCCGGCATTGTTCCGCTGAACGCGTGCGTTTGACATCGATTTGGTCTATGTTTCTGACCTTGTTCCGACTGGGGCCCGCCGCCACACGGGAATGGCGTGAGTGTTCGGCATGTCGGAGAAAAATTCAACAGAAAATCGATGTCGGCCTCCTTGCCCGCGGCGGTGGTCGGCTGCTGCCGCGCTACCGGCTCGACCGGCGCGCCGTTCTGAGCCGGGGCCGGGGTGTTGTCACCCCGGCGCAAGCCGTCCCACCTTTGAATTGGCCCGCCCCGCGCGGGCCTTGTCATGTCGGCGAGCTTAAATTCCACTAACATCTCGCTTAAATTAAAAGAAATAACATAGCTCGTAAAACCGCTAATTGTTCCCATTGGCATCGCCGCTGCCACGGTTATAGTACGGACCGTACCGCCCCGCGGCGCCACGCCGGCGAGGCAGACATATGAGAGCGACCGGCTGCAGGCCACCGAAATGGCCGATGTCAGAGCTACGCCGGCGCTTGGCCGTGGACTTTCGGGGCAGGGACATCATGAGCAGGACATCGCAGGCGAAAGCATCGCAAGGTCACAGCGCGCGCGCGCAGCCAGCACGGAACGCGCCAGCCGCGCGCCATAGGCGCCATGCCTGCGGCGATTGCCATGCGCTGGCCCGCGCACTGCACGACGACCTCGCCCAACTGCTTTCCTACGCGCTGATCCAGATCGACATGGCGCAGGCATCGGCGCCCGACGCCGCGGCCTTCCGCGAATTGTCCCTGCGCCATGGCCGTGACCTGATCAAGGACGCCCTGCGTACCACACGCGACGTGA
The DNA here is from genome assembly GCF_046535395.1 of Cupriavidus sp. SIMBA_020. Lineage (NCBI taxonomy): Bacteria > Pseudomonadati > Pseudomonadota > Betaproteobacteria > Burkholderiales > Burkholderiaceae > Cupriavidus > Cupriavidus sp. SIMBA_020. The sequence goes on along the minus strand of NZ_JAWRWU010000018.1, from coordinate 100,413 downwards.
TTGGCGGCCTGGTGGACGCGGCCCCGCCGGTGGAACCCACACTCGATGCGCAATGCCTGCTGCTGGCCGCCGAGATCGGCGCGCTGGCGCGCCAGCCGATCGAGGCCGATTGCGCGCCGGTCACGCCCGCGCCGCCGCAGCGCGTTTGTGCCGAACTGCTGCGCGCCGCGCGCGAGCTGCTCGGCAACGCCTGCAAGCATGCACCCGGCGCTCGCGTGCAACTCACCTTACGCCAGGACGGCAGCGAAGGCGACGGCCTGCTCCTGACGGTGCGTGACGACGGCCCCGGCTTCGACGCTGCGTGCCTGCAAGCGCCGGCTCCAGGCCACTACGGCCTGCACACCCTGCCCGACGCCTTGCGCGGCGTAGGCGCCACGCTGCACCTGCACACGCGCCCCGGGGCCGGCGTACGCGCCGAAGTGCGCTGGGCGGGCAAGGCGGTGCGGCAATGACGATCCGCGTGGTGGTGGCGGACGACCATGCAATGATCCGCGAAGGGCTGGCCGCCCTGCTCCAGCGCGAGGATGATATCGAGGTCCTGGCGCAGGCGCGCAACGGTGTCGAGCTGCTGCAGCTCGTGCGTTCGCTGCGCCCGGACGTGGCGGTGCTGGACATCGGTATGCCGATCCTGAACGGCGTGGAGGCCATCCGGCGCGTCACCGCGGAGGCGGTGCCCTGCAAGATGCTGTGCCTGTCGATCAACAATCGCCACCAGGAAGTCATGGCGGCGCTCGATGCCGGTGCTTCGGGATATGTGCTCAAGGAGAACTCGTTCGAGGAACTTTCGCGTGCCATACGGCGCGTCATGGCGAACCAGGTCTACCTCAGCGGCGAGCTGATCGGCGGCCTGCTGCACGCCTACCGTTCGCCGGGCACGCCACGGCACACGGATGGGGCCGCGTCCCTTGCGCTGCGGCTGCCGCAGCTCACGCCGCGCGAACGCCAGGTCGCGCAGTTGTTCGCCGAAGGGCACAGCACCAAGTCGATCGCGCGGATGCTTTACCTGAGCGACAAGACCATCGCCAGCCACCGGGAGAACACATTCCGCAAGCTCGGCATCCGCAGCATTGCCGAACTCACGCGCTATGCCATGCGCGAAGGGCTCAGTTCCTAGATCATATTGGCCTCGCCGGTCTTGATCAGGTGCTCGATGTAGCGCTCCACGGCCAGCGCACCCTGCGTCTTCTTCGGCACCTTGCTGTACTTGTAGATGCCCAGGCGCTGGGTCTGCTTCTTGGACTTCTTCTTGTGGATGCGCGGTTGCACCGCGAATTCATAGGCCGGACTGGCGGGGTCGAAGCCGCGCTTGGCCCCGAGCCGCTTGTGGATCTGGGTGTTGCGGCGATGCAGGTTGCGGTATCCGCCCACTTGCCGCACGCGATTTCTGGGCTTGGAAAGATCGAGCCACGCATGGCTGGCCGAAGCCGAGTAATCCTGCCCCTCGGTCTGCGTCAGCATGAAGTGGGCATCGCGGTAGAAGGCCAGCGCCGGGTATTTCGCGTCGAGCTCGACGCGCTTGTCCGTGGTGCCCTCCATGTCGTCCTCGAGCCCGTTCTTGTGCGAGTTGTCGGTGCCAAACGTGGGGCTGTGCACCTGGTGCATTTCGGGGTTGGGGATGGTGATGGCAAAGGCCTGGTTGTACGCGCTGGGGTCGCCGCGCACGTTTTGCGATTCGCCGGACGGCGCGTGGTCTCGGTTGACCGCCGACCCGGCAAGCCAGGCGGGCGTGTTCTTGAGGTTCTGGTAGTTGCGCGAATGCCCGGAATCCGACTTCAGCGCCACGTTGGTCGCATACGAGCCCACGTCGAACGGCGAGAGGTTCTCGCCGGTGCGGTCGGCGCGGCGACGGTCCACCAGCTCGCCCTTGGCCAGCCGGTCTAGCAGGGCCTGGTTGGCGCTCACGCCCCCCGGTGTTGGCGCCACGGTGCTGACCGCCTGGCCACGCCGGTCGCCCTTGGCCGGGTCCCACTCATGGAACAGCTTCTTCACATCGTCGTAGCTGTAGCGCGCCAGCGTCACCGGGTCCATGACCTTGCTGCTGCCGTAGCGCTTGCCGGCGTTCTTGAAGGTCGAGAACATCTCCGGCTTCATCTCGATGTACTTGCCCGCGTACTGCTGCCGATGCGCCGCCGTGTTGGCAAGGTAATTAACCTTGCCGGACTCGAGGATCTCGAACAGTACGTTCTTGGGATCGTGAGCTGTGGTCGGGGCCACCGCCGTCACCGGGCCCGATGCCGGCACGGGCGCGTTCACGGGCGTCAGCACCCGCACCCCGGGCTGCTGGGAGTGCATGCGGTTGCCCACATGGTGGTAGACCTCTCCCGTTGCGCCGTGGGTATGCGTGCCGTCGCCGTTGTCGCGCAGGTTGTACCGCCGCTCCCTGCCGCCCACGTCGACGTATTCCCATTTGGCCTGCAGCGGCATGGCGGCGCCCGGCGACGGCAGCGGCTTCAACGTCTGCGTGCCTGGCGCGGCGTGGAGCTGGCTCACGCGCGAAGACTGCGCAGCCATGCGGGCGCTGGCGTCCACGCGCCGCTGCAGGGCGCCGCCGGGCTGGCGCGTGTCGCGGGCCGGCGCGTCGGGGCCGTCACGGCTCGGTTGTCGGACTTTCACGCTTGGGTTTCTCCGGTCACGGTTTGGGCACGCGCGGCTTCAGCAGCGGCAACAGCATCGCCGCGAACACCGCCACCAGCACCGCCGCCAACAGGCGGCCACTGATCTGCGAGGCGGCCAGGTCCGGGTCGCAGCGCAGCAGCAGCCCGCCAATCACCGCCGGCACGATGCCGGCCACCACGAGGTACAACTGGTATGGCCGCCCCAGCGCCCGCACGCGGCACGACGCCACGAACAGCGCGAGCGAGACCAGGGCCACCGTCAGCCCCACCCAGAATGCGGCCCGCATGGCCCAGCGCCAGTCGCATACCACGTTGCACAGCGCACCCTCGCGCGTCTCGCCAGCGAGGATGGTCTCGCGGATGCCATTGGCGAGCAGCGCGCCGGTGGCGGCATCTGCCACCGGCTGGGGCCACAGCGCGATGCCGCCGAAGTTGTCGTTGAAGTAGGCCAGGTCATCGTTCATCTGCCGGGGTTCGGCACCGCCGGCGGAAACCATCGGCACGATGCGCCGCACCACGATGGCGCGATTGGTGCCAACCAGCTCCGGCGTGGTCTCCACCGCCTCGCGCAGCGTCTTCTTGCTCTGCACGGTCGGCTCGGGCAGCGCCACCACGTAGCGCACGGTCACATTGGTGCGGCTGACGTAGCCCTCGTTCCCAGTTACGATGCGGCCATCTTCGAAGCGCGGGTCCTCGGCCTGCACCAGGGTGTCGAGCAGTTGGTCGAAGGTCCACGTGGCACCCGCCGGTGGCGTGGCTGGCGGCACCGCCGCCGCCTTGGCACGGACCGGTGCGGCCTGCGCTGCCGCAGCCGGCGCCGAGGCGGCCACGTCGTCGGCCGTGCGCAAGGCGGGCACAAGGTCGCCGGCCTGCAGCATCAGGTTCAGCGTGTACGGGCGGCGGCCCTTGCGCATCTCGGCGATCAGCGTCTGGATCAGCCGCTGGCGGAAGTCGTCGAACGCGGCATAGCGGCTGTCGCCGGGCAGCGGCACGGCGTCGAGGAACAGCGTGATGCCGTCGCCCAGATAGGGATCGGCGGCCAGCCCCGGGATGCGGTCTTCCCAGCGTCGTGCGTAATGGCTCAGCGGCACGTCGATCATGCGCATGGCCTGCCGGGCCACCTGCTCGGCCACGCGCCGGCGCTGGTCCTCCGGCAGCCGCGCGAGGAACTGCCAGTCCTTGCGGTAGACGGTGACGTCCAGCTTGCTGCCGTAGCGGTGCACGGCGCGCAGGAACGCCAGTTGCCCGGCGTCAGGCCGCAGCGGCGTGACGTTGCCGTCGTCGTCGAACGGCTGCGCATAGGCGAGCAACCGCTCGTAAAGGCTGAAGTCGAGTTTCGGGCCGTGCGCGGGGTCGCTCCAGTGCGGCACCACGCCATAGACCTTTCCGCTCGTGGCCGCGATCAGGCAGTTGCATCCGGTGCCCGACCAGCCCGGTGCCGTGGACACTGCGGCGTCATGGCGCTGCATGGCCTGCTCGATCAGCCAGGCGCGTACGCGCGGCGGCATCAGCGTAGCCGGCAGGTCCTGCCACTTCACGGGCGCTTCCACCAACTGCGGCGGCACCTTGGGGGGCGGCCCTTGCCACGCCGTGGCGCAGCGCTGGCGCCACTGGTCGGCGCTTGGCGCGGTCTGGCGGGTTTCCAGCGCCACACGGTCGGTCAGGGCCGCCGCGTGGGCGCAGACCCGCGCGTCTAGCGCGGCGGCGAACAGGCCCCGGGTCGGATACTCGACATTGCGCAGCGGCTGGAGTAGCAGCGCGAGTTGCGCCGCCCCGGCCTCGCTCAGTTCGTCAAGGCCGTCGGCGTCCGGCACCGGTGGGGGTGCGACGGCCTCGGCGTCGCCCTCGGCAACATCGGGCGGCGCGGGTGGGGCAATCTTTTCGAGCACGGCGTCGGTGAGCCGCCAGGCGTCGACCGATGTTGGGCTGCGCAGCGGCGCCTGCGTCGCGTCGATCGGCACGGTCTGGATCGCCGGCGCGGCGGCCGGCGCGGATGCGGGTTTCGGCGCCGCGCTGCGCGGCCCGGCCACGTTGAGCGCGAACTGCTGGCGCACGCCCTGCCCCCAGCGGTCGCGCAGTTCCACAGTGAAGGTGCGCCGTCCACGCACCGTGGCCGTGCCCTGCACGTTGCCGTTAGCGTCCAGCGCCAGGCCCGCGGGCAACCCCGAGCCGACCTCGCTGAAGGCATAGGGCGGCTCGCCGCCAACAGCCTGGAAGCGGTAGCGGTACGGCACATCCACGGTGGCGGCCGGCAGCGCGGTGACGGCGGTTTTCTCGAAGCCGAGCGGATCGGGGTCGCCCAGGCACGCCTCCGGCGCCGCCCTGCCCGGCTGCACCGGGCACGCCAATGCCGGCGGATTTGGCGCTGGCGGGATGGCGGCCGGTGCGGACGCCGATGCCGGTGCCAATGTCGATGTCGATGTCGATGTCGATGTCGATGTCGATGTCGGTGCCGATGCCGATGCCGACGGCTGCGACGCCGCAGGCGCGCCGGGGGTGGCGGCGGGCGCGGGCCACAGCAGGCCGTTGCCGAGCAGCAGAAGCGCCGCCGTTGCGAGCCCGCGCCGCACGCCGGGCCGGCCGGCCCGGGCGCCCAAGCTGCCGCCTCTCATGCCGTCCTCCCTTCCTTGCGCAATTCCCGGGCGATGCCGCGCCGCAAGTGCGCGGCGCCGAAGCGGCCGCTGCCCTCGCGGCTGGCCTGCAACGCGGCAAAGCGCAGCACGTTGACCATGGCGCCGCCGGACAGCGCGTGCTGCTCGGCCAGTGCCGGCAGATCCACATCGGGCGCGAGCCTGTCTGGGTCGCGGATCAGGCTGTGCCACAGGCGCAGCCGCTGCGTGGCGTCGGGCATCGGGAAATAGATCATCGATTGAAAGCGACGGGCGAATGCCTCGTCGATATTGGCGCGCAGGTTGGTCGCCAGGATCACGGTGCCGGGAAAGTCCTCCACGCGCTGGAGCAGATAGGCCACTTCCTGGTTGGCATGGCGGTCGTTGCTGCTCTGCGTGGCCGAGCGCTTGCCGAACAGCGCGTCGGCCTCGTCGAAAAACAGGATCCAGCGGCGGCTCTGTGCCTGGTCGAACACCGTGGCAAGGTTCTTCTCGGTCTCGCCGATGTACTTGGACACCACCATCGACAGGTCGATGCGGTACACGTCCACCGCGGCGTCCTGTCCCAGCAGCGTGGCGGTGAGCGTCTTGCCGGTGCCGGGCGGCCCATAGAACAGGCAGCGATAGCCGGGCTTGACCGCCTTGCCCAGCCCCCAGGCATCCATCAGCGCAGGCCCCTCACGCAGCCAGGCGCGGACGATGTCGATTTCGTCCATCACATCGGGCGCGAGCACGAGGTCGTCCCATCCCAGTGCCGTGACGATACGGCGCGCCGGAAACCGCGCGTTGTAGTCGGGCTTGTGCCACACGCCGGTTTGCAACCGCTGCAGCGTCTCCGCGCCCGGATGCAGCGCACCGGCCAGTTGCGGCTCGCTGCCCACGCCGCCGTCCAGGTGCACCAGGCCGGCGCAGGCCAGCGGATGCTCGCTGTCGAACAGCCTCAGCGCCTGAATGCGCATGGCGAGATCGTCGCCGGCCAGCAGGAACGCGGCGGTCTCGCCGGTCGGGAGGAAGCCGCCGTGGTACTTGGCGCGCGCGCCGCCGAATTCGGTGAACGCGCGGTCGAAATCGCGGTTCTTGACGAAGAACAGGTCCAGCGCGGAGGGGCGCAGATGGGGCGCCAGCGCGAGCGCGAGCACCAGGCGCTCGGGCACGCCGAGCACGTGTTCTGCCACCAGCGCAGCCAGCGCGCTGCCCGCCGGCAGCTCGGGCGGCGGTGGCCACGTCACCGCGCTGCCCGGCGGCGTGGCGGCGCCACTGCCGCCGTCGGCGCCGGCTGCGCCGAAATGCGCGGCGAAGCGCAGGTCCAGCGCCCGCTCGAGCCAGTCCAGCTCGCGCCCCAGCGCCTCGGCATGCAGCGCCACGTCGGATCTAGCGCCAGTCGACATACATGACCTCCTGCATCCAGGGCAGCTTGATCGTGCTGAACGACCACGGCAGGCGGTCGAGCAGCATGTCGAACGGGCCCGGCTTGACCGCCAGCCGCCAGTGATGGCCGCTGTCATTGGACTCGCGCGTAAGCCGGCCCTCGCGCAGCAAGAAGGTCTGGCGCAGGCCCTCGGGCGAGGTCTTGCCGAGCGCGCTCCAGTGGCCGATTACGGCGCCGATCAGATCGTCGAGCAAGCGCCGCGTGGCTGCGTCCAGCGCGCCTTCGCCAACCAGCGGCGCGTCCAGCGGCATGCCGCACAGCAGCTTAGGCAGCACGCATTCGGGCTCGCTGGCCTGGTCATGCCCGTGCGCAAGCCACGCCAGGCAGCGCACCGCGCGCGCCGCCGCTTGCGCGTCGCGCAGCGTCTTGCCGTCGAGCAGGTCCAGCATGCCGAACAGGCGCTGGCTGTAGGTAGCCAACAGCACCAGCCCGGCGTCGCCGATGTAGTGGGTATCGCTATCGCCAAGCGTGGGCAGCACGGCAAGCTCAGGCAGGTCGGCGGCTGCCGACGCGGTGCCCTTCCACGGCGCGGGCTGGGGCGCGGGTGCGCCGTGGCGGGGCGCCTCGGCCTGCACGCGCTCCACGGCGTCAGGCGCGCCGCGCAGCGCCCGGCGTGCCACCCGGAACCACGCCCCGAGCCCGCGTGGCAGCCGCGCAGTGGCGTCGCCCGCCAGGCTTGGCGCGGCCATCCATTGCCGTACGCGCGCAAACCATTGGGCCAGCGCGGAACGCCCCGGCGTCGGTGCGCCCGCCTCCCGATAAAGGTGGAGTGCGTGGCGCCGCGCCAGCGCCTCCGGCGTGGGCGCCAGGCGCATGGCAAGCACATGTCCGGCCAGGAAACGCCAGTGGCTGCGCTGACGCGCCGATTCGGACTGGCCGGCCACCAGCGCCGCGTGCGCCGCTTCCAGCGCCTGGCTGGCCCGGCGCAGTGCGGCCGATTGCCGGGGATGCAGGGTGGCCACCAGCGCCCAGCGCTGCGCCGGACGCGTGGCATGGAGCCAGTCCTCGCACAACACCGGGTCCGCGAGCCATTCGCCGATCTGGCGCCGGACCATCCAGTCGCGTGCGGCAGCGCGGTGCCGCGGCAGGGCCAGCAGATGGCGCAGCCGCTCCGCGCGCGTGGCCACTCGGTGGATCACATGCCAGCGCCATGGCGGGGCACCGGCCGTACCGCCGGCCGATGACGAGGCGGAGCCCGCCTGCGATACGGTCCGCCGCGCGGGCCGAGCCACCGCATGGCCCTGCCAATCCGCGAGCGCTCGCTGCCAGAGTTGCTCCCAGCCGCGCCGGCTGGTGGGTGCCGGTTCGCCGAGCGCCAGTTGCCGCAGCGTATAGGCCGCCAGCCAGCGTTGCAGCGCAGACAGGCCGCCCGGCGCCGAGGCGCCGGCCCGCGCGCCGCGTGCCAGCGCCGCCAGCGCGAACTGCCGCTGCGATTCCGCCCAATGCACGTCGCTGCCCGCAGCGGCCAGCGGATGCCGGCGCGGGCCCAGCGCCCTTGCCACGGCAAGCGTCACGCGGGCGCCGTGCCGAGCGACCTGGTCCTGGCCCTGCGGCGCGCCGAGCAACAGCGCGCGCAGCCGCACGCGCAGCGCGTCCGGCGCGCGGCGATGCAGGTCGTCCAGCAGCACGGCCAGCGCGGCCTGCTGCAGCGGTGCGCTGCCGTCGAGTGCCGCGCCAAGCCGCCCCAGCGCTGCATCGAGCGGACGCCGGCCCGCAGGCGCATCGGGCCAGCCAGTCTGCGGCCCGGACGCGGCCACCGTGCCGGCAGCCGGCATCGCGCCGTCAGGCGCTCGCGGCGACACCGCTTCCACCAGCCCGGCCAGCAGTACGGCCTCCAGCGTCGCGTCCTGAGTCCGGCCCGGCGCGTGCCGCAAGGCCGGGCGCCACGCGCCGAAGCCGCCCTGCCCCAACTGCTGTGCCAGCGCGGCGCCGAGTTCGCGCCGCAGCCGCTGCACGTCGTCCGCGCCAAGATCGGTGGCCTGCTGTGCCCACAGCGTGCGCACGGCGGCCACGCGCCATGCCTGCTGCAGCTGGCGCACCTGCCACGCGCTGAGCCGCCCGCGCGCCTGCAACGGCATCAGCACCTCGGCGTCCAGCGCGTCGAGACTTTCGGCCAGCGTGCGATGCCGCACGCCGATCAGCGCCTGCAAGCCTTCATAGGGCGTGATCTGGCTGAGCCGTTCGATGACGAAGTGCGCGGGCCGCAGCGCCCGCAGCAGGGACCACAGGCGCGGCCCCGTACGTTGCGCAAGACGTGCGAGCCATGCCGACAGGCCGCGCCCGGCGATCGCGCTACGCGACCACGGCAGGTGGCCGTGCTGAAGATAGAACAGGAAGTGCTCCAGCCGTTCGGTATCCGATGGCCGTCGCGCACTCCCGGTCAGCGCGTCCCGTGCAGCATGGCCGCGCCTCGCATTGCCAGGTACCGCCACGATGCCGCCCGGCAGCGGCACGGGCCGCGCCTGCCGGGCGGCCAGCAGCGCCTCGGTCAGCTGGCGCTCGAGGATGTCGCCCCATTGCGAATCGTTGCCGTCCGGCGCCAGGGGCCCCGTGTCGAGTTCGAGCCGGTCCAGCCGCCAGGCCTCCCCCGGGGCCGACATCCGCGAGAACACGCGCGCGATGATCAGCCTGCCCGCCCCGTTCAGGAAGGTGCCGAGCCGCGCCTGGTGCGCGAGCGCCGCCTCGCGGTCGGCATTGCCGATGGTCTCCCAGGTCAGGGTTTCAATGGCATGTCCGCTCATCGGGCGGCTCCTGTGCGCGGGCCATCCATGGCGGCGAGACGGCCACGCAGACGCTGCGCGCAGGCGTCGAGACGGCTCGTGGCATCGGGCCCGCCTCCCGCCTCGGCATAGGCCACCCGCGCGGCCAGCCAGGCGCTGAAGTCCTGCTCGAACGCCGCCAGCGCGTGCAGTTCCAGCCAATGCACCGTGGGTAGGATGTGCGCCGGGCAGCCCAGCGCGATGGTCTCCCGGGCGAGGTCCCGGAAGCTGTGGTCGGCGCCCCGCGCGGTCCAGCCCGGCAGGATCAAGCTGATGCGGTGCCGGTAGAAGTCCGCGGGCACATCGGCATCGGCGTCCGTCATGCCGCTGCCACCAAGCGGTCGCAACAGGATATGCTCCACGAGGTGCAGCCCCTCTGCCTCCCGCTGCACGCGGCAGGCCAGCTCGTGCAGGTACAGCGCCGGCGCTATCACGCCGCCGGGGCCATGCCGCACCGGTAGCGGCCACCAATGTCCGGTCTCGTCAGGGCCAAGCCACAGCGCATCGCCCGCCTGGGTAGCCACGCGGTGATAGCGGCCTGCGTGCGCGGCGCAGCGCAGCAGCGGTGCCGGCAGCGCACGCGGGGCGAGTGCCGGGAAATGGTAGGCCAGCCGATCGCCGACCTCGCCTAGCGCCATGTCGTCGTCCAGGTGGGCGGCGATGCGCGCGCGCAGCGGCGGCCACATGACCAGCGGCTCGACGCCTTCCGGGGCGTCGGCGCGCACGCCATGCATGGCCAGCGGCGCGCGCGCATCCGGCGCCCCGCCGTTATCGAGCGCAATCCCGTGCGCGCCCGGCACGCCGGCCAGCAGCCGGCTGTGCGTCTGCTCCAGGCCGAGCAGCAGCCCTACGCGCTCCTGCAGCGGCGCGGTATTGCCCTTGCGCCCCAGCGATGGGCGGCTGTCATCGAACGCGCCGCCCCGGTCGCGCGTATGCCGCACGATGCGCTGGGCGAAGCGGCGCTTGCAGTCATAGAGATGCCGTTGCCAGCCCGCCGCGTCGTAGTAGACGCCGAAGCGCTGGATGCTGTGCTGGTCGCAGCTTTCGCCATGCAGCGCGAGCATCAGGTCCAGCACACGGCTGCGGCGGTCCAGCGCGTCGTCATCGCGCGCCAGTTGCGCGGCTTCGGCCTCCTGCGGCAAGGTGTGCACGCCGGCAAGCCCCGGCACATCGGACTGGCCCAGCGGCGCCCACCAATAGCTGCGCGCAGGCTCGCGCTCGATACTGAAGAGCTGGCGCAGGTGTTGCATCTGCGCGCTGCCGTGCGCCAGCCACTGCTCCAGCAGCGCCAGGTAGGCGCCGAACTGGGCCTGGCTCTCCGCGTCGGCGCGCGGCGCGGCGTGATATTGGCGATAGAGCGGCGGCAGGTGGTGCCAGATCGACAGATACGGCGTATCGGGCAGGTAGCGTCCGGCCGGCCGCTTGAGCAATTGCCCGGCGAAGCGCGTGGCGCGTGGCGCGGTGCTGGACAGCCGCGCCGCCTGGCGCGCGTCCGCCAGCCTGGCCAGCAGCGCGCGCGTATCCAGATGCAGCTGGCTGCCGCGCCGCGTGACCTGCCACGCGGCCACCGCCATGCTGTCCTCCGGCCAGCGCAATTGCAGCGCCCAGTCGGTGCCGTGCCACGGCAGGCTGTCCGGTGCGTCATCGGCTTCGGCTTCGGCCTCGGCGTCAGCCGTGGCATCGAGCGGTACCAGCCGCAGCGCGCTGATGTCGGCCACGCCGTCGATTTCGCGTAGCGCATGGGCCAGATCGCTGAAATGGAGCCGGTTGGCCGGATCGCGGCGCAGGTCCTCAGCCTCGATCCAGCCGCACTGCACGGCGGGGCCGTCGAACAGTTCGGCGGTGCCCGCCACATTGCCGGCGGCGTCGCGCTGGGCCAGCCGCGCCTGCAGCGGCTGCCGGCGCGGGGCCGCGCTGACGATGTCGGCGCAGCGCCGCACCACTTCCACAAGGACGTCCCCGGGATCGCGCGGGCCATCCACGCTGAGGTGGATATCCAGCGCGCACCAGCGCGGGCGCAGGACATGCGGGGCGCCGTCCATGTCTTCGGCCAGGTTGCGCTGGGCGCGAAACGCGCGCGCCACGTCACGCGCGGCGGCCGCGCCGTCGCCATCGCCCACGCGTAGCGCCATGCGCCACAGGCCGTCCGCGTCGGGCATGCGCAGCCGCAGCTGGCGCACCGCCGGCACGCGGTCGAGCAACCAGCGCAGCCAGTCCAGCTCGGTGGTGGGCCGGCAGGGCAGCGCCTCCTCGGCGCCATGGAGCGCATGGCGACGGTAGTGAATGCGGCCGTCGGGCGCGGTGAGCAGGTCCGCCACGTCGGCTTCGGCGCCGAACACACCTTCGGTCAGCGCATAGCACAGCGACTCCAGCAGCGTGACACCGGGATCGTGCAGGTTGTAGTCGGTCCAGAGCTGGCCGCTGGCGGCCTGGGCCAGCGCGATGCCGCGCGCGCGCAGGTCGCCGTAGCTGAACGGCGCATCGTCGCCGAGCCGGGCGATCGACGTGGTCTGCGGCCCGCTCGATGGCACCGCCTCCTGGAACGCGCCGGGCGGCGTGACCGGCCGTGGCGGCGGCGCCTGGGAAATGCCGGGTCCAGCCGGCGTGCCCGTGGCGGGCACCGGCGTGCCGCGCCTCATGGCTGGCCTCCGTCCATATGCGGATCGGTCCAGAGCTGCGTGATCTGCGCCTGGATCAGCACGTCCGGGCCGAAGTCGCAACCGGTGCGGATCTGCAGCCGGTAGCTCGCGTTGCGCCCGCTCGTGCCGGCCCAGCGCAGCTCCAGGCGGTCGCAGCGCCGGCTGTAGTAGCCATGCGTGCTGCGGATGCCGCGCTTGCGGTTCAGGAAATCAAACAGTCCCAGCGTTGGGTTGTAGGTGTTCATCGCGATGGCATGGACGAGCCCGAAACGGCCCTTTCCGCGAAGCCCCGCGCCGGCCACCACCTCGAACGCCTGGCAGCCTTCGAGATCGTCGGTCAGGTCCTGCCAATGGCCGTCGGCGCGCAGCGGCACCGGATGTGCGCGCGTGAACGCGCCCTGCCGCCCCTCGCTGCGCACCGTGCCCGCCACGTCCAGGCGGGTACGCGGCTGCGCGGTGCCGATGCCGACGCGCTGTGCCGGGTCCAGGCACAGCAGCGCCGGATCGGGCTCGGCGGCCTGCGCGGCCATGTCGCCGTCCGCCGGCGCGGCGCGTCCACGTACCAGCAGCGCGTCGCGTGCGCCGCCAAGCTCGAAGCGCCACGCGGCGCGCTCGGGGTCGTGGTCGCGGAAGAAGCTGATCAGCGCATCGTGGCCGGCCGCCGAGTAGACTTCGAAGCCGCGCTCCACGGTCTTGCGGAACCCCTCGTCGCTCATATTGAGCATCGAGTCGATCAGGTCGGCGAAATGGTCCTCGTCGGGCAGTGCGCCCTCGCGGAAATAGCGTTTCAGGGATTCCCGGTTCCTACTGGTCATGTCGCTCCTGCCCGGAAGACGTCGGTGCGGGCCGGCCCACGATAAAGGTACTGCCCACCTCGAGGCGCCGGATGCCGGTGCGCCGCGGCACCAGCGGCCCCACCTCGTCGCGCAGCTCGATCAGGTGGCGGCGCGTGGGCAGCAGCAGGCTCCACGGCTGGGCCGGACGCAGCGTGCGGGCCTCGCCGTTCAGCACTTGCGCCGCGGTATCGCGCAGCGTGTTGAACTGCCGGTCATTGCGCACGATATGGAGCATCGACACCCGTCCCACGGCCGCCACACCGTCCTGCGCGCGCAGGAACGCCTCGAGCGCATCGGCGCGCACGCTCCAGCCGAACTCGGCGCCTAGCCCGTCCGGGTGCCACGGTGACAGATGCTCGACGATGGCCTGGTTCAGCGCCCGCAGCGCCGTGCCGGGATGGTGGCCGCGCGCGAGCTGCACGATGCAGCGCACCTGCGCGCGCTCGTAGGCCGCGTTGCGCACGCGCACGCTGGCACCGGGCGCGGCACAGGATTGCAGGTAGCGCTGCATCGCGTCGAGCATGGCGGCGTCCAGCCGAGGCGCCTCGGTGCTGCTGAACAGATCGCCCGGCTGCGGATACGGCACCACCACGACCAATACCTGGCCGGGCCGGTTGGCCAGGTGGTGGCGGCGCGCGCCGCCCGCGGTAAGCGCGTCGTCGAGCGTGACTTCGTGGTGGGGGAAGCAGCGTACCTTCCAGACCTGCGGGAAGGCGTCCAGCAGCAGCCGCTCGTAGTCCCAGCGGGTCACGGCGCGGCCCTTGTGCCGCAGCCGTTCGGCACCGCGCAGGCGCACCGCCTCGGGCGGGTCGGCGGGGCGCCAGCCCTCGGACGGGCCGACCTGGCAAACCATGCCGAGCCCCGGCAACGCGCGCGCGGCCCGGTTCACCGATCCCGGTGGCAACGCGGTGCCCGGCGCGCCATCGCCGCCCTGCCCCTGCCCGGGCATCTCAGCCGCCAACACGCGCGTAGCGCGCACCGCGTGGCAATGCACGCCGTAGAGCCCGGCCAGCCGCACGAAACCCCAGTCGGCGCTGAGGCGCAGCCAGTATGCTTCGCTCGGCTGCGCCGCGCGCTCGCGCACCATGCCGGCCGGCAGATTCAGTTGCACGATGCCGGAGCGCAGCATGCCCTGCGTGCCATCGGCGATGACCGCGTGCGCGGGCAGCGGCCGCCAGCCATCGGCGTGCCAGGTAGACCAAGACAGTTGCGGCGCGTCGTCGGCCCAGCGGCCGGCGGCCACGTCCCGGCGCAGGTGGAAGAACAGGCTCAGCGCGCCCTGTGGGTCGCCACCGTCGCCGGCCAGATCGGCACGCTCGTCGCCATCGAGGCCGATGTAGAGATTGCCGTCCCCAGCGATGGAGGGCAGCAAGCGAGGCGACGGTGCGCCGGCGCGCGTGAGCGGCGCCGTGCCGAACGGATGCACGTGCAGCATCTGCAGCGTGGCGTGGGGGTTGTCCTCGGTGCCAGCGCCATGGAGCGCGATCTCGTCGCTGGCGGTATAGCCGATCGACAGCCCTTCCAGCACCGGCGTGTAGGGTTCGTTCGGCAGCGGGCCGGGGCGCTTCAGGCGCGCGTTGCGCGTGAGCGCATTGGCCAGCAGCGAAGGATACAAAGCATGGCCGAACGCCGCCGGCGGCGCGGCCAGCGGCAGGCGGAAGAAGCCGCTACGCGCTTCGAGCCCATAGACGAATGGCGCGCCAGCGCGCGGCGGGGCGGCGCGATGAAAGCTGCGCAACGCCGTCGAGGGCAGCGTGAGCCGGTGCCGGGATGCCAGCCGCTCGCCGCCGGCGGTGCTGAACAACGGCAGCGCGGGGCCATCGTCGCTGCGCCACTGGCCATCGGCGAGGACTTCCGCCCCGCTGGCGAAGCCCGCTGCGGGCCAGTCGCCGGGATAGCCGTTGTAGTGGGCGGGAAACCCGCCCGCGCCGCCGGGCAGCCCGGACCAGCGGAGGTCGAGATGCAGGCTCTGCAGCGGCTTGCCGGCCAGTTCGGCACTGCCAAAGACGAGGTAGCTGCCGGGTACCGGCGTCGGGCCCCATGGCAGGAACGGCTTCGACGGATCGAGCCGCCCGAGTTGGTTGTACAACACCACGTTGCGGACATCGTGTGCGCTCACGCTGAGCCGCACGGCCCGCACCGCGTATTGCACCAGCAGACCATACGCATAGAGCCGGCTCTGCGTGCGCAGTGTGCACTGCAGCACGGCCTGCGCCGGCCAGCCCGCACCGTGCGCGGCCGGCTGGCATGGCACGATGGCCGGCGCATCGGCGCCGAGGCGCAGCACCAGCTCTACGGCCCCGTCGGCCACGCCATCGGACCCGGGGCGGCGGCAGGCGTACACGTTCTCGACCGCGAGCCAGCCCGTGGCCGCGCTGAGTTGCGCCTGGAAAACGCCATGGAACACGCGGTCGAAGATCAGCGTGCGGTCCGGGCGGGCCGCCGCCGTGCTGGCGTCGCGGGGGGGATGGATCAGGATCAGCGGATCGTCGATCTCCACGCGGCGCGCGGCACGGGCAGGATCGAGCCGGGCGGCATGGGCGCGCAGTGCGGCGAGATCCTCGGCACGCAGATCCTCATCGGCCGCCACCAGCCAGGCTGCGAACAGGCGCCCCAGCCGCTCGGCAAAGCGGTCGGGCGTGGTGCAGGCCAGGCACAGCGCCAGCAGGAAGCTGAGTTGCACGTCACCGTCGAACGACGAAGCGCGCGCCCATGCGTCGCGCGCGAGCACTTCGGGGTCGGCAACGGCCGGCGCAGGCGTGGCGCGCGGCCGGCCGGGGAAATGTTGCTGTTCATGCGCGGCGTAGCGCCGGTAGACCTCGGACAGCCACGCCGCATCGCGCGCGGCGGCCGGCGTGCGCAACGCGCGCTGCAGCGCGTGGTCGTCCGTGGCCGGATGCGCGAACAGCAGCCGCACGCGGATCTCGCGCCGGCCCTCCTGCAGTTGAAGCAGCGGCGACGCCAGCGCAAAGCCCAGCCGCGCGGCGTGCGCCTGCGCCGCCGAGGCACGCATGGCGCCGCCAAGCAGCGGCCACCATGGCGCCCGCTCGGCATACGCGGCGTCAGGCGGCAAGAGCGGCACGGTGTCGACCCGGACGCGCGTTGGATAATCGAAGTCCCGCTCGGGCGAGATGGTCGGGTCGCGCTCCATGCGCAAGCTGCACAACGCCGAGACATGCGTGCCCGTAACCGCCACAGCCGTCTCGGCCGCGAATTCAAGCGCCCTGCCCTGGTGGTCCTTGCCGCCAACAAAGCGCGTGCCAGCCGCGATTTCGACATCGCCGGCATGGCGCGGCGCGCGCGCCAGCAGCAGGTGAACGAACTCCGGCACCGCCGGGCGCGGCGCCAGGCGCAGCACGTCGCGATAGTAGAAGTCCACCAGGCGCGCCGGAAAGCGATTCAACGGCTCCCGGCTGTACTGGAACAACTGCAGCGCGCTTAGCAGCAGCCCCATCGACGGCTCATGCGCGCCCGAGGCCAGGCTGCGCGCGAACTGTGCGTGCGCGAGCGGCTGCACCCGGGCGATGGCCAGCCGCAGCGCCAGCCAGCAGCGCCGCAGCCATTGGCGGCGGGCGGCGCCGGCGGGCTCGGGAAGGGGCTGTGCCAGCGGCGCGGCGGGTGAGGCCGCCCCCGAGGACCACGCCGGATGCAGCGCACCGCCGCCGTGGCCGAATGCCGCGATGCCGGTGGACAGCATCGCGCCGAGCCCCTGGCCAATCTGCGCCAGCAGTGCCTCACCAAGTGCATCGCCAATGCCATCACCCTCCACATCGATGGCAGAGGGCCCGTCGCCGGGCGTATCCAGCCCGACAAGCCCCCAGCACCAACCGTCGTAGGCCCGCACCAGTTGCCAGATGCGCTGCCAGAGCGCGGCTTCCGCTTCGCACTCCAGCGCACCGAGAAATTCACCATCGCGCCGCGCCAGCGGAAACGTGGCCAACTCGGCGAGCAGCATGGCGGGGTCCTGGCGCAGGGCCATGTCCCAGCGTCCGCCGTCGTCGCGCGCGCCGAAGCGCAGCCCGCCCGCCTGCGCCAGCGTGATGCGCACGCGCTCGGCCAACGCGAATTCATCGGGCAGCATGTGTCCGGCGCCGAGCGCCTCGGCAAGCCGCTGGTCCTGGCGGGTACCGTTGGCCATGCGCTAGAACGTCCTGACCGGCTCGGTCGCCTGGTCGAGGTAGAGCGGATAGACGAGGTTGTGCCGCGTGTTGGTGGTGCGCACGCGATAATCGAGCTGCAGGTCGATGCGCCCTTGCAGCGGATCGACTTCGGCACCGATGCGCTCCAGCACGATGCGCGGCTCGAAGAACAGGATGGCGCGCCGGATCGACTCCTTGAGGTCGGTGAGCGTGCTCTCGTCGATGGTCTCGAACACGGCGCGGCGCACGTCGCAACCATATGCGGGCAGCATCACGCGCTCGCCGGGCGCCGTGCCGAACAGGATACGCAGGCTTTCCTCGATATCCTCCACCCCGGCGGCCATGCCGACCTGCCGGTTGCGCGGATCGAAGCGGAGCGGAAACTGCCAGCCCCGGCCGAGAAATGGACTCATGGTTCAGCCTCCGATGATGACCGTGGGCAAGCCCAGCACGATGCTGCCGCCGTGCGCGGTGAGGTCGCCGACGCGCGCGGCCGGCCGCTTGCCGATCATTACCGTGGCCGACCCCTGCACGATCACGTCGGGCGGCCCCACGCAGACTGCGTTGTCGCCAACCACGGCGGCGGGCAGCTTTCCGATCAGCACCGTCGGCACGCCGGGGCCGATTACCGGGCCGCCGACATGCGGCACCGGGGGCAGGCCCGGCGTCTGCATGGGGCAGCTGTGCATGTCGGTTAGTCGCGCGGCAGGTGGCATGAGGTATTCCTCTCGCTTTCAGTCCGTATCAGTTGATCATCACCATCGCGCCCTGCACGATGGTCTGGCCGGATGCCGACAGTTCGGCGGTGGCCGCGCCCTTGCCGCTGAAACCGACCTGCGCCTCGCACTGGACGTTGAGGCCGGTGGCCTTCACGTCCGCCTGCGCGGCGAGTTCGATCGACATATCGGCGCTGAGCCGGATGCTGCCCTGCGCGGTAAGGGTGATGTCCTTGGGACTGGTGCAGGCAATGCCCGTGGCCGACAGCTTGACGCTGTTGCCATGCTGGTCCTGCACCAGGATCGACTCGCCGGTGTCGTCCAGCACGATCTGATTCTTGGCCGGCGTGGTCACCGTGATGGTCTTGTTCTTCTCGTCGAAGGCCAGCACATGGCGCGCGCGCGTGACGATGGCCTTCGTGTCGTTGGGCGCTTCCATCGTATAGGGCGGCACATGGCTGGCGCTGTAGACCGCGCCCAGCACCACCGGGTGGCACGGGTCGTCGTTGAGATGCCCGACGATGACTTCGTCGCCCACCTCGGGCAGGAAGAAGGCCCCGAAGCCGCTCGATGCATAGCCTTGCAGCAGCCGCGCCCAGACGCCCTCGGTGGCGGCCTGGTTTACGGGCAGCGACACCTGGATGCGCTGCGCGCCCTGCGGATCGCCATCGAGCTTCATCACCACCCCGATCTGGAGACCGCTCACAGCCGGGAGCAGCCCTGCGGCCGGCGGTCCCTGAACGTCGCCCGTGGTTGGCTGCCAGTGCGGATCGAGGCCGAACTCGACATCGGTGTGCCAGAATCCGCCCACCATTGCATGCTCCACCGCCGTCACGAATACTGCGCCCGCGAAGCGCTTGCCGACACCGCTGACCTGGACCAGCGCACCCGGCACAGCCAGCGCCGTGCCCATGCAGCGCAGGTGGCCGCGTATGCGTGCGAGCTCTGCGCGCGTCTGCACGCCCTTGGCCCACGCCGTCAGCGTCTGCGGATCTTGCGTGGTGGACGTCTGCAATTGCCACGCGGACAAGCCGATGACGCCTGCCAGTGTGGCGCTGTCCAGGTTGCCCTGCTGGTTGAGGGTTGCCGGCGCGGCCGGATCGCCCTGCACGGTCTGCTGTTGCGCCGGGTCCCAGGCGGTCGCCATGACGGACTGATACTGCAGGCGTGCGTCGATATCGGCGTCGAACGCATAGAGATCCAGCCCCCAGGCTAGCCCGAACGCGGGCGCGCCGTTAGCCTGCGGCGGCTGCACACTCACTTTTCCGTCCGCCACGTCGACCAGCATGCCGTTGAACTCGGCCCGCGCCAGCAGGAAGTCCCAGTCGGTGCTGTGGTACTGCACCAGTTCGCCGTAGGTGCCGGTGGTGACGGCCACGTCCGCATCCAGGCCGTGCGCGCCGATCAGCGTGGTCATGGCATCGCTGTCGGTGCTGTCGACATAGTTGGCGCTGCGACGGCCCACCGTCATCTTGACCGCCAGGTCACGGCACTCGATCACGAGCCGCGAGTCGTTCTGCCCGTCAATGCGCACGCCATGGCGAATCACCACGCCGCTGAACACGGGGTCCTCGTCGTCACCGAAGCCAGCCGCAATCTTGATGGGGCTGCCCGGCGCGAAATCGGCGGAGTCGCCACAGGCGAAGGCGCCGGTCGGCATGTCGCCATCCTGGATCACGATCTCAGCCCACGGAATGCGGTTGAACGCGCGCCGCACCGTGACAGACATCACGGCGAGATCCGGCTGCGGGGTGCCGTTGGCGGTCACGGTGAGCCGCAGGACACCATCGGTGTCGATCGACGGATAAGTCGGCATGCCTTACTCCAGCGGCGGGAAATGCAGCGCCGTGCCGGGCTCCAGCGCACGGAACTGGCGCAGACCGTTGAAGCGCGCCACGTCCATGTAGTAGCGGCTGTCCCCGTAGATCCGTTCGCACAGCAGCGGCAGCGTGTCGCCATCGCGTACCCGCACGAGGTGGCTGAGGTCCGGCGAGCTGGCATCGGCCTCGAGCCGCGCCTGCTTGCTGCTGGTGTACGAATCGAACGCCAGGGTGGCCGTGGCGCGCAGCGGCGCGCCGCTGGGCCTGAACAGCGTGTAGTCGGTGCTGAAGCTGGTCAGCCGGCCGGTAAAGATCAGCAGGCCCCACAGGATCTGCACGATGCTGGGCTGGTGCTGGACACCCTTGTACGCATAGATCACCGCGCTCAGAGCCTTGAGCTGGTCTTCCACTTCGTCCGGCATGGCGCTGTTGGCCGGGCGTGGCACCACCCCGGTACCGTCGAACACCACGGCGAACGAGAGCTTGCCCGGCTGCATGTGGCTGAACGGGCGGCCCGAGCCGGTATCGCCCATCGGCTTTTCCTTGCTGAAGCAGGTGTTGCGTTCGTGCCGCAGCTGCGAAGGATTGATCAGCAGCGCGATCGACGCGCCCGCGCCAGACTGCGGCGACACCACGCCGCCGTTGTCCGTGCAGGCGGTAATCCTCAGCGGCGTGAGCGCGCCCGACGGCACCGGCATCTAGCGCTCCCTGAGCCGGGCGAGCTGCAGGCGCAACTGCCGCAGCTGCGCGCGCTCGGCACGGTGGCGGTCGCTGGCGGCCTCGTCCTCGTCGCAGCAGGACGCGGCCCCGCGCTGTTCGCCTGAAGGCGCGCTGGCCGGCTGGCCCGCCGCACCGTTGCGTGGCGCACCAACCTCGGAGCGGATTACCATCTGGCGGATTTCCAACGTCATGGCCTCAAAGCTCCCGGATGCACTGCAGGTAGGCCAACTCGATTGTCTCGATGACCACGCTGTTCTTCGTCGAATTGAACTCGTCCACGCCCCACCGCACTGGATACGCGGCCTGGAAGGTCCATCCACGAATCTTGTTGCCGGCCTCGTCCAACAGATAGACGCTGACGTCCATCGGGGTCACCGGCTGGGCGAAGCCGCCAGACAGCACGGACTTGCACCAGCGCATCAGCGGCGAACGCATGTCCGCCACGCCGCGCCGGAGCACCAACTTCTCCTGTCGGACGCCCTTGGGCAGCTTGTAGACGAAGCGGTTCTCGCCGCCGGCCTGCAGGTCCTCGATGTCCATGACCAGGTCCATGCCCGAGACCTCCTGGAACGAGCCGTCCACGCCTTCCGCGATGTTGTTGAAGCCCACCGCGAACGAGAACGAGACCGGCATGAAGTCCGTGCCAAAGCGCGCCGATTTCTGCATGGCCCGTGTCAGGCGTTGGCGATGGTCAGCCCCTCATGGGCGATCTCGATGGTTTCCACGGCCACCTCGTTGCCCTGCGCCTTGAGATCGGTGCCGGTGATCTTGGCCGGCCACGCGTTGGTCAGCGTCCAGACCATGGTCGGCTTGCCCGACTCGTCCAGCAGGCTGATGATCACCGGTACCCGCTTGATCGTGTTCATCTTGATCTGGTTGAACCAATCCCAGAACTTGTTGTCGGCCTTGAACACGCCTTTCTTCATGGTCACGTTGCCGTACTTCTTGAGCCCCGGCATCTTGACGGTCGAGAAGACCGGGCTGTCGCCCTGCCGGTATTCGATCTGCTGCGCCTCCACGTCGAGCCCCGAGACCTCCTCAAAGGACATCACGTTGGAATCCCACTTCACCTGGAAATGGAACTTGGGAAGCGGCCAAACATTGCTGGACTGTGCCGAGCCGTCGTCTGCCATGACAGTTCTCCGTTATTGCCGTTTGTGTGTGCGGTGGACGTTGCTGGTGCGATGCGCGCGTCAGGACTTCTGCATCTGCTGCTGGAAGGTGATCTCGATGAACTCGGCCGGGCGAACCATTGCCACCAGCACGGTCACGCGCAGGATGCCTTCCAGGATGTCGTCGGGCGTCATGGTCTCGCCCAGGCCCACGTGGACGCTAAACGCATCCTCGGGGGTGGCGCCGGCCAGGCCGCCGCGCTTCCAGATGCTGGTCAGGAAATTCTGGATCATGCTGCGGATGGTGACCCAGGTGTTGGCCACGTTGGGCTCGAACACCAGTGCCTTGGCGGCGAGCCGGCACGATTCCTCGAGCATGATCATGGTGCGGCGCACGTTGATGTAGCGCCAGTCGAGGCTGTTGCCGTCGAGCGTGCGCGCGCCCCAGACCAGAACGCCTTCGCCAATGAAGCTGCGGATCGCGTTGATCGACTTGCCCTGCGTGGTGACGTTGAGCTCTTCCTGGTCCACCGCAGAGATGGACACGGATGGTGATACGACGCCGGCTAGGCTCACGTTGGCGGGCGCTTTCCAGACCCCGCGTGTATTGTCCACCATGGTGTAGATGCCTGCCATGGCGGCACTTGGCGGCAGCAGGTTGAGCTGGTACTTGACCTCGTCCAGGATGGTGTTGAACAGGCTGCTGACCGAGGTCAGCGTCTTGTGCAACAGCGCCTTGTTGGCCAGCACCGCGTCCTCGGTGAGCGCTGGCGTGACCGCGCTCCAGTCCTTGGTGATGTCGTCGATGGCGGCGGCCAGCTCGCGCGTCTTCAGTTGCGCATCGGCGGGCAGTGTGTCCGGCAGGCCGAGGTCGGCGCGCAGCAGCTGTTGCAGTACATCCGGATTGGCGATGTTCTCGTAGCTGATGTCCTTGTCGCCAATCACCGTGGTGTTGAGCCACGGATAGTAGGCCGCGGCGAAGTCGAGGTAATTGATGCCGAGCGCGTTGCGGAATGCCGCCACGGGGTCGCCGGCGGGATCGGTGCGAGGCTTGTCGCCGCCCCACACGTCGAGGATGGCCACACGATTGCGCATGTGGCCGCCGCAGTGAGCCAGCATGGCTTGCTGCAGGTCGATGCAGACCTCCGCCTTGAAACGCACCGCCTCCGGAATCACGACCATGGTCGGCTCCTGCTCCTTGAGCAGTTCGTCGATGCCGGCCTTGAACCGGTCGGGGTCGAGGTCCTGGCTGTAGTCGCCCACCGAGACGACATAGCAGGGCCCCCCGCCGTTCTGGAAGAAATGGCGCAGCGCGCGGTAGAGCATGTAGCCGCCGCCGTCCTTGCCCTCCGGCATGGTGAGCACGTAATCCTTGCCCGCCACTCGGAACGCCGGCGTGGCCGACGCATCGGCCATCTCGGCCACGTTGAAGCGCGGGAATGGCGCGTAGCCGAAGTACTGGTGGTACTCGGCCATCGAGCTGATGCGCCATGGCTTCATGCTCAACGGCTTGTTGCGGTTGTCCGCGATCTGCGTGTGGCCGATAAAGGCCGGAACCGCCGTCGCCACCTCCACCACGGAGTTCGGAAAGGCGTTTTTTTCTACGATATAGACGCCAGGCGTCTTCATTGCACCCATTTCACACTCTCCCGGTGAAAGCAGTTAGCGATTGACAAAGATCTCGGACACGTCGCACAGCAGGCCGCCGACCATTTCCCGGCGCAGCGCGGCGGGGCTCGCCAGCGGCAGGCGCGGCACCAGCACGCGCATGTCGCCGGCCGTGCCGCGCTGCAGCACAAAGCGCTGGCGCGGACGCTCCGCCAGTGCCAGCGGCACTGCCGAGCGGATCACGGTCACCATCGTGCCGTCCGGCAATTGTTCCGACTCGGGGGCGTTGAACGTCACCGCCCCGTCGACGTCGGCCACGCCAAGGTCCGCGCCCCATTCGCCGACCATCACATACTTCCAGATCGTCTCGCGGACGGGCAGCGTGACGACGTGGTTGACAGGCGCGGCCGCCAGCCACGCGGCCTGGCTGTCGTGCGCCGCGTCGGCCAGCGCGAACGCGAGGCGCAACGTACCGGTGCCCGCCAGCCGGCGCACGTCGGTGTAGTAGGCCCAGAGCGGATCGGGCGAATGCGCGGCGAACGACAACCCTTGCGCCGGCCATTCGTCGCGCAGGCGCCAGAGCCCGTCCAGGCCGGTCCCATCGGCCATGATGACGAAGCGCCGGGCGTCGCCGCGCAGGCGCAGGTCCAGGCGCGTCATCAGCGCGGCGGTGCCCGCGTCCGCCTGCAGCCGCAGCGCCGGGGGCCATCCCGCAGCAAAGTACGGATGCAGCACGGCCAGGCCGCTGACGGCGCGATAGCCGCCACTCACGGCCGCGCCTCCACCTCGGGCTGCCCGACCAGCGGCTGCCGGCGCAGCACCGCGCCGTTCTCGAGGCACACCAGACGCACCCGATACAGCACCGACGGCAGGTAGCGGCCCCCGTGAATGCTCCAGAGGCTGTGCATCTCCGCCGTCGTCAGATTCTCGATATTGACCACGAGGCGCTCGATGCGTGCGTCGAGGCCCGGCGTGCCCTGATGGTCGAGCACCGGGTTGGCCTGGAAGAACGCCACCGCGTCCGAGAGGAAGCGCAGCGCCTCCGGGTAATGCTGGCCGCTGAAGGTGGCGGCACACATGACGAGCAGGTTCAGGAACAGCGGCTCGGCAACGGCCATCTGGCTGCGCTGCTCGCCAGTGGGCGTGGCGCGGGCCCGGTACGCAGCCGTATCGCGCTCGATGCCCGCAAGAAACAGCACCAGCTTGCCGGCCGCCTGCGACACGGCGCTGCCATCGAGTTCCTGCAGGTTCGAGACCACCACGAGGTCCTCGCTCAGCACGAGCCGCCCCCGGAACATCTGGTTCAACTGCAAAGCGAGGTGGCCAAGCGCACTGTCGATCACGGCGGCTGCATTCCTGAAATACCCGTCACGGCGCCGATAGTGGCCCATGCCGCCCCGCCCCACCATCAGTAGGATGCTGAGATGCGGTTCGGAATTGCCTAGGCGAGCCTCCCATGGCCCGTGGCGGATTTCCAGCGTCTCGCGGCAGGGCGTGCAATGCTGCGACGACCGACGCTCTGTTGCCCGCTCTCCCTTCACTGGACCTGCTCCGCATGGGCGCGTTGCATCGTTTCCAATATTCGACTATATTCGAACAATGGAAACAGATAACGCACTTGAGGCGCTTGGCGCACTCGCCCATGCCGTTCGGCTGGCCGTGTTCCGCTTGCTGGTGCAGGCCGGACCCTCCGGCCTGCCGGCCGGCCGCATTGCCGACCTCATGGACATGCCGGCGTCCTCCCTCTCCTTCCATTTGAAGGAACTGCACCGTGCCGGCCTGCTCACCAGCCGCCAGGACGGGCGATCGATCATCTACATGGCGCGCTTCGAAACGATGAACGCGCTGATTGGCTATCTCACAGAGAACTGCTGCGGCGGGAACCTGTGCTCGCCGCTCGCCGGCTGTTCCGTTACCTCGGAGTCTCAATCATGAAGCGCTTCCACGTACATGTAAGCGTGGCCGACCTCTCGGCCAGTATCCGCTATTACTCCGCGCTCTTCGCCGCCGAGCCGAGTGTCGTCAAGGACGACTACGCGAAATGGATGCTTGAAGACCCGCGGGTGAACTTCGCAATTTCTGCGCGCGGTGCGGAACCGGGTGTGGACCACCTCGGATTCCAGACCGACGACGCAGGCGAACTCGCTGAGTTGAAGTCGCGGGCTGAGGCCGCCGACATGGCACGGCTCGATGAAGGCGAAACAACCTGCTGCTACGCCCGCAGCGACAAGTATTGGCTGACCGACCCTCAAGGTATCGCCTGGGAGCACTTTCATACGCTCGGTACGGTGCCCGTATATGGCGAATCCCGGCAGATGGAGGCCGCGCCCGCCGAATCCGCATGCTGCGCCCCACGAGCGCCCAAGGGGAAACCCATTGGCGTTGCGGTGACTTCCAAGTCGTCTTGCTGCTGAAGGCCGATCATGAGCGAAAAGATCTACAACGTGCTGTTCATCTGTACCGGCAATTCGGCCCGATCGATCCTCTCTGAAGGGCTGATGAACCATCTCGGCCAAGGCCGATTCCGCGCCTACTCGGCCGGTAGCCATCCGACCGGCGTGGTCAATCCGCTCGCACTGGCGGCGCTGGCGCGGCACGGAATGGACACTGCCGGCTTTCGCAGCAAGAGTTGGGACGAGTTCTCCCAAGACGGCGCGCCGTCGCTCGATTTCGTCTTTACCGTATGTGACAAGGCAGCCGGAGAGATGTGCCCCGTCTGGCCGGGCCAGCCGATGACCGCCCACTGGGGGGTGCCCGATCCGGCCGCATGCGAAGGCACCGACGCGCAAAAGCAGCAGGCCATTAACGACGCCACCATCGCGTTGAAGCGCCGCATCGAACTATTCCTTTCGCTGCCGCTGCCGAAACTGGACACCGTCGCGCTCCAGAAGGCCGTGCGGGACATCGGGAAGAGTTGACGCCCATCTCCCTCTCCACGCTTGTTTCTTTCTCGCCGCCCCATGACCACCAACGTCCTGATTCTCTGTACCCATAATTCCGCGCGCAGCGTGCTTAGCGAAGGCATGCTGAACCATCTTGCCAAGCAATTTGGCCGTGATGTGCGCGCCTACAGCGCCGGCAGCTCGCCGAGCGGCCGCATCAACCCGTTCGCCATCGACGTCTTGCGCGAGGCCGGTGTCGACGTGAACGACTTCCGCAGCAAGAACTGGGACGAGTTCGTCGCAGACGGTGCGCCAAAGATGCGCATTGTCATTACCGTCTGCGATAGCGCCGCCGAAGAGGAATGCCCCTACTGGCCTGGTAGCCCCGTGAAGATCCACTGGGGCTATCCCGACCCGTCGAACACGGCAGGCGGAGACGACAAGAAGCGACTCGCCTTCGAACTGACCCGGCAGGCCATCGCCTACCGGATGCTGCAATTACTGCTGCTGCCGATCGAAGACATGACCGACGCGGAACTGCAAGAGACGCTCCAGCGTCTGGCGGGGAGCTGAACGATGACCAGCCAGAACATCGCCTCTGCGGATCAAACAGCCAGCAAGCCGGCCATCGGGTTCTTCGAGCGCTACCTCACCGTCTGGGTCGCGTTGTGCATCGTCGTCGGCATTGCGCTGGGGCAGATCATGCCGGACGTGTTCCAGGCCATCGGCCGCATGGAATACGCGCAAGTCAACCTGCCTGTTGGCTTGCTGATCTGGGTAATGATCATCCCCATGCTGCTGAAGATCGATTTTGCGGCATTGGGCCAGGTGAAATCGCATTGGCGCGGCATTGGCGTGACGTTGTTCATCAACTGGGCGGTCAAGCCATTCTCGATGGCACTGCTGGGCTGGCTCTTCGTGCGGCATTTGTTCGCGCCCCTGCTGCCCGCCGATCAGCTTGACAGCTACGTCGCCGGGCTGATCCTGCTGGCCGCCGCACCGTGCACGGCCATGGTCTTCGTCTGGAGCCAGCTCTGCAAGGGCGATCCGTATTTCACGCTGTCGCAGGTGGCGCTGAACGATGCCATCATGGTCGTGGCGTTCGCCCCGGTCGTGGCGCTGCTGCTCGGCCTTTCGTCGATCACGGTGCCCTGGGACACCTTGCTGACTTCGGTCGTGCTGTACATCGTCGTGCCGGTCATCCTCTCGCAATTGCTGCGCAAGGTGCTGCTCGGGCGTGGGGTGGCGTATTTCCAGCGCGTCACCCATGCACTCGGCCCCTATTCCATTTCCGCACTGCTGCTCACGCTGGTCCTGCTGTTCGCCTTCCAGGGCAAGGCGATCATCGACCAGCCGCTCGTAATCGCTCTGCTCGCGGTGCCGATCCTGATCCAGGTCTTTCTGAATTCGGGTCTGGCATACCTGCTGAACCGCAAGCTTGGCGTCGCCCACTGCGTGGCGGGCCCGTCGAGCCTGATCGGCGCGAGCAACTTCTTTGAACTGGCGGTGGCCACCGCAATCAGCCTGTTCGGATTCCAGTCGGGGGCGGCACTGGCAACCGTGGTCGGGGTGCTGATCGAGGTGCCTGTCATGCTGCTGGTCGTCAACATCGTCAACCGCTCGCAGACTTGGTACGAAGCCAAGGCCTGAAGGAATCCTGATGTCTGTCACGATCTACCATAACCCCGCGTGCGGCACATCGCGCAACACGCTAGCCATGATTCGCAATGCCGGCATCGAGCCGGAAGTCATCGAGTACCTGCATGCCCGGCCTACGCGCGCGCAGCTGCAGAAGATGATCGCCGATGCGGGCTTGACGGTGCGCGAAGCCATCCGTGAGAAAGGGACGCCTTACGCAGAACTGAGGCTTGGCGACCCGGCGCTCACGGACGATCAGTTGCTCGACGCCATGCTCGCCCATCCCATCCTGATCAACCGGCCTTTTGTCATCACCGAACGGGGCGTGCGGCTGTGCCGGCCCTCGGAACTGGTACTCGACATCCTGCTGTCGCCGCAGCAAGGCGCGTTTACCAAGGAAGACGGCGAAGTCGTCATCGATGCGCAGGGCCAGAGGGTTGTGCGATGACCGTTGCGTTGCCTAACATCGTGTCGTCCGTGCTCGACACCCCGGACCTGATGAAGCTGGAACCGGCACGCGTGAGCACCCACCCGCCGCGCATCCTGCTGCTCTATGGTTCGCTGCGCGAGACATCCTTCAGCCGACTGCTGACACTGGAAGCCGAACGCATTCTGCAGCACTTCGGCGCCGAGACCCGCGTGTTCGATCCCACTGGCCTGCCCGTGACTGACAGCGTGCCGGCCGACCACCCGAAGGTCGCCGAGCTGCGCAAGCTGTCCGAATGGTCCGAAGGCCAGGTCTGGTGCAGCCCCGAGCGCCATGGCACGTTGACCGCCGTCTTCAAGAACCAGATAGACTGGCTGCCGCTCGAGAGCGCAGGCATCCGGCCGACACAAGGTCGCACGCTGGCGGTCATGCAGGTCTGCGGCGGCTCGCAATCGTTCAATGCGGTCAACGCGTTGCGCGTGCTGGGCCGCTGGATGCGCATGGTGACGATTCCGAACCAGTCGTCGGTAGCCAAGGCGTACCAGGAATTCGATGCCTCCGGCCGGATGAAGCCCTCGTCCTACTACGATCGCGTGGTCGATGTGATGGAGGAACTGTACAAGTTCACGCTATTGATCCGTGACCGCTCTGACTACCTGACCGACCGCTACAGCGAGCGCAAAGAGGCGGCCCCGGCGCGCGCGGCAGCACTTGCCGCCGCCGCAATGGATCATGAACGGCCTGCGGCCTCCGCAGACACCGACGACGGCGAAGTCGAGTAGGGACGATCATGGCGCAATCGCCGAATGGCAGTCTCGTGGCCCGCCTAGGCGCCGCGCAAACACTCGCGTGGGCGTCCTCTTACTACCTGGTGGCGATGCTGGCGGTGCCCATGGCGCACGACACTGGCGTGTCCGTGCCTACCGTCTTCGCGGCATTCAGTGCCGCACTGGTCATCTCCGCCCTGCTCGGACCCTATGCCGGGCGGCTCATCGACCGGCTGGGTGGACGGCCGGTGTTGATTGTGACGAGCCTCGTGTTTGCCACGGGATTGGCTGGTCTCGGGCTTGCCCGGGAGGTCATTGGCCTGTTTGCCGCCTGGCTTGTCCTCGGCATCGGCATGGGCAGCGGCCTCTATGAAGCCGCGTTCGCCACATTAGTGCGCCTGTATGGCACCCGCTCACGCAATGCCATCACCGGCATCACGTTGATTGCGGGTTTCGCCAGCACGGTCGGATGGCCCCTTTCCTCCTATCTAGAAAGCCACTACGGCTGGCGCGTCGCCTGCTTCGTGTGGGCGGCGTTGCACCTGACGCTGGGTCTGGCGCTCAATGCGAGCCTGCCGCGTGCCGAAGAAGAACCGGCATCCCCGAGCCTCCGACAGGCCGCGCGGTCCGGTAGTGCCGATGTGGACGGCCCAACGCCCGGACCGATGGCAACCTATGCGCTCGCGTTCGTGTTCGCCGCGACGTGGTTCATCAGCACGGCGATGGCGGCGCATCTACCACGGCTGTTGCAGGCGGGCGGCGCGACCTTGGCGACGGCGGTGGTAGTCGGCGCGCTGATCGGCCCTTCGCAGGTCGGCGCGCGGCTGCTCGAATTCGGCCTACTGCGCAAGGTTCATCCGCTACTATCAGCGCGGCTTGCCGCATCACTCCATCCAGTCGGCGCGGCTGCCTTCGTCATTCTCGGCGCACCGGCCGCCACGCTGTTTGGTGTGCTGCACGGCGCGGGTAACGGCATCCTCACCATCGCCAAGGGAACGCTTCCGCTTGTTATCTTCGGCCCCCAGGGCTATGGGCATCGCCAGGGCTTGCTGATGGTGCCCGCGCGCATCGCCCAGGCTTTGGCGCCGTGGCTCTTCGGCATCTGCATCGATCTTTGGGGCGCACAGGCTTTGTGGGTATCGGGCGGATTGGGGCTCGCTGCCACCGGCGCGTTGTTCGCCATTCGTTCCGCAACAGCCGAGCCGACGCGGCAGGTCGCCGCAGCAGAGTAGCCGATCATAAGCGCAAGCGGCGGCCGTCCATTCAAACGACTGACGGCTCCGCCTCCGAAGCGCGAATGCCAAGGCGCTTCATCTTCTCCCACAATGATTTGCGCGACACTCCCAGCAACCCGGAGCAACAAAAAACCCGCCACTTTCAACAAAGCGGCGGGTTTTTCATTCCACTCATCAAACCATCAACCCTCAGAACGCAAAATTAGCGCCCACGTTGCCGCCGCTCACGTCGGCTGGCTGGGTCTGGATCGGGCCGTTGATGCTGGTGGCTTCAATCGTATATTTGCCGGCCGCGGTGCTGGCGGCGGTTAGCGGGATGGGCAGCGTCGTCGAATAGGTGCCGACCATTGGTGCGGCAGCCGGTAGCGCCATGCTGTAGGCCCCCGATGTCACGTTGGCGAAGGTGGTGCTGATGGTGAAGTTCTGCCCGGACGTGTTTTGTATGGCGCGAAGGCTCGCCTGGGCGCTGGCTGGCGAGACGGTGCCGGAGGCCGTGCGGATCGTGGAGACAGGCAGGTCAATCGGCGCGCCCTGGGTGGATACCACGGTATTGCTGCCGGCGACCACGGGTACGCTGCGGACGATGCCGGTGGCGCGGCCCGTTGGCACGATCACCACGTCCACGTTGCCCGATGAGGTGCTTTGCTCGATCGGCGACAGCACGAAATTGCCATTGGCATCGGCGACGGTGGACTTGACCACCAGCCCGCCCCGCTCCGCGTAGACGGTAGCGCCGGCCTGGGCCGGCGTCAGCGCGCCGGACACCTTGCCGCTGACCACCACCGGTAGCGCGGTGACCACTGGCTTCAGGTTGTAGCCGCCATTGCCGCGCGGAACCACGGACTTGCAGGCGTCGAAGTCGAGGATCAGGTCGGTGAGCGTATCGGGTGCCACCGTGAACGGGCGGATGATCTTGTAGCCGCTTTGCGCAGCGCTTGGGGTGTCGAGCGCGGTTTCGGTCCCGCCGGTAGGCACCACCGAGTTCGACAGCGCGTTGCCGCTATTTGGCGACAGAACCAGGCGAATCTGCTGATAGTTGCCGGCTGGCAGTGCGGTCTGGCCGAGCGTGGCCAGCACGCCGTTTGTCAGCGACAGCAGATCGATCCGCTGCGCCGGACTGACCGGGATATCGACCCAACCCGAGCCATTGTCGTCCGCATCCGGACTGCCATTGACACGCACGCGGTTCACGGTCACATAGACATGGTCGTAGCCACACGCCGGTGCATCGGTCATTTGAACGCGCAGCGTGCCATTGGCCGGCCCGGGTGTAGGCGGATCATCGCCGCCACCGCCGCCGCATGCGGCCAGCAGCACGGCGCCGCCCAGGCTCAGGGCAACGCCGCCATATATGTTGTGTGGCGCCATTTTGGATACCTCTTCTGTTGTGGGTATCCGGAGCTTAGTGGCGAAGTTGTATCAGATAAGTGACACAATCGTAACGAATGTAATGCTGCCGCAACACATGCGGTTTCAGCCAATCCGCACGTCCACCAGTTCCCCTGCCGCGCCCCGTTCCCCTTTGGGATCCACGATATCGGCGATGGCCATTGTTACGCTGACGCCCGAGAACAGGAAAGCGACGGCGAGGGCGAAGAGGGTTGCGACTTCCATGAAGCACTCCAACTGCGTTTAGGAGTTTCCATTATATGATGCGTCGCACCATCTGTAAATATTCTGTATGTGGTATATCACGAGATCCAAAAGGTAGCGGCTGGATACAACCAATCAATCACTTTTCGTCTCTTTTCTGCATCGATCCGCGAATTCCCGGGCTGCCCAGTCTAGAAACGCCCTCACCCGCGGCGATAGCTGCCGGGACCGCTGATACAGCAGCGAGACGGGCGCCGAGGGTGGCGGCATGTCCGTCATGATCTCCACCAGTTCGCCGTTGGCCAGTTCCCGTTCGATATGGAAGCGCGGCACCTGGGCCAGCCCCAGCCCCAGCTTGATCCCGGCAAGGTAGCTTTCCGTCCCGGTCACGGTCAGGGCGGCCGGAATCGATACGGCCTGCATTTCCCCGCGTACGTTGAACTCCAGCGGCGTGACATTGCCCGTCGTCACAGACCGGATGCCCACCATCTGGTGCCCGTCGAGCGATGTCAGGCTCGTTGGCGTGCCGAACCGCTCCAGGTAGGTCGGCGTGGCGCAGGTCAGCCGGTCCAGCATCGCCACTTGCCGCGCCACCAGCTCGCTATCTGGCAATTTGCCGTAGCGGAGCACGCAATCGACGCCCTCCTGCACCATGTCGACCCATCGGTCGCCCTCGCTCATGGAGATCTGGATGTGTGGATGTCGGGCGAGGAAGTCGGGAAAGCCCGGCAGCAGGAAATGTCGCGCCAGCGTGCCCTGCACCTCCAGTCGCAGCAGCCCTTTCGGCTCCGTGCCGTTGAACGCGCCCTCGGCGTCCTCGATGTCGTCCAGGATGGTCAGGCAGCGCCGGTAGTAGGCCTCGCCGTCCAGCGTCGGCCGGACTACGCGTGTGGTCCGCTGCAGCAGCCGGACTCCCAGCCGCCCCTCCAGATCGTGGATGACCTTGGTCACCGTCGATCTCGGCACCTCCATGTCGTGCGCCGCCAGCGTAAAGCTGCGCCGCTCCACCACCCGCGTAAACAGTCGCATTGCGTCAAACCGGTCCACCCCATCCTCCGCCGATTGTTTCCCTGCCAGAACAAGTGCGGGCAATTCTAGACCGATTATCTAGCTGCTCCAATCGCGCATAGTGCATTCAACCCGCAGCGATTGCGGTGATCCAACACCGGAGAACAACCATGAGCAACACCCAGAACAGCACCCAAGCCAAGTCCAACCAGCAGGTCGCCATCGTGACCGGCGCCTCGCGCGGCATCGGCGCCGCCATCGCCCGGCGGCTGGCGCAGGACGGCTTCACGGTGGTCGTCAACTACGCCGGCAGCGCCCGTGAGGCCGAGGCGCTGGTGGCCGAGATCGAAGCCGCCGGCGGCCGCGCGATTCCGGAACAGGCCGATGTGGCCGATCCGGCTGCCGTGGCGCGCATGTTCGGCGCCGCCGAAGCCGCGTTCGGCGGTGTGGACGTCCTGGTCAACAACGCCGGCATCATGAAACTGGCGAAGCTGGCCGATAGCGACGATGCCCTGTTCGACAGCCAGGTCGCCATCAACCTCAAGGGCACGTTCAACACGATGCGCGAAGCGTCGCGCCGCCTGCGCAACGGCGGCCGCGTGATCAACCTGTCGTCGAGCGTGGTCGGGCTGTACCAACCCGCCTACGCGGTGTACGCCGCCACCAAGGCCGGTGTGGAAGCCATGACGCACGTGATGACCAAGGAAATGCGCGGCCGGAACATCACGGTGAACGTGGTGGCGCCCGGCCCCACCGCCACCGCCCTGTTCCTCGACGGCAAGCCGCAGGAAGTCATCGACAACCTCGCGCGGCTCGCCCCGCTGGAGCGCCTGGGCGCGCCGGAGGACATCGCCAGTGCCGTGGCCTTCCTGGCCGGCCCCGACGGCGCATGGGTCAACGGGCAGACCCTCCGCGTCAACGGCGGCATCATCTGATTCAAGCGTGGAGTCCACCATGAAGAAAGTCATCCTGATCACCGGCGCGTCGAGCGGCTTCGGCCGCCTGACCGCCGAGGCCCTCGCCAAGGCGGGCCACACGGTCTACGCCTCCATGCGCAACACGGCCAGCCGCAATGCCGAAGTCGTGGCGCAGATGGCCGCATTCGCCCGCACGCATGACGCCGATCTGCGCACGGTGGAACTGGACGTGCAATCGCAGCCGTCCATCGATGACGCCGTGGCCGGCATCGTCGCCGCCACGGGCCGTATCGACGTGCTGATGCACAACGCCGGCCACATGGCCTTCGGTCCGGCCGAGGCGTTCACGCCGGAGCAATTCGCCCAGCTGTACGACATCAACGTGCTCAGCACCCAGCGGGTGAACCGCGCGGTGCTGCCCCATCTGCGCCGCCAGGGGCAAGGGCTGCTGGTCTGGGTGTCGAGCAGCAGTTCCGCCGGCGGCACCCCGCCCTACCTCGCCCCGTACTTCGCGGCGAAGGCGGCGATGGATGCCATCGCGGTCCAGTACGCGCGCGAGTTGTCGCGCTGGGGCATCGAGACGTCGATCATCGTCCCGGGCGCGTTCACCAGCGGCACCAACCACTTCGCGCATACGGGGCTGCCTGCCGATACCGCTCGCGTCGATGAATACGAGTCGGGCCCCTATGCCGGCTTTGGCGATGAAATCCAGCGCGCGTTCGCCGGCATCGTGCCGCCCGATGCGGATGCGGGACAGGTAGCCGATGCCATCGTCGATGTCGTCAACGCGCCGTTCGGCAAGCGGCCGTTCCGCGTGCATGTCGATCCGACGCAGGACGGCGCCGACGTCGGCTTCGCCGTGCTGGACCGCCTGCGCGCCGAGATGCTCCATCGCGTGGGCATGGGCGATCTGCTGTCGCCGCGCGGCGCGCAGTGACTACGCCGCGCCACAACCGCGTAGCATCTTCTCCCACGCTTCCTCCATCACACCTGCACCGGGACACTGCATCATGCCCTGATGCAGTGCTCTCCTGTCACCGCTTAATTAATAGTGCGACGTGACGCGTGCATGACCCTTGTCGCACGCGGCCAAGCGAACGGCCGTACTAAGTGTCGCGATATACAGTCCTTACACTTCCTTACAGCACGCCCCGGTCAAACTGACTACCTTTGAATCGCTCCGGCAACGCCATGCCGATCCCATCCGCGATGTGGTGTGACGGAGCATCAATGGGCGTGTAACGCCTCGCTGTGACGGTCCGCGTTTGCGGACCCCTCAAATGACCGGCCTGCCTGCCCGGTCTGGAAACAAGCCAGTTCCGGCGCGTAGCAACCGCCCGGGACCACGCGCATAAGAACTACCTGGGGACGACGACGTTGCGCATGCGCGCGCGCCAACACCGCGTGCGAGGCGCACTTTTGTCCGCGATTTCCGCGATTTGCGCCAGCCATCGCGGTGGGGACGCTTTTGCCCGTTCTTGGCGGGCGCTGACTATTGTTCGGAGGATGGCATGCAGAACGAGAAGCCCGACAACAAACCAACGTTGCCGACGCGCCGGCCCACCTCCCCCGCGCCCCCGCCCGGCGGCAAGCCAGACGATCCCCTCGTCGCGCGGCGGGGCGGCACGCTGAGCCTGCGGCCGCTGTGGCAGATCGTGCCGCGGCTGGCCAGCTATGGGATGGTGGCCTTCATCATCTGGGTGGTCCTCTCGGTGATGTTCCCGCCCGTGTTCACACGGTCTTCCGAGCGTGCCGTGGTGAACAGTCCCGTGAACCTCGTCACCACGCCGGTGGAAGGCATCGTGACGAAGCAGATCGTGGCGGTTGGCGGCACCTTCGCGCAGGGGCAGTCGCTGATGACGCTCCAGAATCCCAACATCGACCGCTCGCTGCTGGTGGAACTGCTCGGCAAGCAGCTCGACAACCAGAAGCGCTATGAAGCCGCCAAGGCCAAGCTCGAGGGCAACCAGGCGCGGCTGGCGTCCACGGGCGACGACATCAAGCGCTACCAGTCGGCGGCGCAGCGCGAGCACGCCTCCAAGCTGCGCGGCATCGAGGCGCGCCTGAGCGTGGCCAAGCAGCAGATCGACCAGCAGACCGATGTGGTCAATCGCAACCAGGCCATGCAGTGGGCCGGGGCGGTGAGCCAGGCCTATACCGATGCGTCGCGCAACCAGCTCACCGTGCTGGCTGGCAACCGGGATGCGATCCAGGCCGAGCTGGACACCGCGCGCGGCAGCAGCGAGGCCGCACGCGGCAAGGTGTACATGTCGAGCACCGACGGCGCGCTGGGCTCGCTCGCACAACGGCAGGAGGAATTGCGCGCCGAGAACGTGCAGCTGGAGGCCGAGATCAGGCAGCTGGAGGAATACGGCCAGTCGGTCGACAAACTCGTCGCCGCCGAGCAGGAGCGCGTGGAGCGCGTCTCCAACCTTGACATCAAAGCCTATGGCGGCGGCATCGTCGAGGACGTGACCGCCCCGCCGGGCACGCGCGTGGCGGCCGGCGCCACGCTGATGCGCACCACCAACTGCGCCCAGCCGAGCGTGGTGGCCGTGTTCCCGCGCAGCCTCAGCAAGGACCTCCTGCCCGGGGCCAAGGTCAAGGTGCAGGTCGATGGCGTGGCCGTGCCGCTGTCTGGCGCCGTGGCCGAGATCCTGCCGCGCGCCCCCGATGGCGATCAGGCGCGTTACTTCGTGCCCTTCCCGCCCATCGAGAAGAACGAGATCTATCTGATTGCCAAGCTGAACAAGCCTTTGCCTGACTTGCCCGGCAGCAGCGGCAGCGGCACGAACCGCTGCGCGCTCGGCCACTGGGCCAAGGTCAGCCTCGATCGCCCGTGGTTCAAGAGCCTGATCTGAGTCCGACCGCGTTCGATTGCGTTCGATTGCGTTCGACTGGATCCGGCCCCTCCGCCACGTTCCCCACGCCCGCAGGAAGGAGACCTCGCCGTGCAGCGTTATTCCCTACCCTCTCCGGCGCTGACGTGCGCGGGGGCCTGCCTGATGGCCGCCGCGCTCGCCACGCCGCCCCGCGCCATGGCCGCGCCCCCGGTTCCGCCCGCGCCGCCCGACGCGGCCCGCCAGCAATTGCGCGAGGGTGCCTGCCAGGCGCTGAGCGCGCGCGTCGGCGCCTTGCCCGGCAAGGGCCCGGTCATGCTCGGCAGCTACGAGCCCGCCCCGGGCGGCGAGCCCCTGCCCGCCGCGCTGCGCCAGTCGGCCTTTGTCTA
The DNA here is from genome assembly GCF_046535395.1 of Cupriavidus sp. SIMBA_020. Classification (NCBI taxonomy): domain Bacteria; kingdom Pseudomonadati; phylum Pseudomonadota; class Betaproteobacteria; order Burkholderiales; family Burkholderiaceae; genus Cupriavidus; species Cupriavidus sp. SIMBA_020. Next base: position 63,715 of record NZ_JAWRWU010000018.1, on the reverse strand, counting down.
TGACAACGCGCTGGCCGGCATCGCGCTGATTGCCTGCGGGCAGCCCGCCGCCGCGCGCCGGATTGCCGATGGCGTGGTGGCCGGCGTCACGCGTGACCGCCACTACCACGATGGCCGCGTGCGCAACGCCTACCGCGCCGGCGCCGTGCCCGATGGGCCGGTGCCGCTGCCGGGCTGGTGGGACGAGCCGAGCAAGAAATGGTTCGAAGACCGCTATCAGGTGGGCACGGCCACGGGCAACGTCGCCTGGGCCGCGCTGCTGCTGCTGGCGGTCTACGAATCGACGCAGGACCGCCGCTACCTGGACACCGCCGGCACGCTGATGGGCTGGATCGACAAGCAGACCTTTGCCAGCGAGCCCCCGGCGGCCTTCATCGGCGGCTTCTTCGGCCATGAGCCCGCGCCGCAGCGGCAGGGCTGGAAGTCCACTGAACACAACGTCGATGCCTATGCGGCCTTCCGCTGGCTGGGTCGCTACGGCAATGACCCGCGTTGGCGCACCGGCGCGGACCGCGCCAGGCGCTTCGTGGAAGCAATGTGGCAGCCCGGCGAAGGCCGCTTCGTCATCGGCACGCGCGACGATGGCCGCACGCTCAACGGCGGGCCGTCCGCGCTCGATGCCTCGCTATGGCCGCTGATCGCCGTGCCCGAATTGGCCAACGGCTGGCGCCGCGCGCTGGACTGGACGCGCAGCCGCCACGCCGTGGGCGGCGGCTACGGCTTCAATGCCAGCCCCGATGGCGTCTGGACGGAAGGCACCGGGCAGGCCGCGCTGGTCCTGCGCGCCATGGGCCGCGAGGACGAGGCCCGCCCGCTCTGGCCGCTGCTGCTGGCCCAGCGCGCGCCCTCGGGCTACCTCTACGCCACGCCCGAGCGCCGCATCCGCACCGGCCTTCAGATCGGCCCGGACAGCACCACCGACGATTTCTACTACTACCACCTGCCCCACCTCGGGGCCACCGCGTGGGCCATCCTGGCCGCGGCGGGCTGGAATCCGTTCCAGCCCGGCGGACGTCAGGCCGACACCGCCAATGTCGCCAACAAGGAGTGACGATGTTCGCCGATTTTCTCGAAAACCGGATGTTGATGGAGATCAACGCCGGCGCCTTCCTGATCGCGGTGCTGTGCCTGCGCGGCAGCCGCCACCGGGCGGCGGACCGCTGGCTGTTCGGCATCGCCGCCGGGGTGCTGCTGTCGTGCTACTACGTCTGGCGCTGCACGCAGACCCTGCCGGACTGGCGCCTGGACTTCCCGAGCGTGTGGTCGTACGCGTTCTTCGGCTTCGAGACCCTGACGATTGCCTACACGCTGATCTCCATCGTCACGCTGACGCGCACCTCGGACCATAGCGCGGCAGCCGATGCCGGCGAGGCGGCGCTGCGCCGCAGCCCCGAGGTGCCGCAGGTGGACATCTTCATCGCCACCTACAACGAGGGGCTGGACGTGCTCGAGAAGACCATCGTCGCAGCGCTGGCCATCGACTACCCCAACTTCCGCGTCTGGGTGCTCGACGATACCCGGCGCGACTGGCTCAAGACCTTCTGCGGCACGGTTGGCGCGCGCTACGTGACCCGGCCGGACAACGCCCACGCCAAGGCCGGCAACCTCAACAACGGGCTGCAGCACAGCGCCGAGGCCGGCGGTGCGCCGTTCATCATGGTGCTGGATGCGGACTTCGCGCCGAACCGGAACATCCTGCTGCGCACCATCGGCCTGTTCGATGACCCCGTGGTCGGCGTGGTGCAGACGCCGCAGTTCTACTACAACGCCGACCCGATCCAGTACAACCTGCGCTCCACCGAATGCTGGGTGGATGAGCAGCGCGCCTTCTTCGATGTGATGCAGCCGGCCAAGGACGCCTGGGGCACCGCGTTCTGCATCGGCACCTCGTTCGTGGTGCGGCGCGACGCGCTGGCCAGGATCGGCGGATTCCCAACCGGCACGGTCACCGAGGACATCCACCTGACCTACCGCCTGATGCCGCACGGCTACATCACGCGCTGGCTCAACGAGCGGCTCAGCGTGGGCCTGTCCGCCGAGGGCCTGCCGGAGTACATCAGCCAGCGCAGCCGCTGGGGGCTGGGCACGATCCAGGTGGCGCTCACTGCCGACGGCCCCCTGCGCGGGCGCGGCTACTCGCTGCGGCAGCGGCTGCACTACGTCCACGGCCTGCTCCACTGGCTGAGCCGCCCGTTCACCTTGATGCTGCTGGCCGGCCCCCTGCTCTACTGGTATTTCAACGTGCCAACGCTGTATGGCGATCCGGTCCAGTTCCTCGCCTACGGCGTGCCGGCGCTGCTGCTGTACTGGGCCTACAGCATCTGGATCACCGGCTCGCGGGCGATGCCGATCTTCACCGAGGTCACCCAGATCGTGGCGGCGCTGGCGGTCACCGCCACGCTCGCCAGCGCCGTGTTCAAGCCGTTCGGGCGGCCGTTCAAGGTCACCAACAAGGGGCTGGACCGCTCGAAGCTGGTGATCCACGGCAAGTTCGCCGCGCTCTACGGCGGGATGTTCCTGCTCACCGGCATGGGGCTGGCGCGCGCCGTGGCCGCCGATGGCTCGGCGCCCGGCCTGGCCTTCAACATCGGCTGGACGCTGGTGTCGATGGTGCTGTACTTCGCCTCGCTGCTGGTGTGCTTCGAACTGCCGCGCCCCCGCAAGGAAGAACGCTTTCCGCACCGGGAGCGCGCCGTGCTGCGGCTCTACGGCAAGGATGGCCTGGCCTACGAATTCCACGGCACCACGCGCGACCTCTCCTGCAACGGCGCGGGCCTGCTGCTCGACGGCAATGCGGAGGTCACGCGCGGCATGGCCGGCGCCGAAGGGGCGATCTGGCTGGAACCGCTGGGCTGGGTGCCCTGCCGCGTGGCGCGTGCGCGCGGCAACCTCGCCGGCGTGGCGCTGCGCCCCGACACGGCCGCCCGCCACCGCCTGATCCGCCTGCTGTTCAGCGAGCCTGCCCACAACATCGCAGACCGCGGCCGGCCCGGCGTGGCCATCGCCCGGCTGCTGCGACGCGCTTTTTCGGGATGACCACCATGACCAAGAAAATCACGACGATGCGCCACCTGCTTCCCCTGCTCCCGCTGGCGCTGGCCGCCTGCACGCTCGAACCCACCTACCAGCGGCCCGATTCGCCGGTGCCCCAGCAATGGCCGACCGGCGCCGCCTATCAGACCGGGGCCGCCGGTGCATCCGCCGGACAGGCCGCGCAAGCACCACAGGCACAGGCGCCCGCCGCCAGCCTGGGCTGGGAGGATTTCTTCACCGATGCGCGCCTGCGCCGGCTGATCGAACTCGCGCTGGCCAACAACCGCGACCTGCGCATTGCCACGCTGTCGATCGATCAGGCGCGCGCGCAGTACCGCATCCAGCGGGCGGCGCAGTTCCCGGCCATCAACGGCAGCGCCGGCTTTGCCAGTTCGCGCATCAGCGGCGACCTGCGTCCGCCCGGGCAAGACCCGGTCATCAATGCATGGACGGCCGGCGTGGGCTTCAACGCCTTCGAACTGGACCTGTTTGGCCGGGTGCGCAGCCTCAAGCACGAAGCGCTGGAACAGTACCTCGCCATCGAAGAGGTGCGTCGTAGCGCACAAATCAGTCTGGTGGCCGAAGTCGCCAGTGCCTACCTGACGCTCCGGGCCGATCAGGAACTGCTGAAGATCTCGCAGGACACGCTCAAGGTGCAGGAAGACGCCGCGCAGATGATCGACCGCAGCAAGCGCGCCGGCGGCATGGCCCAGCTCGACATGCATCGCGCCCAGACCCAGCTGGAGACGGCGCGCGTAGGCGTGGAACAGTACACGCGCCAGGTGGCGCAGGACGAAAATGCGCTGGCGCTGCTGATCGGCGGGCCGCTGCCGACCGACCTGCCGGCGCCGCAGCCCTTCGAGAACAACGCTTTCGTGGCCGAATTGCCGGCCGGGCTGTCCTCCACCGTGCTCGAGCAGCGGCCGGACATCATGGCCGCCGAGCACCGGCTCAAGGCGGCCAACGCCAATATCGGCGCGGCCCGGGCGGCCTTCTTCCCGACCATCTCGCTCACTGCCAGCGTCGGCGCGGCCAGCAGCACGCTGGCGGGGCTGTTCTCGGGCGGCATGGCCTGGGTCTTCGCGCCGCAGATCACCCTGCCGATCTTCAACGCGGGCGCCAATCAGGCCCGGCTGACCGTTTCCGAGGTGCAGAAGGATATCAACGTGGCCGCCTACGAGAAGACCATCCAGGGCGCCTTCCGCGAGGTGGCCGACGGGCTGGCCGCGCGTGGCACCTACGACCGCCAGGCCGCTGCCCAGGAGGCACTGGCGAAGGAGATCACCGAGACGCGGCGCCTGTCGGAAATCCGCTTCAAGAACGGGGTGGATGACTACTTCGGGGTCTTCGACGCGCAGCGGCAGCTTTACAACGCCCAGCAGACGCTGGTGACGATCCGCCTCGCGCGGCTGACCAGCCGGGTGGGCCTGTACAAGGCGCTCGGCGGCGGATGGACGCAGGCGACGGTGGCCCAACCGGCCGCGCCGGCCTCCACAGTTGGCACGTTAAACACAGGGTCGAGATAATCATAGTTATCAGGCCATGTCGGTTTCCGCTTTCACTGGATACGCAGGGAAAATCGGTCGCCGGCCCCCGGCGCGGCGGTAAAATGCCGCTCCGCTCGTATCGACGATCCACGCCATGGTTTCCCCTGTCCGCGGCAAGGCCGCACGGCTCCGCGAGTGGGCACGCCGCGTCAAGCGCGATGGCGTGGCCCTCTGGTTCGCCTGCCGCCACCCCGCCACGCCGTGGTGGGTCAAGGTGCTGTGCGGCGTCGTGGTGGCCTACGCGCTAAGTCCCATCGACCTGATTCCGGATTTCATCCCGGTGCTGGGCTATCTCGACGATGTCCTGCTGCTGCCGGCCCTGATCTGGCTGACGGTCCGGCTGATGCCAGCGCCGATCATGGCCGCCAGCCGCGACCAGGCCACGCAATGGCTGACGACCGAGGGCAAGAAGCCGCGCAGCCGCTGGGGCGTGGCACTGGTGGTGGGCGTCTGGCTGGCCGTGGCCATCGGCGGCTGGGCGTGGTGGTCGCGCGCGGGCTTTTCCCAGTGATGGCAGTGATCGGTATCGACATGTTTTTCAGACTTCTTCCCGTGGTCGTCGGCTTGTTGGCGGCGAATGCCCACGCCGCCGGCAATATCGAGACCGGCCGCGCCGTGTTCGACAAAAAGTGCGCCTCCTGCCACAAGATTGGCCCGGCCGCGCGCGGCACCTTCGGCCCCCATCTCAACGCCATCGTCGGCCGGCAGGCAGGCGCGACAACCGACTACCGCTATTCGGAAGCCATGAAGACGTCGAAGGTGGTCTGGACCCCCGAGACGCTGCGCGCCTTTATCCACGCCCCGAACAAGGTGGTGCCGGGCAACAAGATGCGCTTCTGGGGCATCGGCGACGAAGGCGAAATCACCGACCTGCTGGCCTTCCTGCAAACGGTGCGCTGACGGCCCTCTCCGCTAGAATCCGGCCAGCATCTCCCCACAGGTTTTCGATAGGCTTCCAGCGTGGCACTTGAGCAGGGCTTCATCCTGACCCGGCACTGGCGCGATACCCCCGCCGGTACCGAGGTCGATTTCTGGCTGGCCACGGACCACGGGCCGCGCCTGCTGCGCCTGCCGCCCCAGCCGTCGGTCGCTTTCCTGCCCGAAGCCCAGCGCGATCAGGCCGAGCCGCTGCTGCGCGGCGAGCGGGACGTGGAACTGCGCCTGCTCCAGTTGCAGGACTTCCACCGCCGGCCCGTGCTCGGGCTGTACTGCCAGCAGCACCGCCAGCTGATCCGGATCGACAAGGCGCTGCGGCAGGCTGGCGTGGATGTCTACGAGGCCGATATCCGCCCGCCCGAGCGCTACCTGATGGAACGCTTCATCACCGCGCCGGTCTGGTTCGACGGCCAGCCGGACGCGCATGGGGACGCGCGCGGCGTGCTGCGCCACGCGCAGATGAAGCCGGCCACCGACTACCGCCCCACCCTGCGCCTGGTCTCGCTCGATATCGAGACCACCGCCCATGGCGAGTTGTATTCGATTGCGCTGGAAGGCTGCGGCCAGCGGCAGGTCTATATGCTCGGCCCGGCGCCGGCCGGCGATCCAACCCCGGTGGACTTCGCGCTCGAATACTGCGACACCCGCCCCGCCCTGCTGGAGAAGCTCAATCAGTGGCTGGCCGAGCACGACCCCGACGCCATCATCGGCTGGAACCTCGTCCAGTTCGACCTGCGCGTGCTGCAGGCCCACGCGGTGCAGTTCCAGGTGCCGCTGCGGCTGGGCCGGGGCGGCGCCGAGATGGAGTGGCGCGAGCACGCCAGGCAGCAGCACTATTTCGCGGCGGCGGCCGGGCGGCTGATCATCGACGGCATCGAGGCGCTGCGCGCCGCCACGTGGAGTTTCCCGTCGTTCAGCCTGGAGTCGGTGGCGCAGACCCTGCTGGGCGAAGGCAAGGCGATCGACAACCTGTATGACCGCATGGACGCCATCGACCGCATGTTCGCCGAGGACAAGCCCGCGCTGGCGCGCTACAACCTGCGCGACTGCGAGCTGGTCACGCGCATCTTCGCCGCCACGGAACTGCTGACCTTCCTGCTGGAGCGCGCCACCGTGACCGGCCTGCCGGCCGACCGCAGCGGCGGCTCGGTGGCAGCGTTCACGCATTTATATATGCCGCTGATGCACCGGCAGGGCTACGTGGCGCCGAATCTGGGCGAACTGGCGCCCGAGGCCAGCCCCGGCGGCTTCGTCATGGATTCCCGCCCCGGGCTGTACGAGTCGGTGCTGGTGCTGGACTACAAGAGCCTGTATCCGTCGATCATCCGCACGTTCCTGATCGATCCGATTGGCCTGGTGGAGGGGCTGGCCCACCCCGATGATGCCGATTCGGTGCCCGGCTTCCGGGGCGCGCGGTTCTCGCGCGGCAAGCACTGCCTGCCCGCCATCGTCGCGCGGATCTGGCAGGGCCGCGAGGCGGCCAAGCGCGAGCAGAACAAGCCGCTCTCGCAGGCGCTGAAGATCATCATGAACGCGTTCTACGGCGTGCTGGGATCGAGCGGCTGCCGCTTCTTCGACCCGCGCCTGGCGTCGTCGATCACCATGCGCGGCCACGAGATCATGCGCCAGACCCGGCTGCTGATCGAGGCGCGCGGCTTTGACGTGATCTATGGCGACACCGATTCCACCTTCGTCTGGCTGCGCGGTGCCCATGCCGAGGACGACGCGGCACGCATCGGGCGTGAACTCGTGGCTTACGTCAACGACTGGTGGCGCGACCACCTGCGCCAGACCTTCGGCCTGGACAGCGCGCTGGAACTCCAGTTCGAGACGCACTTCCGGCGCTTCCTGATGCCGACCATCCGTGGCGCCGAACTTGGCAGCAAGAAGCGCTATGCCGGTCAGGTCATGCGTGCCGATGGCCGCGCCGAGATGGTGTTCAAGGGGCTGGAGACGGTGCGCACGGACTGGTCCCCGCTGGCGCAGCAGTTCCAGCAGACGCTGTACGCGATGATCTTCAACCGCGAGCCGTACCGCGACTATGTGCGGGACATCGTGCGCCGCACGCTGGCCGGCGAACTGGACGCGCAACTGGTCTACCGCAAGCGCCTGCGCCGCCAGCTTGGCGACTACCAGCGCAACGTGCCGCCCCACGTGCGCGCCGCGCGGCTGGCCGATGCCTATAACGACAGTCAGGGCCGTCCGCGCCAGTACCAGAACGGCGGCTGGATCAGCTATGTGATGACGGTGGCCGGGCCGATGCCGATGGAGACGCTCGATCCGCGCCAGTCGCCGATCGATTATGACCACTACATCACAAAACAGCTCCAGCCGATTGCCGATGCCATCCTGCCCTTCCTCGACGACGATTTCGACACGCTGCTGACCGGGCAGATGGCGCTGTTTCCGGACTGAAATCCGCCCCCATCCCAAGAGCAGCGCGGGATTCCTGCTGCATCGCGGCAGATTCGAACCGCCCGAACCCATTACACTTGGCGCCTGTTCTGATACTGCGCCCCACTCCGTCCCCATGTCCGAGACCGCCGCCACCACCACCACTGCCACCGCCGCCGCCCCTGTTCGCTCCAAAGCCCTGCGCGCCGCCGCCAGCGTGCTGGTGCTCCGCGACGGCCCCGCGGGCATGGAAGTGCTGATGATGCGCCGCCCCCAGCGCGACGACGACCGCAGCGCGGGCGCCTTCGTCTTCCCCGGCGGCACGCTGGATGAGCAGGATGCGGCACTTCATCCGCTCTGTGATGGCCTCGATGATGCGGCCGCCAGCGCCCGGCTCAACGTCGACCAGAACGGGCTCGATTACTACCTCTGCGCCGCCCGCGAAGCGTTCGAGGAAGCGGGCCTGTTATTCGCCCGCGATGCCAATGGCCAGAATGTGGATCTCGATACACTCGACGCCGACACCTACGGCAGCCTGCGCGAAGCCGCCGGCTATGGCGGCGCGGGCATCGCCCATGTCTGCGAACGGCTGGGCGTGCGCCTCGCAGTGGACCAGCTGGCCTATGGCAGCCACTGGCTGACGCCGCCCGGCCTGCCGAAGCGCTTCGACACGCGCTTCTTCTTTGCGCTGGCGCCGGCTGGGCAGACCGCGCGGCACGATGGCGTCGAGGCGGTGGAGCATCGCTGGATGCGGCCCGTCGATGCGCTCGACCCGGCCAACCAGATCTCGCTGGTCAACGTCACGCGCCGCATGCTCCAGTCGATTTCGCACTTCCAGACCGCGCAGGCGTGCTTCGACCATGCCCGGCAGTTGCGCAACATCGTGCAGATCATGCCGCGCCTGGCCACCGGCCCCAAGGGCGTGCGGCCGGTGATGCCGGAGGAGGCGCCGTATGCCGAAATCGCCCGGATCGACCCCGATGGCGCCGGCCATGGCCGCTACGCGCTGGCGCCGGGCGCGGCGGTGAAGCTGTCCGAGCGGGTCTGGCGCGTCACGGCGGACAACGGCAACGTGATGACCGGCCCCGGCACCAACACCTACTTCGTGGGCGGCGGCACGGACAACACCTGGGCCATGATCGATCCCGGCCCTGCCGACCCGGCCCATATCACCGCGGTGCTGGCTGCCGCGCCGGGCCCGGTGAAGTGGATTCTCGTCACGCATACCCATCTGGATCATTCCCCCGCCTCCGTGGCGGTGCGCGAGGCCACCGGCGCGCCGGTCTGGGGGCGCGTGACCGCCGTGCAGGACCGCCAGGACCAGACCTTCGCGCCGGACCGCATGCCCGAGCACGGCGAGCGGATCGTGCTCGGCCCGCACGCCACGCTGCGGGTAGTGCACACGCCCGGGCATGCGTCGAACCATCTCTGCTACCTGCTCGAGGAGGAGAAGACGCTGTTCACGGGCGACCACGTGATGCAGGGCTCCAGCGTGGTCATCAATCCGCCCGATGGGGATATGCGCGCCTATCTGGCGTCCCTGCAGGCGCTGCTCGACGAAGACCTGGAGTGGATTGCGCCGGGCCATGGCTTCCTGATGCCGCGCCCCCGGGATGCCATCCGGCTGCTGATTCGCCATCGGCAGCAGCGTGAGGCCAAGGTGCTCAACGCGCTGCGCGCGCTGGCGCCGGCCGATATCGGCACCCTGCTCGCCAGCGTCTACGACGACGTGCCCGAGCGCATGCACCCGGTGGCGCAGCGCTCGCTGCTGGCCCACCTGCGCAAGCTTGAGGAAGACGGCGTGGCGCGCGAGACCGAGGCGGTCTGGCATCTGATTTCGGCATGAATTTCAATCTGTCCGATCTGCGCGCCTTCGTGGCGGTGGCTGAGCTGAGCAGCTTCCGCGCGGCGGCGACAGAGCTGCATCTGTCCCAACCGGCCTTGTCGCGCCGGATCGAGAAGCTGGAAGACGCGCTCGGCGTGCGGCTGTTCGACCGGACCACGCGCTCGGTGGAGATGACCGCCGTGGGCCGGGAGTTCTCGCGCAAGGCACGAGAGCTGCTGAACGGGCTGGAGGAGTCGCTGCTCGGCATCCGGGACGTGGCCACCCGCGTGACCGGCGAAGTGACGGTGGCGTGCGTGCCGTCGGCGGTGCGCTACTTCCTGCCGGCGGTGCTGCGCAAGTACCACGAGAGGTGGCCGCGCATCGTCGTGCGGCTGATCGACGAAGGCGCCAACGAGGTGCTGAACCTGATCGTCCGCAACGAGGCCGACTTCGGCCTGAACTACATCGGCACGCAGGAGCCGGACGTCGAGTTCGAACCCGTGCTCAAGGAACCGTTCGTGGTGGCCTGCCCGCCCGACCATCCGCTGGCGCGCAAGCGCAAGGTCACCTGGGCCGAGCTGGGCCAGTACGACTACATGACCGTGGGCAAGGCCAGCGGCAACCGCATGCTGCTGGACCTGGCGCTGACCGACGTGCCCGACCGCCCGCAGTGGTACTGCGAGGTGCGCCACGTCAGCACGCTGGTGAGCCTGGTGGAAGCCGGGCTCGGCGTGGCGGCGGTGCCCCGGCTGGCCATGCCGCCGGGCAAGCATCCCACGCTGACCAGCGTGCCGCTGGTGGAGCCCACCGTCTCGCGCACGGTGGGGCTGATCCGGCGCCGTGGCCGGTCCCTCTCGCCGGCGGCGCAGCAGCTGTACGACATGCTGCTGACCGCCAATGCCGAAATGCAGGGCGCCAAAGCCGTGTCTGGCCACTCAAAGCGCGTCAACCCGCGCGTCACCCCCCGTACCTGAAATATCTGGATACCTTGCCGTACTGGCAGCGCGGCGCAGCGCTGCCTACATTGGATGACATCGCCATTCGTCCAAGGTGCCGCCATGCCCAGACAAATTGCCATCCTGCTGCTGACGCTGGCCGCCTCCGGCGCGGCCCATGCCGTGACCAAGTGCCAGAGCGGCAAGGAAACGCTCTATACGGCGGCATCGTGTCCGGCGGGCTACCGCGACGTCACGTCCGGCATGCGCGCCAACGTGACCACCATCACCAAGACCCCCAAGATCCGTCAGGACGAACAGGCCTACCTGCAAAGCCGCGCCCAGCTGGCGCAACAGATCCAGGCCTGGCAGGGCCGCGAGGACGACCTCGACCTGCGCGCGCAGAACGCCTTCTGGAACCAGTGCCGGGCACTCGAGTACCAGGCGCGGGCCGCCGAGCGCGCCATGCATACCACCGAGTACTGGAGCCGCGCGGACCGCTACCGCAGCGACGTGCACGCTTTGCGTTCGCAGCAATACGAGATGGGGTGCTACTTCTAGGGGGGGAAGTTGTGCGAGGCGGCCATGATCCATGTTCCTCGTAAAACGTGCCGATATTAATTGGGCTTAGATCGGCATACAGAAAATTTCAGGCGAATCGGTGCCGGCGAAACGTTTTGCCTCACATACAATTCGTTCCCATCGGCCCGCCAGCGGAAGCTGGCAACGCGGTCGCAACCTACTCCTGTGATGCCATGCTGACTCTCACTGTGATCGTTGCGTATATGCTGGCCTGTATCGTCGCTCTGGCCTTTGGCGCCCGCTGGGTGCTCAAGAATGACCCGCTGCTCAAGCAGTCGGGCGCCGGCTCTCACGGCGACGATCATTCGACGCTGACGCGCTAACCCGCCAGGCGCTGATCGCCCCCGGCCACGCCAGCCACGCAATCCCCAGAAGCCCGGTTCACGAGACCGGGCTTTTGCTTTGGTGGGGTTTCCGTGTATCAGGCTGCACACGACCCAGATCACCCCGGAAGGTCGCGCCGCTGTCCTACAGCGCGACCCGCAACGCGCCGACACCCGCCCCGGCCCCGCAGTGTCTATCGTTATGGCAGGCGTCCGCCTCGTGACGCCATGTCCTTCATGTCTGCGAGCCGCCCTGCCACCCATGTCGCGCGTACCGATCCAGCCCGCCATGCGGGCCACCCCGCCCGGCACCGTGGCCGGGCCTGATGTCGTGCCAGAAGCCTTGGCGGAGGGGGCACCCGCCGCCAAGGCCGAGGTGCCAGTGGACGCCGTGCCGGCGGCACCCGTTCGCATCACCCCCAAGCTGTCCGTCTCGGTGCGGCGCGCCAGCACGGCGCTGGTCATCCTGGCGACGCTGGCGGCGCTCTACACCGTGCACCTCGCCCGCGACTTCATCGTGCCGGTGGTGGTGGCCATCGTCATCGCCTACCTGCTCGATCCCATGGTCGAGTGGCTCCAGCGCCAGCGCATACCGCGCGCCGTGGGCGCTACCGTGGTGCTGCTCGGCATGCTGGCCCTGCTGCTGTGCGGCGCCTACCTGCTCCAGGGGCAGATCGAATCGATCGTCGACCGCCTGCCCGCCATCGCCAGCAAGCTCTCCCGCTCGCTGGGCGAACTGGTGAGCGGCGACGACTCCATGCTGCAAAAGATCCGCCGCGCCGCCACGGTACTGGTCGGTACCGGCCAGCCGCCGCCCGCCAAGGGCGCGCCGATCGTGGTGGAGCGTTCCGCCGATGCGCTCAACAACGCCATCTGGGTAGGCTCGATGGGCGTCTTCGCGATGCTGGCGCAGGCCGTGGTCGTGCTGTTCCTGACCTGGTTCCTGCTGCTGGGCGGCGACATGTTCAAGCGCAAGTTCATCAAGATGGCCGGTACCACCATCAGCCAGAAGAAGATCAGCGTGCACATGCTCGACGAGATCAACCGGGCGATCCAGCGCTACATGCTGATGCTGGTCATCACCAACGCCGCGCTGGGGCTTTGTACGTACATCCTGCTCAGGTATCTGTCGATCGACAATGCCGGCGCCTGGGCGCTGGCCGCCGCGGCGCTGCACCTGGTGCCGTACTTCGGCGCGGTGCTGATCGCGCTGTGCCTGGGCGTGGCCGGGTTCATGCAGTTCGGCACGCTGTCCGTTGCGGCAGCGGCGGCTGGCGGGTCGCTGCTGATCGCCACGCTGATCGGCTCCGGCATGACCACCTGGATGACGGGCCGCATGGCGCGCATGAACGCCGTGGCCGTCTTCGTCTCGCTATTGCTGTTCACGTGGCTCTGGGGCACCTGGGGGATGCTGCTGGCGATTCCGCTGGCCGTCATCGCCAAGGTCGTGGCCGACCACGTCGAAGGGCTGGAAGTATTGGCCGAGTTCCTCGGCGAATAGCCCCTCCCCGCCTCGCCCTCCTCCCTCCTATTTCGTCACGCGGAACTTGATGCGACGCAGAATGACCGCGCCGCATGGATCACGTATAACCGGATGCTGCGCCGCGATGTGGCGGCGGCGCTTCAACCGGCATCATCTTTCGCAAGGGAGGTATCAGGCATGCGTTGGCAGCAACGTCCGCAGGGCTCCAACTGGGGCGATTTCGGTCCTGACGATCAACTGGGGCGCGTCAACCTGATCGGCCCCGAGCAGGTGCTCAAGGGCGCGCGCGAGATCCAGGCGGGGCGCAGCTTCTGCCTCTCGCTGCCACTGGACTACCCGGGCGGCAACAAGCTCAATCCGCGCCGCCATCCGCCCGAGCTGCGCCCCACTTTCCGCGACGACTCCCCGTACATGAACTTCCCGCTGGCCAAGGTGAACCCGGCCGCGACCGATGTCATCAGCGACGACCAGGTGCTGCTCTGCCTCCAGTACTCCACCCAGTGGGACTCCCTGGCCCACGTGGGCGCGCTGTTCGATGCGGATGGCGACGGCAGGCCCGAGCGCGTCTACTACAACGGCTATCGCGCCAACGCGGACATCGTCGGCCCGGTCGACTATGCCGATGACGACCAGTTCGCCGCCCACGACTGCAGCCACGGCCATGCCCACAGCCACGCCGACGCGCTCGGCATCGAGAACTTCGCCGTCAAGGGCATGCAGGGCCGGGGCGTGCTGGTGGATCTGGCCGATGTGTTCGGCATGGACTTCCGCAACGTCGGCTATGACGACCTGATGCACGCCATGGACACCCATCGCGTGGAAGTGGAGCCCGGCGACATGCTCCTGCTGCGCACCGGCTTTGCCGAAGTCGTGCTGTCGATGCAGCGTGAGCCCGACGAAGCGGTGCTCCACCACAGCTGCGCCGCCCTGAACGGGCGCGACACCCGCCTGCTGAACTGGATCACCGATTCCGGCATCGCGGCGCTGATCGCCGACAACTACGCCGTGGAGCGCTACCCGGCCCTGCCGCCGCCCGACGCAGAGAAGACGCATCCGCTGCTGCCGCTGCACCACCATTGCCTGTTCAAGCTGGGGCTGCCGCTCGGCGAACTCTGGTACCTCAAGGACCTGGCGGACTGGCTGCGCGCGCACCGCCGCTCGCGCTTCATGCTCACGGCGCCGCCGCTGCGGCTGCCGGGCGCGGTGGGCTCGCCGGTGACGCCGGTGGCCACGGTATGAGCCACGGTCTGACTGCAAATCGTAGAAGAACTAGATAACAACACTGGAGGAGACAACCATGAAGACTTCCGCAACATGGCGGCGGACTGCCGCTGCGCTGCTGGCGCTGGCCGGTGCCGGCGGTGTGGCCGGCATCGCCTCGGCCCAGCCAAAGGCAGGGATTTCCGATGACGTGGTCAAGATCGGCCTGCTGCTCGACATGAGCGGCCTCTACGCCGATGTGACCGGGCGCGGCAGCGCCACGGCGGCGCAGATGGCCATTGACGACTTCGGCGGCAAGGTGCTCGGCAAGAAAATTGAGCTGGTGGTGGTGGATCACCAGAACAAGGCCGACATCGCCGCCAACAAGGCGCGCGAATGGTTCGACACGGACAAGGTTGATGCCATCCTGGATGTGGCGGCTTCGGCACCTGCGCTGGCCGTGCTGGACGTGGCGAAGCAGAAGAACAAGATCGTGGTGTTCTCCGGCCCCGGCAGCGAGCGCATTACCAATGACCTGTGCACGCCAATCTCGGTGCACTACGCCTACGACACCTACGCGCTGGCCAACACCACGGCCAAGGCAATGGTCCAGCGCGGCGGCAAGACATGGTTCTTCCTGACCGCCGACTACGCCTTCGGCCACACGCTCCAGCAGTCGGCCACCACGGTGGTCACCGAGGCCGGCGGGCAGGTGCTCGGCGCCGCGCGCCATCCGCTCAGCACCAGCGACTTCGCCTCCTACCTGCTCCAGGCGCAGGCCAGCAAGGCGCAGGTGGTGGGGCTGGCCAACGCGGGCGGCGACACCGTCAACGCCATCAAGGCCGCCTCCGAGTTCGGCCTGACGCGCGACGGCAAGCAGCGCATGGCCGGGCTGTTGCTCTATATCAACGACATCCACGCGCTCGGCCTCAAGACCGCGCAGGGGCTGGTGCTGACCGAGGCGTTCTACTGGGATATGAACGACGCCACGCGCGCGTGGTCGCGCAAGTACTTCGACAAGGTCAAGAAGATGCCGAACATGAGCCAGGCCGGCGTCTACTCGTCCGTCACGCACTACCTGAAGGCGGTGCAGGCGGCCGGCACCGACGAGACCGCGCCGACCATGGAGAAGATGAAGGCGATGCCGATCAACGACTTCTTCGCCAAGAACGGCCGCATCCGCGCCGATGGGCGCATGGTGCACGATATGTATTTGTTCGAGGTCAAGACGCCGGCCGAGTCCAAGTACCCGTGGGACTACTACAAGGTGCTGGCCACGGTGCCGGGCGACCAGGCGTTCATCCCACCGTCGAAGTCGCAGTGTCCGCTGTTGAAGGGACGCTGACGGCGCGCTGAGGGGAGTCTGACTCCCCAATTGTTCAAATCCCGGGACAGTCTGTCAGACCAGACGCGCTTCTCCCGTTCCTGATCCCTCGTTACATTGCAGTCGCCGCCAGCACGCCCGAGCCCTTACGGGGTGCGCCGGCGGCGACCCATAACAAGGATCACGAACACATGAAGACCCGTCTCGCCTGCCTGGCCGCCATGGCCGTCCTCCCTGCCCTGCCCGCCGCTGCCCACGCCCAGGGCAGCATCACGCTCTACGGTGTCGTCGACGCCGGCGTGGAATTCCTGACCAACGTGCCCAACGCAGCCACCGGGGGCAGCAACAACGTCGTGCGGATGTCCGCCGGCAACCTGTCCACCTCGCGCTGGGGCCTGCGCGGCGCCGAAGACCTCGGCGGCGGCCTGAAGGCCGTCTTCACGCTGGAAAACGGCTTCGACCTCGACACCGGCAGCGCCAACCAGGGCGGCCGCATGTTCGGTCGGCAGGCGTTCGTCGGCCTGCAGAACCAGTACGGCACGCTGTCTCTGGGCCGCCACCAGACCGTGCTGTACGACTTCTCGCTGGCCTATGACCCGATGGCCATCGCCACGCGTTACTCGGTGCTGATGCACGACAAGTGGATGTCCGGCCGCGCCGACAATTCGGTGAAGTTCACCGGCCAGACCGGCGCGCTGTACTACGGCCTGTTCTACAGCACCGGCTACGACAGCAGCGCCGGCGGCGAGGTGCCGGGCGACTACAAGGCAGGCCGGAACTTCAGCGCCAGCGTGGGCTACACGGCTGGCCCGCTGTCCGCCCGCGTGGTCTACGACGAGGTGCGCGGCAGCACCGTCGCCACGGACGATAACCGCGAGCGCCGCGCCACCCTTGGCGCCAGCTACGACTTCGGCCGGGCCCGCGCCTTCGCCGGCTATCGCTGGTACTACGGCGACTTCGCCAGCAGCTCGCTGCGCACCAACCTGTACTGGATCGGCGCGAACTACCAGGTCACCCCGGCCATCACGCTGACCGGCGCGGCCTACTACACCGACGTACGCAACAGCGGCGGCGACCCGTACAGCTTCGTGCTGTCCGGCACGTACGCGTTTTCCAAGCGCACCGACCTGTACACCATCGTGGCCTACGCCCAGAACCGGGACGGCTCGGCCATGGGCCTGTCCGGCTTCGGCCCGTCGCTGAACCGCAGCGCCAGCACCCTGACGGCCACAACCGAACAGGTGGGCGCCGGCCAGAACCAGTTCGGCGCCATCGTCGGCATTCGCCACCGCTTCTGAGCGCGTTGTCCCCGCTGACATCCACTTGACGGAGACTTTCCCTTCGTCTTTGGGCCCGCCTTGGCGGGCTCTTTTTTATGCCTGCCGTTATTCAGTATGCCCAGTTGGCCGGTATATATCGGAAGGCATTGCCATCGACCGCGACGCGGCCGAGTGAGGGGAACGATAAGTGGCTGGCCAAGAACAACTCGCCGGTCGCCGCAGCCTCTCGCAAGAGGCGAACCCGGACGCGAGCTGCCTCCTCGGGTTCGTGATCGAAGGCGTTTTGCCATTCGGGGCATTCGACACCGACCGGGACCACCGCGTCACCCGCGAACGTCAGCCGTTCCCCCCCGGAGGCCACGCGAACCATACTGTGCCCGGGGGTGTGGCCACCGGTGAGCGTGACGACAACCCCGGGCGCCACCTGGCACTCCTTGTCGAACGGCCGCAACTCGCTCTTGTACGCGTCCAGGAAGTTCCGGGCGCTGGTCCGGATGATGTCCTGAATGCCGTTGAAGGTGTTGTGGGAGAAATCGGGCGACTCAAAGAATTCGACATCCGTGTGCGACACGTGCACCCGCAGGTCCGGACGCATCTGACTCCTCAGCCGCTCGTCGAGCAGCCCGCCAATATGGTCCATGTGAATGTGGGTCGCGATGACATCGGTCACGGTCCCGGGATGGATGCCGGCGCCCTTCAATCGTAGGGCCAGGCGTCCGGTCCGCGTGGATTCCGGCATCTCCGACCCCATCCCGGCGTCGATGAGGATCGTCCGGCCGCCGCTACGGACGACGACGACGTTCAGCCCCCAATCGATCACGTCCGGCAGGAATCTGCCGCGCAGCGCGGCATCCCGGACGGCCGAATCAACGTTGGTGCCCAGGACGTTGGCGGGTACGGGTATCGCCCCATCGCTAATGACCATTACCTCGATATCGCCGATACGCGTCGCGTAGTGCGACGGAACCAAGTCGTGATCAGGGTAAAGTGATCCGTGGCATAAGCACATGTCTGTCTCCTGCTTCTGACAAATTTTCATTGCCGGCGAACTTCGCGTTGCAGGATTCTTTTCGCCGGGCCGGTGGTACCTCGTGAGAAGTAGCGTACGCGGCCAGGCCATCGCTCGGTAGACATGCGGCTGGACACACTTTGGTGCGCGGCGGGAAACAACGACGCCCGCTCTACGCCTCCCCGCCAAAATACTCCGCAATGCGCGCCAGCTTGTCCGGGTTGCGCTGCACGTGGATGCGGGCGATGCGGTCGCCTTCCACCACAAAGGTCTGCGCGGACTCCAGCGCGCCGTCGAAGTAGCGCAGCAGCGCCCACTCGCCGTTGAGCAGCACCAGTTGCACCCGGAGCCCCTCGCCGGGGTATTTGAGGCGCGTGGCGTAGAACAGTTGGGCGATGCGGCGCGCGCCTTCGAGCGGCTTGGGGAAGGTCTGGACCTTGCCGCCGCCGTCGCCAGCCAGCGTGGCGTCATCGGCCAGCAGCGCCTGGATGCCGGCAAAGTCGCCGCCCTGCATCGCGTGGGCGAAAGCCTGGACCATGTGCCGATGGGTGTCCGGAGACACCGTGAAGCGCGGCCGGTCGTCGCGTAGCTGGGTCTTGGCGCGGCTCACCAGCTGGCGGCACGTGGCCTCGCTCTTGCCGATCACGCGCGCCACCTCGTCGTAGTCGTTGTCGAAGACCTCGCGCAGCAGGAAGGCGGCGCGGGCCTCGGGCGTCAGGCGCTCCAGCAACAGCAGGAAGGCCACGGAGATATCGTCGGCGCGCTCCGTGATGGCCTCGGGGGTGTCCGGGCTGTCCGTGATCAGCGGCTCGGGCAGCCAGATCCCGCTGTAGTGCTCGCGCTGGGTCTTGGCCGCGCGCAGGCGGTCGATGGCGATGCGGGTGGTGACCGAAACCAGCCAGGCCTCGGCGTTGTCGATGTCCGTCTGGTCAGCCGTGTGCCAGCGCAGCCAGGCGTCCTGTACGACGTCCTCGGCTTCGGCCACGGCGCCCAGCATCCGGTAGGCAATCCCGTGCAGGCGCGGGCGCAGCTTGTGGAAGGTGGCGGTGGTGTCGTCCATGATTCGATGCAAAAAGGCGGCTTGCAGACCGCCATGGTGACCATGCGAACCGGGCCAGCGCAAGCACTTTCAAGGGTTTTCCGACGCACACCTTGAAAATTCCGATTCACTGTATATATTTACAGTAACTGTATGAATGAACAGTATATCGGAGTGCGGAATGGAACACTTGATCCACCTGATCCGTGTGCAGAACGAATATGACCGCCAGGTACTGGTCTGGCTGCGGGGGCGCATTGGCGATGCGGCCTTGCTGTCGGCCGCCCGCCGGGCCACCGTCGACGACAAAAAGCCTTATCTTTCAACGATTTGCCGTTTGATCGGGATTCGGGCGCCGTCGCGCCGCGCGCTGGCCGACGAGGCCCGCAAGACCCATCGCGCGGTAGGCGAGCGGTATCTGGAGCAGATCCGCGAAATCCTGGCCCGCCCGGCGTCCGGCCATGAAAAAGCCGGGCACGAGGCCCGGCCACAAGCGGCGCTGTTCTAGGTAGCCCAGGCAGCGTCTGATCCCGGCTCAGGCCGGCAGGTCGGTCACGCGCATCGCCGGCGTGATCTGCAGCGGGTCGGTCATCAGCTCCAGCACGGCCGGCTGGCCGGCGTTGCGGGCGCGCTCGAAGGCCGCCGCAAAGTCCTCTGTCTTCTCCACCCGCTCCGCCCATGCGCCGCAGGCGCGCGCCATCGCCACGAAATCCGGGTTGGCGATGGTCGTGCCGCTCTGGCGGCCCGGGTAGCGCTTCTCCTGATGCATGCGGATGGTGCCGTACATGCGGTTGTTCACCAGGATCACGATCAGGTTGGCGCCATGCGCGGCGGCCGTGGCGATCTCCTGCGGGTACATCAGGAAGCAGCCGTCCCCAGCCAGGCAGACCACGGTCTTCTCGGGGGCGCGCAGCTTCGCGGCAATCGCGGCCGGCAGGCCGTAGCCCATCGCGCCGCAGGTGGGCGCCAGTTCCGTGCGCGGACGCTTGTAGGCATAGAAGCGGTGCAGCCAGACCGTGTAGTTGCCGGCGCCGTTGCTGAGGATGGCGTCCTCGGGCAGCACGGCGTTCAGGTGCGACATCGCCGCGGCCATATCCACGCCCGTCAGTTCCGCATGCGGCTTGGGCGGCGTGACGAAGGCCTCGTGCTCGGCCCGGGCACCGCTGGTCCAGTCCTTCCATCCGATAGAAGCCGGCGCCGGCAGCGCGGCCAGCATGGCTGCCGCAGGCACCACGCCCGAATGGATCGGCAGTGCCGACTGGTAGACGCGGCCCAGTTCGCCGCTATCGGCATGGATATGCACCAGCTTCTGCTTGGGACGCGGGACTTCCAGCAGCGTGTAGCCATCGGTGGCGATGTCGCCCAGCCGGGTGCCGACCGCCACGATCAGGTCGGCCGTGCGCACCCGCTCGGCCAGCTTGGGGCTCACGCCCAGGCTCAGATGGCCGATGTAGTGCGGGTCGCGGTTATCGATCACGTCCTGCCGGCGGAAGGCGCAGGCCACGGGCAGGTTCCATGCCTTGACGAAGGCGGCGAAGTCACGCACTGCCGCGTCGGTCCAGCCGGCGCCGCCGGCGATCACCAGCGGCTGGCGGGCCTCGGCCAGCGCGTCGGCCAGCGCCCGGGCATCCTCGGCGCGCGGGGCGGCCGCCACGGTGCGGTACGGCGCGGCGTCCGCGCAGTCCACCAGATCATCGAGCACGTCTTCGGGCAGCGCCAGCACCACCGGGCCGGGCCGGCCGGACGTGGCCACCTGGAAGGCGCGCGCCACCATCTCGGGAATCCGCGCCGGATCGTCGATCTCGGCCGCCCACTTGGCCATCGTGCCGAACACCGCCGCGTAATCCACCTCCTGGAATGCCTCCCGGCCCTTGTGAGCACGGGCAATCTGCCCCACGAACAGGATCATCGGCGTGGAGTCCTGCTGGGCGATATGCACGCCGATGCTGGCGTGGGTGGCGCCCGGCCCCCGGGTGACGAAGCAGATGCCGGGGCGGCCGGTCAGCTTGCCGTCGGCCTCGGCCATGTTGGCGGCGGCGCCTTCGTGCTTGGTGACGACGAGGTCGATGGCAGGCTGGTCGTGCAAGGCGTCCAGCACGTCCAGGAAGCTCTCGCCGGGCACGCAGAAGATGCGCTCCGTGCCATGCAGGCGCAGTTGGTCCACGAGGACACGGCCGCCGGTGCGGGCCTGGGAGGATGGGGTTTGAGCGGTCATGACGAAAAGTATGGACAGGATCGGAGGCGGCGCCAAGGTGGAGCCAAGCGGGCGCCAGACCCGAAGCAGGCGGCGATGACAGCGATTTTTCCGTTTGACGGGCGCCGCCGGGGGGTCTATCGTGCATTTCTGTTATGCGTTTTATGCAAGGCAGCGCGCCTCGCGCCCGTGTAGATTGGCTACCGAGGCGATGCTGCCATGACGGCGCGCCCGCCCGCGACACCCCGACAGCCATCCCGGCCGTCCCATAACAACGTTCGCGCAACAGGAGACCATGCAATGCCCTTTCCTCATCGACTGATGCGGCCGGCGCTCGCCGTGCTTTGCCTTGGATGCATGGCGGCGGCCCCGCTGGCGCAAGCCCAATCCGCCGACCAATACCCCAGCAAGCCGATCAACTACGTCGTGCCGTTCGCGGCGGGCGGCACCACGGACCTGCTGGGCCGGCTGATCGGCCAGAGGCTGTCCCAGGCGCTTGGCCAGTCGGTGGTGGTGGAGAACCGCGCCGGCGCCGGCGGCAATATCGGCTCGGACTACGTGTCCAAGGCCGCGCCGGACGGCTACACGCTGCTCGGCGGCACCATCAGCTCGCACGCCATCAACGTGAGCCTGTACCCCAAGATGCCGTACGACCCGGTCAAGAACTTCCAGCCGGTGGCGCTGATCGGCACGCTGCCCAATGTGCTGGTGGTGAACGTGAACAGCCCGTACAAGTCGGTGCAGGACGTGCTGGCGGCGGCCAAGGCCAAGCCGGGGTCGATCAACTTCGGCTCGTCCGGCAATGGCACCTCCCAGCACCTGGCTGCCGAACTGTTCGCCAACATGGCCGGCCTGAAGATGACCCACGTGCCTTATAAGGGCAGCAGCCAGGCGGTGCAGGCACTGCTCGGCAACCAGGTGGACATCGTCTTCGAGAACAGCGTGGCGGCCATGCCGATGGTGCAATCCGGCAAGTTCCGCGCGCTGGCCACCACCGGTGCCAAGCGCGCCGCCGAGCTGCCCGATGTGCCGACCATGGCGGAATCGGGCCTGCCGGGCTATGAAATCGTCTCGTGGCAGGCGATCTTCGCGCCGGCCGGCACGCCGATGCCCATCGTCAACAAGCTGGCCACCGAGATCGGCAAGATCATCCACCAGCCGGACATCAAGGCGAAGCTGGCGGGCATGGGCGTGGAGCCGTCTGGCGCCGGTCCGGCCGAACTCGGCAAGTTCCAGAAGAGCGAGGTGGCCAAGTGGGCCAACCTGATCAAGGTCGCCAATATTCACCTGGAGTAACGCATGGCAGAACACCGTATTCCGACCGCCGGCCTGCATCGCTGGGTCGTGGACCTGTGGCTGGCGGCGGGGTCCGATGCGCGTGAGGCGCAACTGACCGCCGACCACCTCGTCGGCGCCAATCTCTCGGGCCATGACTCGCATGGCGTGGGCATGATCCCGAAGTACGTGCTGTCCTGGCTGGGCGAGCAGTTGCAGCTCAACCAGCAGGTCAGCGTGGTGCATGAGTCCGGCGGCATCCTGAGCCTGGACGGCAACCGGGGCATGGGCCAGGCGGTCACCGAGGAGGCCATGCGCATGGGCATCGCCCGCGCGCAGGAGCATGGCGTGTGCGTGATGGGGCTGCGGCGCTCGCACCATCTGGGGCGCGTGGGCCACTGGGCCGAGCAGGCCACCGCGGCCGGCATGATCTCGATCCACTTCGTGAACGTGCTGTCCAAGCCGATCGTGGCGCCGCATGGCGGCTACGACGCGCGCTTTGGCACCAATCCGTTCACGATTGGCGTGCCGGTGGCGGGCGCCCCGCCGCTGGTGCTGGACTTTGCCACCAGCGCCATCGCGCTGGGCAAGGTGCGCGTGGCCAATAACAAGGGGGTGCCGGTGCCGGCTGGCAGCCTGATGGACCCGGCCGGGCACCCCACCGACGACCCCTCGGTCATGTTCCCGGCGCCCGGCACGCCGCAGGGTGCGCTGCGCACGTTCGGCGAGCACAAGGGCTACGTGCTGGCCGTGATGTGCGAGCTGCTCGGCGCCGCCGTCACTGGCGGCCACACCATCCGCCCGGAAACGCTCACGCACGAGCATGCGGTCTGGAACAACATGCTGGCGATCATCTTCGACCCCGCCCGCCTCGGCAGCAGCACCACCTTCGGCCATGAGGTGGAAGCCTTTGTCGAATGGATGAAGGCGTCCCGGCTGCAACCGGGCAACGATGCCATCCGCCTCCCCGGCGACCCCGAACGCGCATGGCGCAAGGCGCGTGCCGACTTTATCCCCGTGGATGCCGGCACGCTGGCCCAGCTCGACGACGCCGCGGCGCGCGTGCTTCAGGCGCGCGGCCAGTCCCCCGGCCCGCTCTCCGCCCTGGCGGCGGACTGAACCCAAGGCTCAAGGAATTCTCATGACGACTCCTCACCTGCCCCAGCTTTCCCCGCTGCCCAACCAGTTCCGCGCCGACATCCTCGCGCGCAAGCGCCTGATTGGCTGCTGGACCTCGCTCGGCCAGCCGGTTACCACCGAGATCATCGGCCTGGCCGGCTTCGACTGGATGCTGCTCGATGGCGAGCACGCGCCCAACGACGTGCTGACCTTCGTGCCGCAGTTGATGGCGCTCAAGGACAGCACCAGCGCGCCCGTGGTCCGCCCGCCCTGGAACGACCCCGTCCTGCTCAAGCGCCTGCTGGATATCGGCTTCTATAACTTCCTGATCCCGTTCGTGGAGTCGGCCGAGGAAGCGCGCCGCGCGGTGCGGGCCACGCGCTACCCGCCGGACGGCGTGCGCGGGGTGTCCGGCGTGCAGCGCCAGAACCGCTACGGCACGCTGCCGGACTTCTTCCAGACCATCAACGAGAACATCTGCGTGCTGGTGCAGATCGAGAGCCGCAAGGGCGTGGAAGCTGCCGACGAGATCTGCGCCGAACCCGGCGTGGACGGCATCTTCATCGGCCCGAACGACCTGGCCGCCGCCTACGGCCACCTTGGCAACCCCAACCACCCGGAGGTGCAGGCCGCCGTGGCGCAGATCTACGACGCCGCCAACCGCGCCGGCAAGGCCATCGGCACGCTCACCCCCGTGGAGGCCGACGCCCGCCGCTACATCGACATGGGCGCGCACTTCGTCGCCGTGGGGCTGGACCACACGCTGCTGCGCGATGCCTCCCGCGCGCTGCGCGAGCGCTTTGCGCAATGACGCTATCTATATAGGAATACGGATATGAGCAAGATCGGATTCATCGGACTCGGCGTGATGGGCGCGCCGATGGCGCAGCACCTTCAGGCGGGCGGCCACACGGTCTACGCCCACACGCGCAGCGGCGTGCCGCAGGCGCTCCAGGATGCCGGCATGCAGGCCTGCGCCAATGCCACCGAGGTGGCGCGCCAGGCCGACGTCATCTTCCTGATGCTGCCGGATACGCCGGACGTGGCGCGCGTGCTGTTCGGCGAGCAAGGTGTGGCCGATGGACTGAGCCCGGGCAAGACGGTGGTGGACATGAGTTCCATCTCGCCAATCGAGACACGCGAGTTCGCCGCGCGCATCGAGAAGCTGGGTTGCGAGTATGTGGATGCGCCGGTGTCCGGCGGCGAGGTGGGGGCCAAGGCCGCCACGCTGTCGATCATGGCCGGCGGCAAGCAGGACGTGTTCGACCGCGTGCTGCCGCTGCTCCAGCTGATGGGCAAGAACATCACGCTGGTCGGCAATGTCGGCGACGGCCAGGTGGCCAAGGTGGCGAACCAGGTGATCGTGGCGCTGACCATCGAGGCCGTGGGCGAGGCGCTGGTGCTGGCCGCCAAGGCCGGCGCGGACCCGGCGCGCGTGCGTCAGGCGCTGATGGGCGGCTTTGCCAGCTCCCGCATTCTGGAAGTGCATGGCGAGCGGATGATCAAGCGCACGTTCGACCCTGGCTTCCGCATCGAACTGCACCAGAAGGACCTGAACCTGGCGCTGTCCACGGCCAAGGCGCTGGGGCTGGGGCTGCCGAACACGGCGTCCTGCCAGCAGCTGTTCAACCTCTGCGTGGCGCAGGGCGGCGCCGGCTGGGACCATTCCGGGCTGGTCAAGGCAATCGAGCATATGGCGTCGTTCGCCATCGGCGACAAGCCCAAGACGGCGGGCTGATGTCGGCGCTGAACTCCGACGACCTTGCGTGCTTTGTCTGCGTGGCCAACACGCAGAGCATCTCCCGCGCGGCGCTGGAGCTTGGCGCGGACCAGTCCACGGTCAGCCGCCAGATCGCCCGGCTGGAGGCGGCGCTGGACACGCGCCTGTTCCACCGCAGCGGCCGGGGCGTGGTGCTGACCGAGTCCGGCTCCACGCTGCTCGGCTACGCGCGCCAGGTGGCGGTCACGCTCAGCGAGGCCCGTGCCGCCGTGCGCAAGTCCACGGCGCAGGGGCCGTCCCAATTGGTTATCGCCGCGCAGCCGACTATCGCCAATACCGCCTTCGCGTCCATCGGCACGGCGCTCAAGCAGCGCTTTCCGGCGACCAGGCTGCGCTTTGCCGAGGGGCTGGCCAGCCCGATCCTCGCCTGGCTGGCTGCCGGCGAGATCGACGTCGCCCTGCTCTACCTGCCCGAGCAGCAAGGCGCGCTGAAGGTGGATGTGCTGCTGGAAGAAGACCTGACGCTGGTGACGCCCACCTCGTGGAGCCACCTTGGCCTGACCTTCCCGGTGCGGCGGCTGGGCGAGGTGCCGCTGATCCTGCCGAGCACCGGCCACGGCCTGCGCGTGCTGGCCGAATCGCTGGCCGCGCGCGCCGGCACCACGCTGAACATGGCGCTGGAGTGCGATGCCTCGAATACGGTGTCGATGCGGCTGGTGGAGGATGGTTGCGGCGCCACGCTGCTGCCGTTCGCCGCCGTGGCGGACCGCGTGGCACAGGGTCGGCTGCACTCGGCCCGGCTGGTGGAGCCGGTGGTGACGCGCCAGGTGGTGCTGGCCACGGCGCGCAATCGCACCGTGGTGCCCGAGTTGTGGGACATCATGCAGACCGTGCGGCAGTCCGTGCGGAATATCGTGATGTCCGGGGCGTGGCCGGGAGCGCGGCTGGTCTGAGCCCCGCCCCCGGGCATCCGGGTGGGATTCGCTTACTGCTTCGGCGCCTGCAGTTCCTGCTTGGCGGTTTCATTGGCCGCCTTGTTGGCGTCCTTGCGCTCCTGCTTGGCGGCGCTCACATCCTGCTTGTATTCGCCCTTCGCGGCCGACTTTTCGGCCTTGTACTGGTCGCTCGCCGCCTTGCGGGCTTCACGGCGCTCCACCAGCGGGTCCTTCGGCGGTTGAATCTGGGTCATGCCCGGCGGCACGGCGGCGTTGCCGCCAGCAGGTGCCGGGGCGGCGGTGGTCTGGGCGAATGCGGTGGCGGACAACAGCCCGGCGGTCAGGGCACCGATCAGCGAGGCAGTACGAATGATTCGGTTCGTGGACTTGTTCGTGGACATATGAGACCTCTCAAGATGTTGTTATCTCGGACGGTGCCCACGTACAAGCTACAAGCTCTGGCAGCGAGGGCACCACGCAATGCCGTGCGCAGGATGTCTTGCCTTCCTGCGCCGCGCACCGAAGTTTAGAAGCCGACTCGTGCCCCGCGTGCCGCATTCCAACATCTCCTTACAAAAACGCATCCGCGCTGACAGACACTCTCCGACAACGCCACACTTTTCGCGGATTCTGCAGATTTGGCGTGCTTGAAGCGACCGGCTCCGTCGCCCACACTGGGAGGCATCGACCGCGCCAACCAGGAGGGATCATGCATCTCGAAGGCTCGTGCCAATGCGGCGCCGTGCAGTTCAGTCTGGAGTCCGACTCGCCCTGCCCCTACATGCATTGCCATTGCTCGATCTGCCGCAAGACCGGCGGCGGCGGGGGCTATGGCATCAACCTCGGCGGGGATGCCCACTCGCTGCGCGTTCGCGGCAAGAAACACGTCTCGCGCTATCACGCCGTGATGCGCGAGCCCGGCCAGCGCCCGAAGCGCTCGAAGGCGTTCCGCCATTTCTGCGCCGCGTGCGGCAGCCCGCTGTGGCTCTGGGACCCACGCTGGCCCGACATGGTCTACCCCAACGCAAGCGCCATCGACACGCCCCTGCCCCGCCCGCCCGAGGTGGTCGAGGCTTCGCTGGAGAACGTCGCGCCATGGGTGGATGTGCCCCGCGGCAAAGGCCATCGGCATTGCGAGACCTGGCCGGAGGAATCGCTGCACGACTGGCACAAGCGGCACGGCCTGCTCGCCTGAAATGGGGGCGGCAGCACAAAGTCGGACACTGGCCGACAGACGCCGGCCAAGTGATTTCCTATGCTCCAAACAAGGCGCCCCGCGCGCAAGGAGCCTGACATGCCGAGCTTCCGCCGTCTTCCTCTCCCCCTGGCTCTCTGCCTGACCGCCGCCGCGCTGCTCGCCACCGGTTGCGGCGAGTCCGCCAAGCTGCCGGAATCGGCCGGCATCGGCCCGTCGCCGCAGTTGCCCGAGCCGAACAAGACGCTGATCCCGACCGTGCATATCGCGCCGGCCAAGGGCTGGGAGGACGGCAAGAAGCCGGTGGCGGCGGACGGCATGACGGTAACCGCCTTCGCCGACAAGCTCGACCATCCGCGCTGGGTCTACGTGCTGCCCAATGGCGATGTCCTCGTGGCCGAATCGAACGCGCCCCCCAAGCCGGACGACGGCAAGGGCATCCGCGGCTGGGTCATGAAGCAGGTAATGAAGCGCGCGGGGGCCGGCGTGCCGAGCGCCAACCGCATCACGCTGCTGCGCGACACCAACGGCGACGGCGTGGCCGACGAGCGCTCGGTCTTCCTCAAGGATCTGAACTCGCCGTTCGGCATGGTGCTGGTCGGCAATGACTTCTACGTGGCCAATACCGACGCCGTGGTGCGCTATCCCTACGCGCCGGGGCAGCCGGCAATCACTGCGCCGGGCCAGAAACTCGTCGATTTACCAGGCGGGCCGCTGAACCACCACTGGACCAAGAACATCATCGCCAGCCCGGACGGCAACAAGCTCTACGTCACGGTCGGCTCGAACAGCAACGTGGCCGAGAACGGCATCGACAAGGAAGCGGGCCGCGCCGCCATCTGGGAGGTGGATCGCCAGACCGGCCAGCATCGCGTGTTCGCCAGCGGCCTGCGCAACCCGAACGGCATGGCCTGGGAGCCGACCAGCGGCATGCTGTGGACCGCCGTGAACGAGCGCGATGAAATCGGCAGCGACCTGGTGCCGGACTACATCACCTCCGTGCGCGATGGCGCCTTCTATGGCTGGCCATACAGCTACTACGGCCAGCATGTGGATGTGCGCGTGAAGCCACCCGCGCCCGATCTGGTGGCGAAGGCCATCGTGCCCGACTACGCGGTGGGCACGCACACGGCCTCGCTGGGGCTGGCCAGCGCCGCCGGCAACAGCCTGCCGGCGCGTTTCCAGCACGGGATGTTCGTCGGCCAGCATGGCTCCTGGAACCGCAAGCCGCGCGCCGGCTACAAGGTAATCTTCGTCCCGTTCGAGCAGGGCAAGCCCAACGGCGCGCCGTTCGACGTGCTGACCGGCTTCCTGACCGCCGATGGCGACGCCCAGGGCCGCCCGGTAGGCGTGGCCGTGGACAAGCGCGGCGGGTTGTTGGTGGCCGATGACGTCGGCAACGTGATCTGGCGCGTGACCGGCGCGACTAGATAGCGTCGGCTACAAAAGCAAAAACCGGCGGTGCGAGCCCCTCGCGCCGCCGGAAGACCACCCACCACGATGGTCCGGAACAACAGTCCAACCGTGAAGAATCAGAAGCGGTGCTGGAGACCCGCCGTGACGCCGACCTGGTTGTTGGCAGAGCCCACCAGGTCGCGCGAGAGACTCACGGTCTGACCGTTGCGCGCCTTGGCATAGCCTGCGGACAGGTAGGCCATGGTGCGTTTGGAAAGATTGTATTGAGCGCGCAGCGAGAACAGGATCGGATCGCCGTCCGTCGCCCCCTTGATGTTCTGCTTGTACACCGCGCCGTAGAGCGTGAAGGCCGGCGTGAAGTCGTACGCCGCGCCCAGCCAGTACATGTCGCTCAGCTGCGACGCCGCGCCGTTCGTGAAGGTGCGCTTGTAGTTGCGGTAGCCGCCGTACAGCGCAAGCGAGCCGAAGTCATAGCTGGCGCCCGCGTGGACGCCCTGGATGTAGTCCATCGTATCGGCCGGCGTGGTGCTGCCGCCCGCGCCGTTCTGGCGATCCCAGGTCACGGCCGTGGCGAAGCCGCCCGACGAATACCCGACGCCGACGTCATATTTCGACGAAGACTTGAACTCGCCCGGCACCTCGCCCAGCGCAACGGTGGCGCCCAGCTTCACGCCGCCGAACTTGCCGTCATAGCGGACCACATTGGTGGCGCGCGAGAACATGCCGTCCTTGCGCCCGCCCGACGCCGTGGACGAGGTGGCCCACGAGTAGTTCGGCGCGTAGCCCATCGGGTCGAACGGCAGCATGAAATCGTAGGTCGTGGTGAAGTCGCGGCCCAGCAGCAGGCGGCCCCACTTGTTCTGCAGGCCCACGGTGGCGCGGCGGTCGAACAGCGTGTTGTCGGTGTCCAGCTTGCCGGTGTCGAGGGCGATGCCGCTCTCCAGCTGGAACACGGCCTTCAGGCCGCCGCCCAGGTCCTCGGTGCCGCGCAGGCCCCAGCGCGAGGTATTTTTGCCGCCCGAGATCACCTTGACCGCCGAACCACCGCCCGGCCCCGCGTGGTTGAGGTACTCCACGCCCGAATCCACGATGCCGTACAGCGTGACGCTGGACTGTGCCGCCGCACCGCTCGTGGCGACGCAAGCCATTCCGGCAACGAACCATGCCTTCCGTTTCATGCCTGTCTCCTGTGTCTTTTTTGTGAGTGAACGGCGCGAATGGTATGGGAGGCACACTTTCAGATCGCTTTCGAAAATCCTTCAAATTCGGACCGTTGCGGGGGCGCGGATTGGGGCTTTCCCTAGCTAGCCCGACCCGCCGCTTCCCGGTATCACTCACGCGCTGTTGCCGTTCCCGTCGCTCCCCCGCTGTTCCTGTCGTGACCCTGCCATGCGTATCCTGCTTGCCGAAGACAACCTGAAACTGGCCGCCTCCCTCGTGGAATCCCTCGGCCAGAGCGGCTTCACGGTCGATTGCATGCACGACGGCGCGAGCGCCGACAACCTGCTCTCCACGCAGGACTACGCGCTGGCCATCCTCGATATCGGCCTGCCCCGCCTGGACGGCCTGGAAGTGCTGCGGCGCCTGCGCCAGCGGCGCAACCCGGTGCCGGTGCTGATCCTGACTGCGCATGGTTCCGTGGAAGACCGCGTGCGCGGCCTGGACCTCGGCGCCGACGACTACCTCGCCAAGCCCTTCGCCCTGACTGAGCTGGAAGCGCGCGCCCGCGCGCTGATCCGGCGCAGCCATGGCCACGACCGCACCGCGCTGCATTGCGGGCCGCTCCACTACGACACCGTCAGCCGCGCCTTCACGCTGCACGGCACGCTGCTGGCGCTGACCGGGCGCGAGCGCGCGGTGCTGGAGATCCTGCTATTGCGCGACGGCCGGGCCGTCAACAAGGCCGCGCTCTCGGAGAAGATCTTCGGGATCGAGGAGTCGGTGAACCCGGACGCCATCGAGATCTACGTCTACCGCCTGCGCAAGAAGCTGGAAGGCAGCGGCGTCGGCATCGTCACGCTGCGCGGGCTGGGCTACCTGCTGGAGGCGCGCGCCCCGGCGGCTGAAGACACCCCGCTGGCCGCCCAGCCATGAGCCGGCGATGAAGCCGGGAATGAAACCGGCGATGAAGCCGGCAATGAAGCGGGCGATGAAATCAGCGAGCCTGCGCTGGCAGCTCTCGCTGTGGCTGCTGCTCCCCCTGCTCGGGCTGCTGGCGCTCGACGCCTGGCTGACCGACCGCCGCGCCATGGCAGCCGCCCACGAGGCGTTCGACCGCACGCTGGCCGCCTCGCTCAAGGCCATGCGCGAAGGCATCAGCCTGCGCGACGGCCGCGTGGAGGTGGAGGTGCCCTACCTCGCCCTCGAAGTCTTCGACGCCGAGGCCGGCTCGCGCATTTACTACGAGATCCGCGACGAGACCGGCGCCACCATCACCGGCTATCCGGCCCTGCCGATGCCCACCCAGCCGGTGCGCGCGCTCTATCGCACGCAGTTCTACGATGCCGCCTATCGCGGCGAGCCGGTGCGCATGGCCGCCATGCCGCTGCCGCTGCACGACGTGCGCTCGGCGCGCACGCAACTGGTCTGGGTGCTCGTGGCCGAGACCACAGAGCCGCGCGCGCAACTGGCCAAGCACATCCTGATGGGGTCGCTGTTGCAGGAGCTGATGCTGGTCAGCCTGGCGCTGGCCATCGTCTGGTTCGGGGTGCGGCGCGGGCTGCGGCCGCTGCACCGGCTATCGGAGGCGATGAGCGCACGCGGCCCGGACGACCTCCAGCCGCTGGACGCCGCCACGCTGCCCGTGGAGACCCAGCCGCTGGTCAACGCCGTCAACCAGTACGTGGCGCGGCTCCAGCGCATGGTCGAGGGGCGCAAGCGCTTCTTTGCCGATGCCGCGCACCAGCTCAAGACGCCGCTGGCCATCATCCAGGCCGAATCGGAACTGGCGCTGCGGGAACGCGACGTCGCCGGCGCGCAGGCGCATCTGGCCCGCCTCAACGGCTCGGTCCAACAGGCTGCGAAGGAGGTGGAGCAGCTGCTGTCGCTCTCCCGGCTGGAGCCGGACAGCGGCTACGCCCCCACGCTCCACCGGCTGCGGCTCGGCGCGCTGGCGCAGGCGGTGGCGCTGGACTGGGCGCCGCTGGCCCGGCGGGACGGGGTGGATCTGGGTTTCGAAGCGGACGTTGTCGAAGCTGGCGACGCACAGGACGAGATCGACGGCCAGCCGGAACTCCTCCAGGAACTGCTCGGCAACCTGATCGACAACGCGGTGCGCTACGCGGGCGCTGGCTCCATGGTGACGGTGCGCATGCGCGGCACGCGGCTACAGGTAGAGGACAACGGCCCCGGCATCGCGCCGCAGGACCGGGAAGCCGTGTTCCAGCGCTTCTATCGGGGCGAAGCCAGCGCGGCGCGCGCCGGCAGCGGGCTCGGGCTGTCCATCGTCCGGGAAATCGCACGCCTCCACGGCGCGGCCGTGGTACTCGGCGACACGCCCGGCGGCGGCCTGACCGTGGCGCTCCATTTCCCGCCCGCCGGGGGCCAGGGCCAGGGCGAGGGCAAGACGGCCTAGCTCTTGCCCGTCAGCTTGCCGATGCGGCGCCCGAACCAGTCATCGAGCATGACTTTCTCGTAGCGCAGCCGGTCCGAGGGGCCGTACAGATTCACGCCCCATGTGAAGTTCATGTTCGAGATGCGCTCCTGCGCGCTGGCCACCACCTCGTCGCCGTGGCGCAGCTCGTACTGCAACGTCATGCGCGGCCACGTGGCATCCCGGATCACGCGCACCTGCTGCGCGTAGCGCCAGTCGAGATAGCCGGCCAGATCGATGTCCAGCACCTCGATGGTCAGCGAATACCCCGCCGGCAACCCCCGCGCCGCCAGCCGGGCGAAGTGCCGCCGAAGTTCATCGAGCACCTGCCGGTCACTGCCATACGACTGCGACCACGACGCATCGGTATAGGTCTCCGGATGGATGAACGTCACCGACAACGCGGAAGACGGCTGCGCCTGCGAAGGCGCCGGCGCGCCCCCGGCCGCCCCGGACAGCCCCAGCGCCGCAACGGCAACCAGGATGGGAAGAAAGTACGTGGACATGATGGCATCACGCCTGCGAAAGCACGGCCTGGAACGCGACGGACGATGCCCGAACATAAAACAGGACAGGAACCCATGCGCCACCCGGCATCCAGCCGCTGAGCCCGGGCTGGTTTCAGGATAGGTCAGCGGGGGAAAGTCTTCTGGGCCCCTGACCGCCCGGGTTCCTCGCCATCGACGTTTTACGAGCCCTGGCGTAAGCTGAACCCTTCTTATTCCCCGACCCAGCGGAGATGCGATGCCCACCTATGACTACCGGTGTGACGATTGCGGCGATTTTGCGTTGATGCGGCCGATGGCGCAGCGGGACGAGCCGGTTGGCTGCCCCCACTGTGGCAAGGCTGCCGCGCGGGCGCTGGTGGCCGCGCCGGCGTTGGCGGGGGCGCCGGGGGCCGTGCCGTCGGAGTTGGCGGGCCATGGCGCGGGGTGTGGCTGCTGCGGGCCGGTGAAGCTTGCCGGGCGCGCCGATGGTGGCCGGGGTGGCCGGGGTGGCGCGGGGTGGTCCAAGTTCAGCTCGGGCTGAACCGCTGCGTCGCCTGATCGTCGCGCTCGAACGCCTCCCGAATCTTCTCCGCCAGCCGCATCAGGTGCGGTGCCAGTTCCGCGATGGCTTCCGCCACCGGCGCCTTGGTGGACACGCTGACATTCAATATATGAACCGGATGATGGGCCAGCCGCAGCGGCGTGGACAGCGCCACCACTTCGGGCTGCCAGCTTGCCGCGCACCAGCCCTGGCGCGCCACCTGGGCCATGGCGTCGAGGATTTCGCGCTCCAGCGCCGGCCAGCCTGACGGGGACCTTCGCGCGAAGGTGTCCATCAGCGCCTGTCGTTCCTCAGCCGGCGCCACCGCCAGCCACGCGCGGCCCAGCGAGGTCAGCGCCATCGGCACCCGCTGCCCTGTCACCACCGTGCGCAGCGACACCTTGCGGCTATATCGGATCGATTCCAGATAGACCATCTCGTCGCGGTCGGCCATGGCCAGCCCCACGTTGATGTGTTCGGCCTGCGCGAGTTCGCGCATCATCGGCGCGGCCACCTGCAGCACCACCGACCCCGCATGCATCGCGTGCGCCAGACTGAGCACCGGCGCGCCGAGGCGGTAGGCGCGCAGCGTGGCGTCGTACTGGAGGAAGCCGGTCTCGACCAGACTCTGGGTCAGGCGCGAGACCGTGGACCGGGCCAACCCGGTACGTTCCGCCAGTTCGCCATTGCCGAGCACATCAGCGCCGGGGCGGAACGCGCGCAGGATCTCGATGCCGCGTTCGAGCGAGCGATTGGCAAGCGTGCTGGCCGCGCGGCCACGCGCCCGGCGCCGGGCATCCTGCATGTCCACGATCGGTTCTCCTGCACGTGTTGTGTGCTCATCAATCAGCCGCTCAGCGCGCCAGCCACGCCAGCAGCAGCGCGTTGATGGCGGCGTCGGCCTCGTACTGGACCCAGTGGCCGGCGCCGGGCACGATCTCGCCGCGCCGGCCGTCCCGCCCGTCAATCAGGCTGGCCAGCACCGCCGGCGGATCGGCGGTCACATCGTGCTCGCCAAAGGCCACCAGCACAGGCCCGCCGAAGCGGTCCAGCGCCTCGCCCAGCCCGCCCGCCCGCGAAATCTGCTTGCTGCGGAAGCGCGTGTCGCGGCAGGACTCGGTATAGGCGAGCAGCGCCAGCGCATCCACCTTCACGGGGTCCGCGATCATGAACGCGGCGACGTTCTGCTGCATCGCCGCCGCCAGCGCCTCGGCGCCCTCGGCGCGGCGCCAGTCGACCAGCGCGATGGTCTGCCGCCGTGTGCCGCCATGGCCACCCGGCCCGAGCAGCGCCAGTCCGCGCACGTTGGGCAGGCGGGAGGCCAGATGCGAGGCCGTCAGCCCACCGAACGAGAAGCCGACCAGATCGATATCGCCCACGCAGGGCAGTTGGGCGAAGCCTGCTGCCACGGCTTCCACCAGCGCCGGCAGGTCAGTCCCCACCGGGTCGCCCGAGGCGCCGTAGCCGGGCAGATCCGGCACCCAGACCGTATGGCGTGCCGACAGCGCCTCGATATTGCGCACCCAGTGCAGCCAGCTGCCGTGGCCGCCGTGCACCAGCAGCACGTCCGGCCCGCTGCCAAAGCGGCGCCACACCATGCGGCACCCGGCCGCTTCCGTGACGCGGGTCGTGCCCTGCGCCGCCAATCGTGCGACGAATGCCGTCGCCGATGCGTCTTCCTTCAAGGTCCTGCCTCCCCGATAACCACCACGCCGTCCGCCGCGCGCACCCCCTGCCCGGCCGGCAGCACGAAGACCGGATTGATCTCCGCCTCGACGAGCCGCGCCCCCATGGCGGCGGCCATCGCCGAAAACGCAACGATAGCATCGGCCAGCGCGTCCACGTCAGCCTTGGGCCGGCCGCGATAGCCATCCAGCAGCGGCCAGGTCTTCAGCGCGCGGATCATCGCCAGGGCCTCGTCGCGCGGCAGGCCGCCCTGCGCCGGCAGCAGCCGCATGGTGGTGTCCTGGAACAGCTCCGCCGTCACCCCGCCCATGCCGAGCAGGATCGCCGTGCCCAGCGCGTCGCGGTGCATGCCGAGGATCAGCTCCACGCCGCCCTCCACCATCTCCTGCACCACGAAGCGTGTGGGCGCCGGGCCGGTGTGACCGGTGCGGCCGAGGTGGCGGCTGACGTCCTCGCGCATGCGGGCGAGCCGCGCCGGCACGTCCTGCGGCCGCACGTTGACGGCCACGCCGCCCACATCGCTCTTATGGGTGATGGTCGACGACAGGATCTTGAGCACCACGCGCTCGCCCAGCGATTCTGCGGCGGACCGGGCATCCGCGTCGTTATCGACCACGATCTCCCGCACCCCCGGCACGCCGAAGCGCGCGAACAGCTGCTTGGCGGCCGCTTCGTCGAGAGAACCGGGCGGCAGGTCCGAGGTATCGACCTCGGGCACAGCCGCTGGCTCACTGGCGCCCAGGCTGGCCAGCGCGCCGGCCGCCAGCATCGCACCCAGCGCCACCGCGCACGATTCCGGCGCGCTGAACGCCGGCACGCCGCGCTGGTTCAGCACCGCCGCCACCTGCGGCGCGTGGGGGCTGACGTAGGCCAGCACCGGCTTGTCGCTCTCGGGCAGGCAGTCGCGGATGGCGTTGGCCATCAGGTCGGGCATGGCCAGCCCGGAGGAGCCGACGATGATCGCCACGGCGTCATAGCTCGGGCTGGCCAGCAATGCGCGGATCGCCCCGCGCAGCAGGTCGGGCTGCAGGCCGGCCAGCGTGACGTCGATGGGGTTGCGGTCGAGCGCGGCATGGTCACCCTGTTGCAGCGCGCGCAGGCGCCCGGCCGTGGCGGCGTCCGGCGGCGGGGTCTCGAAGCCGGACATGCCCAGGCTGTCCGACACCAGCGTGCCGGCGCCGCCGGTCGAGGTCAGCACAGCCACGCGCTTGCCGTGCAGCACGCGGCCCGTGGCCAGTGCCGCCGGGATGTCGATCAGGTCCGCAAACGTCTGCGCCCGGATCACGCCCACCTGCCGGAACAGTGCGTCGTACATCGCATCCGCGCCGGCCATCGCGCCCGTATGGGACACCGCCGCGCGCGCGCCCGCCTCGGAGCGGCCAATCTTGAAGGCCACCACCGGCTTGCCGGCCGCCGCCGCCTTCAGCACCGCCGCGCGGAACTTCTCGGGGTGCCGCACACTTTCCACATACAGGGCGATCACCCGCGTGGCGTCATCGTCGGCCAGATAGTCGATGAAATCCGCAAGGTCCAGATCGGCCTCGTTGCTGGTGGAGACCAGCTTGGACAGGCCGATGCCCCGCGCCGCCGCGCGCGAAAGCAGCGCGCCAAGAATGCCGCCGCTCTGCGACACCACGCCGATGCTGCCCGCCGGGAAATGCTCCATCTCCAGCGCGCCGCTGGCGGACAGCGGAATGCTGTCCGTCAGGTTCACCAGCCCGATGGTATTGGGCCCGAGCAGCCGCATGCTGCCGGCTGCCTCGATCAGCTCGGCCTGCCGGCGCGCGCCATCGGCGCCGGCCTCGGTGTAGCCGCTGGCCAGCACGATGGCCGCGCCGGTGCCGCGCTGCGCCAGCTCCCGCACCGCCAGATGGGCGCGCTCGGCGCCAAGCAGCACGATGCCGACATCGGGCACCTCCGGCAGCGAGCCGATATCGGGATAGCAGCGCAGGTCGCCAATCCGGGTCACCTTCGGATTGACCGGATAGATCGCCCCGCCAAAGCCGTGCCGCGTGAGGTAGGACACCGGGCGGCCGGAAGTCTTGTTCGGATCGGCCGATGCGCCGATCACGGCCACGCTGCGCGGCTTGACCAGCCGGGCGATGGCGGAGGAGGTGGTGGAGGCGGTGGCGGAGGAAGTCAGGGAGTGGGATGTCATGGCTCAGCCCTGCCGCGTGGATTTGGCGGCGGCGGCCTTCGCCAGGAACGCCATCACCGATTCGCGGTGCTCGGTGCTGGTGTAGCAGATGCCCTGCGCCTGGCTGCCCTGCGCGAAGACCTGGTCGGCGGTCAGCTCGAAGGTCTGGTTCAGGATGCTCTTGCCCAGCGCCAGCGCGGTCGGGGAGCCATGCGAGAGTTCGGCGGCCCAGGCCAGCGCATCGCCCAGCAACGATTCGGGCGAGGCGGACAGCCGGTCGGCGATGCCCAGTTGCAGCGCCTCCGTGGCCTCCACCTTGCGGCCCGAGAAAATCAGCGCCTTCGCCGTGGCCAGGCCCGTGCGGCGCGGCAGGAAGTACATGCCGCCGCCATCGGGAATCAGGCCGCGATGGATGTACGACCACGTGAAGCTGGCCGATTCGGCGGCGATGACGAAATCGCAGGCCATCGCCATGTCCGCGCCCAGGCCGTTGGCGCCGCCGTTGACGGCTGCGATGGTGGGCTTGGGCATGTTGTGCAGCAGCGCCACGGAATGATGCACGCGCTGCTGGCGCGTCCAGCCGTTGAAGCCGACTTCGCCCGGCGGCGCGTCCATGCGGCGCTGCATGCCGGCCACGTCGCCCCCGGCGCAGAAGCCCTTGCCGTTGCCGGTCAGCACCAGCGCGCGGATGTCCCGGCTGGCGGTGACGTGCTCGAGCGCGACGATCAGCTCGCTGCGCATGGCATCGCTGATGGCATTGCGCTTGTCCGGGCGGTTCAGGGTCAGCACGGCGATGCCATCGCGCACCGCGAACTGGATCAGCTGGAAATCGGGAAGATGGGTCATGTCGGGGCTCGGAAAAATCGGATGAAATCGGAAAAAATCGGAAGAAATCAGGTTGGGAACGTTCAGTTCAGGCTGATGTGGCCGTCCTTGACGACCTGGCTCCAGCGCAACGCCTCGCCCCGCACGTAGCGGGCAAGGTCGTCGGGCGTGCCGGGGCTCACGATCAGGCCCTCGGCGTCGGCGCGCTTGCGGAATGCCTCGGATGTCACGGCCTTGCGCGCCGCCGCGTTCAGGCGGGCGATGACGGGGCCCGGCGTGCCGGCCGGCGCGTAGAGCCCGTACCAGCTCTCCGCCACGTAGCCGGGCACGCCGGCCTCCGCGATGGTCGGCACGCTGGCCAGGTCGGGGCTGGCGGAGCGCTGGGCGCTGGTCACGCCGATGGCGCGCAGCTTGCCCCCTTCAAGCAGGTTGCCGACGGCGGACGCCGTGGCGAACATCAGGTCCACCTGCCCGCCGAGCAGGTCGGTGATGGCCGGGCCGGCGCCCTTGTAGGGGATGTGATTGAGGTCGACGTGGGCCAGCCGCTTGAACAGTTCGCCGGCCAGATGCGCCGACGTGCCCGGCCCCTGCGAGGCAAACGAGACCTGCCCCGGCTTGGCCTTGGCGGCAGCAATCACGTCCTGCACGGTCTTGTACGGGCTGTCCTTGCGCACCACCAGCACATTGGGCGAGCGGCCGACGAGCATCACCGGCGCAAACGCCTTGTCGGTGGCATACGGCAGCTTCGGCTGGAGGCTCGGATTCACCGCATGGGCGAAGGTCGCCATGACCAGCGTGTAGCCATCGGGCGCACTTTTCGCCACATTGTCCGTGCCGATGATGGTGCCGCCACCGGGGCGGTTATCGATCACCACGGCCTGGCCGAGGTCTTGCCCCATGGCCACGCCCATCGCCCGGGCGATCAGGTCCGTGCCGCCGCCGGGCGAGAACGGCACCACGATGCGCACGGGCTTGTCTGGGAAGGTGCTGGCGGCCTGCGCCGCGCCGGGTGCCAAGGACGTCAAGGGCACCCACGCGGCGGCGATCAGGGCAAGGGAAACGGAACGAATGCTGGGAAGTGCCAAGGCTGTCTCCTGTAGCGTTTAGCCACGCCCTCGCGGGTGCGGGGCATGTGTCTGGAATGGCTACAGGTTAGGCTTCGGCGGGAATCGGCGCGATGGGCCAATTCCATCCAATGGAATTAAGTGGGAGGACGTCGCCGCCGGGGCCGGGCCTGCTGGGCGGCGGCAAGGCCAAGGATCTTGCGGAAGGTCGGGCACTCCATATGGCTCGGCGCCGGGCAGGCCGCGGCGTGGCGCAGGCCGTCGCGCATGGCGGTGAGCTTGCGGATGGTCTGGTCGAGTGCGTCGGCCTTGTCGGCCAGCATCGTGCGGTCGATGCGCGGCTGCCCACCGGGCACGAAGACCGCGCCGATCTCGTCGAGCGAGAACCCGGCGGCACGGCCCAGCGCGATCAGCGCAAGGCGCTCCAGCACCCCGGCATCGAACACGCGGCGCTGCCCTCGCCGGCCGATGGGCACGATCAGGCCCTTTTCCTCATAGAACCGCAGCGTGGAGGCCGGTACGCCCGACTGGCGCACCACCTCGGAAATTTCCAGGCTCACGTCTTGACCTCAAGTTGACTTGAACTGGCATATTGCAGGCTTCGCCCCCCGCAGACAAGCCAGACCAGCCAGGAGACCCGCATGGATGCCACCCGCCCGACCGATGACTCCCAGACCGCGCTGTGGAACGGCACGGCCGGCAATGCCTGGGTCGATGCCCAGGCGATCCTCGACCAGTTGTTCCAGCCGTTCGAAGACCTGCTGGCCCAGACCACCGCCGAGTGCCAGGCCCGCGCCGTCCTGGACGTGGGATGCGGCACCGGCGGCACCACCGTGGCCGTGGCCCGGGTGGCCGGCCATGCGACGGGCATCGACATCTCCGCCCCGATGCTCGCCGCCGCCCAGGCCCGCGCCGCACGCGAGCAAGTGCCGGCGCAATTCATCCTCGCCGATGCCCAGACGCACGCCTTCGCCCCGGCCAGCTTCGACCTGATCGTGTCCCGCTTCGGCGTGATGTTCTTCGACGACCCGGTCCGCGCCTTCGCCAACCTGCGCCAGGCCCTCCGCCCCAGCGGCGCGCTGCGCGTCATCGCCTGGCGCAGCGCCGCCGAAAACCCCTTCATGACCACCGCCGAACAGGCCGCCGCCCCGCTGCTGCCCGAACTGCCCCAGCGCCAACCCAACGCCCCCGGTCAGTTCGCCTTCGCCAACGCCGCCCGCGTCGAACAAATCCTAAAAGACAGCGGCTGGCACGGCATCAGCCTCCAGCCCATCGACGTCACGTGCACCTTCGCCAAAAAAGACCTGCTCACCTACATCACCCGCCTCGGCCCCCTGGGCCGCATCCTCCCCGACCTCGACGAAAGCCGCCGGAAAGCCATCATCGATGCCGTGCGCCCGGCGTTCGCCCCATACGTGCACGGCAAGACGGTCAGGCTGGATGTGGCGTGCTGGATGATTGGGGCGGAGGGGTGAGCCGTAGCAATCCGGCATCCATCAGAAAAATCCATAGCAGACCGTCCAAACTGACATGAAATAACTCCATTGGCGTCCCTCTCCCGATCTGAATAGGATGGCCGGATCTCTGGCATCGCTTTCGGCGAACAAACATGACTATTCAATCGGCGGAAAAATCGGGTTTCGATAAATGGGTGGACGGCATTCGTGCAGCGCCTGGCAACCCGGCCTGGCGAACGTGGGACTGCGAAATCCGGTTGGCGGTCGATGAATACAATCGGCATCTGGCTGGGGTCGCTGGATACCGCCCCCTCGACTGGTACCTGATCAAGGCGATGCTATGGGTGGAGTCAGGTGCGGCGAGCAACGAATGGACGCGGAAACCGATGCAAATCGGCGTGCCCGGCGATCCCGGTCTGACGGCCTTCCTATCAGGAAAGGAAGGCGGCGAATTGATTATTCCTCCCGCGTGGAGGGTCCGCCTGACTGCGCAGTCAGCCAAAGCCATGCCCGCACACAATATTCGAGCCGGCATCGGCTATCTGCTGATGCGCATGGCTATCTCGGAACACCGCACCGTGCCGCACGCCGGTCATCACGCGCAGCAGGTAGCGGTCAAGCCCGGTGACAGCCTGGACCGAATGGCAAGAATGTATGGGACGACGGTGGAAAGTCTTCGGAATCTGAACCCCGGAGTCACCGTGCTGCGGCCCGGTCAGATCCTCAAATACCAGAAGGCATCGATTCAACGTGTCATTATGGCATGGCGCCCTATTACCACGTCGACGATTGCCCAGCGTTATAACGGCGGCGGCGATTTGCACTACGCGAAAAAGCTCGACGTTGCGTTGACTCTCGTTAAAACAGGCACTCCGGCATCATGCGTGCAATAAAATCCGTCGCCCTTTGGCTGGCACTCGGTCTAACACCGGCCTACGCGGCGCCGGCCGCTACGCCCACCGAGCGGACCTTGCGCGAAGCGTGCGGAGCGTATTCGCAGGCTGGCATGCGCGAATGCCTTGTGGCGAAAGTCGACGAAAGTCGGAAAGCATTGAAGGCTGCCGAGGCGGAGGCCAGTGGCCGACTTGCCGGATGGGATGAAGACCTCAAATACGTCAATTTCGCAAAAGTGCGATTGGCTGCCAGCACGAAAGCCTTTGCCACCTATCGCAAGGATCAGTGCTCGCTTGCCGCAGCGCTGGGCGGCGGCGCGATTGGCAACGCGTTGGAAATCAGGCGGTTGGCCTGCGAGGCCGAACTCAACGCCTGGCGCGCCGATCAGCTTCAGCGGGCCTTGGTCGACCTGCCTTTGAAGTAATGGCGATGGCGGCCACCTAAGCCGCCACTACCGCCTTCGACTCCTGCACCTCCCCGTCGCCCAGAATCTCCCACGCGCTAGCCGGGCGGCGGTACAGGTAGCCTTGGGCGCAGTCCACGCCAACTTCCGCCAGCAAGGCGTGCTGGGCTTCCGACTCGATACCCTCCGCGATGACCACCAGCCGGAAGTGGTGCGCCATCGCCACGATGCTGCGCAGCAGGGCCCGGCCGTCCGGGGAGACGTCCTGGGTGAACTGCCGGTCGATCTTCAGGTAGTCGAACGGGAAGTTGCGGATCATGTCGAGGTTGTTGTTGCGCGTGCCGAAGTCGTCCACGGCCAGGCGGATGCCGGCGTGGTGCAGGCGGTCGAACGCTTCCATGGCTGCGCCGTGGTCGGCCAGCAGGTGGCGCTCGGTGATCTCCACCACCAGCCCGGAGCCGGCCGGCATCGACGCCTGCAATGCCGCCAGCTCCGCCGCGAAGCCCTTGCGCCGCAGGTTCAGCGGTGCCACGTTCACGGCCACATGGAGCGCACGCGTCGGACAGTAGCGGTTCATGTCGTTCACGGCCTGATGCAGGACGAAGCGCGTGATGTCGTCGATCACCGCCGTGGATTCCACCGTTTCGATGAACGACGCGGGCGGGATCATGCCCCAGCGCGGATGGCGCCAGCGCAGGAAGGCTTCCACGCCGATGGTCTCCCGCGTGCGCACCGCCACGATCGGCTGGTAGGCCAGATGGAACTCGCGGCGCCGCAGGCCCTGCCGCACGGCCTGGAGCAGCAGGCGCTTCGGCGCGGCCACGATCAGGAAGCCGGCCACGGCCAGTAGCCCCAACAGCAGCCCGATGGCGCCCACGAACAGCCCGTAGCGGCGCATCAATTCCGACGAGAACGCCGGGGAGGCCACCACCGCCACGGCGAGCGGATAGGCGCTGGAGCGGGCCAGCGTGCTGAGCGGGATGGGGGTGGGCGCATCACGGTAGGTGCCGTCCTGGTCCATCATGGCCTCGCCCACGCTCAGGGCAATGGTGCCGGCGCCGAATTCCTTGCCGTGCGCCAGGGTGTCCACGAGGTAGGTGCTGTCGATCACGAAGACCGCACCCTGCGAGGGCTGGCTGGCGCTGGGCAGGTACAGCACCAGCGCGGGCGCCTGCTCGCGGAACGGCGTGCGGCCCACCAGCACGATGCGCTGGTGTCGTGCGGCGGCCGTGTTATCGCCGAAATACCAGCTCAGCGGCACCTTGATCTCGCCACGTGCCGACGAGC
This sequence comes from Cupriavidus sp. SIMBA_020, assembly GCF_046535395.1. Classification (NCBI taxonomy): domain Bacteria; kingdom Pseudomonadati; phylum Pseudomonadota; class Betaproteobacteria; order Burkholderiales; family Burkholderiaceae; genus Cupriavidus; species Cupriavidus sp. SIMBA_020. The sequence continues at coordinate 20,577 of NZ_JAWRWU010000018.1, read as the reverse complement.
AATAGATCACGTCATTGGCCACCATGGCCGCCGCGCGGGCATAGGGGATGTAGCTTTCGCGCTCGCGCAGCGGGCGGCCGATCTCCGCACAGGGCTTGCCGGCCAGCGGCGCCACGTGCCGGGCGCCCTCGCGCTCCACGGTGGCGATGATGCGTTCGATGGCGGCCACCACGTCCCGGGCGACCATCGACTCGCGGCGGTCCACCAGCTGCTGGGCGTACTGCTCTCCCACCCACAACGCAGTCGCCGTGGTCACCGCACACACCAGCAGCGACACCAGCCATGTGACGGGCGAGAAAGACCATCCCTCGAAGCGGTCGCGCCATGCCATGCCAAAAATACCCCTCCCCTAGTCCACCGGCTCTAGCCGGCGGTACTGGTTGTAATGCCGGATCGCGCGGCGCGGGTCGCCGAGGGCTTCGTGCAGCCGCGCGGCGTTGTAGTGCGCATCGGCGAAATCGGGGGCCATTTCGATGCACGCGTGGTAGCTCTCCAGCGCCTCGCGCGGCGCGCCGGCGTCTTCCAGCGCCACGCCGAGGTTGAAGTGCAGCAGCGGCTGCGCGGGCAATGCCGCCAGCGCGGCCCGGTAGCTGGCCACGGCGTCGGCATGGCGGCCCTGCTCGCTCAGCAGGCAGCCCAGGTTCAGCCAGGCATCGAGGTAATCCGGCGCCGCTGCCACGGCCTGCCGATAGGCCGCTTCCGCGCCGGTGGCGTCGTCATGCTGCTCGCTGGCCACGCCGCGTTCGAACCAGCCAGTGGGATCGGTGTCGCCCGTGAGTGAAGACGGTGCCCGCGCGCGTCGCAGATCGACGATATTGCCCGATGGCTGCGGCAGTCTGCCGGCCGCGTCCAGGTCCAGCACGAACTGGCCCGTGTCCACATGCCAGCGGCCCTGGCGGTCTTGCACGGTCACGTCGCCGCCCACGGCGGACAGCCGCAGGCCGGTGGGCGGGCGCCCCTCGCCCAGCCCTTGCAGCCGTTTCAGGGAGCGGGTGATGTGGCGCGTGGGAATGCGCGAATCGCGCAGCGACTGGGCCGTGCGCAGCAGCACCACGTCCTGGAACGTGAACCGGTAGGCCTGGCGTGCGCCGCGCCGGGGCGCGATGACGCCGGCGGCGATCAGCGCCGTCACCACGGTGCGCGAGATGCCCAGCACGCCCTGGACATCGCGCATGGAGTAGTCATCCATCAATACGCATCCATCGTGGCTTCCATGGCGGCTTCCCTCATGGCGCTAGCCCTGCTTGCGGGCGCGTTTTGGCTCGGCAGCGGTCTTGGCCGGCGCGGCGGCACGGCGGGCGGTCTTGCGCGGCGCGGTCTCTGCAACCGGCGCGGCGGCCTTCCCCGCACTCTTGGCAGCCGCCGGCTGGCGCTTGTTCGCGCCGATGCTCTTGCGCAGGGCTTCCATCAGGTCGATGACCTCGCCGCCGGACGGCGCCGGGGCCTCGACCGCCACGGTGATCTTCTTGCCGGCGATCTTCTTGTCGATCTGGTCAAGGATGCGCTGCTTCTCCTCGTCGGTATAGGCCGAGGCGTCGTAGCCTTTCACCGAGTTTTGTTCGATCAACTGCTGCGCCAGCGCCAGCTCGGCGGGCTGCACATCGGTTTCCTCGACGTGCAGGTCGGCCATGTCACGCACCTCGTCGGCATAGAGCAGTTGCTGGAGGATCAGGCCATCGTCGCCCACGCGGATCTGCACCATGTACTGCTTGCCCTTCCACGACCATTTGGCCAGCGCGCAGGTCCTGGTCTTGCGCATGGCCTCGGCCAGCAGGTTGTACGGCTTGGCGCCGCGCTTGTCCGGGCCCAGATAGTAGGGCTTGTCGTAGTAGATCGGGTCGATCGCGCCGGCGGGCATGAAGGAGACGATGTCGATGGTCTGCTGCGCGGCTTCCTCCAGCGCGCTGAGTTCCTCGGGCGTGAAGGTCACATAGCGGTCTTTCTCGAACTCGTAGCCCTTGACCATGTCGGCGCGTTCCACCACCACGTCTTCCTTCAGGCAGATGTACTGCTGGCGCAGGCGCGATCCGCAGCCCTTGTGCAGCAGGTTGAAGCTGATGCCGGACTTGCTCTCGGTGGCCGAGAACACTTTTACGGGAATCGACACCAGCCCGAAGCTGATGGATAGCGAGGCGATGGAACGTGCGGCCATGGCGCAGCCCTCCTGAAGACTCCTGTGGTTCCGTCGAGTCTAGTCAACGCGGGGCCCTGCCCGCCAGCGGGCGCACGCCGCGAGTTTGTGACGGGTCACCTCCTACAACGTAAATGTAGGCGATGATGCACATTTTTCACGCCTCCGCCACACGGCGCACGCGATGCTGGCGCCGGTACGCGCCCGGTGCGATGCCGAAATGCTGGGCGAACACGCGGCCGAACGCAGCCTGCGAGGCGTAGCCGCACTGCTCGCCCACGGCAGCGGCGGAAAGCCCATCCTGCCGCAGCAGCCGGGCGGCGCGCTCCATGCGCAACGTGGTCACCAGTTCCAGCGGCGTCATGCCGCCCAGTTGGGCAAAGCGCCGCGCCAGCGTGGCGCGCGAGACGTTGCACAGCGCGGCCAGGCTATCGACGGTCCATGGCTGCTCCGGCGCCCGCACCACCGCCTCCACCACGCGCGTCATGCGGGCATCCGCCATCAGCGCGATCAACCCGCGCGACACCCCGCCCCGCTGGATCAAGGCCCGCAGCAGCACCGTGAACAGCGCCGTGGACAGGTCCGCCACAATCGCCGCCCCGCCCGGCCGTGGCCGGTCCGCCTCGGCATGCATCATGCCGATCAGGCCACGCAACCAGCTTGCATCCCCGTGCCGGTTGGCATCGTCGGTGCCGATGCACAGCACCTCCGGCAGCGTGCGCAGCAGCACATCGGCCGAACTGCCCAGCACGAAGGTGCCGCACAGGATGTCCAGTGGTGCGGCGGCGCCGGGCACGGTGACTTCGGTGACCACCCCGTTGAAATGGCGCGACGGCGCCACGGTGCGCGAGCCGGCCTGCAGGCCCATCAGCGTGTGGGCGGCACCGTGCGGGAACAGCAGCACATCACCGGCGGTGGCGCGCAGGCGCGCATCGCCCACAGTGATCTCGATCTGGCCTTCCAGGATCACGTGATACGGCACGTGCCCCGGCGCGGCCTGGGCGTTGAAGTCGGACCAGACCCCCGCCACGCGGCAACGCAGGTCCACGGTGCCCGACGGGGCCAGGAGGCGTATGAGTTCGCTAAGACTGTCCATTGAGACGATTGAGCAAAAAGTTGAGTGAATTCTAGTCCATTCGGATCGCCGGCACTCCTACTATGGAGTCCAAGGAAGCGCCACGCAGCACGGTGCCTCCGCAGCAAAGGAACCCCGATCTCTCAACTATCGAACCAGCAAGGAACTTCAATCATGACCACCCGTCTCCATACCGCCCCCGTCCAGCAAGCCACCGGCCAGGCCGCCGAACTGTTCGGCACGATCCGCAAGAGCCTCGGCAAGGTGCCGAATATGTACGCCACCATCGGCAGCAACGCGCCGGCCGTGTTGGCGCAGACGCTGCATGCCGGCGAAGTCGTGAAGGGAAGTTCACTCTCTGCGCGTGAACTGGAAGCGATCAACCTGTCCGTGAGCGAGCACAGTGGTTGTGACTATTGTGTGGCTGCCCATACGATGATTGCCAAGCTGGCCGGCTATACCGCCGAGGAAACGCGCCAGCTGCGCCAGGGCAGCTATCCGCAGGACGCCCGGACCGACGCGCTGGTGCAATTTGCCCTCGAACTGGTGCGCACGCGCGGCACGCTGCCGGCCGCGAGCGTGGAGGCGGTGCGGGCCGCCGGCTTCAACGACACGCAGATCGTGGAGGCGGTGCACGCGGTAGGTGCCATCCTGTTCACCAATATGATCAACCGCGTGAACGACACCACGCTGGACTTCCCGGCCGTGTAAGGAACCGGGCCGATGATGGGCGGTGCGTGGTCAGCCAGTCAGCGCCACGCGCTGCCCATCTGGATATAGAAGGCGTTCTGGTCACGGCTGTGGGCGATGTCGATTCCCATCGAAATACCGAGCTTGCGCGCGATGACATAGCGGAAGCCGGTGCCCACGCTGACCACGGTGCTGGCGTCCGCGAAATCATTCCAGCGCCCGTACGCCTTGCCCACCCCGCTGAAGGCGAGTACGGACCAGCGCGGCGTCACGTCCCAGCGCAACTCCACTTCCGAGACGACGGCGTTGCGATCCTGGTAGCGGCCCACCTGCACGCCGCGCAGATCGACATAGGGTTGTGCATAGAACGGCACATCGCCGGTCGAGAACCTGGTGTCGGCGCGCAGCCCCAGGATCAGCGTGCGCGCGATGGGCAGCCAGGTGAAACCGCGCGCGTTATACATATTGAAGTCCTGCGAACTGCCGAGTGCCCCGCGTGCGAACTGGGCCTCGAATTCGGCATAAATACCGCGACCCGGAAAGAAAATATTGTCGCGGGAGTCATAATCGACTACGAGTGCACCCTTTCCGATGCGCTGTTCGCTGGTCACTCCCCCCACTTCCGGGGCGCTGCCGCCGAATTTGAATGTGGCCGTGGAATCGAAATAGGTATAACGCGGCCCGACATACCAGCGCGAATCGGCCACACGGAACAGCACTTGCTGCACCAGGAACACGCCGTCGAGCGAATAGTGGCGCGGCTGGTTCGACAGCCCGAAATACTCGAGATTTGCGCTCACCTTGGCAATCGCACCCAGATAGCGGATGCGGTCGCCCTGCCAGGTATGGAAATGCGCGAGCCCGGCTGCCCAGGTGCCATTTTCGGTATAGGCGCCGCCAATGCCGGTGATATTGGGCGGCGCGGGGCCTTCACCGCTGGCGTGGGACTCGGCGGCGCGGTCCGCCAGCGATTGCGAGAAGAACAGCAGCCCAAGCCCCAGGCCATAGCCGACCGCCGGCTCCGTGATGATGGTCGGCACGGGCAGCGCGCCCTTGTGGTGGAGCAGGAAATCGCTCATGTCGAGCATGCCGTCCTCGGGATCGAAGAACGACAGCGGCGGCTTTTCCGTCTTTCCCGGCGCGGCGGCTGGCGGCTGCGCCTGCGAAGGGACCAGCGCGTCCGGTACGGGCTGGGCCAGAACGCCCGATGCGGCAGCCGCACTGAGGCCCGCGATCAGGGCCCGGGCGAATGGATGCATGGTGGCTCTCATCGATGAGCTGGCGTGCGCGATGGGGCGACGCTCTGCGGCGAATGTAACGTAGCCTGCGCCCCCGTGACCGGATTGCCGATATGAACGTTCTTGCGGGCGTGTTTAGTTTTCTTTTTCGCGCGGCCCGGGCCAGTGTCGATGCCGTACCTTGCAACTTACCCGCTCGGGTCATCCGGTTTAACTCGACAGAAAATCAGTCCACCCGGATGGGTGATTATCTAGGGGATTATTCCCGGTGCTAATTTAGATACCAGCGGTATTTAAATCAAATCACAATAAAATTGAATTCACATTTTTTGCAAGATTTGCCAGACTAAGTCGGAACATGGCATGCGGCACATGTTCCGGCGCGCACGGCGTATGCGCGCACGCAACCGAAGGCAACGAACAGACGGCTATTTCCGCCGCGCTTACGCGCCGGCGAGTCATCGCGCGACTTGATCGATTGGATGCAAAGGGGGTAAGCGCAGTGAACCACTACACCAAAGACAACTTCCAGCTCACACAGAGCATCGGCTTTCATCTCAACAAGGCCCGCAACAGCCTGCTGCTGGAGATGGATTCGGCCTTGCGCCCGCTGGACATCAACGGCCAGCAGATGGGCATCCTGCTGTCGCTGAACCGCGGCATGGCGACCACGCCGTTCGAGATCAGCAAGCTGCTGGGCATCGACAGCGGGCTGATGACGCGCATGCTCGACAAGCTGGAGGAAAAGCGGCTGCTGGAGCGCAGCCGCAGCATCGACGACCGGCGCGTCGTCAACCTGATCCTGACCGAGAAAGGCAAGGCGGTTGCCACGCAGATTCCCGATATCGCGCCGGAGGTGCTGAACCACCACCTGAAGGGCTTCAGCGAGGAAGAATTCGAGGAATTCCGCCGGCTGCTCCAGAAGTTCGTTACCGGCAACTGACCGGAGCCGTTTCCCCCCTGCCGCCGCTAGGCGGCGGGGCGGGACAGGCTGTCCACGGCGCGCCACGCCGTATCGACCGCCCCCGTCACCGATGCACTGCCGGCGCTGTCCGCGCCAGCAATCCGCACATTGCCCACCCCACGCCCGGCCTGCTCCAGCGCGGCCTGCAGGGTGGCGTCGTCCGGCGCCAGTCCGCCAGGCATATAGCTGTAGCCATGCGCCCAGCGGTTCAGCGTGATCGCACGCACCTGTTTCGATGAGGCAAAGCCGCCCGGGGCCAGCATGCGGTCCAGTTGGGCGCGGATTTCGCGTTCGAGGGCGTCGAAGGGCGTGCCGAGCAGGAAGGCCCGGCCGGCGCGGAAGCGCTCGCGCGCGCTCATGCCGCTGTCCGGCACGGTGGGCACGTAGAGCATGTGGAGGACCACCGGGTTGGCGGGATCGACAGCAGCGCCAGCCGGCGCCTCCAGCCACAGGTCCGAATACGGCATGGTTGGCGCGTGGACGCGCCACGCCTTGAGGGTCTCGAAGGCGCGCCAGTCGTCCAGCGCCACCTTCGTATACACCACCGGCGCCTTCACGCACGCGCGCAGCGTGGCCTTGGCCGGCGCCGGCAGCGTCGGCAGGATGAACGGCACCATCATGTTGTAGCCGGCCACCACCACGTGCTGCGCCTCCACGCGTTGCAGGTTGCCCTGCCAGCCATAGGTCACGCGCGTGATGCGCACATCGGGTTCGATGGCCACCGCCGTGCTGTTCAGGCGCACGCGCACCGGGCTGCCGTCGCGGTCCAGCCGGGCATAGTCGAAGCGGGCATCGGCCAGCCCCGCACCGCCGCGCGGCGCCGTGGACACGCCCGGCACCAGGGCCTGGATCAGCGCCCGGGCCAGCGTGGCGTTGCCATCGGCAAACCAGAGCCGCGAGGCCGGCGACTTGCCGAGGCGCGGATCGAGCACCCGCGCAGGCATGCCCGCGCCCGCCGGCAGGCCGATGGCGATGGCCTGCGCCACCGAGATGCCATCCGCGTCGAGCGCATAGGCATCGTGGCTGCGGCTGCGCAGGAAACGCACGCCCGGCAGGCCCAGCCCCGCTTTCTCGCGCAGGAATACCGCGTAGCGCGTGCGCTGGATGTAGGCCGTGCGATCGGCCCCAATCATGTCGGCGAGATAGTCCACCCCGCCCTGCGCCAGCCGCAGCAGGGCCTGCCGGTCTGCCGGGGGCAGCGGCGCGGCATCGAGAAAATGGGCAATGGCGTCAGTGGGCGGCTGGCCGCCCGCGTTCCGGGCATCGATCCCGTCTGCGAACGGGTCGCCCGCGAGCCACTGGTCGCGGCCGAAGTGCTCGGCGTCGAAAAACACCGCGCGGCCCAGGCCCCGGCGCTGATAGGCGTCTCCCTGGCTCGGTGGCGGCGCGGTGCGGATGTCGATGCCCACCCCGGCCAGCATCGCACGCATGGCCGTACTGTCGGTGGCGGATGGCGGCATCTCGGCGCTGCCGCCGTAGCTCACCAGCGTCTTGCCGCGCACCGTGAATTCGTTGCGCTTGGCGTGGCCGCCGAAGTCGTCGTGGTTGTCGAGGATCAGGATGCGCCGGTCCGCGCCAAACTTCTGGCGATAGAACCACGCCGTGGCCAGCCCGCTGATGCCGCCGCCCACCACCACGAGGTCATACGATTCGCGCGCCAGCACGGTCGGGTACGTAGTGCCTTCGCGCGCCAGGCCGTGGGCCAGCGTGAACGTGCCGGCGTGGTTGCCGCGCAGCCCGGTCAGCGCAGGCGGGTAGCCGGCCGCTGCGGCCTGGGCCCGTGCCTGACCAACCAGCCCCGCCGGGGCAATACCGGCCGCAATGCTCAGCGCGGCGCCATTGAGGAAGTCTCTACGGGTGATCGTCATGGGCGTCAGCGCGATGGGGGCCGTACGGGTTCGGGCGTGGGCGTGCCGAGTTCGCGCCGGCGGGCGGCCACGGCGGCCTCCGTCACGGGCGCGGCGCGGTTGCCCCAGCTGCCGCGGATGAACGTGAGCAGGTTGGCCAGCTCCTGGTCTTCCATGGTCCAGCCATAGCCGGGCATGTGGTAATCGGTGGGCGCGGTGCCCACGCGCGCGGTCACGGCGCCCTCGAGCAGCAGGTTGATCAGCGACGCCGGGTCCGGATCGGCCACGGTCGGGTTGCCCGCCAGCGGCGGAAACACCCGCGCGAAGCCGCGTCCGTTGGCGTTGTGGCAAGGCATGCAGAACGTGGCGTACTGGCGCGCGCCGGCAGCGTCGAAACGGCCCTGCTCCAGCAGCGTGGTCACGGCGGGGTCGTAGCGGAATGGCTGGGTTTCGCCGCGCGTGCCCGGCAACGATTTTAGATAGGTGGCCACGGCGTCCAGATCGGCCGGCGCCATATGCTGCGTGGAGGCAGCGATTACCGTGGACATCGGCCCGAAGGAGGTGGCGTGGGCGTTGCGGCCGGTACGCAGGTACTCGGCCACATCCGCCTTCGACCACGCGCCGAGGCCGGTGATCTGGTCGCCGGTCAGGTTCGTGGCCGACCATCCTTCCACGGAGGCGCCCGCCAGGAAGTGCCGGCTGCGCTCGTCCAGCCCCTTCTCGCCATACAGCGGCCCGCGCGGCGTATGGCAGGCGCCGCAGTGCGCCACGGCCTGCACCACGTAGGCGCCCCGATTCCAGGCGGCGCCCCTGGCGGCGTCGGTGCGCACCGGGTCATCGCGCAAGTTCAGCCAGTTCCAGGGCACCAGCAGCCAGCGCATGCTGTACGGCCAGCGCATCTCGGCGCCCGGGTTGGACTGGCTGACCGGCTTGACCTCGGCGCGCAGGTAGGCGTAGAGCGCCGCCACGTCGTCACGCGTCATGCGCGCATAGGACGTGTACGGCATGGCCGGATAGAGACGCTTGCCGTCGCGCGCCACGCCACGGCGCACGGCGCGGTCGAAGTCATCGAGCGAATACTGGCCGAGGCCCGTGGCGGCGTCGGGCGTGATGTTGGTCGAATAGACCGTGCCGGCGCCGGTGCGCAGCGGCAGGCCGCCGGCCATGGGCGCCCCGCCCTCCCTGGTATGGCAGGCGGCGCAGTTGGCGATGCCCGCCAGGTAGCGGCCGCGCGCGATCTGCTCCGGGGACGGCGCGCTCGCCGGCGCCGCTGCCCGCGCGGGCAGCGCCGTCAGTACGGTCATCACGGTCAAGGCCGCAAGCACGGCGAGGGCGGCCGGCAACCACCTTCCGAAACATCGCATGGGGCGCATCCTGTAATCGGACTGCATGGGGACGGATTGGACCCAACATCTTGCGGCCTGAGCCCGAAACGGAACAGAATCAGCCGCATGACTTTTTACCGTATCAGATTTGCGCCGATTCCCAAAGCATGAAACGTTATGAAGCGTTGGCCGAGACACTGGCCGCCGACATCCGCAACGGCACGCTGCCGCCCGGCACGCGCCTGCCGTCCATCCGCAAGACGGTGGCCCAATATGGCGTGAGCCCGTCCACGGCCTTCCAGGCCTACTACCGGCTCGAAGAGCGCGGGCTGGTGCGGGCGCGCGAGCGGTCCGGCTATTACGTCGCGGGCGCCGCCACCCGCGTGCTGCCAGCGCCCCGGGCGCACGCGCCGCAGAAGGTGTCCACCGAGGTCGATGTGTCCCGGCTGGTCTTCTCCGTGCTGGATGGCGCGCGCGAGCGCGATCTGGTGCAGTTCGGCTCCGCCTTCCCCTCGCCCGAACTGTTCCCGTGGGAGCGGCTCGGCAAGGCGCTGGCGCGCGCCGGCCGCGAGCTCGATCCGTGGAACAGCGTGGACGACCTGCCGCCGGGCAACGCCGCGCTGCGGCAGCAGATCGGGCTGCGCTACCTCGGTACCGGCGCGCCGCAGCCGGTGGACGACATCATCGTCACCAACGGCGCGCTCGACGCCCTGAACCTGTGCCTGATGGCCGTGACCGAGCCGGGCGATGTGGTGGCCATCGAGTCGCCGGGGTTCTACGCCGCGCTCCAGGCGCTGGAGCGGCTCCGGCTCAAGGCGGTGGAAATTCCGGTCGACCCCGTGCATGGCCTCGATCTGGACGCACTGGAGGCGGCGCTCGGGCGCCATCGCATCAAGGCGTGCTGGTTCATGACCCAGTTCCAGAACCCGATGGGCGCCAGCATGGTCGAGGACCGCAAGCGCGCGCTGGTGGCCCTGCTCGCGCGCCACGGTGTGCCGCTGATCGAGGACGATGTCTATGGCGAGCTGTACTTCGGCAATCGCTGCCCGCTGCCGGCCAAGGCGTTCGACACCGAAGGGCTCGTGATGCACTGCAGTTCGTTCTCGAAGACGCTCGCGCCGGGCTTCCGCATCGGCTGGGTGGCGCCCGGGCGCTACGGCGAGGCCATCCGCCATCTGAAGCTGATGACCACGCTGTCCGCCGGCGTACCCACGCAACTGGCGCTGGCCGAATACCTGCGCCATGGCAGCTACGACAAGCACCTGCGCCGGCTGCGCCATGTGCTGGAAATGCAGCAGGGGCAGATGATCGCAGCCATTGGCCGGCATTTCCCCGACGATGTGCGCGTATCGCAGCCTGACGGCGGCTATTTCCTGTGGGTGGAGCTGGCCGAAGGCTTCGACGCACTGGCGCTGCATCAGGCCGCCCGGGCCGCGGGCATCGGCATCGCGCCGGGGCCGGTGTTCTCGGCGCGGCAGGGCTATCGCCATTGCATCCGGATCAACTACGGGCACGCCTGGAACGATACGGCCGAGGCCGCCGTGAAGACGCTGGGCACGCTGGCCAAAGCCCGCCGATAGCGGCAGAAGCCCGACGATTCAGGCGCGGCGGCGCCAGGCCCAGTACGCTTCCACCAGCCCGAAGCCGCCCTGCATGGCCAGCGCCAGCAGCGCTGCCGGCACTGCGCCGGCCAGCAGCAGCGTGGAATCGTTGAGCGCCAGGCCGGTGGCAATCCGTTCGCCGTAGCCGCCTGCCCCGACGAAGGCGGCGATGGTCGCCGTACCCACGCTGATGATGGTGGCCGTCTTCACGCCGGCCAGGATGATCGGCATCGCCAGCGGCAGTTCCACGTAGCGCAGCACCTGCGCGGGCCGGAAACCCAGCGCGCGCGCCGCATCGCGCATGCCCTGCGCGATTTGTTGCAATCCGGTACAGGTGTTTCTGACGATGGGCAGCAGCGCGTAGAGGAACAGCGCGACCATGGCCGGCCAGACGCCAATCTGGCCCAGCAGCGGAATCAGCATGGCCAGTAGCGCCAGCGACGGAATCGTCTGCAACACGCTCACCACGGCCAGCACCACCTGCCCGAGCCGGCGCCGCCGCGCCGCGATGATCCCGAGCGGCACGCCCAGCAGCGTGGCCGCGCCCACCGCGCCGCCCACCAGCGCCAGATGCCGCACGGTGAGGCGCCAGGTATCGGCGCTCCAGAGCACGCCGCCGAGGCCCTCGCGCCGGTCGCCCTTCTTTTCAGTCACCAACGCGGCCCCCGCCCCGCCCACGAACCGCCGCGCGATGGCCGCGAACGACTCGCCATCGATTTCTGCCGCCGCGTTCATGTCGATCATGTCCGTCACGCTGATCCGCCCGGCCAGCCCCTGCAGCGCCTGCCATGCGGCGGGATGCCGGCGCGGTACGTCGAGCCGGTAGACCACCACGGCGTCGTAGCGCGGAAAGACGTGGCGGTCGTCCTCCAGCACGCGCAGGTGAAATTTGCGGATCTTGGCGTCGGTGGAATAGATGTCGGTGGCGTCGATCTGCCCCTCGGCCATTGCCTCGTAGGCAATGCCATGGTCGATGCCGACCGGCCGCTGCGGCAGGCCATAGCGCTGCGCCAGCATCGGCCAGCCATCGGCCCGGCCCAGGAACTCGTGCGACAGGCCAAGCCGCAGCCGGGGCTGGCCGGCGAGGTCGGACAGCTTGCGCAGGTTCCCCGCGCGGGCGTCGGCGACGGCGATCGCATAGGTATTCTCGAAGCCCAGCGGGATGCCCGCGCCAAGGCCCATCGGCGCCAGCGCGGCGTTGATCTGGGCCAGCGTGGCGCCGGGCGGCAGCTTCAGGATCTCGCCGGCCAGCGTGCCGGTGTAGTCGGGATAGAGGTCGATGCTGCCCGCCTTGAGCGCCTCGAAGACGATGGCGGTGTTGCCCAGGCCGGGCAGGTGGCGCGCCGCGCTATTCGCGGCGGTGGCGGCGGTCTGGGTCAGGATTTGACCGAGGATGTACGACTCGGTGAAGCGCTTGGAGCCCACGCGCAGCGGCTCGGCCTGGGCCGGGCGGGCCCACAGCAGGGCCGCCATGAGCGCCATCCACGCCACGAGCAGCGGGAATACGGTGGGAAAACGCTGGGTCGAGGCAGGCAAGCCGGGGCTCCGCGTGGGGATGTCCCGACATCATAACGGCAGTGGATCAGGAAGTCGGGCCAGCCTGGCGGCCGGGTTGTGCGCCGGGTTGTGCGCCGGGTTAATCGCCGGATTGTGCGCCGGATTGGTTGCCGGATTGTGCGCCGGACGGCTGGCGCGCGACATGCACGGCCAGCCAGATGGTCGGCTGGGCCGCATCGGTCCAGGCCACCCGGTGGCGGCAATGGGCCGGCAGGTGCAGCCAGTCCCCCGCGCCCAGCGTGTGCGTGGCGCCGGCCTCGATCTCCACCGCGCCGCTGCCGCTGACCACGAGCACCCATTCGTCCTCGGGGCTGTCGTACCAGAAGCCCGGCGGGCTGGCCTGGCCGTTGGAGACGATCCGCTCGATCCGCACGTCGCCGGCACCCTGCCACTGCGTCAGCGCCGTAAACACCTCGCCCGGCGCATTCGCCGGCACGTCATGCAGCAGGTTGCCGTGGATCGGTGTCATTGGTGGTTTCCTCCGCCCTGGCCAGCCGGGTTATTCGGGGCCGCCCGGGGCGAGTACCTCGCGCGTGCCATTGCGGCCCATCGGCGAGACGAGCCCCGCCGCTTCCATCTGCTCGATCAGCCGCGCGGCCCGGTTGTAGCCGATACGCAGCTGGCGCTGCACGGCGGAGATCGACGCCCGCCGCGAATTCAGCACGAACGAGGCCGCTTCGTCGTACAGGGGGTCAGACTCGCCCTCGCCGCCGCTCTCGCCGAAGAGGTCGGTGGCGCCTTCCGGCGTATCGCCGGCCAGGATGGCTTCATCATAGTCAGGCTCGCCGAACTGCTTCCAGTGCTCCACCACCCGGTGCACCTCGTCGTCCGCCACGAACGCGCCATGCACGCGCTGCGGGTAGCCGGTGCCGGGCGGCAGGAACAGCATGTCGCCCTGCCCCAGCAGGCTTTCCGCGCCCATCTGGTCGAGGATGGTCCGCGAATCGATCTTCGACGACACCTGGAACGCCACGCGCGTCGGGATATTGGCCTTGATCAGGCCGGTAATGACATCCACGGACGGCCGCTGCGTGGCCAGGATCAGGTGGATGCCCGCCGCGCGTGCCTTCTGCGCCAGCCGGGCGATCAGTTCCTCGATCTTCTTGCCAGCCACCATCATCAGGTCGGCCAGTTCGTCGATCACCACCACGATCAGCGGCAGCGTGGACAGCGGCTCGGGCGCGTCCGGCGTCAGCGAGAACGGGTTGCGCACCTTCTCGCCGGCTGCCTCGGCCGCGCGGATTTTCTGGTTGTAGCCGGCCAGATTGCGCACGCCGAGCGCGGACATCAGCCGATAGCGCTTTTCCATCTCCCCCACGCACCAGTTCAGCGCGTGCGCGGCCTGCTTCATGTCCGTGACGACGGGCGCCAGCAAGTGCGGAATGCCCTCGTAGACCGACAGCTCGAGCATCTTGGGGTCGATCATGATCAGGCGCACGTCTTCCGGCGTGGCCTTGTACAGCATCGACAGGATCATCGCGTTGACCGCGACGGACTTGCCCGAACCGGTGGTGCCGGCCACCAGCAGGTGCGGCGCGCGAGCGAGATCGGTCACTACCGGGTTGCCGGTGATGTCCTTGCCCATCGCCAGTACCAGCCGCGAGGCATGCGACTGGAACGCCGCGCCAGCCACGATCTCGGACAGCCGGATCATCTGGCGCTTCGCGTTGGGCAACTCCAGCCCCATGCAGGTCTTGCCGGGAATGGTTTCCACCACACGGATCGACGTCACGCCGAGCGCGCGCGCAAGGTCCTTCATCAGCCCCACCACCTGCGCGCCGCGCACGCCCATGGCCGGGTCCACCTCGAAGCGCGTGATGACCGGCCCGGCGCTGGCGCCAACCACCGACACCGGCACCTTGAACTCGGCCAGACGCTGGGCGATCAGCTCGCCCGTTTCGCGCAGATGCGCTTCGGAGACTTCCTCGCCGCTCTCGACCGCTGATTCGAGCAGGCCGGCATCCGGGAGGCGGTAGTCCACGATGCGGGGCGGCGGCGGCGGGGTGACCGGGGCTGGGGTTGCTACGGGGGCGGCGGGCGCGGATGGGGCCACAGCCGGCGTCAGCGGCACGGTCCTGCCGACTACCGCAGGCAGCACGATGCGCGGCTTGGGCGCGGGCTGTACCAGCGTGTTGGCGTCGAACGCGGGGGTGTTTTCTTCGCCTGTGTCGTCGCTCGCGTCATCGTCCGATGCCTCGGCGGCGGCCGGTGACGGCGTGGGCGCCTCGATGACGAAATCGGCCGACGCCACGGCGTCTGCCACGGAGAACGTGGGCTCGGGATCGGGCTCGGGATCGGGCTCGGGTTCGGGCTCGGCGGCAACGATGGGCTCCGGCGCGGCTTCCGGCTCGGCAAGCACCTCCGCCACCGGTTCTTCAACCGCTTCAGGCTCGGCCACGGGCGTTTCCGCCACCGCCACCGGCGCAGCCTCCTGCCCTGCCCGGCCCGCCAGCGCGCGCAGTTCGGCCAGCAGATCCATGGCCTCCTGGCGGATCGCGGCCAGCGTCACCGGCGCGTCGGGTGTCGCGGGGACGGCGGCGGGCGCTGGCGCCGCCATCGTATCCACTGCATCCACCACAGCAAGATCGTCGATCCCGTTCACGATGGCTTCCGCGCGGGCCACGACTTTGGCCTCGATCGCCGTCGTCGCCGTCACGGCGGGCGGCTCCATGACGGCCACGTCGGACGTGGCGGCGGACACCGCCAC
Organism: Cupriavidus sp. SIMBA_020; assembly: GCF_046535395.1. Lineage (NCBI taxonomy): Bacteria > Pseudomonadati > Pseudomonadota > Betaproteobacteria > Burkholderiales > Burkholderiaceae > Cupriavidus > Cupriavidus sp. SIMBA_020. The sequence continues at coordinate 5,442 of NZ_JAWRWU010000018.1, read as the reverse complement.
CGTGGCCGCCTGTGCGGCTTCCGGCAACGTAGTGATGGCCGAGCGCAGGCCGAGTGCAGGATTGCGGAATGGGCTGCTCACCACGGTCGCGCGCGGCGCGACGGGCTTTTGTGGCGCAGGGGTGGGTGCGGGATTGGGCGTTGGGTTGGGCACCGGGGTGGGCACCGGGTTGGGCACAGCGGCCCGGGCCGGCTGCCGCGCCGGAGCCGGCTTCGCGGCTTGCGGTGGCACCACGGCCGCCGGTTTGGCGGGCGCCGCCTTCACGGCGCCGGGTGAATCGGCGTGATGCAGCCAGATCTCGCCCGGTTGCGGCGGCGACTGGCGCGTGCGCGGGGGCGGCTGCCATGCCGGCTGCTTGCGCGCGGAGACCGCCTCAATCTGCTTGGTGCGCGGCGGCGTGGGGCTCCAGCCGGCGGCGCTATGGGTGGGCAGGGACGTGGTTTCCCAACGGTCCAGCCCCTCGCGCCCTGCTGCCAGCGACGGCGACGCCGCCACGCCGGCAAACGCGCCGGCATCGGTGCGGGACTCGGGGCGTGCGGCGGGACGTGCCGGCTGACGCGGCGCATCGTCCTGCGCGCGCGGCTTGCGCAGCAGGAACAGGCTGCGCCAAGTCTCGCCAAAGACCATCGGCGCGGCCAGCCCCAGCACGGCCAGCATCATCAGCAGCGCGCCGGTCCAGCCCAGCAGGTTGGACGCCAGCCCAGCCAGCGCATGCCCCACGGCGCCGCCGGCGCCCTCGCCTTCGGCCGCCGTCAGGGACTCCAGCGTGGCGCTGGCGCCCAGCACCAGCAGCGTACCCAGCCACACCCGCAGCGAGCCACGACCAAACGGCCGGCGGTCGCCGGCAAGCGCGCGCGTTGCTGTGCGCCATGCCAGCGGCAACAGCCAGAAGGTCGACAATCCGAACCAGCCCAGACCCATGATGAATATGAAAACGTCAAAACTACGGGCAGCGATTGTAGCGGGTCTGAGCGCCCCGGATGGCGCCAATCCCGGCCAATTGCCAAAAATCAGAGGATTCTCTGACTCTGCATGACCAGCGACCGCGCGGGAGTACCATCGCCGCAACGCTCCTCTCTGCACCCCTCTCCGTGGCCGCTTCCCTGACCTCGCCGATTTCCGCGCTGCGCATTCTTCTGGTGGAGGACCACGCGTTCCAGCGCGCCGTGGCCGCCGACATGCTGCGCGCCCTCGGCGCAGTGCAGATCGTGGAAGCCGAAAATGGCACGGACGCGTTGGACCGGCTCACCGCGCAATCGTTCGACGTGGTGTTCTGCGACATTGCGATGCCCCAGCTCAACGGCCCGGGCCTGATGGCCGAACTGGCGCGGCGTGGGGACCGGGCCTTCGCGGCCACGGCGCCCGCCTGGGTCTGGATGACCGCGCAGGACGCCGACATCCTCGATTCGCACCAGCGGCTGGCCGAGGCGCTCGGCCTGCGCGCCGTGCACGCGTTGCGCAAGCCGCTGGAGCCGGCCGAGCTGGCCGGCATCCTGGCCGAGGCCGCGCACGGCGATGGCGCACGGCCGGACGCGGCAACGCCCGACGATGCCACCCTGCTCGCCGCCGTGCCCGATGGCTTCCACATCGTGCTCCAGCCGCAATTCGCCCTCGCCACGGGCCGGCTGGCGGGCGCCGAGGCGCTGTGCCGCTGGCGCCATCCCACGCTGGGCAACGTGCCGCCGGACCGCTTCATCGGCCGGCTGGAAATGCTCGACGCCGCCGATCCCATCCTCTTTCTGGCGATAAAGGCATGCCTGGCCATGCATCGGCGCCTGCGCGCGGCCGGGCTGGAGATCGTGTTGGGCGTCAACGCCTCCGCGCGTACGCTCTGCCGGCCGGAAACACTGCCAAAGCTGGACGCGATGGTGGCCGCCGCCGGCCTGCCCCGGCGGCAACTGGTGATCGAACTGACCGAGGAATGCCCCGTGCCGGACCCCGTGGCGCTGTCCGTGGCGCTGAACCAGTTGCGGCTGCTGGGCTATGGGGTGGCGATCGACGACTTCGGCGTGGGCATCGCCACGCTGAAATTACTCGCGGATCTGCCATTCACGCAGATCAAGCTGGATCGCTCGTTCGTCAGGCATGTGGAGGGCGACGACCAGCGCACGGCGATCTGCCGGCACGTGATTGCGCTGGCGCGCGACCTGGGGCGCGAATGCGTGGCGGAAGGCGTGGAAACGGTGTCGCAGCGCGCGGCGCTGGCGGCGCTTGGTTGCGACCTGGGCCAGGGCTACCTGTGGTCGGCCCCGCTGGCGCCGGACGATTTCCTCGCCGCGGCGCCGGCATGGGCCGGGCTTACGGCGCCGCCCGGAACGGATATTTCGCGAAAATCTGAGTGACCACGGCATCGATCGCCGGCTGGCTGTCCTGCGGATCGACGCGGCTCGCGTCACCCTGCGCCACGCCCTCCCAGACCAGCTGGTTCTTCCGGGCATCGACCAGATCGATATTGAGCGTGCCCTCGGTATACACGTAGGTATCGTTATAGAAGCCGTAGCCTGGCCACGGCCCGTACATGCCGCCCCGATAGGCGTAGTAGCCCATGTACCCGGGCGGTGGCAGCGGCGCCGGGTCGCTGACCACCTTCTGGCGCAGCCGCGCGTTGAAGTTGACAAGCAAATCCGGCGACTGCTGGGTATACCGATAGCCGCGCGCCGTCATTTCGCGCTGGACCGCCGCCTTCAGATACTGCGTGGTCAGGCTCTCGTAGCCCTGCCGGTCGGTGCCGGGCCGGGGTACGAAGCCAAAGGTGCGATAGGCGGAGAAGTCTGCCGACCGGTTGTAGTCGGTGCGGATCTCGGGGCCGGTGGCGCAGCCGGCCAGCGTGGCGAGTGCCACGACGCCGAGGGCACCACGGGCGCGGCTCAGGATCTGGATCGGAAGCGGGGTGCGCATGGTGTCAGTTCCACTTGCCATCGACGCCACCCACGCTGAGGCGCCCCGCGCCGAGCAGCGCCACGGCGATGGCGCTGGCCAGGAACATGCCCTGCAACTCCAGCTCCCAGCCGCCGTTCTTGTTGATCATATTGAGCTGCCCCGCATGCACCAGCGCCAGCGCGACGATCATGTTGATGGCTACGATCAACGCCGCCGGCCGCGTCCACAGCCCGATGATCAGCAGGATGGGCGCCACCACCTCGCCGATATAGACGCCGTAAGCCACAAAAGAAGGCAGTCCGGCCTGGGTCACCGTCTGGATGACGAAACCGGGCCCCGCCATCAGCTTGGCAATGCCATGGAGCAGGATCAACACGCCCAACACGATCCGGATGATGGCCTTGCCCAGGTCCTGCGAACCTTGCGTGCGACTCATTGCTGCGCCTCCTTGCCCTTGGTTTGGAAACGGGGTGCGGCCCCCGCCCTCCGGGGCGCCGCACAAGTACCTTAGTGTGTACTGGCGTGAAGGTAAAGCCGCAATGCGGACGAGCCGGGCGTCAGGACTGCGGCTTGTCCGACGGGGGCGAAAGGATGGTCGAGGACGGCGCCAATGGCGGGGGTGCCGCGAAAGGCGGCGCCGCGTGCATCGGCATGACGCCCGTCGTCATCATGCCCACCCGGCGCGCGGTCTCGGGCAATACCTCGGCCAGGAAATCGAGAAAGCGGCGCAGCGGCGGCGTCACGCCCTTGCGTGACGGAAACACCGCATGGAGGACGCCCATCGGCAAATCCCACTGGGGCAGCACCACTTCCATCTCACCGCGCGCGATCTCGTCCCGGCAGTACATCCCCGGCAGCATGGCCACGCCTACGCCGGCCAGCACGGCCTCGCGCAGCAGCGCGAATTCGTCGCAGACGAGCTTGGGGTCGTACTGGATATGGACCGATTCGCCGGCCTTGTCGAACAGTGTCCACATGAACTTGCCGTCATGGGGCCGCTGGCCGACGCCGGGCATGCCTTCCAGCGCCTGCGGGGTGCGCGGGCGGCCGATGCTGTCCAGCAGCGCCGGGCTGGCCACCATCCGCAATTCGCCCTTGCCGAAGGTGCGCACGGCGAGGCTGGAATCTTCGAGCACGTCGCGCACGCGCAGGGCCAGGTCGTAGCCCTCGCCAATCACGTCCACGCGCCGGTTGGTGGCCTCGATTTCCAGCTTGATGCCGGGGTTGGCGCGCATGAAGCCGCCGATCCACGGCGCGAGCAGGATCTGGGCGATGGCCACGGGGCAACTGATGCGCAGCGAGCCGCCCGGTTGCTCACGGGCATGTTCGATCACTTCGCGCGCGGCTTCGGCGGCCTGGAGCATGTCACGGCAACGCGCGTAGTACTGCTCGCCAAGTGGTGTTACGCGCACTTGACGCGTGGTCCGGCGCAGCAACTGGACGCCCAGGTCGCGTTCCAGCTGGGCAATGCGGCGCGAAAGCCGCGATTTCGGCACGCCGCTGGCGCGGCTCGCGGCCGAGAAACTGCCGTGCTGTACCACCTGGGCGAACAGCGACAGGTCATTGAGGTCTTGCATCCGGCTCTCCGATGGGGGGCGATGGGGGCGTTGAAGGAGGTAGGTCGTTGCGAAGGTAGAACAATTATTTGCATTTTGCCTCACTACCGGCACCAATGCCCAGCCGCTATCGTTCATTCCATCCAACCGAACCCTAGTGGAGAAAGACATGAACATCCTGCAGATCGATTCCAGCGTCCTTGGTGACAACTCCGTTTCGCGCTCGCTGACCGCCAGCGTGGTGGCCGACCTGGTTGCCAAGAACCCCGGCGCCAAGGTGACCGTGCGTGACCTGGACCAGGACGCCCCGGCCCACCTGACCGGCAACCTGCTGCCCGTGCTGGGCGGCCCGAAGGATGGCCTGAACGCCGTGCAGCAAGCCGAACTGGATCGCACCGAAGCCTGGCTGGCCGAACTGCTGGCTGCCGACGTCGTCGTGATTGGCGCACCGCAATACAACTTCGGCATCCCGAGCCAGCTCAAGGCCTGGATCGACCGCGTGGCACAAGCTGGCCGCACCTTCCGCTACACCGAAGCCGGCCCGGAAGGCCTGCTCAAGGGCAAGCGCGCCATCGTGGTGTCGTCCCGCGGCGGTGTCCGCCAGAACGCCGACGCACTGGATCTGCATGAGATCACCGTCGATACGGTCCTGCGCTTCCTGGGCATCTCCGATATCTCGATCGTGCGTGCCCACGGCCTGGCCATGGGCCCGGACAGCCGCGAAGCCGGCCTCGCCGCCGCCCGCACGGCCATCGCCGCGCTGAACGACGCCACCCGCGCCGCAGCCTGATCCGCTGACGGGTCCGCTGACGGGTCCGCTGACGGGACCGCTGACGGGACCGCTCGCTGACTGATCCGCTTTCTGCTCCTCCGTGGTAACGGTGCCGCCTCCCTTGGCACCGGTTTTTCCTAAGGCTGCGCCCTCCCGGGCGTGAACTGCACCCCAAAAGTTGGACACCCGTTCAACCTTTGGGGTGTTTTTCATGGCGAAGTACAACGAGGCGTT
>NZ_JAWRWU010000017.1:0-115895 GCF_046535395.1 Cupriavidus sp. SIMBA_020 | reverse complement strand
GGCCCTGTTGGCCCTGTTGGCCCTGTTGGCCCTGTTGGCCCTGTTGGCCCTGTTGGCCCTGTTGGCCCTGTTGGCCCCGTCGCCCCCGTCGCCCCTGTTGGCCCCGGCGGGCCCGGCATCCCTCCGCCATCGGCGCGAGCGCCAAGACCCAGCATGGGCACGACGATCGGTACCGACGGCGCGGCCAGCCCGATCGCAAAGAAGCCTCCTCCGCCACCGCCTCCGCCGCCCTTGTTCTTGCCGTCGCCCGGGTTCAGGTCCAGTTGCGTACCCTGGATCACGACCTTGTTGCCCACGAGCTTGATCGTTCCGTCGCTAGCCATTGTCAGCGAAGCTTCCCCGCAGGTCAGCGACAGGGCCTCGCCGGAACTGACGGCCATCGCTTTGCCGATGCTCACCAGGTATGCGCCGCCCACCGAGTAGGTCGAAGCGCCGCCGACGTTCACCGCAGATATGCCGCCGATGCTCATGGAATACGCGGCGCCGACCGTGTGGACCGATCCGCCGGCCACGTTAGTGGCATAGAGTGCGCCAACGCCGAGGTTGAAGTTCATACCCACGCCCATCGCCAGGTCCATGCCGACGGTTTTCGTCTCGTTCCGCTTGGTCAGGCTGACCATATCGCGCTCGGCCTGCTGGTAGAACTCCTCCATGCCGGCCTTGTCCTCGAACCGGACGCCGTTGTAGTTGTCCGGCCCGCCACCCGGCGTCTGGCTTTTGAAGCCGCTCTTGGTAGCGCTGGCAGGCAGGTCCCAGGGCGGCTGCGTCGCATTGTTATAGAGGCTGCCGGTGACCAGTGGCCGATCCGGGTCGCCGTTCATGAAGTTGATGATTACCTCATGGCCAACGCGCGGGATATAGATGCTGCCGAACTTGGCGCCAGCCCAGGCCTGCACCACACGCACCCAGCAGGAGTCCGACTCATCGTTACGGGCGTAGCGGTCCCACAGGAAGCGCACCTTGATGCGGCCGAATTCGTCCGTCCAGACCGTGGAGCCCGGCGGACCGACCACAATCGCCGATTGCGGACCGTGCGTATTGGGCTTGGCCGTCGTGCGGGGCATGCGGAAGACCTCGTTGGTCGGCTGCACCTCGAGCTCGTTCCGACATTGGTACTGATAGCCGGCGCCCGATTCGTCGGCAATCTCTGTCAGCGTCAGCCTCGATTCCACCACGAGGTACTCGCGGTTCGCGCTGCGGTGCGCGTGGCGGGAGAGCACGAAGGTCTCGCCGCAAGCCACGCCGCGTACATTGCCATGGCCGAACGCGCGCGCCCCTTCCGCGCGCGCTTCTTCCATGCGGACACGACTGATCATGTCGCCATGTCGTGCGTCGGTAAAGTCACTTGGCCACTCGAACACGTCCCGGTCGGCCCATGTGGTGCGACGCGGCTGCTGATTAGCTTGCAGCAGCCTTGCCCGCGAGCGCGTGAAGTCGTAGTCGTCCACTTCCACGCGGCCGGTACGCAGTGCCTCGTGCACAGAGAACGCCGCGATGTGTTCGATATCGATCTTGTCGTCGTTGGGGTGATATTCGATCTGGTGGTAAGCCTCGCTGCGCACGCGGCGGTGTGCCCCGATGTGATCGCACAACACAAGCCGGTGCTTGCCGTCCGAATGCTCGAAGAACCAGTAGATGCCCCATTCCTCCATCAGGCGCTGGATGAAGTTGAAGTCCGTCTCGCCATACTGGACCTGGAACTTGCGCGGATCATTGCGCTCGGATTCGCTCGTCAGCGCATACTTTCCCACGTCGAGCCGCTTCTCCACCGGGTAGGGATAGTCGGCCAGGACGTCGTCGATGATCTCGAGTACGGTTTTGTCCTGGTAGATCTTGAAGTCGTTGGTCAGCGTGGCCAGCCACAACCACGGCCGCAACACCACGCGATAGACGTTATAGCGTCCCTCCTGGTGCAGGTAACCGGCCGAGACAACGAGCCCACTGATCTCCCGAGTGCCTCGCCCTACCTGGGTGCCTGGCCCCTTGCCGCTCCCATCAATCTGGATCGAGAGCGTCATCTCCTTGCCAACCAACGCTTTCAGGTCGAGGTTCGCGCTCGCCGCCAGCGGCAGTTGGTAGTCGTCCGGCGTGCGTAGCTGGACCTCGTACTCAAACAGTCGGCCAAGCCGCTCCGTTCCATGAACCTGCAGGAACTCCAGGGCCGGCAAGCCGGCCACCGTGGGCATAGCCGCGCTGCGGATCGCCACGGTACGATTCTGCGAAGCAACGCCGTTCAAGAATTCAGTAGCCATCTCTTCCCTATGCAATCACAGTCTGTTTCCAACGTCGTCGGCATGGCCGGCGCTACGTGCCCTTCGGGCAGGAAAAGCCCCTGAGAAGCTGACCGGACAGCGCATTCGCGTGCCCGCCCGTCACGAATTCCAGTGCCGCATGGCGGTCGTCGAATGTGAAATCCACGACCATGCGGCTGGCCGAGGCCGTGCCAACTGGCCGACCTTGATCAACCAGCCGGAACAGGGCCCACGGGCCGGACGTCACGATCGTCGACGTATCGGGCCGGATCTTCGGGCTGGCCGACATCCCGGCTACCGCCCCGCCGCGTGGCCCCGGCCATCCCAGTTGGAACGTCACGACCGGGCCATGCGCATAGCGGATCTGCTGGCCGTCGATGTCGAGCGAAAGTTCCAGGATCTCGGGGTCAAGATTGGCCACCCGAGCATCCACCTTCCACGCCATCCGCTTCCCGCCCGATTCGCGGAAGAACGTCTCGCGGATAGCTGCGGCCCGTTCAAACGGTTCCAGGCTTGGGCCGTGGATGGGCGGCATGCCGGGACTGAGCGCCTTGTACCGCCATGGCCGGGAACTGGTATCGACGTTCGGCGCAAGCGTTCGGGTGAAGAAGGCATCCAGCAGGCCATCGGCCGCAAAGATGTGGTGGAAGTCCTCGATGTCCACATCCTGGCTCGCATCCGCCACGAACGGATACTTGCCCGCGATAGCGCGGCGGCACGCCGCACCGACGGATGATTCGAGCTGGGCCGCCAAAAGCGTGCCAACGCCCGCGTTGACCTTCTGCGTTACCTGAACGGATATACCGGCCAGCACTGCGCGGAACGGCGCGGGGAGTTTCTCGGCTTCCAGTTGCAGCATCGTGCCGATGTCGACCGCCGGCGGCATGCTATTCGCCGCTAGCGCGGCACCCGCCACAGAGAGCCGGGTGTACTGCTCGCCCAGCAGCGCCAAGATGCCGCCCAGGTGGAGCGCATTGCCGCCGGAGCCGAGCGCAGCCACCGGCGCGCTGGCGGGAGCCGTGCCGGCGCCCCCATCGGCGTGCCCGGTAACCACCTCGCGCAACGCCGCGAAGCGGTTGTCGACCAGTTCGCGCTCCACGCGGCGCAGCCGATTCGTGCCGCCGAGCGCGGATGCAGCACTGGCCGCGCGCGTCACCGTATGGAGCCGCGACGACATGCCCGTCGCCGTGACAGCCTTTTGCGCGGCATCCATGCCGTCCTCCTCGTCGTCCGCCACCGACAGCGACGTCTCGCGTATGGCAGTGCGGGCCAGCCGTGCCAGCGGGGAATCCGCGGAGGACAGGATGCGCAGGATCTGGAGATCGAGCACTGTGGAACCGCCCTGCTCCGCTGCGTCCGGCATCGCCGGCCGCACGCTTTCCAGAAAACGCTGCCAGTAGTTGGCGTAGTCGATCAGATATTGACGGCGGATATCTTCGGCCAGCGGCGAACTGGCCATCAGCGTGGCGACGTCCTGGCCGTAGCCGGCCTTTGTCTGCAACTCCGTGCGCCCCATGATCCAGGCATCCGCAGGCTGGGCCTTGACAAGGAAGTGCGCCAGCCGCCGCGCAAACACCTTGTGGTAACCGTCATACGTGTAGAGGCCGGGCACGCCCTGCTCCAGCAGGTCGCTGTCCGCGAGCGTCAGGACCGATCCTGCCTGCAACCCCGCCGCGCGCGCCAGGGTGACCGGCTCGGGCGCCTCCTTGGCCATCTCCACCATGGCCCGCTCATAGAGCCGGCGCGGTGCCGGGTTGCTGCTCAGGTAGCGACGTGCGCGGTCCACCAGCAACGCGTTCCGCGGCGTGGTCGGCGACAGGTCGTCGCCATCGAACAGGGCCTGGAGGTGCTGGCGCATCCGGTGGGGCTCGCCGAACACAGCGCTGCTGCTGTCCGACTGCTCCCAGTCCTTGAGCACCCACGCCTTGAACACCGCGGCGTCGAAGTGTTTCCTGTCATACAGCATCAGGTAAGCCGTCAGGGCACTATAGACGCCGTCGGGATCGCCGGCCTCCATCCGCGCATCGAGCGAATCCTCTAGACGCCGCACGACATGCGGCAGTAGTGTCTGGCGCAACAGGATGGCGTAGGTTCGCCCCGAGGCGTCGATGACCGGAGGCGCGGCATAGAGCCCGTATCGGTAATCGAAGCCGGGATTGGCGAGATCGAGCTGCCCGAGGTGCGGCAACTCGGCCGACGCGTTCAGCATGGCGGGCAAGGCCGCCGGCTCGTGCAGCTTCCGATATCCCTTGACCCGTTCATCGAGCGCAGTCACCTTCGCGTCGATGGCCGTAAGGTAATCGCGATTGTTCTCAAAACTCGCGATGAGTGCATAGACCAGCCAGCCACACACCACGATCGACGCCAGATAGCTCGCCCCGCGCATCGCCCGGAAGCGGAGTTCCCAGCGCAGGTTCGGCCGAACCAGGTGGGCTTCCGGCACAATCACCTGCTGGAACAGGTTGTGCAGGAAGTAGCTGCGATAGCCGGACGTCTCGGCGCCAGGGGCACCCGATGTCTCGGCCTCTGCTCCGGTATCGCTGGGTACGGAGCGGATGGCGCCACCGCGCAGCCGCTGGAGCAGCGTGGTCTTGTCGGCGGCAATCGTCACGTCTGACTGCATTGCGCTCGAGAAGTACACGCCGCGCAAGGCGCTGTCGATCTGCGTGCTGTCGTAGCGCGAATCCATGAACACGAGCGACACCACATCGAGCACCACGTCAGCCAGGCACCCGAATTCCGCCGGCAGCGCATACAGGCGCTTGCGGCGTTCGGTCTCGTACTCCTCGATCAGCCGATTGTTGACGCCCGCTTCCAGGCGATCAACGAGCACGCCGATTTCCTCGACGCACTGTTCGCGCAGATTATTGACGCCGCGAACCGTACCGTCATCCGGTGCAGAGACGGCAATCCCCCAAACCTGCGCACGGCCTTCGGCAGTCAGCGACTGGAAGTACTCGCCGAAGCCCGGCAGCACATCGACCTTGGTGACGAGCACATACACCGGGAAGCGGATGCCAAGCTCGTGCCGCAGCTCAGTCAGCCGCGTGCGCAGGGTCGCAGCGAGGGCGATCCGCTCGTCGGGCGACTTGCCCAGCAATTCCGAGGCGCTGAGTGCCAGCACCACGCCATTGACAGGCGCGCGCGGGCGGTGCTTGCGCAACAGCCCAAGGAAGCCGATCCACTCCGTCTTGTTGCGCTCGGGTTCATCCGTCTCGCCGGCGCAATGATCGGCGTACCGGCCGGCCGCATCAATCAGTACCGCCTCGTTGGTGAACCACCAGTCGCAATAGGTCGTGCCCTGCGGCGCCTTCAGAGAGACCGCATTCATCTGGTCTGCTTCCGGGAACTCGAGTCCGGAATTCAGAGCGGCAATGGTCTTGCCCGCCTCCGGCGTGCCCAGCATCAAGAACCACGGCAGATCGTAAAGTTGGCGGTCACTCTCAAAAAATCGCTTCAGGCCCAGCCCGCGCCCATGAATGCGTCGGACATGCTGGACAGCCTTGCCGACAATGGCGCCAAGCACGTGCAGTTCTTCCCTTGGCCGAGCAGCCGCGTCATCGGGCGCCGCGAAGATGCGCTTGACGAGGGCATCGTTGCTGCGCAACGCGCGCCACAGACGCCAGGCACCGTATACCCCGTAGGCAATGACGATCAGGAGAATGCAGACGGTACGCGCACCATAGGAAGCCAGTGGACGAACTTCGCCGAGCGCAAGGAGCGGGCCGAGATGCCACAGCAACATACACACCGCGGCTACCGCGAGCGGGCTATACGGCCAGCGCCGCAACCAGCAAACGTACAGCACGACCAGCATCACGATGGCGGTCACGCGTAGCGACAGATCGCCAAGAGGATGATGAGCGCCGAAGGCGAGCCAGGGGCCGAGGAACCAGACGGCCAGTCCCAGCGCCACGACGGCGAGGAACGCCAGCATCGCCTTCGAGAACAGGGGGGAGAAGAAGGTCTTCAAGTTATGCATGTTGGGTCCGCGCTACTGCGTCACCATGACTTCCACGCGCCGGTTGCGGGAACGTCCTTCCGCCGTGCCATTGCTGGCCACGGGTTGCGCATCGCCACGGCCATGGACCGCGATACGATTCGCGGGCGTGCCGCCCGACTCCAGGATCTTCGCCACGAATGCCGCTCGCTTCTCGGACAACGCTTCGTTGCTCGAAAACTCCCGCGAACGGATCGGCTGGCTATCGGTATGACCCGTGATGACGACTTGTCCGCCGACTCGGGCCACCTCCTTTGCCACCTTTTCGAGGGTCGGATACATGTCCGCACGCACTTCGCTCTTACCGGACGGAAACATGGAATCGCCCTTGAAGATGACCAGGCTGTGCCGGTCGTCCTCCTCCACGCTCACGAGGCCGCGCGCCACCTCGTCCTTGAGCAGAATCGACAGGCGGAGCCGCGCCGGCGCCTGCACCGATCCGCGCGGAATACTGTGAATGCGCGCGTGCAACGCGCCCCCGGCTGTGAGCAATTGATACTTGTACCAGGCGAACAAACCGAACACGATCACCGCTGCCACGGCGGCCAGGCTCCATGGCGGCACGCCGCGCAACGCACGCAGGCGGCCCGGCTCGGCGGGCTTCCAGCGTGGGGACAGTTCGACCGGCACTGCATCGCGCGCGCCCGCGACCAGCGCGGCAAGGCGATGCCGCACCTGCTCCAGATGACGCCTGCCATCCTCGATCACGCTGTACCGGCCTTCGAAACCCAGGCCCAGGATGCGGTACAGGATCTCGAGCACGTCGATGTAGGTCTGCGGATCGGCAGCCATCCGGCCGATCAGGAGAAAGACCTTCTCACCGCCGTCGTTCTCGCCTTCGAAGGCAATCAGCAGGCTGTTGCGCGCCCAGGCGCCACCGCCGCCCCATCGCGTGCGGTTGGCGGCCTCGTCAAGCGCTGTGCAGAGGCAGTAACGCACCGCCGCCATGTGCGTCCAATGGAGGTTGGCACGCTCGCAAAGGGTCTGGAAACGGTCCACTTCGCGCGCCAGCAGGAGCCGCAGCGCGCGGATCTCCTCCTGCGACGCCATCGTCGCCGGCATGTCGGCCAGCATACGCAGCAGCGGGCCAGCCGCTTCCATGAGCGGATTCCTGGCGACCCGCACCGCCTCGAGCCGTCGTTCCACGTCCACTGGTGGATCGAACGCGAACAGCACATCGGCTTCCGTTGGCGACATGGTCTCGCGCGAGACCGCCACCTTCGCGCCAGATGGCGTCTGTACGTCCGTCACGCCGGTCTCGGTGAGAAACGCGAAATCGTCCGACGATTCAAAGTTCCCGGCGCTCACTTATGACGCACCCCCCACAGTTCCATCTTCAGCTCGGGAAAACTGCCGGCGATATGCATGGCCAGTGCGCCCTGCTGAGCGATCTGGTCCCAGAACACGCCGGTCCGGGACAGTTCGAAATAGACGTAATTGGCATTGAACGGAATCTGGCGCGGCGGCACGGGCAGCGGCAGCATCTGGAGCCCGGGCAGGTGTGAGCGAATCAGTTCCGGCAAGCGCTGAGGCTGGCTGATCTTGGCCTGTGCGGCGAACTGCTGTTGCAGCACGTCGGGCGACATCTGCGCGCCGACTGCGAGCACAAGGCTCTCGAAGCCGGCCAGCTCCGTTGGCAGCATTGTCGCGAGGCGAATGCCGTGCGGCTGCTCCACCAGCGGAATTGGCTGCGCCCCACGGATCAGCACCTGGTTCAGCAGGTAATGGACCTCGGTAACGAGTGGGTACAGGCTTTCAAAGAGACGCGCATGGTCGTAGCCCGGCGCAAGCTCCGGTCGCCGCGTTTGGGGGCGGACAAAGGTCGCCAGGTCGCCGGATAGCAAGAGCAGCGCGCGGTAGAGTTCGACGGGCGAGGTCTCGCCAATCTGCCCGATGTGCTCGAGCAGGGGTTCATGCCGGTTGAGAACCTGGAGCAGCAGATAGTCGGCAACTTCGGCAACGGCTCCGCTGCGCCCATGGCTGCCCGAAAGACGATTCGCCAACGCGTCGGCACGCAGCTTCGCCAGTCCGTGCAACTGCGTCACCCATTCCCGCAGCAAGGCGTTGGCGCCAAAGTGCACCACCGGAGGAATATGATCCCGCTCATGAAGGACGACAGACCCGTCTGGCTGCAGGCTCTGGACGCGTGCCACGGCGATGCCGATCCAGGACTGGCTCAGTTCCTTTTCAGGCAACAGCCGCAGCCGCAGGTTAGCCATCTGGACCGGCTTCGGACCTTGTCCGATCGCGTTTGCGTCCCGCAGTGCCTCGTCGAAGGCGAGATACCGCGCCAGCGACCCGGCCTGCTCCTCGAAGATCGTTTCCTCGGTGTTGGCAAGGCGTAGCGGCACAGCAAGGTAAATCAATTGGCCGAGATGCTCGGGCGTGATCGTCAGCGGTGGTGGCGGCGGCGCCTCAGTTGGCGTGTCGAACGGTGTGCCATCGGGAAAGATGCCCGATCCACGCTTGATCGCCACCTTGCCGAAGGACAAAGCGCTCTGATCGATCTCGTACTGGCTGAATCCCCATGAGAACGGACTAAGCGTTGTCACACATCGCTGTGCAACATATTCAAGATAGCGCTCTTGTTGCTGAAACAGCTGAGGGCGCAGGAATAGCCCTTCACTCCAGACAATCTTATTGTGGTAGCTCATGGCAATCAGTTGACCTCAGTAATCGAAACAGCTTGATCGCGTGCCTCGATCTTCAGGGCGATAGTCCTGTCGGGCACCACTGCGCGGTACCAGGCCGCGTCCGGCGCTTCGGGCAGTCGCCACGTCGCGCGCCACACGGATTTGCCCAGGTCGCGATAGCCAACCAGCACGCCGATTGCGGTTGTGGCCGGGTTGGACTTGCGTTCGATACGTTCGCCGGTGCCGGGTCGCAAGATGAACTCGTCGACGGCAAGCAGGTCAGCAGCTAGCACCTTCCTGTCCTCGTTCTGAAGCGTGAAGAAGTCGGCGTTATCAAACGCCGCAGCAGACTTGAGCTCGTAGACGCGCACCACGACCGGCGCTGCGCGACCCTGTTCATCGCTGTTCAGGTGCCCGCTCGTCTCGATATGGAGCTTCAACTTCGACACCTCCTTGCGCGTCGGTGCAGTGCTGCATCCTTGCAAGACCAGGCATGCCGTCAGCAGCAACCACCCAATCGCCATCCACCGAGTGGCGCGAGTGCCTGCCATTCCGGTGGGAGTCAGATCAAAGCGCATGAACATGTTCGATTCGGTTTGGCTGCGCACAGGGCAACCCGGCCGCCGAATCGCAACCGGATTGCACGACAACCAGGAGACTCAGGCGGTGTTCTTCTTGACGTCGAACGTCGCGGTGATCACACCGCCGCTGCCGCCTTGCGCGTTCTGCACCACGTATTCCTGCTTCAGGCGCGAGAACGACAGACGCACGATTTCACGCGGACGTGCTTCGTCCGAGCTGAGGCCAGAGGGGCTCACCTGCGTGACCAGCAGGTCATGCATCGTGAACTTGATGTACTCGAGCGGGCTGCCGCCGGCCTTGCGGACCACCAGGCGAGCCTCGTCGATATGCTTGCCCAGCAGGCAGTACTGCACGAGATTCGGGCTGGCACGGTCGATATAGTGTTCGAACTGCAGATCATCGACAGTGGCCTTGCCAGCGCCGCCGCCAGATCCGGCGTGCATGTTGGATTGCTGGCTGACGTTCCACGACCAGCTCAACACCTCGATCTCGCTCTTGTGAACGCTATCCTCGGACTCGCCATCGATGCCGGTGATCTTCAGGAAGATGTCTTGTGCCATAGTGAGAATTTCCTTGTTCAGTAGATATGACTTGCCGATGGCGGGCTTGTTTGACGAGCCCCCGCCGTGACTCGGAATCGAGATCGCAGGCACGACTTCCGCCGCGCCACGATGCTCAGGCGGCTGCCTTTACCAGCGGCAGCTTGGCTACCAGTCGCAGCGATACCGTCAGGCCTTCGAGCTGGAAATGCGGACGCAGGAAGAACTTGGCCTGGTAGTAGCCGGGGTTACCCTCGACGTCCTCGACCACTACCTCCGCAGCGGCCAGCGGGCGGCGCGCCTTGGTTTCCTGGCTCGAGTTCGTCGGGTCAGCGTCGACGTAGTTCATGATCCATTCGTTGAGCCACTGTTCCATTTCGTCGCGCTCCTTGAAGGAGCCGATCTTGTCGCGCACGATGCACTTGAGGTGATGGGCAAAGCGCGAGCAAGCGAACAGGTAGGGCAGACGTGCCGACAGGTTGGCGTTGGCCGTGGCGTCCGGATCGTAGTACTCGGCGGGCTTCTGCAGCGACTGTGCACCGATGAACGCCGCGTAGTCGGTGTTCTTGCGGTGGATCAGCGGCATGAATCCGTTCTTCGACAGCTCGGCCTCGCGGCGGTCCGAAATGGCGATCTCGGTCGGGCACTTCATGTCCACACCGCCATCGTCGGTCGGGAAGGTATGGCAGGGCAGGTTCTCGACTACGCCGCCACTTTCGACGCCGCGAATCAAAGTGCACCAACCGTAGCGCTTGAACGAGCGGTTGATGTTCACCGCCATCGCGTAGGCGGCGTTCGACCACGCGTACTTCTGGTGATCGGAACCGTCGGTCTCTTCCTCGAAATCGAACTCATCCACCGGGTTGGTGCGCACGCCATACGGCAGACGGGACAAGAAACGCGGCATGGCCAGGCCGATGTAGCGCGAATCCTCCGACGACCGCAGTGAGTTCCACGGCGCATACTCGAGGTTCTGCGTGAAGATCTTGGTCAGATCCCGCGGATTGGCGAGCTCCTGCCAGGAATCCATCTGCAGCACGGATGGGGACGCGCCGCTAATGAACGGCGCGTGCGCGGCGGCAGCCACCTTTGCCATCGAGCCGAGCAGGTCCACGTCTGCCGGCGTGTGATCAAAGTAATAGTCGGCCACCAGGCAGCCATAAGGCTCGCCGCCAAGTTGACCGTACTCCTCCTCGTAGATCTGCTTGAACAGAGAGCTCTGATCCCACGCCACGCCCTTGAAGCGCTTCATGGTGCGGCGCAGTTCGTCCTTCGAGATATCCATGAAGCGGATACGGAGCTTCTCGTCGGTCTCTGTGTTGGTGACCAGGTGGTGCAGCCCGCGCCACGCGCTTTCCAGCTTCTGGAAGTCCTCGTGATGCAGGATGAGGTTGATCTGCTCCGATAGCTTGCGGTCGATCTCGCCGATGATGGCCTCAATGCTCTTGTAAGCATCGTCGGACATCGTCACCGCATTAGCCAGCGCCTGCTCCGCGAGTGTCTTGACCGCGTTCTCGACAGCCTCTCGCGCCTGCTCGGTCTTCGGCTTGAATTCCTTGGTCAGCAGCGCATTGAAGTCGGATTTCCGGTCGAGCGTCTGCGCTGTCGCGGCCTTGTATTGCGTGTCACGTGTTGCCATGTCTGCCATGTCTTGTACTCGGTTTCGGTTGCTGTCCTTACTGCGCCTGGGCCTGGTCGTCCGCGTCCTTCGCCGCCTCGGGGCGAGGTGCCTTGGCCAGTGCATTCAGCAGCGCCGGGTCCTTGAGCACCTGTGCAACCAGGCTTTCGGCGCCGGACTTGCCGTCCATGTAGGTTTGAAGATTGGCGAGCTGCGTACGGGCCTCGAGCAGCTTGGCGAGGACATCGACCTTGCGGGCGATGGCGGCAGGCGAGAAGTCGTCGATGCTCTCGAAGGTCATGTCCACCATCAACTGGCCCTCGTCCGACAGCGTGTTGGCCACCGGGAACGCCACACGCGGCTTCATCGCCTTCATGCGCTCGTCGAAGTTGTCGACATCGATGTTGAAGAATTTTCGATCCGCCACCGGCGGCAGCGGATCCACCTGCGTACCGGAAAGATCGGCAAGCACACCCATCACGAATGGCAGTTCGATCTTTTTTTCCGAGCCGTAGATCTCGACGTCGTACTCGATCTGCACACGTGGCGCGCGGTTCCTCGCGATGAACTTCTGTGAACTGTTGGATGCTGACATGGGATACTCCGTCGAATGCGTGGTGATGTGGGACTTGCCGTGAGATCCGCGGACCCGAGCTCCGCCGCATGGGCCTGCGAGAAGCATGGTAGGTCTCGAAGCGGGGCCGCGATATAGGAAACGTTCGAAAGTTCCGGGTCTTGTCGGAAGTTTCTGAGCTAGCGTCAGCGCACCTCAATGAAGAACCAGGTGTCGGCCATGACCGACCCCGGGGTGGTGGGTCCCGTCGCGTAGTACCGCCCAACGAATGAGAGCGACATTAATCCTGTCGGCGACATCGGAAACATCGGCGTCGTGGAGTGATCGCCCACCACGATTGGTGTCCCGTCCGCCTTGAGCAATTGGACCTGGACGTTCTGCGCGGTGCCAACGGATCTCAACCGCCCGTCGACCCTTCTATTGGTGAGGAACAAGACTGCCACGGGCTCTTGACCACCCTCGCACACCAGATTGATCGTGAACATGGTGTCGCCCGCTGTGTCTCCGGCTTTCTTCAAAGCGCCTGTTGGGATCGTTGGCAGGCTGACCTCTAGTTGGGGCGACCCTGAGTGGCGGCAGGTTTGCGTGACGTACTTCCCCGTGAAGTTCAACGCGACGGATGGTTTGCTGCCGTCTGCAAAGGCGGAGGCACACAGCATGGTCAGGCCGACGGCCAAGAGCGCCTGAAGCGTCCGTGGTAACGGCCTCGCTTGCTGTATGACGGGCAACTTAGCGTGCATCTTCATTCTTTGGGGTCTCCGCTCACATCGATTCCACTTCAACTGGCCGCCGCTTCGCAACGTAGTGTCAGGCGCGCTCCCGGGTCTGTTCCGCCATCCACGCTCGCTCCAGCGGGCATTGCGTACGGCAGTTCGCATGACTCGGCCGTCGACTCGCCCCACTGCGCACGCAGTGCGCCGCTGCCCTCCAGGCCGCGCAGGAACGCCAGGCCGCCCTGCCCGACGATACCCATCGACTTGCCATCGGCGGAGAACAAGGCCGTGCCTAGCGGCAGGGGCTCGCCTGCGTGGTCATGCATGGCCACCAGCGCGGCTTTTCCGGTGACGGTTGGCATCTTCACGAGCACAAGGGCGTTGAGGCGCGGCACGACTTGGTCGCTGGAAGTCTCCAGTTCAACGTCGTCTGGCAGGTCGGTCGGATCAATCGCCACCCGGTTCACGCGGTAGGGCGTCAACGAAGGCAGCAAAGCGTAGCCATTTCCGTCGATGCGCGCGCCTTGTCCATTGACGATGCGCCCGCCCTCTGCGCCCTTGGCTTCGACAAGGGCGGCGGCCTGGCCGAGTGGCGGCCCCAAGGTGATGCCGCCTGCGTGCGCGACGATGCTGCCGTCCGCGTTCAAGCCGATCTGGCGACCCCGGTTTCCGAGGGAGGCGTTCGCGGCGTATGTGCCATAACGCGCACGATAGGTGGCGTTGCCACCGAGCTGGTTCGTGTGGTCACCCGAGTTCGACGTGCGTTGGACATTCATGCCGTAGGAAATGGGCGCTTCGCCCGCGGTGGCGCCGTTGAGGCTGGCCTGGAACGCGCTGTCGCCGTGGGTGTCCACCGTGACGTTCGTCGACAGAGAGTCGAAGGGACCGCGCTCCACCGCAGAGTTACGGCCGAGGGAAATGGTCAGGTTCACACCGAACTGGGTATGTTTTGAGCGATTCTGGTCGAATGACTGCTGGGCGTAGATCGTGTACGCCACTCTCCCGACTCCCCCGGTGAAGCCAGCCTGATACTGGGTATCCCTTCCGCGACCGCCATCCCAGTAGTCCTGCGTGCTGCCCGAGAGATACATGGAACCCATCGTGCCGAGTGGCTGGTTGATGCTGAGTTGCAAGCGATTGCGCGTGCGGTAGCTCATCAGGTTGCCGCCCGGATTCCCCACATTCCGCGCATAGATCGCGTCGCGCAGGCTGTAGAAGCCATCTGTCGAGTATCGATAGGCACCCAGCAGCAGGTTCGTTTCGATTGCGGGAATGCGCTTGCTGTAGCTCACGCGCCAACTGCTGCCGGTATGCGAACTGCTCGCCAGGTCCGTGCGCGCCATCGTTACATCGGCGGAGACTGCCCCGACCGGCGTATTGACGGCAAGGCCAAGCAGGCCCGAGCTATACCCCTCGGATGTCAGGACACCCGTGTAACCAGTCAGCATGTTGCTCAGACCACGCTGGATCGTCGCCTGCACCACCCACGGCTCATGCTGAACGAGCTGATCGCGGTACTGACCTGCGGACACGTTGAACCTCGTGAAGCCGGGGCGGAGCAGATTCGGCACGGCGGCAAACGGCACCAGAAAGGTTTGCCGGCGTCCGTCCGCTTCTTCCACCGTCACGCGCAGATCGCCGCCGTAGCCGATCGCCGGCAGATCGCCCAGTTCGAACGGACCGGGTGGAACGCTGGTCTCGTAGAGGATGTCGTTGTTCTGGCGGACGATCACGCGCGCGTTGCTTTCCGCCACGCCACGTACGATAGGTGCGTAGGCGCGCATCGAGTCGGGCAGCATCCGGTCTTCACTGGATATCTGAACGCCTCTTACACTGAACGAATCGAAGACCTCACCAGTCGTGAAGCTGTCACCGAACGTCAGGCGGCTTCGCCAGGACGTGAGATCTCGCTCGACATACGTTGCCAGATTGTTCCATCGCATGCCGCCCACGTTGCTGTTCCAGTCAAGCGTGGAGCGCTGGCGAAAGCGCCATTGGCCCAGATTCAAGCCGAGTTGCAGGCCGAGATATGCACTGCTCACGTCGGCGCCAGATTGATTGGCGCTGTATGTCGTGAAGTTGTACTGGAGCAGACCCGCTTTGATGCCGGCGTCCCACAAAGCAGGGCTCACATAGCCGTACGGCGTTTGCACTATGCTTGCCTGGGGGACGGTGATGTCGAGTTGCAATTCCGCGAGGTCGAATTCGGCCCGTGCATCGGGAACGAGGTCTGCGAGTCGGACACATTGGCCGTCGTCGTAGAAGGCTGCGGCTCCCGTTGCATCACCGGTTACGGCGCCGGCGGACTCCACGCGGGATCGGAGTGCCTTGTCAACATCGACGCCCAGACCACGCAGCGCCGCGATGGTGAAGCATGGCTCCGCCACATCGCTGTCTGCCATGGCGACAAACTGGACTTCGCGCTGCCCCTGCGCTTTGCCATTGAGCGACAGATCCACGTCGTAGACGCCCGCTGGCACGGGGTTGCCGTTCGTGAAGCGCGAAATGCTGACCACTTGGCCGTTCAGGAACGCCGGATTGAATTGGACCGCGGCAAGCTTGGGGCGGTGACGCCGCGTGCTTCGCTCCCGCGGTGCCGTCATGAGCGTTTCGATCTCCTCGATCGGTACGTCACCTGGCTTCGATTGGACCGCCTCTGCATTCAGTCCGTAGCACCCGAATGCGCTAAGGACCATCACCGTCCGTGCCAACGGGCGCACAGCCAAACGATGCCTCGTACTCATAGAAACATTTCGCCTTGCTTTGATGTGATCACGCCTTCTCAGCGGCAGGATCACCGGCTGACGGCGACTACGGGAAGCGCTAGCGTTGGCTGCTGGCGTTACTGGACTATGGCGGCGTCTTCGACGGTCGCGCCGAAGTCGTTGAGCAGGGTGTAGGCGATTGCCGTACCGCTTGGCGGGGAGACATTGCGATCGCCGACTTGTGGTAGCTCCGCGCTGCCAAATGGAGGGACCATCTTGGGCTGGTAGCCAATGTCGGTGGTGCCAGCTTTGACTGACACGCTGTCGAGTGACACGTAATAGCCAGTTGGATTGCCAACACGCAGCACCTGCTTGCCTTCTGCGTTCCGTGCAGCCGTCCAGGTCAATCCGGCACGCCCGGCGGACGGGTCGTCGCGCAACGCGGCGGGGCGATAGAACAGCTTGATACGCGTGCCAAACGCCAGCTGGAGCATGTTCCGGCTATCCGCATCCACCGGCTTTGGCGGAATCTCGAGGATGTTGAGCCAGTAGACCGTCTCGCGGTCCGCAGGCATTGTCTTGCCGGTGAACTTCACCCGCAGCGTCTGGCCTTTTCCACCTTCTGCGCGGAAGACCGGCGGCGTGATGACGAACGGCACATTGATCTTCTCGACCGGAACCGAAGTGTCACCATCGTCAATCCATGCCTGCACCAAGACTGGTGTGTCCTCGACATTGTTGAGCCGCACGGAAACTTGCCGACTCTTCTCGGGATAGATGACCCGGGTACCGGTAATGACGATCGCGGCCTGGGCCGACATTGATGCCAGCCCCACTGTCGCCGCAAACAGGAAGGAGAGCCATCTCCAGGCATGCATCGTTGATCTCCAGGCGCCTGATTGGCTAGCCCGCGAACGGGCCCAGCCAATCTTCCGCGTGCCTTAGTTGTAAGCCAGGGTAAAGTTCGCGGTGGTCGACACCATGCCAGCGGAAGTTGCACCGGTGGCGTAGTAGCGGCCGCCGTAGTGCAGCGTTGCGGTACCGACAGCGTCCGCGGCCGTCCGCGTCACCTGAATGGGCTTGCCGCTGTCGCCCAGACGCAGCACCGAGCCGTCGTGGTCCAGCAATTGCACTTCGACGCTGCCTGCGGGAGTCGTCGTTGCGAGGTTGCGGGCGTTCCCGGTTTCTGGATTAAGGTTCGTGATCTCCCAGTGCGCCGACACGCTGTTGACCCCGACCGGGCAGTTCTCGATACCGATGCTGAACGGCTTCGAACCGGCGGTATGGCCCTTCGCCGTCAGGCTGGAAATCGCGACGGTCGGCAATGTCACGGTCTGGTTGCGATCACCGGCGGTGACCGAGCAGGTTTGCCCCGTCAACCGGCCATTGAAATTGACCTGGCCCTGCGAGACGACGGCCTGTGCCATGGCGTTCGATGCCGCGCCCATAGCGACCAAAGCGGCGACGGCACCCTGGAGTACTTGCTTGTTCATGAAACGTCCTTCCATTAAGAATGCGGATTCAGTCCTTCCGCTGTTGCTGCAAAACGGCGTTGGCCTAACTCGGATCCCGCCTCACTTCACGACGAGACCATCGTACAAGCCGGCATTCCCGACGCATATATGACGCGTTCGAAAGTTCCCGTTAGTTCTGCGACAGAATTTCTGCCTGGCGCACGTGCAGGCAAAGTGCCGTCGCAGGGGTCAACCTGGCGTCGTCGATATCGACGTCGATATGCGTCAGGACAGATCGCGAGGCAACGGATTCCAGCCAGAGCGCCGACAATCTCGGCAGGATGTGCTGGTCAATAAAGCCGATCAGCGCGCGCGCACCCGTCTCCTGTACAAGGCAACGGTCGATCACGTAGTCGACCACCGCCTGGCTGTAGCCCACCGCGATGTCGTGATGGTCCTGCATGCGCTGCACAACGCGGTCGAGGTGCAGGCGTACGATGTTCGACAGCGAGGCATGCGCCAGTGGGCGGTACGGCACTACGGTCACGCGGCCCAGGAAGGCCGCCGGAAAGGCACTCAGCAGCGCCGGCATCAGCGCATCGCGCAGCGCATCGGGTTCCGGTGCATCCGAGGTATCGGTATGAAAATGGGAGATCAGCTCGGCGCCGACGTTGCTGGTCAGGAGAATCGCCGTATTCTTGAAGTCGATGTAGCGGCCATCGCCATCCTCCATGTATCCCTTGTCGAATACCTGGAAGAACATCTCGTGGACGTCGCGATGCGCCTTCTCCACTTCATCGAGCAGAACTACCGAGTAGGGACGGCGCCGCACCGCTTCGGTCAGCACGCCACCTTCGCCATAGCCAACATATCCGGGCGGCGCGCCCTTGAGCCCGGAGACGGTGTGCGCCTCCTGATACTCGCTCATGTTGATCGTGATCAGGTTCTGCTCGCCGCCATAGAGGGCCTCCGCCAGCGCCAGCGCCGTCTCGGTCTTGCCCACCCCGGACGGGCCAACCAGCAGGAATACGCCGAGCGGCTTCCCCGGATCTGTCAGCCCGGCGCGCGCGGTCTGCACCCGCTCGCTGATTCGATGCAGGGCATTTTCCTGCCCCATTACCCGATTGGCGAGTGTGGACGGGAGGGCCTGCACAGCGGCGACCTGATTGGTCAGCATGCGGCCGGCGGGGATGCCCGTCCAGTCGGAGACGACCTCGGCCACAATTGCCTCGTTGACTTCGGCAAACACAAGCGGCGCCTCACCCTGAAGTGCCGTCATACTCGCTTCGAGCTCGCGGAGCGCCTCCATGGAGGGTGGCGGCTCGGAGTCGCCATCAGGCTCGGCGTCCACGCCTGCACGGCGTTCCATGCGTTCGCGCGCGGACAGCAATGCCTGCGCCGCCTCGCGCTGGGCCTCCCACCTTGCGGTGACGGCCGCTTCCTCACCCTCCAATCCGTCGATGCGGGCCCGCACGTCTTCCAGATTCCTGTCGACTTCGAGCCCGATGCGCGCTTCACTTTCCAGCAGATCCAGCTCGGCGCGCGCCGCCAGCAACTGCTGCTGCACGTCCTGCAACTCCCGTGGTCGCGTTTGTTGGGACAGGCCGACCCGGGCGCAGGCCGTGTCGAGCAGGCTGATGGCCTTGTCGGGCAGTTGGCGGGACGGAATGTAACGATGTGACAACGCCACCGCGGCGCGGATCGCCGCATCGAGGACCACCACGCCGTGGTGACGCGAGAACGTCTTCACCAGCCCGCGCACCATATCGATGGCCGCCTGCTCCTGCGGCTCATGGACCTGCAGCACCTGGAAGCGGCGCGTCAGCGCCGGGTCTTTCTCGATATGGCGCTTGTACTCGGCCCATGTCGTTGCGCCTATCGTGCGGATCGTACCGCGCGCAAGGGCCGGCTTGAGCAGGTTCGCGGCATCGCCGGTGCCGGCCTGCCCGCCCGCGCCGATCAGCGTGTGGATCTCGTCCACAAACAGGATTGCGGTTCCCGCACTCGCTTCCGCCGCGGCCAGCACGCCTTTGAGGCGCGCCTCGAATTCGCCCTTCATGCTCGCGCCCGCCAACAGCGCGCCAACGTCCAGGCTCAGGAGCTTTGCGTCGGCCAGCTTCGACGGCACATCGCCCCGGGCGATGGCCAACGCCAGCCCTTCCACGACGGCAGTCTTGCCGACGCCCGCCTCCCCCGTCAGCAGGGGATTGTTCTGCCGGCGGCGAACCAGAACGTCGATCATCGTGCGGATCTCCAGTTCCCGGCCGACCACAGGATCGACCCCACCGGCACGCGCGCGGGCAGTCAGGTCTACGCAGTACTGCTCAAGCGGGGAACCGGCCACCGCGGCGTCTCCCATGGCGCCGGACGCCACGCCGGGCATCGCGGCCGGGAAATCGGAGCTCTCGTAGGCTTGATCCCCCTCCTCAGGCGAATCGATGATCCAGGCCGGCAGCATGGCATTCAGATCCGTCACGCCGATCTTCGCGAACTCGGGGGAAATCGACAGGAGTACGCGCCGCAGCTCGGGCGATTTCAGCAGGGCCGCCATGAGCCAGGCGCCGCGCACGCGCGGGTCGCGGAACTCTAGTGTCGCAACCACCCAGGCGCGCTCGATGGCGATGTCGATGTGGTTCGAGAAGTCGCTGATCGAGCTGGCGCCGGCAGGCAACGCAGCGAGTGCTCGAACCAGATCCGCATCGAGCTTCTCGCGGTCCACGCCACCGTGGCGGCAGATGCGATGCATGTCACTGTCGGGCAGCGCGAGGATCTGGTGCAGCCAGTGCGCCAACTCGACGTAAGGGTTGCCGCGGAGCTTGCAGAACGTCGTGGCCGATTCGATGCTGCGAAACAGCGTCTCGCCGAGTTTGCCGAACAAGGTCTTTCTGGATGTGGTCATGGTGTAACAGAGATGCCGGGAGGGGAATGGGTCCGCCGGTGGGCGGCGTTCAAGGCGAGATAGGGGTGCCGTAGGGGGGCACATCGCGCGCCAGTTCGTGCACGGTGACGTCGTCCACATTGACGAATCTGGCGATGAAGCGGATCGGAATGTCATCCGCGCCGCATTGGAAGATGAGTCGCCGGCACAGCCAGCCGTTGTGCTCAGCGAGGATCCGCGTCATCCCATTGGCGGGCTGAAGCTCTTCATGAAGCGTGCCACCATCCGCCGCAAGAACCGTGAACGCGATGTGACTAACGCCAGACAGGCTATCGAGGTCGCCGAGATAAAGCTCAACAGCCACGTCTTGGGAGCGTCGCAGGCGTGCGAGCGCGGTCTCGGGATGGTCTGTGCCGGCCGTGGGGAGATCCCCGCGCAGCGCTTCCGGCGTGGCCGCGCGCCGCGCGAAGCTGACACCCGCATAGGTTTCGTACTCGGCCAGCGTGCGTACCTGACCGAGTCCATACGGACCGAAATCGACGCCCGCAGCACTCACATCATCCACACCAAGCAGGGCGCGATTACGCTCCTGCGACAGCCGGTCGCGCTCGAACCAGACCATCTTCACCAGGCCGCGGGCCCGATTTTCGGGGGTGTGGTCATCCCACACCTTGGCGCGATAGTCGCGCGTGTACTCATGCCAGGCCAGCACACGATGCGGGTGGTACAGGTCATATCCATGGGTAAAGGCCCGCACGGCAATCGAGATTTCCTCGCCGTGAAAGAAATACTCGGGATCGTGCTGGACATTCGTCGCGAAATGGCCATCGGCGAAGGCAAAGTGCCCGCTATAGAAGCGGGCTCTGAGCGGCTTTTCCAGCGCCTCCCAACCCGGAATCCGGCGCGACGCCACAAGCAGCGCCCCGGCTGCAATGAACCGGTCGAAGATGAGGAAGGTCGGATGCTCGCCTCGGCACGACGGGTCTTCGCCCCGTGGCTCGAAGGCCGGCAGGTAGGCCGTCAGCACAGGCCTCGCGCTTTCGTCGCGCAGCGACTCGAGCATCTCGATGGCCATCCCGTCCCAGCCGTGGACGAAGCGATGGTGGGAGTCGATCTGCAAGGTATAGTCTTCGCCAGCGTACTGCTGCTGGATCAGGTTCCGCGCCCAGCAGGCGCCCTGGCTTTCCATCGCGGGCACATCGATCAGTTCGACCGTCGCTTCCGCCAGCACCAGCCGATGCACGGTGCGCCCGGCGCGCATCACCACTTGCCAATGCGAGAAGCCATGTGCGAAGAACATGCCGATCATCTCGTCGAGGCCGTGCTGCCAGCACACCACCACGCGCAGCCGATCCGGCCGGGAGGCCTGCCTGACCAGGCTGTGCAAGGTCGGGATCAGTTGGGGATCCCGATAGCTTGCCATCTGCACGAAGATTCTCTCGGCCATCACGTTGCCAGCCACCGTCGCCTTCAGTTGACCGCCATGGTGAATACGGCTGTGGCATTGATCAGACCGGCGGTCGGGGTCTGCGTCCCGGTGCGTAGCACGGTGGCATCAAGGTTGTATGTGAACAGCTTGCTGTTGCCGGGCTTGGTAATGACGCTGGCGTTGTCGTTGGGCCTGAGTACGGTATCGCTATCTCGATCCTTGACCCTGATGCCAAGGTGCTGCGCGCCTGTATTCCTGAGCAGCGAGGGATTTTCCGTGTCCGGCGTGCCAGTAAGCTTGGCCGTGATCGAGCTCGGGGACGCAGGGCCGATACAGGTCACTTCAAAGTTGATGGGTCGCGTAGGCCCCACGGTCTGCGAGACACTGTTGGCGCCAAACGTACCGAAGTCGATGTTCCGGGTCGGTGTGCTTGGGCTACAACTGGGCAACACGTTGATCCGCGTACTGCCGGTGGTGATCCGGATGACCGGTCCGCCCGCGCCATCGCCCATGGCCGTGGCGATATCCCCGGCGCCGAACGTCGACGAAACGTCCATCTCTCCGGTCTTCACAAAATCGATCACCATCCGCAGCCCCGAGCGGAAGCCGGGAAAGTACGGTTGATTGGGCTCCGCCGGCCCGAAGTTCACGATGAAGGGAAATGTGCTGACCGTCCCGGAGCCTCGGACGTAGCTGAGGCGCATGCCGATACCCTTCATGCCGGATTCCACCACCCCCGGAAATGCGGTGCCCTGTTTCGGACTCACGAACGCATAGCGAACCTGCCCGCCGGTGCGCCAGTCACAGTTCAACAGGGCGGTGCTGCTTCCCAAGCTCGGGGACGCCCCGCTGCCAAACGTCTCGCCAACCGGAAGGTCAGGCTGGACATCGATGGTCGACGGGAAGGTCACATGGAAGCTGATCTCCTTCTGAATGACGTCGATATTCGGAAGCCCCTTCACGGTCCACTCGTCGATGTCCGCCTGCGTCACCTGGCTGCAGGCCGCCATCGCGCCCGCCGCCGGCAACAGCAGTCCAAGCCCCAGCAGCACGGCGAAACCCTTGGTATAGCCTTTCATCACAGTACCTATCGAGATTGCGGGCGACACCGCCGGCTGGCCGGCGTGTCGTCCGATGCGTTAATGGGCGTGCCAATTGGAGCCATTCAGTTGTCCACGGCATCCCACTTGGACAGCAGTTCAAGTGGGATGCTCTGTGCGAGTTCGGAGAATCGCTTGCCAACCATGCGCTCCGCCTCGCGCAGCATCACGGTCACCGGGCTGCTGGGCTCGTTGTCTTCAAACCACTCCCGCACTTGCCGCATCGTGGCGAGGGCGGTCCAGCGGTCCATCGTCAGGGCGGGGGGGGGCGGTGTGTGCGGCGCAGCCGTCGTCGTCGCATACTCGATGGGCTTGGGAATGTCCGTCGCGGTTGAGGGCGCGATAGCGCTGGATCGCCCAGCCCGCGTCTCGGCGACGGGTGCCGTCGACTGTGCTGGTGGCACAGCCTCCACCAGGCGCTCAATCTCGCTGAATGGCTGCAGCAACCGGGAAAGGGGGTCGAGGTTGGGCGCGTCGGCCTTGAGCCCGCTCTCTGCCCATGCGGCGATCTGTGCCAACCGGGCATGGGCTTCGCCGAGCGCGAGCACGACCGCTTCGCCGCGCGCAGCCAGTTCCTTGAGCATGCGCGTCACACTTTCGGGCGACAGCGCATCCTTCTGACGCGGCAGCGCAAGTGCTTTTTCGATATCGCGCAACTGCAACTGCGCGCCGGCCGCCTTGGGTAGCGGAATCTCGCGGACATCGGCCAGCGCGCCTTCCGCATCCGCGAGCGCGGCGAGCGCATTGGCGAACGTGATGGGATCCCATTGGCCGTCGAAGTACGGCAACGGATGCAGCCCGCTGCCATATCGTTCCAGCAAAGACTGGAGGAAGACCATCCCATCGCGCAGACCCGCCGCGCCGCGCTGGCGCACCGCGGCACGCAACAGGATGATGGCCACCCGGAGGTCCTTGGTGCGCGCCAGCAGCGCCTCGCACTCGCGCTCGGCCTCGGCCCAGTTGACAGAGGCCGGCGTCTCGACGAAGTCACCGTATTGCACGGGCGCGGACGGGGCGACGGCGGCCTGGAGCATGATGAAGGCCGGATCGTATTCCAGGTCATCACCACAGGCTGATGCATCCGAAGCCGGTTCAAGCAGGTCGTCGTAGCGCGACGTTTCGGCAGGTGCCAGGTTATGCATTGTCATGGGGAAGTTCTCGGTCATGCCGCGTAGATCTCCGGCTCGAAGACCATGCCGGACACGGGTTGCGCCGGGTCGCACTCGCCCAGCCAGGTCGAGTGCCCAAGCCGTTGACGCCCGTCCACGCGCGGTGCCGGCACTTCCTCCGGCTTGATCAGCAACTGGATCTCCCAGTCGTACTCGTAGCCGATGAACGCACGGACCCATTCCACCAGCGTGCATAGATCTTCGCCACGCGGCGTGAGCCGCAGGTAGCGGGAGAAATCCAGCGGGCCGATCACAAGACGGAACTTGTGCTGCCGGTCTGCAACCTGCTCGCCGAGCATGGCCGATTCGCCCATGAAAGACGAGGCGCCGGGCATGCCGAGTCGGCAATGGCCGGTCTCATCGACTCGGATCCAGTGCGGCACGTACTCCTCGACGGCAATCGGCACATCGAAGTATTGCGACAGCGTGGCCGCGAGGCCCTCAGGGTTGCGCGACTCGCGCACAATGTGCGCCGAGGCGCCGTAACGCGCGTGAGTCGGCAGGCAGCTCTGGCGTGCCTCGGCCTGGTCCGTGCCCATCAGGCTGGCGATGTAGAACGAGAACCGCTCCTCGTCGGGCCGATCGAGCGCGGCGGTGGACTGCCCCGCAGCCCAGGCGCGATAGAACAGCGCCAACGCGCGATGGTGGAACAGGTCGGCGAAGTGCTCGAGCGTCCGGTCCTGGAGCGCGACGGACCGGTGATAGGCCAACTCCGTGGCATGCAACGGTAGCGGCCCCTGCGGGCCCCAGATACCCAGCCCGAACAGCCGGATGTCGAGCCGGCCGTGCCGCGTGTCGAGCGAAGCAACCTCCCGCGGCGGAAAGGCAAGCACTGGACGCTGCCCAATGCGGTACGTTTCCTGTGACGGCAGGTCGGCTTCGCCCGGCGCGGGACGGCTGGGGTCACGCGCGGCGATTGCGCGCATCAGGCTCAAGAAGCCTGACCTCCATGGACGGTCCTGATCGAACCATGCGCGCATCGCATCCGGCTGCAACGCGGCGTTCGGAGGCACTTTCACAGGCCTATACGGCACCGCGACCTCCCATCCGGGGTGCCCAGCGCGTGATCAGGCCCCGTTGCATCGAATGCAGTTCGGTTTCTGAAAAGACGTTGATCGCCACGTGGCGCGCGAGATAGTGCTCCAGGATCAGGCCGAACAGGTAGGGGCTGGCCCCGGAAAATCCGCTCTCGTCCACCGTCAACTCGCAACGCACGCCGCGCCCGTACACCAGTAGGCCATGGCCTGGCAGGCGACTCACCACGGGCTGCGTCTTTGCGCCGACCAGACTCTCGACCTGCGCGATCTGCTCCCGCTCGCTGTGGGTCACGAACAGTCGCAGCATGTTGCGAAGCGCCTGCGCACCTTCGCCGTGATCGAGTTCCGACAACGGCATGTAGTTGAAACTGAGCTGGCGGATCAGCCGCCATGCCGCTTCGTCGCTCGCGTAGGGCGCCCGCGGGGCGCTCGGCGCATGGACCAGGCTGACGGCCTCGAGCGGTACCGCATCGGGCATGGTCAGATGGGCCCCTACGCCGCGCGGCATCAGGCGCGGCAGGTCGCGGTTGGTGACCCACGCCTCCACGGACAGGTAGCGGATGTCGTCGGCATATGGCGCCTCGGCCTGGTCCACCAGCGACAGGAAGACCTCCGTGCCGATATAGGCCGTGCGCGTGCCGTACTTGCGGGCGTCGCCGGACAGCATTCGCTGTTCCCGCCGCACCGAGAAGTACCGGCCATAGTTGCCAAGGTCACTGTGCAGGGTCTGGTACAGGGGATTGAACTGGATCTCCGTCGACGTCTGCGCCATCTGCCCAAAGACGCGCGAAACCGAGTAGACCTCGTAGTCACGCGGACGTGCGCGATCGACCACCAGATGGAAATCCGTCAGGCTGCGGTCCACCTCCACGCGGTCCGTGCGCCTGGGAAACAGGTTGACGATCGGCGTACAGAACAGCAGGAAGCGGCTGCCATCGACATGCACGCCGAGTTCGTCGGGCATGCGGTCCAGCAGCAGCACGATCTCGGCCTCCTTGCCGTCCACACGGGATAGCCCCTTCGCCAGATCCGTCAGCACGAAGAAGTAGAAGCGTTGCCGGCACGAGAAATACTCCTGGAGCAGGTTGTGCCCGCTGAACTTGTTCCAGCGCAGCGGCAGCAGGCTCTGCTCCGGCTCAAAACCTTCGAGCGCTACCGGCGCCCTGGACACGACGTGGCTCCGCTGGTGATCGGTAACTCCGTCCGGCCGCACCACGGACGCCACGGCGCCCGCATGGATCAGCTCGAACAGATGCGAGGCGATACGCTCGTCACCGTCGATATAGAGTGGTAGCTGGTCCAGCCCCTTGATCTCGTTGAAGCGGATATCGCCCACCGTACGCAAGCGCAGCCGCAGCGCACCGCGCAACTGACGGTGGCGGAGCAGATGGCCGGTTTCCGGAAGGTCCGGCGGTACGGCGGTCAGCCGCGCATCGGCGATCTCGATTGGCCAGAGCGTCACGTCCTGGCCGGTGCGGAACTCGCACGCGGTCTGTTCGCCGGGCGGTACGGCGGAGCGCATGACGCTATGGCGCGCCACCTTGAAGCCCTGGCTGAACTCACCCTCGCGCAGGCTCGGATGCAGCCGCGCCACCGCCATCGACGGCGTGGGCGCCACGTAGTTCGGATAGACGACTTCAAGCAGCCGCTGGGTGAAGCGCGGGAACTCCGCATCCAGCTTCAGGTGCGTGCGTGCGGACATGAAGCAGAACGCCTCGATCATCCGCTCGACATAAGGATCGGCAACTTCGATGCCCTCCATACCCAGCCGGCGCGCAATCTTCGGATGCTGTGCGGCGAACTCGCCTGCCGATTCGCGCAGGTAGGTCAGCTCGCGGTTGTAATACTCGAGGAACTTCGGATCCATGTCAGCCTGCCGATCCCGGGGTATGGCCTGACTGGAGCGAGACCTTGCTCAGCTCCAGATCGAAGACGCTCTGGATGCGAAATTCGAGCGGATAAGGCGTCCACTGCATCAGCGCCTCGATCTCGAACATCATCTTGTTGTAGCGCCGTGCGGACGTGTCGCGCAACGGACGCAGCCGCACCGTGTCCGGAATCAGCCGGGGCTCGAAGCGGGCGATCGCGGTACGCACCCGCTCCTCAAGCCGCTCCCAGGTCATTTCCGTGGCGAATCCGCCGGAGAGCGGTGGAATGCCGTAGTTGACGACCGAATTCACCACCTCGGGATACGCCTCGGCATCGAGTTCCTCGTTCAGGTTGGTGGTATTCAGCAACAGGCCCAGATCGCGCTGGATGATGCGACGCATGCCGCGTTCGTCCGGGGCGTAGGCCTCGGACGGCTCGCTGCGCTGCTGCGGGGCATCGTCCTGGAGGCGATCCAGCAGGGAGGGGAGGTACGCGTTGCGGAACCCGCCATCACGTGGTGGCATGGCGATCTCCTGTATCGTCGGACGTGTCCGTGGCGATCTCCGGCATGGTGAGCCAGCTATCCATGCTCGATGCATGGTGCTCCTGGCGTGCCAGCAGCGCGAACTGGCCAGTGCGACGAGTCTGCAGATTGCGGGCGGCGAACAGTCTCAGGATCTCGTGCCGGGGCGGCGGCGCAAACAGTTGCTGCGCGCCAAAGCTGTCGAGGCCGTCCAGCACACGGTCGATGCGGCGTGGCCCCAGCAGGTCGTCGAACAGGCAGACGGCGGATGTCGTTCTGGTATTCAGACGCAGCGGATCGGGAGGTAGCGGACCCGATGCGCATCCGGCCCCCAGGCGCTTGAGCCGCTTCGGCTCCTGCCCGCCGGACATCAGCGCCTCGCGGTACTCGACAGCAAGCTGCCCAAGCACATCGGAGGCGTCCAAGTCGGCGATCGGCTGGCTGGCGTCGGAAGAGTGCCGTACCAGCGATGTATCCGGCAGCGAACGCACATCCTGCGCGCCACCCATGGCCAACGCGACCAGGTCGCTGTAATCGGAGGACGCGGACACCGTGCCCTCCTCGCGTGCTGCATCTGTTTCGTTCATGGCGCCGTTCGA
Source organism: Cupriavidus sp. SIMBA_020 (assembly GCF_046535395.1). Lineage (NCBI taxonomy): Bacteria > Pseudomonadati > Pseudomonadota > Betaproteobacteria > Burkholderiales > Burkholderiaceae > Cupriavidus > Cupriavidus sp. SIMBA_020. The sequence continues at coordinate 88,221 of NZ_JAWRWU010000017.1, read as the reverse complement.
GGCTGGAAAGACGTTTCCCAGAGATCGAAGCCTAGCAAGCCCGCGCCCAGCAATCTATTGAACTAGTCCGATTTTTCCAATCCATTCACACGATTCGCGCTGGCGGCTTGACGACGTCCGCCGTCAGGCCGCGCCCGACGCGCTGGCCACGAGCCCGACCTCGTTCGCGTACCGGTACAGGTCGCCGTCACGCTCGATGCCGAGCTTGCGCATCGCGTTGAGCTTTTGCGTGCTGATGGTCTGCTTGGTCCGCCGCAGGATGCCCGCGATCTCGGAGACGGTCATGCCGGAGACGAAGAGCCGCACCACCTCGAGTTCCCGCTGGCTGAGCCCGCTCAGGCGCGTCTCCGCGCCATTGCCTTCCGTGACCGGCCAGGCCTCCAGCAACGACTCCACGCGCGGCGAGACATAGCGGTCGCCGCGGTGGGCGGCATGGATGGCGGGCACCACGTGGCCCGGGTCGTCGGACTTGCTGACCACGCAATGGATGCGCTGGCTGAACAGCGAGCGCAACACCATCGGATTGTCCATCATGGTCATGACCACGAGCTTGAGTGCCGGATAGCGGCGCGAGAGGAACGAGATCAGCGTACGCCCGTCGCCATACTCGCCACCGGGCATGGCGTAGTCGGTGACCAGCACATCGCAGGGCGTGCGTTGTAGCAGATCGACGAGTTCGGTCGAATTGCGCGCGTCGCCCACGCAGGTGATGGTGGGAACGGCGGCGACGACATGGCGGTTTGCCAGCGTGAGCACAGGGTGGTCATCGGCAAAGATGACCCGGATACCATAGCGACTCATAAGAGGCCTGATGTATTGCAATCCCCTGCTCGGCCAGCGGGGGCCTTCCTGTGGCCTTCGGCATGCTCGCGCCATTCCGCCACGATGCGCTGCCGGATCTTCGGGGAGGCCAGCAGGAATTCGTTCATTTGCGAGATGAAGATCTTGCGTTCCCCCTCACGCAGGAGAGCGAACGATACGAGCGTGCGCATCAGGTTTTCCCTGTCTCCCATTGTTGAATCCCCAAAGTAAATCCATCCTGCTTCATATTGATTGCGACATGCAAATGCGAATGGCGTGCCTGGCTAGGCAAGTATCTCGTCACCTTACCAACCAACGCGGCTTAGCGATATAGGACAAGTCCGAGAATCCCCAAGAAAAACGGCGTCAGCCAAGCGCGGCGGCCGCGCGCGGGTCGCGCCGCGCCAAGCGCACCAGCAGGTGGTCGACCTCCGACCTGGCCGTGGGCGTCATCGCCGCCGCCGGCTTGCGCTGGGCGGCAGAGGTCAGCAGGCCGCGCCGCATCATCACGTACTTGCGCACCGCCAGCCCCGCGCCGGGCTGCTGCTCGTAGCGCAGCAGCGGCAGGTGGGCATCGAACAGGTCGTGGGCTGCCTCGCGCTGGCCGGCGGCAGAGAGGCGCACCACGTCGCAGAGCATGTCCGGGAAGCAGTAGCCCGTGTTGGCGCCGTCGGCGCCGCGTTCCATCTCGTAGTCGAGGAACAGGCCGTTGTTGCCGCAGAGGATCGAGATATGGCGCATCGAGCCATCCTTTTCGAAGCCGCGCAGCGTCGAGATCTTTTCCAGCCCGGGCCAGTCCTCGTGCTTGAGCATCACGCAGGAGGGCAGTTCCTGCACGATGCGGCGGATCACGCCGGGCGTCATCTGCACCGAGAAGGTCAGCGGATAGTCCTGGATCACGAACGGCACGTCCGCGCCGATGGCCTCCACGGCCTGGCGGTAATAGCCGACGATCTGGTCATCCGTGCGCAGCGTGTTGGGCGGGGCGATCATCACGCCCGCCGCGCCGCGCTCCATCACTTCGCGGGTCAGCGCGCGCATGGCGGCAAACCCTGGCGCCGACACCCCCACCACCACCGGCAGTCGCCCCGCCCGGCGGATCATCTGCGCGGCCACCTCCACGGATTCGGCATGTTCCAGCTTGGGCGCCTCGCCCAGCTGGCCCAGCACGGTAATGCCGGTGGCGCCACAGGCCAGGTAAAAGTCGGTCAGGCGGTCGATCGAGGCGATGTCGATCGTGCCATCGTCGAAGAACGGCGTCGGGGCGATGGGGAAGACGCCGCGTGCGTCAGCGGTCAGCGCGGTGAAAGCGGGGGAAGGCATGGTGGCTCCTGGATGGATAGTCAGGGAAAGCGAGCGTCAGGGTAGCCCCAAGCGGCGCCCCCTTCAAGGTCATGGGATTTGTTAGCATCACGGCATGGATGTCAGATTTCTCCAAAGCTTCGTGACGGTGGTGGATGTCGGCTCGCTCGCGGAAGCGGCGCGCCGGCTCGACCTGACGCCGGCCGCCATCGCGGCCCGGCTGCACGCGCTCGAGGAGGAGATTGGCGTGCCGCTGGTGCGGCGCGCCGGCCGCTCGGTGGTGCCGACCGAGGCCGGCATCCGCATTCTCGAGCGTGCGCGGCAGGTGATTCGCGATGTGCGCGACATGAGCACCGTAGCCAGCGGCGACGCCTCGCTCGGCGAATTCCGGCTCGGCTCCTTCGTGACGGCGATGGGCAGCATCGTGCCGCCGCTGCTGGGCCGGCTCTACCGGCGGCATCCGGACGTGAACCTGTTCGTCAAGCCGGGCCGGTCGATCGAACTGTGCGAAAGCCTCGTGCGCGGCGAACTCGATGCCGCCATCGTGGTGGAACCGCAGTTCGCGGTGGCCAAGGGCTACCAGTGGGCCGAATTCATCGCCGAGCCGCTGGTGGTGGTGGCACCCGCCGCGCTGGCCGGGCAGGACCCGCACGCGCTGCTGGCCACCCAGCCGTTCATCCGCTACGACCGCTCGGTACTGGGCGGGCAGCTGGCGGACCGCTACCTGCGCGACCACGATATCCGGCCGCACCAGCGGCTCGAGGTCGATGGCCTGATGGTCATCGCCGCGCTGGTGAGCGAGGGTCTCGGCGTGGCGCTGGTGCCGGACTGGGCGCCGATGTGGGACGGCCCGCTCAAGATCGCCCGCCTGCCGCTGCCGGACCGCGCGCCGGTACGCCGCGTGGGCCTGATCTGGGCCACGCACGGGCCGCGCGCCTCGCTGGCCGAAGCCCTGCTCGACGAGGCCCTCGCGCTGTTCCGGACCACCCGGGCCTGACACGCCCCTGACACGCCCCTGACATCGCCCTACTCCGGCGTCTTGCCACGGGTCTCCGCCGCGCGCAGGAAGTCGAAATCCACCCCCTGGTCGGCCTGCGTCACCGTCTGCAGGAACAGCTTCAGGTAGCCGCGCGGCGCGCTCGGTTCGATCCAGTCCGATGCCGCGCGCCGCTGCGCCAGTTCCTCGTCCGATACCAGCAGGCTCAGCTCGCGCCGGCTCACGCTCAGGCGGATGCGGTCGCCGGTGCGCACCAGCGCCAGCGGGCCGCCCACGGCGGCCTCGGGCGTTACATGGAGCACCACCGTGCCGAACGCGGTGCCGCTCATGCGGCCGTCCGAAATCCGCACCATGTCCTTCACGCCGGCGCGGGCCAGCTTGCGCGGAATCGGGATATAGCCAGCCTCGGGCATGCCCGGCGCCCCCTTCGGGCCGATATTGCGCAGCACGAGGATGTCGTCTGCCGTCACGTCGAGGTCATCCGAATCGATCCGCTCGACCAGGTCCTGCGAGTCCTGGAACACCACCACACGGCCTTCGTGCTCCATCAGCCGGGCATCCGCGGCCGACTGCTTGATGATGGCCCCGCCTGGCGCCAGGTTGCCGGCCAGCACGGCGATGCCGCCCTGCGGATAGATCGGCGCGGCCATCGTGCGCACCACGTCCTGCGCGAAGCCCGGCCCAGCGGCCTCGATCTCCTCGCCCAGCGTGCGGCCGGTCACCGTCAGCGCGTCCAGCCGCAGCAGCGGCTTCAGCTCGCGCAGCAGCGTGGCCATGCCGCCGGCCTTGTGGAAGTCCTCCATATAGTGCTGGCCGCTCGGCTTCAGGTCGAGCAGCACCGGGGTCTCGCGGCCCATGCGGTCCAGCGCCTGCATGTCGATGTCCAGCCCCACGCGCCCGGCGATGGCCGCCAGGTGGACGATGCCGTTGGTGGACCCGCCAATGGCCAGCAGCACCCGCATCGCGTTCTCGAACGCGGCCGGGGTCAGGATGCGGTCGATGGTCAGCCGCTCGCGCGCCATCTGCACCGCGCGCGCGCCGGTCAGCTCGGCAATGCGGATGCGGTCCGCCGTGACGGCGGGCGGCGTGGCCGCGCCGGGCAGGCTCATGCCCATCGCCTCGGTCAGGCAGGCCATGGTGCTGGCCGTGCCCATCACCGAGCAGGTGCCCACGCTGGCCACCAGCTGGTTGTTGACGTCGGCGGTCTCGTCGGCATCGATCTCGCCCGCGCGGAACTTGCCCCAGTAGCGGCGGCAGTCCGTGCACGCGCCCACGCGCTCGCTGCGGTGCGAGCCGGTCAGCATCGCCCCGGTCACCAGCTGGATCGCCGGCACGCCGGCCGAGGCGGCGCCCATCAGCTGCGCCGGCACGGTCTTGTCGCAGCCGCCAATCAGCACCACCGCGTCCATCGGCTGGGCGCGGATCATCTCCTCGGTGTCCATCGACATCAGGTTGCGCAGGTACATGCTGGTCGGCGCGGCAAAGCTCTCGTGCACGGAGATGGTCGGGAAGGCCATCGGCAGCCCGCCGGCGAGCATGATGCCGCGCTTCACGGCCTCCAGCAGTTGCGGCATGTTGCCGTGGCACGGGTTGTACGCACTCCCGGTGTCGGCGATGCCGATGACCGGGCGATCGAGCGCGCTGTCCGTGTAGCCCGAGCCCTTGATGAACGCCTTGCGCAGGAACAGCGAGAAGCCCTGGTCGCCATAGTTGGTCAGGCCCTTGCGCAGGCCGGTGGCGCCGGGCTGGCCCTGGGTCGATCCGGTCGATCCGGTCGATCCGGCCGATTCCGTCGATCCGGTCGATGCGGGGGAGGAGGAGTCCTTGGGTTTCTGAGTCATGGATGCGGCGTGTGCGAACAACAATCAAGAAAAATTCGGAAATCGGCGATGGCGGTCAGCCATCCGATTTGATCTGGGCGTCGGTAATCACCTTTTCCCAGCGCGATACCTCGGTGCGCAGGCGCTCGGCGGCCTTGTCCGGCGAAGTCGGCGCCAGCGCGTAGACGCCCTGCTTCAGGAACTGCTCCTTGACGTCGGGCGCCTCGAGCATCCTGGCCAGCGCGGCGTTCAGCCGTTCGACCACGGCCGCCGGGGTCCCGGTGGGCGCCAGCACGCCGAACGTGGAGCTGACGTCGAGCGCGGGCATGCCGGCCTCGGTGGCGGAGGGCACGTCCGGCAGCATCGAGATCCGGGCCGGCGCGGCCACGGCCAGCGCGCGCAATTGTCCGGACTTGATGAACGGCAGCGAGGCCGGCGCGGTTTCCACCATCATGTTCACCTGCCCCGCCACGAGGTCGGTCATCGCGGGGCCGCTGCCTTTGTAGGGCACGTGCACCATGTCCAGCCCGGCCTCCTTGCGGAAGATCTCGGCGGCCATGCGCTGCGGCGCGCCGGCGCCGGACGACGCGTAGTTCAGCTTGCCCGGATGCGCCTTGCCGTACTGGATCAGCTCCTGCAGCGTGTGCACCGGCAGTTTGGGGTTGACCACCACCACCAGCGGCACCGAGCCCACCACCATCACCGGCGCGAAATCCTTCACCAGATCGTAGCGCAGCCGGCCCTTTTCGAGCGTGGCCATGGTCGAGTGCGAGGTCAGCGCGCCCATCAGCAGCGTGTAGCCATCGGGCGCCGCCTTGGCGACGGCCTCGGCGCCGATATTGCCGCCCGCGCCGCCCCGGTTGTCCACCACCACCTGCTGGCCCAGCGCCTCGGAGAGCTTGCTGGCGATGATGCGGCCGATCACATCGGTGGCCCCGCCCGGCGGATAGGGCACCACCAGGCGGATCGGCTTGTCCGGCCACGCGGCCAGCGCGCTACGCATCGAGACGGCCAGCGGCGCGGCAAGCCCGGCCAGCAGCAGGCGGCGCCGGACGGCGCGGTAGGTGGGGGTCATGTTGTCTCCGGTGTCTTTCTTATATAGATAGGGGACAGCGCGGAGGGGCGAGCCTCGGGCAAACCGGTGGGGGACGCGCTGCTGCCGACAGTCTGGTGGCTGTCGGAAGCAGAAAAAAGCGCTTTTCAGACCGATGAACGCAAAAATTCTTATGGTTTCAGCGGTCTGCCCCCCGGGTCTGCTATCAGGACGACTGTTTGACGAAGGCCAGCAGGTCGGCGTTGATCACATCGGCATTGACCACGCACATGCCGTGCGAGAAGCCGGGATACGTCTTCAGCACCGCACCCTTGACGATCTTGGCCGACAGCCGCCCGGCGGCATCGATCGGCACGATCTGGTCGTCCTCGCCGTGCAGGATCAGCGTGGGGATGTCGAACTTCTTCAGGTCCTCGGTGTAGTCCACCTCCGAGAACTGCTTGATGCACTCGTACTGGCCCTTGATGCCGCCGGCCATGCCCTGGGCCCAGAAACTGTCGATGGTGCCCTGGGACGGCTTGGCGCCCTCCCGGTTGTACCCGTGGAACGGCACCGCCAGGTCCTTGTAGAACTGGGAGCGATTGTCAGCCACGCCCTTGCGGATACCGTCGAACACATCGATGGGCAGCCCGCCCGGGTTGGCGGCGGTCTTCAGCATGATCGGCGGCACCGCCCCGATCAGCACCGCCTGCGCCACGCGCCGTGTGCCGTGGCGGCCGATGTAGTGCGCCACTTCGCCGCCGCCCGTGGAATGGCCGACCAGCGTGGCCTTTTCGACGTCGGCCTTCTCGAGCACGGCGGCCAGGTCATCGGCATAGGTATCCATGTCGTTGCCCCCGGACGGCTGCCCGGAGCGACCATGGCCCCGGCGGTCATGGGCAATCACGCGGAAGCCCTGCTGCACGAAGAACAGCATCTGGGCGTCCCAGGCGTCGCCGCAGAGCGGCCAGCCGTGCGAGAACACGATGGGGCGGCCGCGCCCCCAGTCCTTGTAATAGATCTCCGTGCCGTCCTGCGCGATTGCGAAAGCCATGATGCGTGCTCCTTGGAAGGGGGTGGGACAGGGGTGAGGGGGAACTGCCGAGGGGAAACGTTTCATCAAAGGCGATGGCGGCGGCAAAGGCAAGCCGTGGGACGCGCGCTTCACAACATTTCACGCCACATGAACGATAGTCGTTTGCTAAGCTTCTCCGGACCATTCCCCCGACACCGGAGACAACCATGGGCCAGCGCATCACCCTTTCCGTACCGGACGGCAGCTTCGCCGCCTACCTCGCCACGCCGGACGCCGCCAACGCGCGCGGCACGGCCATCGTGGTCATCCAGGAAATCTTCGGCATCAACGCCGACATGCGCGAGACCTGCGACAACTTCGCGCGCGAAGGCTTCGTGGCGATCTGCCCGGACCTGTACTGGCGCCAGGAACCCAATGTGGAACTGACCGACAAGACCGAGGCGGAGTGGAAGCGCGCCCTGGAGTTGTACAACGGCTTCAACGTGGACAAGGGCGTGGCGGACATCGACGCCACCATCCAGGCCGTGCGCCAGCAGCCGGGCGTGACCGGCGGCGTGGGCACGGTGGGCTACTGCCTGGGCGGGCTGCTGGCCTACCTGACCGCCACGCGCACCGGGGCCGATGCGGCGGTGTCGTACTACGGCGTCGGCATGGACAAGCATCTGGACGAGGCCTCCCGCATCGCCAAGCCGCTGCTGATGCATATCGCCGAGGAAGACGAATTCGTGCCGGCCGAAGCCCGCGCCAAAATCATCGAGGCGCTGGAAGACAGCCCCCACGTGGAGATCCACACCTACCCGGGCTGCCAGCACGCCTTCGCCCGCAATGACGGCGTGCATTACGTGGCGGATGCGGCACAAGAGGCCAACGCCCGGACGCTGAAGTTCTTCCAGGCGATGAAGTAACAGGGACGCGCTTCTCCCCCCTGGCGCAAGCCGGAGCGGGGAGAAACATGCACGTTTCGAACTAGTCAGATTTGCGGCGACGCAACATCGTTTCTGTTGATCCATGCCAAAATGCCGGCTGGTCCAACGCGGAAACGGAGCTTCGGGGATGTATCGCGGCGAACGGTTCAACGGCTACAGCCACCTCGCGGGGGCGGTCCTGGCGGCCGCCGGCATGGCAGTGCTCGTCACTTCCTCGGCCTTGCATCACGATGCCTGGAAGGTGGTCAGCTCGGTGGTCTACGGCACCACGCTGGTCCTGCTCTACACCATCTCCACGGTCTACCACAGCATCCGCGGCCCGGCGAAGGACATCTTCCGCCGGCTCGACTACTGCGCCATCTACCTGCTCATCGCCGGCAGCTACACACCCTTCGCGCTGGTCACGCTGCGCGGCCCCTGGGGCTGGACGCTGTTCGGCGTCAACTGGGGCCTGGCGGTCATCGGCATCATCCAGGAACTGTGGATCGGCCACCGCACGCGCATCCTGTCCCTGTCGATCTACGTGATCATGGGCTGGCTGGTGCTGTTCGCGTTCGATCCGCTCACCGCCGCCCTGCCGCGTGCCGGCCTGTACTGGCTGGTGGCCGGCGGCGCCACCTATACCGCCGGCATCGGCTTCTTCCTGTTCGACGAACGCGTGCGCCACTTCCACGGCATCTGGCACCTTTTCGTCCTGGCGGGCAGCTTCTGCCAGTTCGTCAGCATCCTCTACTACGTGGGCTGACGATGTTGGCCGATCAAGTCGGCTGAACCTTCCGGCGCCGGCCCTTTTCCACCAGCCCGCCGATCACCGGCCACACCAGCACCGCCACGGCCAGCGCCATGATCGTGCCGACCAGGCCGTTGGACCAGAACACGTCCAGCTGGCCCTGGGACATCAGCATGGTCTGCCGGAACGCATCCTCGGCGCGGTCACCCAGCACCAGCGCCAGCACCAGCGGCGCCAGCGGGTAGTCCAGCTTCTTCAGCACGTAGCCAATCACGCCGAAGATCAACATCAGCCAGACGTCGAACATGGCGTTGTGCACCGTGAACGCGCCGATGGCGCACACCACGAGGATCAGCGGCGCGATGATCGCGAACGGAATGCGCAGGATGGCCGCGAACAGCGGCACCGTGGAGAGCACCACGATCAGCCCGGCGATATTGCCCAGGTACATGCTGGCGATCAGCCCCCAGACGAAGGTCTTCTGCTCGGTGAACAGCAGCGGCCCCGGCTGCAGGCCCCAGATCATCAGCCCGCCCAGCAGCACGGCGGCCGTGGCGGAGCCGGGAATGCCCAGCGCCAGCATCGGCAGCAGCGCGCTGGTGCCGGCCGCGTGCGCGGCGCACTCCGGCGCGATCACCCCTTCCACATTGCCGCGCCCGAAGCTCTCGCGGTTGCGCGAGAAGCGCTTGGCCACGCCGTAGCCCATGAACGACGCCGCCGTGGCGCCGCCCGGCGTCACGCCCAGCCAGCAGCCAATCACCGACGAGCGGATCAGCGTCATCCAGTAGCGCGGCAGCTCGGCCCAGGTCTTGAGCACTACCTTGAGGTCGATGCTGGCGCGCTTGCCGCGGAAGGCCACGCCCTCCTCCATCGTGATCAGGATCTCGCTGATGCCGAACAGGCCAATCACGGCGACCAGGAAATCAAACCCGCGCAGCAGCTCGGTGGAGCCGAAGGTCATGCGCAGCGTGCCCGAGACGGTATCCATGCCCACCGCCGCCAGCGCAAAGCCCATGCACATCGCAATCACGATCTTGGCCTTGGCTTCCTTGCCCATGCCGACGAAGCTGCAGAACGTGAGGAAGTACACCGCGAAGAATTCCGGCGGCCCGAAGCGCAGCGCGAACTTGGCCACCAGCGGCGCCAGGAATGTGATCAACAGCACACCCGCGAGGGCGCCGAGGAACGAGCCCGTGAAGGCCGAGGTCAGCGCCCGCCCGGCCTCGCCCTGCTGGGCCATCGGGTAGCCGTCGAAGGTGGTCGCCACGGACCAGGCCTCGCCGGGGATGTTGAACAGGATCGAGGTGATCGCCCCGCCGAACAGCGCGCCCCAGTAGATGCAGGACAGCATGATGATGGCCGAGGTTGGCTCCATCGAAAACGTCAGCGGCAGCAGGATCGCCACGCCGTTGGGGCCGCCCAGCCCGGGCAGCACGCCCACCACGATGCCGAGCAGGATGCCGACCAGCATCAGCCCGACGTTGTGCCACGACATGGCGACCGCGAAGCCGCCCATCAGTGAGTTCAGTTCTTCCACGCCCGTCCCCTCAGAAACCGAACGCCGCTTCGAGCGGGCCCTTCGGCAGTGGCACGCGGAACTGCATCTCGAAGATCCAGAACAGCGCGGCGTTGATGGCAACGCCGGTCAGCACGGCACGCCACCAGGCAAACTTGCCGATGACCCGCATGAAGCCGGCGATGAAGATGGCGCTGGCCACATAGATGCCGAGGAACTTGATCAGCGCGATGTAGATCGTCAGCGGCACCAGGATCACCGCCACCTGGCGCAGCTGCGGCCAGGTAACGAAGGTGGCGTCGGACGCCGTGCGCCACGCCTGCCACAGCACGGCCAGGCAGGCCACGAAGATGATGGCCCCGATACGCAGCGGGAAGTAGCCGGCCTGCGGGCCGTCCGGCGCCCAGCCCGCGCCGATCTGGTAATTGCTGACCATGACCACGACCGCGCCGGCGGCGATCAGCAGCGCCACGGCGATCTCCGCCGTGCGCACCGTGATGGCCGCCGGCGCGGCCGGCTCCTGGGTGTGTTCGCTCATGTGAGTCTCCCGGTTGAAAGAACGCCGCCGCCGGCGCTCACCGTGCCGCCACGAAGCCCGCTTCCTTGATGATGTCCTTGTGGCGGGTCTCGTCCGCCTGGAGGAACTCGGTCAGCTTGGTGCCGGTCAGGAACTCGTTCTTGAGCGCGTTCTTTTCGAGGTACTCCTTCCACTCGGGCGTGGCGGCCACCTTCTGCATCAGATCGACGTAGTACTTCTGCTGGTCCGGCGTGACGCCGCCCGGCAGCATGAACACGCGCAGCATCTGGTATTGCACGTCCAGCCCGGCCTCCTTGCAGGTGGGAATGTCACCCCAGCTCTGCGTGGCCGTGACCTTGCCCGTGTACTGCATGCGCGACGGCGCGAACACGCACAGCGCGCGATGCTCGCCGGCCCGCCACTGGCCGATCGATTCGGACGGGTTGTTCACATTGGAGTCGATGTGCTTGCCCGAGAGCTGCGTGGCGGCCTCGCCGCCGCCCTTGTACGGGATGTAGATAAAGCGCACGCCGGCCTTGCGCTCCATCTGCGCGGTGATGATCTGGTCCTCGCGCTTGGAGCTGGTGCCGCCCATCTTGAGCTTGCCGGGCTGCTTCTTCGCCTCGGCAACGTAGTCTGCCGGGGTCTTGTAGGGCGCTTCGGCGTTGGTCCACAGCACGAATTCGTCCATCGCCACCATGGCCACCGGGGTCAGGTCGCGCCAGTTGAACGGCAGCTGGCTGACCATCGGCACGGTATAGAGCGCGGACGAGGTGACCAGCAGCTTGTGCGGGTCGCCCTTGGACGCCTTGGTGTCCATCAGGCCCTCGGCGCCGCTGGCGCCGGCCTTGTTCACCACGATGACCGGCTGGCCCATCAGCTTGTGCTTGGCGATGATGCCCTGGATGGAACGCGCCATCTGGTCGGAGGCGCCGCCGGCACTGAACGGCACCACGATCTCGACGGGCTTGGTGGGCTCCCAGGCAAACGCGGGAGCGGCAAATGAAACACTGAGGGCAATACCGAGCAGCGAAGCACGCGCGGCGGCGCGTGCGGGGGAACGCAACGTCATGGTCTGTCTCCTTTGGTGTGAACCGTGCGCTCTGATGGCGCATCGGCGGTACGGCCGGGCCGTCCCGGAAGACCGGGCGGCCCGTCTTTTTCTTCTACATCGTTGGTGACCTTCGTCGGCTGCGTCCTCAGGCCGCGCGCAGCGCCGGCTTCAGCGCGGCCGCGCGCAGACTTTCCATCGCCGCCAGCACGCCGCCCGCATGGTGCGGCACGCCGGCCAGCGCCAGGCCCATCTCCACGCCGGCCAGGGTGCCCATCAGCGTCAGGTCGTTGAAATCGCCCAGATGGCCGATGCGGAACACCTTGCCGGACAGCTTGGACAGCCCCTGGCCCAGCGACATATTGAAGTTCTCCAGCACCACCTTGCGCAGCGCGTCGGCGTTATGGCCGTCCGGCATGACCACGGCGGTCAGCGCCGGGCTGTACTCGGCCGGGTTCTGGCACAGGATCTCCAGCCCCCAGGCGTTCACGCAGGCGCGCGTGGCCTCGGCATGGCGGCGATGGCGCGCGAACACGTTCGGCAGGCCCTCTTCCTGAAGCATGTCGCACGCCTCGGACAGCCCGTAGAGCAGGTTGGTGGCCGGGGTGTACGGCCAGAAGCCATTCTTGTTGGCTTCGATGATCTCTTCCCAGCCCCAGAACGCCTTGGGCAGCTTCGACCTGGCCGACGCCGCCACGGCCTTGGCGCTGACCGCGTTGAACGACAGGCCCGGCGGCAGCATCAGCCCCTTCTGCGAGCCGGAGACGGTCACGTCCACGCCCCATTCGTCGTGGCGATAGTCGATCGAGCCGAGCGAGGAGATGGTGTCCACCAGCAGCAGCGCGGGGTGGCCGGCTGCATCGATCGCCCGGCGCACGGCGGCGATGTCGGAGGTCACGCCGGTCGAGGTCTCGTTATGGACCACGCAGACCGCCTTGATCTCGTGGCTGCGGTCCTCGGCCAGCCGGGCGCCGATGGCGGCGGCATCCACGCCGTGGCGCCAGTCGCCCACCAGGAATTCGGGATTCAGGCCGAGCTTGTCGGCCATCTTCTTCCACAGCGAGGCGAAGTGGCCGGTCTCGAACATCAGCACGCGGTCGCCCGGGGAGAGCGTATTCACCAGCGCCGCTTCCCACGCGCCCGTTCCGGATGCCGGATAGATCACAACCGGCTGGGCGGTCTGGAAGACCTTGCGGATGTCCGCCAACACCTTCTTGCCGAGTTGCTGGAACTCGGGGCCGCGGTGGTCGATGGTGGGGTAGTCCATCGCGCGCAGCACGCGGTCGGGCACGTTGGTCGGACCCGGGATCTGCAGGAAATGCCGGCCGCTGGGATGGGAGTTCAGTCGGATCATGTCGCCTCGTGTTCTTCGGTTTGAATTTTGTATTCAAAAATCGGGGATGCACTGCGGGTCCGGCATGCGGGATAATGTTGCCCGGCGCAAGCGCCCTGCATTCCGCAAAAAGTCCTTATAAATCAGTATTTATCAGGATTTCAGACCGTCCCTCGCGCTGTTCCGGCCGTGGCCAACGACACCGGAATGCAGTTCGTGCTTGCCCCAGAGTAGGTTTTGAATACAATACTGTCAAGCCACACGATCCCTGATGACCGCCAATCCGACCACTCCCTCGCAAGCCGTAGACCGCCAGATCCTGCATGTGGCGGTGGCCCAGCGCCTGCGCACCATGATCATGGAAGGCGATCTGGCGCCCGGTACCCGGCTCAATGAGCGCGTGCTGTGCGACCTGCTCCAGGTCTCGCGCACCCCGCTGCGGGAGGCATTCAAGGTGCTCGCGAGTGATGGCCTGGTCACACTGCTGCCAAACCGGGGCGCCGAGGTGGTGGTGCTGTCCAAGGAATCGATCGACCACCTGTTCGAGATGATGGGCGCGCTGGAAGCCACCAGCGGCGAGCTGGCCTGCCAGCGCATCACAGACGCCGAGCTGGTCGAGATCCGTGCCATGCACTACGAGATGCTGGCGTGCCACGCGCGCCGGGACCTCCCTAATTACTACGCGCTGAACCGGCGCATCCACGACGCCATCAACGCGGCGGCGCGCAATCCGATCCTCGAGGAGACCTATCGACGCATCAACCTGCGTATCCAGGCGCTGCGCTTCCGCTCCAACTTCGACCAGGACAAATGGGATCTGGCCGTGCGCGAGCACGGCGCCATGCTCGATGCCCTGGCGAAGCGCGACGGCGCCGCCCTGCGAGACATCCTGCGCGCGCACCTGCAACACAAGCACGACGCGCTGATCGCCGAACTAGAACGCGCACAGGACGCCGCCGCCTGACCCCCGCGCGCGCCGCGCCGTCTCCGGACGGCGGGCAGGCGCGCCACGGGCCATGGCGACGGCGTCTCCAGTGCATGCACACGGAGACATCCCCCGCTCATGGCCCTGCCTACCACCCCGACGCCGCCCGGCGTGCAGCCGCTGCGCTTCATGCCCGGCGCCGCTTCGTCGCCCGCTACCCAGTCGCCGCTGTACCGGCGGCTCGCCGCCGAGCTGCGCGGCGACGTGCTGTTCGACACCGCCAGCCGTGGCCGCTACGCCACAGACGCCTCGATCTATCAGGTCATGCCGATTGGCGTGGTCGTGCCGCGCGACGAAGCCGACGCCCGGCTGGCGCTGGACATCGCCCGCGACTTCAAGGCGCCGCTGCTGCCGCGCGGCGGCGGCACCAGCCAGTGCGGGCAGACCGTGGGCGAGGCGCTGGTCATCGACAACAGCAAGTTCCTGAACCAGGTGATCGACTTCGACCCGGTGGCGCGCACGGTGACCGTGCAGCCCGGCATCGTGCTCGACCACCTCAACGCCTGGCTCAAGCCGCACGGGCTCTGGTTCCCGGTGGATGTCTCCACGGCGGCGCAGTGCACGATCGGCGGCATGGCCGGCAACAACTCGTGCGGGTCGCGCTCGATCCAGTACGGCAACATGGTGCACAACGTGCTGGGCATCCAGGCGATCCTGGCCGGCGGCGAGGACGTGCGCTTCGACGCCGGCTGGCCGGCGGACGGCGCCCCGCACCGCGCCATCGCCGATGGCGTGCGGCGCATCGCCGAGCGGGAGCGCGACGCCATCGCCGAGATGTACCCGCACGTACTGCGGCGCGTGGGCGGCTACAACCTCGACCTGTTCCATCCCCAGAACGAACGCCCCTACACCGCCGACGGCAGCGTCAACCTCGCCCACCTGCTGGTTGGCTCGGAGGGCACGCTGGCCTACTTCCGGCACCTGACGCTGCAACTGGCGCCGCTGCCCACGCACAAGACCCTCGGCGTGGTGAATTTCCCGACCTTCTACCAGTCGATGGACCTCACGCGCCATATCGTCGCCCTGCAGCCGGCGGCGGTGGAGCTGGTCGACCGGACCATGATCGACCTCGCGCGCCATAACCCGGCCTTCCGCCCGGTGATCGAGCGCGCGCTGGTGGGCGAGCCCGAGGCCATCCTGCTGGTGGAGTTCGCCAGCGAAGACCGCGAGACCACGGTGCGTGGGCTGGCGCGGCTGGTGGAGCTGATGGCCGATCTCGGCCTGCCGGGCTCGGTGGTGGAGATGCCCGACGCCGGCCCCCAGAAAGCGCTGTGGGAAGTGCGCAAGGCCGGCCTGAACATCATGATGAGCATGAAGGGCGACGGCAAGCCAGTGTCCTTCATCGAAGACTGCGCGGTGCCGCTGGAGCATCTGGCCGCGTACACCTCCCGGCTGACCGAGGTCTTCCACAAGCACGGCACGCGCGGCACGTGGTACGCCCACGCCAGCGTCGGCACGCTGCATGTGCGCCCCATCCTCGACATGCGCCGCGACGGCGCCGCCAAGATGCGGGCGATTGCCGAGGAAGCCGCCGCGATGGTCCGCGAGTACAAGGGCGCCTACTCGGGCGAGCACGGCGACGGCATCTGCCGGGGCGAATGGGTGGCGTGGCAGTTCGGCCCGGCGCTGAACCAGGCCTTCGCCGAGGTCAAGGCGCTGTTCGACCCCGAGAACCGCTGCAACCCCGGCAAGATCGTGGGCACGCCGAAGATGGACGACACCGCGCTGTTCCGCTTCCCGCCCGGCTACACAGTGAAGCCGATCACCCCGGCGCTCGACTGGTCGGCCTGGAACGTCACGCGCGATCCGGTGACCGAGGCCGAGAGCGCGCCCGGCACCGGCCTGGACCCCGCGCGCGGGCTGGCGGCGGCCGTGGAGATGTGCAACAACAACGGTCACTGCCGCAAGTTCGACGCCGGCACCATGTGCCCGAGCTACCGCGTCACGCGGGACGAGCAGCACCTGACCCGTGGCCGCGCCAACACGCTGCGGCTGGCGCTGTCCGGCCAGCTCGGCCCGGCAGGGCTGCTGGAGCCGGCGGTCAAGGAGACGCTCGACCTCTGCGTCTCCTGCAAGGGCTGTAAGCGCGACTGCCCTACCGGCATCGACATGGCCAAGATGAAGATCGAGGTCCGCGCCGCCCACGCCAAAGCCGGCAAGCTGCGCGCGCGCGACCGCATGGTCGCCTTCCTGCCGCGCTACGCGGGGCTGGCCAGCCGCCTGCCGTGGCTGTTCAACCTGCGTGACCGCGTGCCGGGGCTGCCGGCGCTGAGCGAGCGCCTGTTCGGCCTGTCCGCCCGGCGCTCGCTGCCGCGCTGGCAGGCGGCTTTCCTTGGGGGCGACTACACGCCGAAGGCGGCGGGCGGCAAGGAGGTGGTGCTGTTCGTCGATACCTTCAACAACCATATGGAGCCCGAGAACGCGCGCGCGGCCCAGCGCGTGCTGGAGGGCGC
Organism: Cupriavidus sp. SIMBA_020; assembly: GCF_046535395.1. NCBI lineage: Bacteria > Pseudomonadati > Pseudomonadota > Betaproteobacteria > Burkholderiales > Burkholderiaceae > Cupriavidus > Cupriavidus sp. SIMBA_020. The sequence continues at coordinate 71,721 of NZ_JAWRWU010000017.1, read as the reverse complement.
CGGCTACACCGTGCACCTGTCGGCGGTGCCGGGCGAGCGGCCGCTGTGCTGCGGCCGCACCTTCCTGGCGGCGGGTCTGGTCGATGAAGCCAAGGCCGAGGCCCGCCGTGCGCTGGATGCGCTGCTGCCCTTCGTCTCGCGCGGCGTGGCCGTGGTGGGGCTGGAGCCATCCTGTTTGCTGTCGATGCGCGACGAATTCCTCCAGTACGGCTACGGCGACGCCGCGCGCCAGCTCGCGGACAACGCCTTCCTGTTCGAGGAATTCCTGGTCCGCGAGCACGCCGCCGGCCGCTTCGCCCCATCGCTCCAGCCCATCGGCACGGCACGCGCGCTGCTGCATGGCCACTGCCACCAGAAGGCGTTTGACGCCGTTCGCCCCGTGGAGCAGGTACTTGGCTGGATTCCGGGCCTGAAGACCGAGCTGCTGGAGTCGTCGTGCTGCGGTATGGCCGGCAGCTTCGGCTACGAGGCCGAGCACCACGAAGCCTCGATGAAGATGGCCGAGCTGTCGCTGCTGCCGGCCGTGCGCAAGGCCGATGGCGACACCCTCGTGGTGGCGGATGGGACCAGTTGCCGACATCAGATCCACGATGGTGCGGGCCGGGAGGCGCTGCACGTGGCGCGGGTGCTGGAGCGGGCCATGGCGACGGCACAAACGCCAGCCGGATAGCGCACCTACGCCACAGATTCTCCGTCCAAATCCGCCAAGTTCCCGCTCCTGCCGGACAAAGCGGCCGGACCGGGCCAGCGCAGCGCCTATGATGCAACGGCGAACCAGCGGTCTGGACGGAGAAATGGACGGAGAACCAAAGCCATGGGCACCATCGCAAACGAGTTGAAGGTCTCGCCTGATGCCGCGGCAGGCCGGGCGACATGACGGGGCGCCAACGCAAGGGCGCTGCGGCCGGCGTACTGACGGCCCTGGCGCTGGCGGCGCTCGTGCTGTGGCTGGGCGGCCGCAAGGAGGTGGGCGGCTCGATCGACGCGGTCGGCGCCACAGCCGATGTGGCGGTCCAGCCGATAGCCGGCGGGGCCGACCAGGCCGCTGCCCTGCAGGCGGCGCTGGATAGCCTGCAGCCGGGCCAGCGGCTGGTGCTGGCGCCGGGCAACTACCGGGTGGGCAACGTGCTGGCCATCCGTGGCGAGCAGGTGGTGGTGTCCGGCTACGGCGCCACGCTCACCGCCACCAGCCCGGACGCGCAGGCGGTGGAGATCACCGGCCGCAACGCCACGCTGGTCGGCGTCACGCTGGTCGGCACCGGCACGCAGCGGCTCGAATCGTCCACCTCCGCCAAGGTGTCTGTGGACGGCTACGGCATCCAGGTGCTCGACGTCACCATCCGTGGCGGGGCCAGCGCCGGCATCTTCGTCTCGCGCGGCAGCAGCATCGCGCTGGTCGGCAACAAGGTCCACGGCACGCTGGCCGATGGCATCCACATCACCGGCGGCTCGCGCGACGTGCTCGTGCAGGACAACTCCGTCACCGCCACCGGCGACGACATGATCGGCATCGTCAGCTACCAGCGCGACGGCACGATCAACCAGAACATCCTCGTCAGCGCCAACTACCTGGCCGGCAACGCCTGGGGGCGCGGTGCGTCCATCGTCGGCGGCACCGATGTGACCCTGGCCAACAACTGGATCGAAGGGGTGCAGAAGGCGGCGGCGGTGCTCATCGCCCAGGAGGACGGCTACCGCACGGCGGGCGTGACCAATGTGCAGGTGACGGACAACATGATCGCGGACATCGAGAACGCCACCCAGCCGGGCAACAACCGGCTGGCGGCGGGCCATGCGGCCATCGACATCAATACGGGCACCGGCAGCGTGGCGCGGGTGCTGGTGGCGGGCAACCAGGTGACGCGGGCCACCTACGATGGCTTCCGGGCCGTAGGCAATGTGTGCAACGTGCGGGTCTCGCGCAACCGGTTCGTGACGATTGGCGGCGCGGCGCTGTCGCTCCAGGTGCGCAACTGCCCGACGGACGCCTGGACCTGCGACGGCAACACGCTGGACGGCACTGGCATCGCCCTGACCGGCTGCAACGGGACCGGCTCGCCACAGGTGTCCGGCGCGGACCGGACCCGGATGCCGCAGGTGCGTACGGCGCTGCGGCAGCAATGACCCCTTATCGCACCTAGCGCACGCGCGGGGTCTCGGTGATCAGCCGCTGGAGGTACTTGCCGTAGTGGCTCTTGCCCAGCGGCCCGGCCAGCCGGCCCAGCTGCTCGGCATCGATCCAGCGGCGCCGGTAGGCAATCTCCTCCGGGCAGGCCACCATCAGGCCCTGCCGCTTCTGCAGCGTCGAGACCAGCAGCGCCGCCTCCACCAGCGAGTCGTGCGTGCCGGTGTCCAGCCACGCGTAGCCGCGCCCCATGATGTCCACGCTGAGCTTGCCGGCTTCCAGGTAGCGCGAGTTGACATCGGTGATCTCCAGCTCGCCGCGCGCCGAGGGCCGGATGTCCGCCGCGATGTCGCACACCGCGTTGTCATAGAAGTACAGCCCCGTCACCGCGTAGCTGGAACGCGGGGCGGCCGGCTTCTCCTCGATCGACAGCGCGCGAAAGTCCTCGTCGAACTCCACCACGCCGTAGCGCTCCGGGTCATCCACGTGATAGGCGAACACGGTGGCGCCTTCCTCGCGCCGGTTGGTGCGGGCCAGCAGCCGGGCCAGGTCGTTGCCGTGGAAGATGTTGTCCCCGAGGATCAGCGCCGAAGGGTGCTTGCCCACGAAGTCCCGGCCGATGATGAACGCCTGCGCCAGCCCGTCCGGCGAGGGCTGCTCCGCGTACTGGATGTCCAGCCCCCACTGGCTGCCGTCGCCCAGCATGGTGGCGAAGCGCGGCAGGTCCTGCGGCGTGGAGATGACCAGGATCTCGCGGATGCCCGCCGTCATCAGCGTGGAGAGCGGGTAGTAGATCATCGGCTTGTCGTAGACCGGCAGCAGCTGCTTGGAGACGCACTGCGTGATCGGGTACAGCCGGGTGCCGGACCCACCGGCCAGGATGATGCCTTTGCGGTTCATGGTTGAATCTCCCAGGTCGATGGTCGGGTCAAGTCGGTCGGTCAAGTTTGTTCAGGTCGCTCGTTCAAACGGGGCGGGGATGGGCGCCACGGGGCCCACGCTCCGGGCCGTGGCGCGGGCAGCCGCCTCGCGCCGGTAGCAGATGAAGAAGGCCAGCGCGCCGAACACCTCGGTCAGGATGATCGAGATCACCGTGCCCCGGGCGCCCATCAGCATCACCAGCGGCACCACGTAGAGCAGGTGGAGCACGGTCACGGCGGCGTAGATGTTCTGCACCAGCCGGTGGCGCCCCAGCGCCAGCAGGCCGAGGTTGCCGAAGACAAAGGCCACGCTGGTCACCGGCAGCAGCACGCCTTCCAGCCGCAGCAGCAGGATGGCGTCGTGGAACGGCTCGCCCAGCCACATGCGGATGCCCACATCGGCAAACAGCTCGATGCCGATGGCCAGCGCGCCGGCGCAGGCAAACACCGCCAGCATCGCCTTGCGCATCAGCGCGCGCGCCGCGTCCGGGTCCGAGACGTTGTACTGGCTGATGCGCGGGAAGAAGGCGGTGCCCACCACGGTGAAGATGGTCTGGGCCGCCACGCGGATCTTGTCCGCCATCGAGAACTGCCCCACCGCCACCGGGCCGTGGAAGTAGTTGAGCAGGATGGCGTTGAAGGTGACGTAGAAGCTCACCAGCACCAGCGAGAGGAACACCGGGAAACCTTCGCGGAACGAGGTGGCCACCTCGCGCACCGACACCGCCACCAGCAACGCCAGCCGCTGCCGATAAATGCCCCACAGCGCCGCCACCGCCAGCAGCACCGTGCCCACGCTGATGCCCAGCGCGGCCAGCGCGGCGTCCCCCGGCCCGCGCACCCATGCCAGCACGCACCCCAGGCTGACTGCCTTGGCGATGAAATTCGGCACCACCAGCACCTTCATGCGCTCCAGGCCCTGGTACAGCCAGATCGGCGTGAACGCATTGGCCACCACGCCGACGAAGGCCGCCGCGAGGATGGTCCAGTGCTCGCGCAGGCTCGGCACAAGCCCGAGCGTGCCGGCCATCAGCAGCGCGGCGGCCAGCGTCAGGGTCAGCTTGGCGGCCATCGTGGCCGAGAACACCCGGGCGACGACGTTGGGATCGTCCCGCCCCAGGGACACCAGCCGCGTGGCGGTGAGATTGTGGCCGTAGTCAGTCAGCAGGATCAGGTACTGCGCCAGCGCCTGGCAGTAGGCCAGCACGCCGAACTCCTTCACCCCGAGCACCCGGCCGAGCAGCGGCAGCAGGAGCAGCGGGAACAGGTAGTTGCCGGCCTGAATCAGCAGGAGATAGGTGGCGGTGGCGCGGATGGAGGTCGGCATGGCGGCGGCGTCAGCGGGGACCGGGACGGATCACACCACGCGGCACGGGCGGCAGCCGTCGTCGCACCGGCTGGCCGACCATCTGGAAGATCAGCCACAGCAGCGCCAGCGGCACGAAGTTGCGGCCGCTGAACAGGTTGGGCACGCGCAGGATCTCCAGCAGGGACACCAGCAGCACCGCGTGCGCGCAGCACCAGAAGCCATCCCCCGCGCGCCAGCCCGCATAGCTGCGGGACAGCAGCCAGCCCATGCCCGCCGCCAGCAGCAGCGCGAACCATCCCCACTCGTGAAAGTGCACGTAGATGCCGGACGGATTGTTGAACTCCGGGTCGCCGAAGTCGCTCAGGAACATCGTGTAGCTGTCGCCATTGCCGACCAGCGGGCGCATGAACTCGCCCACCACCGGGAACTTGACCAGCCAGTCGAACGTGAACACCGCGTCGCCGGCGCCCCAGCCCATGATGGCCAGCAGCCCGGCGCCGTTGTTCAGCGAGGTGGAGTAGTACATGCCGAGCCGCTCCAGCGCGAACTCGAAGATGTTGTCGTAGAGATTGACGTAGTGCGTCTCCCACGACCGGTTGTACTCGTTGGCGATAAAGAAGCCGATCAGCGGGCCGATGGCCGCGAACGGCCCCAGCCGCAGCAGCCAGTTGCGCCGGGGCACGTTGCGGAACCGCATCACCATCAGCACCCACGGCAGCACCAGCTCCACCAGCGCCAGCCGCTCGGCGAAGATGAAGCTGCGCAGCACCGTCAGCACCAGCAGCACGGCCAGGTAGACCTTGAAGCGGTTCAGGCCACGCAGCGGCTGGCGGAAAATGTAGAAGTAGAGCGGCACGTAGGCCACGCCGGCCTGGGTGAGCGTGCTGATGCCGGCGATGCGGCCCTTCAGTTCGAGGACGTCGTAGGTGCTGGCGGAGCCGGTCAGGAACGAGATCAGCACGGCGGGCCGGGCAATCACGCCGCCCATCATCACCAGATAGCCGATCAGGGCGAGCCAGAACAGCGCGTCGAGGATGTGCACGGGCATCTCGGCGCGCGGCCGGGGCGCCAGCGGGGCCAGCGAATCGCCCGCGTAGGACGCCACTGTCAACACCACCAGGAACAGCCCGCCGGCCAGCGCGTAGAAGCTGGTGAAGTAGACCCGCTCGATGGCCTTCTGGTCGCCCAGCAGCGACACCGAGATCAGCACATAGAGCGGCAGGATGAAGTACAGCAGCAGCCGGGTGGGGTCTTCCCACCAGTAGCCGTCATGGAGGTCGCGGGGCGGGATCGGATGGGGCATCGGCATCTATCGGGGGACGACCGCGAGGTCGTCGGTGTGAAGCGATTCCGCCGGCGCCGGGGGGTCCGGCTCGGGCGGCGCGGGGCGCAGCCTGCCGGCCTGCCCGGCCATGGCCTGCCGCACTACGGCCAGGAACTCGCGCCGGAAGCGCTCCGGCGTGAAGCGCAGCGCGTTCTCGCGGCAGACTGCCGGGTCGAACCAGCCGCTGTCCTCGAAGCGGCAAACCGCACGCACGATGTCCTCCACGGTCTGGCGCCGGAAGAACACGCCGGTACGGGTGCCGGCATTGCCGGCGTCGATCACCGTCTCGCTGGCGCCGCCCCGCCCCAGCGCGATTACCGGCGTGCCGCACGCCTGCGCCTCCACGGCCACGATGCCGAAATCCTCCTCGGCGGCGAACACAAAGGCCCGGGCGCGCTGCATATGGTCGATGAGTATCTCGGTCGACTGGTAGCCCAGCATCCGCACGTTGGGCGGCAACATGGCCTGGATGCGCGCGAAGTCCGGCCCATCGCCAATCACCACCAGCCGCTTGTCCGGCATGGCCGCGAAGGCTTCCACGATCAGCGCAACCTTCTTGTACGGCACCAGCCGGGAGGCGGTCAGGTAGAAGTCCTCGCGGCACTGGCCCGGGCCGAAGCGCTCCACATCCACCGGCGGGAATACCACCGTGGCCGGGCAGCCGTAGACCTTGCGGATGCGCCGCGCCACGTAGGCCGAGTTGGCCACCAGCAGGTCCACGCCATGGGCGGTGCGCTGGTCCCAGATCCGCATGTAATGGAGGATGGCCCGCGCCACCCAGCTCTTGAGCCCGCGCGTCAGGCGCGATTCGTCGAGATACTGGTGCTGGAGGTCCCAGGCGTAGCGGATCGGCGAATGGATATAGCTGACGTGCAGCTGCTCCGGCCCGGTGATGACGCCCTTCGCCACGGCATGGCTGGACGAGATCACGAGGTCGTAGTCGGAGAGGTCGAACTGTTCCACCGCCAGCGGCATCAGCGGCAGGTAGTTGCGGAACGACTGGCGGGCGCGCGGCAGGCGCTGGATGAACGATGTCCTGGCGTGCTTGCCTTGCAGCACGTGGCGCTGGGCGTCCGGGAAGAAATCGACCACGCTGAACAGGTCGGCATCGGGCCAGATCTTGAGGATCTGCTCCAGTACGCGCTCGGAGCCGGCGTAGGTGGTCAGCCAGTCGTGCACCACGGCCACCCGGCCGAACTCGCCGGGCAGGGGACTCGGGGTGAGCGTCGGGGTGAGCGTCGGGGAGGGGGTCAGCGCTGGGGCAGCCATGGGGAGATCTCGGTAAGAAGCCGGTCGGCGGTCAGGCGCCAGGAACGCCGCTGGACGTTGGCGAAGCCCTGGGTGCGCAGGCGGTCACGCAGGGCGCTGTCGTGCATCACATGCATCATGGCTTCGCCGCACTCCGCCGCGCTGGTGGGGCGGAAGTAGATTGCCGCGTCGCCGCAGGCCTCGCGCACCGAGGGCAGGTTGGACGCGATGACCGGGCAGCCCAGCGTCATCGCCTCCACCGGCGGCAGCCCGAAGCCCTCGTACAGCGACGGAAACACGAAGCAGGCGGCCTGGCGGAACAGCGCCTTGAGGTCGCCATCCTCGACATAGCCCACCCGCTTCACGAAATCGGGCGACGCCTGCTGCACCGCCTTGAGCATCGGCATGCCGCCGCCGACGATGACCACGTCGTAGTCCGTGGCCTTGAGCAGCTCGATGGCCTCCACCACGAGCCGGAAGTTCTTGTGATGGCTGGCACTGCTGACGGCGAGGATGTATGGCCGTCCAGACAAGTGGAACTTCTCGCGGACGTCCACCTCCTCCGGCAGCCGCAGCATATGGTCGCCGCTCATCGGCAGCACGCCGATCTTGCGGCCCGGGATGTGATACGCCTGGATCAGCTCGCCGCGCGAGAACTCGGACACCGTCAGCACGCGCCGGGCGATGCGGCCAATCCACGGCGCCATCATCCGATACCAGGCCCGGAAGGCGCGCGTGTATGCCTGCGGCACGCGCATCGGGGCGGCGTCGTGCATCACCGTCACCTGATTCCGGTAGAGCAGCGGCCCGGCGTTGCACAGGTTCAGCAGCAGGGTGCCGCGCGCCGCCAGCGGCAGGCAGACCTGCTCCCAGTACTGGCCGTTCCCGCCCGGCACGGTGCGGATGCGCAGATTCGGAAAGCGTTCCGGCTCGACCTGCACCGACGGCGGGATCAGCAGCTCGAACGACAGCCCCGCCACGGCGGGCGCCTGCGTGGCGACCAGTTCGTCGATGCTGCGGATCACCTCGTTCGCAAAGCGGTCCACGCCGGTCGGGCGCCGGCCCAGATAGCGGCCATTGATCGACACGATGGTCGGGTCACCGCCCGCTGGCGCCACCGGCCGCACCGGCGCCCCGCTGCGCGCGAGCGGGTTGGCGATATAGCGGATCGCGCGGTCGCCAACCGCCCTCACCGGCACCAGCGCGAGCGCCGTCAGGCCGGACACCGCCACCTTCTTGCGCAGGCTCCAGTACGGGTTCGCGGTGACGGTGTGGAAGTAGCGGCCGGACTCGCGCAGGAACCAGCGCCAGCGCTGGCCAAGCGGCGCGCCATACAGCGCGGTGGCGAACAGCGCCTTCTCCAGCGCGAAGTCGAGCGGCGCCGCCGGCAGCGTGATGCCGAGCCGCTGGCGCGCAATCTCGCGCAGCAGCACCCAGCGCCGGGTGGACTGCCGCGCGCCCGCCAGCGCGTCTTCCGCGTTGGCCAGCGACAGCCCGCCGTTGTCCTGCCGATGCACCCGGTAGCGGCCAAGCGGCCGGTCGATGGCGAACACGTCGCCGACCAGCGCGGTGCCATAGATCGCATAGAAATCGGCGCCGTGGATGTTGTCGGCGGTCACCGGCACGGGGAAGATGCGGCGCAGCGCGTCCACGCGATAGGCATTGCCAGAGCCCGGCGGCGACGGATAGAGCCAGCCCTGCCGCAGCAGCGCGCCGCAGTCGGCCACGGCGTTCGATTGCGGCACCTGCACGCCGGTCAGCGTGCCGTCGCCGGTCATCACTTCCAGCCGGAACTGCACCTTGCCGTAGTCGCCGGCGGCAAAGGCGGCCAGCACCGCCGCGGCGGCGTCCGGCTCCAGCAGGTCGTCGGCGTCGAGGAAGATCACGTAGGGCGTGGTCACGCGGCGCAGCGCGTGGTTGTAGGCCGAGACCTGCCCGCCGTTGGCCTGGCAGATCGCCTCGATGCGGTCGCCGTAGCCGTCCAGGATCTCGCGCGAGCCGTCCGTCGAGCCATCGTCGATCACCATGACCTTCACCGCCGGCGCGGTCTGGGCCAGCGCCGAGTCAATCGCCCCGCCCAGAAACCGCGCGTAGTTGTAGTTGCAGATGACGATGGTCAGGCTCGCGGGTTCCGGGTGCGACGGCATGGGGGTCTCGGTGGTGGGGGAACGGGGGGCGCTGCTACAGGGAGTAATCGGCATGAAAGCCAAGGCGGTTCGCCTCGCCATCGGCAATGGCACGCTCCAGCAGGCTCAGGCGCGCCGCCGCGCTGCGGCGCTTGCCGTAGAAGCGCAGCAGGATCAGGAACACCAGCCGGTTCAGCCGATAGGTGAACCCGGACGTGGACCAGTAGTGCTTGTCGAACCACGCCTGGTTGCGGCTGCTGTAGTAGGCGCGGAAGTCCGAGCCGCTCAGCAGCAGGCATTCGAAATGGTTCTTCCAGTTGCGCTTGACGTTCCAGGAGCCCTCCAGATCCTCGAGCTGCGCGCCGGTCACCAGCGCGATGCGGCCGCCCCGGGCGGTCAGGCGCCAGGTGTATTCGGTGTCGTCCGCGTAGAGCACCAGATTCGGGTCCGGCAGGCCGAGGTCGGCATAGACGTCCCGGTGGGCCAGAAAGCCGCCGTACGGCGCGAACGGCATCGACACCACGGCGGGCAGCGCGTGCGGGCGCGGCCGGCCCCACGGCGTGCGGCGCCAGATCTTGTAGGGGATGCGGGCGACGTGGAAGCCGAAGTAGCTCGAACGCGGCGGCGAGGCCAGCGCACCCGGCACGCCCATGGCGATGTCGCCCTGATGGTCGGGCCGGAAGCCGAGCACCGCCGCGCGCGCCCGGCCGGTCTCGCGGGTCAGCACATCGAGCTGATGGCAGAGCACGCCCAGCGCGCCCGGGCACGGGGCGTTGTCGTCATCCATCAGCCAGAGGTAGTCGGTATCGCCACGCAGCGCGGTCTCGATGCCGACCGCGTAGCCGTTGGCCGAGCCAGTGTTGGTCGGCAGGTGCACCACGGTGATGCGGCGCCCCCAGCGGGCTTCGAGCAAGCTCAGGTCCGATGCCGAGTTGTTGCTGACCACCACGGCGTGCCGCACGCCTTCGTCGTCGAACGCGCGCCGCAGCAGTTCCGCGCAGTAGTGGAGCCGGTCTCCGTAGGTAACGGTGACCAGCGTGATGCGCTTGTTGTGGGAGAACGTCATGACGGCTCGCTTGGGGAGGAGCCCGGCGTGGCCGGGCGGGGCGCCTGGGGCTCTGCATTGACGCCGTAGGCATAGCTGTAGCGATGCAGGGTGCCGGTGAAGTCGTTGAAGATCACGCCCTGCACGGCGACGTTGGCCTGGGCCAGCCGGCGCGTGCTCTCGTCGATCTGGTCGACCGTGGTCACGCGGTGGCGCGCCACCATCAGCACGGTGCCGGCCATGCGGCCCAGCACCAGCGCGTCCGCCACGGGCAGCAGCGGCGGGCCGTCCAGCACCACCATGTCGTACTGGGCCGACACGCGCTGGATCAGCGCGGCCAGCTCCGGCTGGAGCAGCAGTTCGCTCGGCCCCGCCATGTGCAGGCCGGTGGACAGCAGGTCCAGCCCGTACGAGACATCGCGGCGGACCACATCCTCCAGCCGGTGCGTGCCGGCAACCACCTCGGACAAGCCGGGCCCCCGGTCGACGTGAAAGCGCCGGTGCAGCGCGCCGTTGCGCAGGTCCGCGTCGATCAGCAGCACGCGGCGCTTGGATGCCCCCGCCAGCGTCGCCAGGTTCGCGGCGACGAACGACTTGCCGATGCCGGCGGTGGGCCCGGTGATCAGCACCACGCGGTTGGGCGCCTCGCTCAGGGCGAAGTGCAGCGTGGTGCGGATGGTGCGCAGGCTTTCGATGGCGGCATCGGGCAGCACGGCGCGCTCCGCCGGACTGGCCAGCCGGAGCGGCCAGTTTGGCCGGCCGGGCTTGGCCTCGCTGGTCAGCCGGCTGCGCGGCACCGTGGCGTACACGGGCAGGCCCGTGGCAATCTCGATTTCCTCGCGGTCCTGCACGGCGCCGGCCATGCGGCGCCGGAACGTGGCCAGCACCAGCCCGGCGAACAGGCCGGCCAGCAGCGAGCCGCCCACGGCCACGCCCCGGCGCGGCATGAACGGTGTCTCGGGCGGCGTGGCGGGGTCGATCAGCCGTACGTTCGCCACCTTGCCGGCGCGCACCAGCGCCAGTTGCTGGCGCGCGTTCAGGCGGTTGGTGTACAGCTCGGTGTCCACCTTCATCTTGCGCTGGCGCTGCAACAGCGTCTGCTCGATCAGCGGCAGGTTGCGCGTGCGCGCCTGGTTGAGCGCCAGCGCGGCGGCGCCCTCCTGTAGCTGGGCGTCCAGCGCTCGCACGTAGCGGTGCTCGTCCGTGTAGCGCGTGATCAGCTCCCGGCGCTTCTCCTTCAGGTCGAGCTGGCGGGTCTCCATGGTCACGGCCTGCTCCAGCAGCGTGCGCGCCTCCTCGCTGGTATCGACGGCGCCTTCCTTGGCCCGATAGGCGTTGTAGGCGCTCTCCGATTCCTCCACCTGCTGCTTGAGCTGCGGCAGCTGCTCGTCCAGGAAGCGGATCGACTTGTCCGCCTCCTCGGAGCGCCGCCGCACGTTCTGCTCGACATACTCGGTGCCCACCACGTTCAGGATCTGGCTGGCGCGCACCGGGTCCACGCTGTCGAGCGCCACGCCGATGATGCTCGACTGCTTGCCGCGCTCCGAGATCGACAGCGACCGTTGCAGCCACTCCGTGGTGGCGATTTCCGAATAGCGCTTGATCGTGAAGGTGGCGCCGGGCTCCCCGTCGGCGGTCTTCACCAGCAGGTCCACCGGCCCGCGCGCGGTGTCCGCGTGCAGCGGCACGCCGACCTTGCCGCGCAGCGTCAGCAGCGGCTCGCCCCACATCCGGGACAGCGTGAGCACGTAGGACCCGTTCCTCCCCAGCGTCATCACGAAGGTCTTGCCCTGCCAGCCGGCCGGCACGTCGAAGCGGGCCACGTCGATGCGCTCCGCACCATGCACGTAGCCGCCCGGCAGCGGCTGGGACAGCCCGTCCGTGCGCGCGGCCAGCCACCAGCCGATCACCGGCACGTAGCGCGGCGCGGCATCGATATACAGCTTGAGCGTCTCCACCGCCCGCGACACGACCATGCGCGAGTTCAGCACCTGGATTTCCGAGGTGGTGTCCGGCTTCAGCTCCTGCATCGGCCGCACGTCGCCGGCGGGGGACCGAGACTCGGAGGCACTCGGCTCCACCTGGATCAACAGGTCCGAGCGGTAAACCGGCCGGGTAAACAGCGCGTAGGCCACGCCCCCGAGCAGGCACAGCGCGGTGGTGCCGGCGATCAGCCAGCGCGAAGCCAGGATCGTCGTGCGGATGTTCATCGAGCGGGCGAAGGGCCGCCCCGGCATGTCATGGCCTGCGTGGATGATCTGAGGCGAATTCATGCCGTTCTCCCGTATCGCCCCCGCCCGCGCGGGCGAGGGTCGTTGTTGTGTGTGTCAATACGCGCCACGGCCATGCAGGACGACGCCTACGGTCTTGAACAGGATCACGATGTCCCCCACGAACGACCAGTTACGCACGTAGGCCACGTCGAGCGAAATGCGCGTGCCGTAGTCGGTCTCGTTGCGGCCGCTGACCTGCCACGGGCCGGTGATGCCGGGCAGCACGCGCAGGTAGTAGGCCGCCGCGTCGCCGTAGCGCTCCAGCTCCTTCTCCACCACGGGGCGCGGGCCGACCAGGCTCATGTCCCCGCGCACCACGTTCCACAGCTGCGGCAGTTCGTCGATGCTGGTGCGGCGGATAAAGCGGCCCAGCCGGGTGATACGCACGTCGTCTCGCAGCTTGAAATCGCGCTCCCACTCGGCCCGCGCCACGGGGTCCGTGGCCAGCAGCTCCTGCAGCACCGCGTCGGCGTTCATCACCATCGAACGGAACTTCAGGCACTTGAACTTGCGGCCGTTGGCGCCGATGCGGGTATGGCCGAACACGCACGGGCCGCCATCCCTCATCACCAGCAGCGCCACGGTGAGCATCAGTGGCGAGAGCAGCAGCAACAGGGTGAGCGCGGCCGCCGCGTCGAAGGCGCGCTTGACGCCCAGCCCCAGCGCGGGCGGCAGCCGCATCGACATGTCCGCCGGGCCATCGAGCGCAGGCGGCACAAAGGTCGCCATGGCGCCGGGCAACTCGCCCGTCCTCCCGGCACTGCCCGCGCCGCCGGGCACGGGGGGCGTCAGGCGGCGGGTGGCGATGCCGGACTCGGTGAACAGCGATTTGAAAGCTTGGAACATGGCGACTCTCCCGTGGCCAGGGTTAACTTGCGATCGATGTCTCCAGGAGGCGCGCGTCGGCCGGCTGGGCGGCCGCGCGGCGACTGTTTTCAGGTGGTCAGGGGGTCTAGGCGCAGCGCCCGTAGGTGTCCTCGATCCGCACGATGTCGTCTTCGCCGAGATAGGCGCCGGACTGCACTTCGATGATCTCGAGCGGCAGCTTTCCGGGGTTCTCGAGCCGGTGCGTGGTGCCAATCGGGATGTAGGTGGATTCGTTTTCGCTGAGCAGGAACTGCTCTTCGCCACGGGTGACGAGCGCGGTGCCGCGCACCACGGTCCAGTGTTCGGCGCGATGGTGGTGCCGTTGCAGCGAGAGCTTGGCGCCCGGCCGGACCACGATGTGCTTCACCTGGAAGCGCTCGCCGGTGTCGAGCGAGTCGTAGCAGCCCCAGGGACGCTGCACCTTGCGGTGGGAGTCCGCCTCGGTGCCCTGCTGGCGCGCGATCCGCTCGACCAGCCCCTTCACGCCCTGCACATGGGAGCGATCCACCACGAGCACGGCGTCGGCGGTCTCCACCACGATCACGTTGGTGGTGCCCACGCAGGCCACCAGCCGGCCCTCGGAATGGGCGTAGCAGGAGGTGGCGCCCTCGAACAGCACGCGGCCCCGCGCGGCGTTGCCTTCGCCATCCTTGTCGATGGCGTCCCACACGGCGTCCCAGGAGCCGAGGTCGGACCAGCCGGCATCCAGCGGCACCACCACGCCCGGCACGCCATCGGCGCGCGCGAGTTGCTCCATCACCGCGTAGTCGATCGAGTCCGAGGGCACTGCCGCGAACGCCTCCGCGTGCGGATGGAACACCGCGCCGTCGCTGCGGCCGGTGGCAAAGGCATCCGCGCAGGCCGCGTGCATGGCCGGCTGCAGCTGTTGCAGCGTGCGCAGCCAGGTGCTGGCGCGCACCACGAAGATGCCGCTGTTCCACCAGTACTCGCCCGAGGCCACGTACTTGGCCGCCAGTTCGGCGGCAGGCTTTTCCACGAAGGCGTCGATCCGGCGCGCGGCATCGTCGAGCGAGGCGCCCAGCCGGATGTAGCCAAACCCGGTATCGGCGCGCGTCGGCGGCACGCCAAGCGTGACCATCGCGCCCTGCTCGGCAAACCCGGCCGCGCGCAGCACGGCCTGCTGGAAGGCGCCGTTGTCGGCAATTACATGGTCGGCCGGCATGGCCACGAGGATGCAGTCCTCGCCCTCGGCGCAGGCAAGCAGCGCGGCCAGGGTCAGGGCCGGGGCGGTGTTGCGCCCGGCCGGCTCCACCACGATGCGCGCTGCCACGCCGGCTTCGGCCAGCTGCTGGGCGGTCATGAAGCGGTGCGCCTCGCCACAGACGATGATCGGGGCCACCTCACCCATCGCACCGCCCCCTTCCACCAGCCCGGCCAGCCGGCGCGCGGTGGTCTGGAGCAGCGTGTCACCGCCAATCACGTCGATCAGTTGCTTGGGGAAGTGCTTGCGCGAGAGGGGCCAGAGCCGCGTGCCCGAGCCGCCGGCGAGCACCACTGCGGCCAGCCGCAAGCGCACGGCGGGCGCTGCTACCGCGAGGTCCGTCGTGGATTCCATCGTGTCCGTGGTACGCATGTCTGCTCCTGTCCGGGTCGCTGCAACGGGCGAAATGCCTTTTGTTGCAGCGAAGCATAGATGCCCGAAAAAGCAGATCTGACCGCACGGCGGAAAATGCAGAATCTTTGTCCGAATAATCAAGGTGTAACGCTTTTGAAAGTAATTAAGCCTCCACTTTGATCAGGCGAAACGCCGGCTGAATATCGAAAGGATGAATCAGCACGGCATATTTACAAAATCCCGCACCAATATGCGGCGGCGCATGTATTTAGTTCATCGCAATGCCCAAAGCCTGTGCGCACAAGGGATTGCGGCGGATCAGCGACAAGTCTCTGTGCGTTTCCGCGCATTTGAATGAAAATAATGATTCACTTCGGAAACATCGGATGGCGGTGGCGTCGCTTATTCTCCTTTATGCGACGGCGTACAAGTCATGTTCCGCCAATATCGCGTCTTTATCGGCCAGCCGGATTTTGCGGGCAGGCGATATTCGTTATGATGCAACGCAGCAGATGCGATTTTCTTATTCGACATCAGGGGAGCAGCGGCCAATGGATTACCTAGTCGATACGCCAGCGCCGATGCGCACCATCGGCCCGATCCCGATGACCGGCCAGCGCGAGATCCGGCGCATCGGCCTGATGTTGTTCGATGGCTGCTCCCTGCTGACCGCCGGCATCATTGCCGAGGCATTCCGCATGGCGAATGAAATCGCCCTGCAGCGCACCGGCCGGCCCGCCTACCAGTTGTCCCTGCTGTCCCACCGGGGCGGCATCGTTGCCTGCTCCTCCTCCGTGCGGATCTGGACGCAGGGGCTGGACGTGCTGGGCCAACGTGGCTTCAACGCCATCTTCATTGGCTGCAGCGAGCGCGAGCCGTCTGGCGAGCGCGACGCCCGCCTGATGAACGCCATGATCGAGGTCAGCGCCTCGGTCCTGGAGCGCAGCCCCGGAAGCCACCCTCGCGGCCAGCGCACCCCGCCGCCCGCCCAGCCCCGCGTATCACGCGCCATTCCCCAGAAGATTGTCGAAGTGGACGAGATGACGGGCATCAGCCACGTCACCTCGTCCGTGTTCTGGTGCCGCGATGGCGCCGTCTCCGCGCCGGACGTGATGCCCTCGGCCGCCGACATGGCGCTGGCGCAGATCGAGTTCGACCTCGGTTGCGCGATGGCAACCGAAGTGGCCCGCCGCCTGGCTCCGCAGCGCGACACCCCGCTGGCCCGCCAGGACCCGCCCGAACCCGACGACGGCCCCGACATCGCCGCCTCCTCCGAAGCCCTGGAGAAAGTGCGCGCCTCCGCCCGCTGGATCACCGCGCACTACGCGGAAGAGATCTCCGTGGCCGACGCCGCCCGCATCGCCGCCATGAGCGAGCGCAACTACCTGCGCCGCTTCAAATGCGCGCTGGGCATGACCCCGTCCGAATACCTGATCCGTGCCCGGCTGGAGATGATCTGCCGGCTGCTCAAGGAAACCGACCTCCCGGTGGACAAGATCGCCCGCCGCTGCGGCATGGGCAATGGCGACCGCCTTGCCAAGATCTTCCGCAAACGCTTCGAGCTGTCCCCCACCGCCTACCGCAATCTCGACAAGACCGCGCTGCCAGACGCAGCCTAGCTACAGGAGGAGGCAAGAGTCATGCACCAAGATCTGCTGGATGTTGCCAAGCTGGACTGGATGTCGCGCGAGCTTTCGGAGTCCTACAGTGGCGCCGCGCCGTTTCCGCATGTCTGTATCGACAATTTCCTGGACGACGGCCTCTACCGCGAGGCCAGCGCCGCATTCCCCAGCGCCGACGAGAAAGTCTGGTTCACCTTCCGCTCCGCCGCCGAGAACCTGAAGCTCCAGATCCAGGACTTCTACGCCATTCCGCCTGCGCTGCGCGCCCTGATTGTCGAGTTCAACAGTCCCGGCTTCATCCGCTTCCTGGAGCAGCTGTCGGGCATCCAGGGGCTGGTGCCGGACCCCCACCTGCACGGCGGCGGGCTGCACCAGACGCTGCCGGGCGGCCGCCTGGGGCTCCATATCGACTACAACTACCACCTCGAATGGAAGCTGGACCGGCGCCTTAACGTGCTGCTGTACCTGAATGACGAATGGGACGACAACTGGGCCGGCCATCTCCAGCTCTGGGACGAGGAAGTCCAGCACTGCGTGCAGAACATCTCGCCCATCGGCAACCGGCTGGTGGTCTTCAGCACCAACGAGTGCTCCTGGCACGGCCATCCGGTGCCGCTGGCCTGCCCGCCCGGCGTCACGCGCCGCTCGATCGCGCTCTATTACTACACCAACGGGCGCCCGGACCAGGCCTCCGAGGAACACACCACGCGCTTCCGCGCCCGGCCCGGCGAGCGCTTCACCATCACCGCGCGAGACATCCTGCATGGCATGACGCCCCCGTACGCCAAGGCGCTGGCCAAGCGGATCGTCGGGCGATAGCGCTAGTCCACAGGTAACAGGCACCAGGCACCAGGCACCAGGCAAACTACGATGGCAACCCTTCTCGTCACCGGCGGCGCCGGCTTCATCGGCAGCAACTTCGTGCTCGACTGGCTGCGGCGGCACCACGGCGACCGCATCGTCAATGTGGACAAGCTGACCTACGCCGGCAACCGCCGCAGCCTGGCCGCCGTGGAAGGACAACCACGCCACGTCTTCTCCCAGACCGATATCTGCGACCGGGCCGCGCTGGACGCGCTGCTGGCCACCCACCGCCCCCAGGCCGTGGTGCACTTCGCGGCGGAGAGCCACGTGGACCGCTCCATCGCCGATCCGGGCGCCTTTATCCAGACCAATGTGGTCGGTACCTTCACGCTGCTGGAAGCCGCCCGGGCCTATTGGGGGCGCCTGAATGCGGCCGATGCGGACCACTTCCGCTTCCTGCACGTCTCCACCGACGAGGTATTCGGCTCGCTGGGCGCCGACGACCCGCCGTTCTCGGAGTCCACGCCCTACCAGCCCAACAGCCCTTACTCGGCCTCCAAGGCGGCGTCGGACCACCTCGTCCGGTCCTACCACCACACCTACGGGCTGCCGGTGCTGACCACCCACTGCTCGAACAACTACGGCCCCTACCACTTCCCCGAGAAGCTGATCCCGCTGATGATCACCCGCGCGCTGGCCGGCAAGCCATTGCCGGTCTATGGCGACGGCCTCAACGTGCGCGACTGGCTCTACGTGGGCGACCACTGCACGGCCATCCGCACGGTGCTGGCGCGCGGCAGGGTTGGCGAGACCTACAACATCGGCGGCTGGAACGAGAAGTCGAACCTGGACGTGGTGCACACGCTGTGCGACCTGCTCGACGCCCTGCGCCCGAAGGCGAGCGGCTCCTACCGCCAGCAGATCACCTTCGTCACCGACCGCCCCGGCCACGACCGCCGCTACGCCATCGACGCCCGCAAGCTGGAGCGTGAACTGGGCTGGCGGCCCGCCGAAACCTTCGAGACCGGCCTGCGCAAGACCGTGCAGTGGTATCTGGACAACCCCGGCTGGGTCAAGGACGTGACCTCGGGCGAGTACCGCAACTGGATGGCGAGGCAGTATGCCGCCGCATGACACCCCCAGGGACCGCGAGATCCCCACCCTGCTGGTCACCGGCAGCAACGGCCAGGTCGGCTTCGAGCTGCGCCGCAGCCTGGCGCCGCTGGGCCGCGTGGTGGCGCTGGACCGCGCCGGCTGCGACCTGTCGGATCTCGACCAACTCCGGCGCGTGGTGCGCGAAGTCCGCCCGGACGTGATCCTCAACGCTGCCGCCTACACCGCCGTGGACCGGGCGGAGGCGGAGGCCGAGCGCGACACCGCCTTCCGGATCAACGGCGAGGCCGTGGGCGTGCTGGCGGAAGAGGCCCGCGCGCACGGCAGCCTGCTGGTGCACTACTCCACCGACTATGTGTTCGATGGGGCAAAAACCGGTGCTTACTATATAGAGAGCGACCCGACCGGCCCGCTGTCGGTCTATGGCCGGAGCAAGCTCGCCGGCGAGCAGGCCATCGCCGCCGTGGACGCGCCGGCGCTGATCCTGCGCACGTGCTGGGTGGCCGGCGCGCACGGCGCCAATTTCGCCCGCACCATGCTGCGGCTCGGCGCCGAGCGCGACAGCCTGCGCGTGGTGGCGGACCAGTTCGGCGCGCCGACCACCGCAGCACTCATCGCCGATGTCACCGCGCAGATCGTGGCCCGCTACTGGCTGGCCGGCAACCGCGCGGCGTTCCCGGCCGGCCTCTACCATCTGGCCGCCGCCGGCGAAACCAGCTGGCACGGCTATGCCACCGAGGTGATCCGCTACGCCGCCGCGCATGGCTTCCCACTGAAGACGGACCCGGCGCGCATCGCCCCCATTCCCGCCACCGACTATCCGCTGCCGGCGCCGCGCCCGGCAAATTCGCGCCTCGACACCAGCAAGTTGCGCCGCACGTTCGGCATCCACCTGCCGGACTGGCAGCAGGGGCTGCACCTGCTGCTGGACCAGTTGCGCCCGTAAGCCCGTAAGCCCGTAAGCCTGGAGCCTCCCATGACCATGAACGTGACTCGAACCGCCATTCCCGATGTGCTGGTCATCGAACCCAAGGTGTTCGGCGACGATCGGGGCTTCTTCTACGAAAGCTTCAACGGCCCCGAGTTCGAGGCCCTGACCGGGGTGAAGACCAGCTTCGTCCAGGACAACCATTCGCGCTCGGCACGCAATGTCCTGCGCGGCCTCCACTATCAGGTGCGCCATCCGCAGGGCAAGCTGGTGCGTGTGGTGATGGGGGAGGTATTCGACGTGGCGGTGGACCTGCGCAGCAGTTCGCCCACCTTCGGCAAGTGGGTGGGCGTGACGCTCTCGGCCACCAACAAGCGCCAGCTCTGGGTGCCCGAAGGCTTCGCCCACGGCTTCGTGGTCACCTCGGACTATGCCGAGTTCCTCTACAAGACCACGGACACCTGGCACCCCGAACACGAGCGCTCCCTGCTGTGGCGCGACAGCACGCTCCACATCGACTGGCCACTCCAGGGTGAACCGCTGCTCGCGGCCAAGGACGCCGGGGCCAAGACGCTGCGGGAGGCGGAGGTGTTTGCCTAGGCGGATGCGGTCATACAATGGAGCGAGGCCAACTTCGCCCGTCCTGCGGCGCGACCCGAAGTGTTGGTCCAACTTCAGGAGACACGCATGAGTAGCAAGAACACCATTTGCCTGTGGTACAACCGCGACGCGCTCGATGCCGCCAATTTCTATGCCAAGACCTTCCCCGACAGCGCGGTTGGGGCGGTCCACCGCTCGCCGGGCGACTATCCGGACGGCAAGGAGGGCGATGTCCTCACCGTCGAGTTCACCGTCGCCGGCATTCCCTGCGTGGGCCTGAACGGCGGCCCGCACTTCCAGCACAACGAGTCCTTCTCGTTCCAGATTTCCACGGAAGACCAGGCCGAAACCGACCGCCTGTGGAACGCCATCGTCGGCAATGGCGGGCAGGAGAGCGCCTGCGGCTGGTGCAAGGACAAATGGGGGCTGTCGTGGCAGATCTCGCCGCGCGTGCTGGTCGAGGCCGTTACCAGCCAGGACAAGGCGCTGGCCAAACGCGCGTTTAACGCGATGCTGACGATGAAGAAGATCGACATCGCCAGGATCGAGGCGGCCATCCGCGGGGACGGCCAGTGATGGTGGGTTGAACCTGCCCGGCGGGCATGGCAGCATGGCCGGATGCCCGCCGCCGCCCATATCGCCGCCGACACCACCCTCCGCGACCTCGCCCGCCTGCGCCGCGTGCGCGACCGCATCGACCGCGAGTATGCCCAGCCGTTGGACGTCGAGGCGCTGGCCCGGGGTGTCCACATGTCCGCGGGCCACCTCAGCCGCCAGTTCCGGCTGGCCTATGGCGAATCCGTCTATGCCTACCTGATGACGCGGCGCATCGAGCGCGCGATGGCCCTGCTGCGCCGGGGCGACCTGAGCGTCACCGAGGTCTGCTTCGAGGTGGGATGTTCGTCGCTGGGCACCTTCAGCACCCGTTTCACCGAGCTGGTCGGGGTCTCGCCGAGCCGCTACCGGCGCGAGGCCGCCGGCGAGACCGAGGGCATGCCGCCCTGCGTCGCCCGGCAGGTCACGCGACCGATCAGGAATCGAGAAGCGCCGGGAAAGGGGACGGCCTAGACTGCCTGGACCTCAACACGGAACCGGAACCCCCCTCATGAACCTCAGCATTCACTCGGCCTTCCTGCCCCACACCGACCCGGAAACCTCGCTGGCCTTCTACCGGGACGCGCTCGACTTCGAAATCCGCAAGGACGTCGCCTTCGGCGGCAACCGCTGGGTCACGGTCGGCCCCAAGGGCAAACCCGAGACGTCGATCGTCCTGTATCCGCCCAACGCCACGCCCGGCGTGACCGACGACGAACGCCGCACCATCGCCGAAATGATGGCCAAGGGCACCTACGCCATGCTGCTGCTGGGCGCGACCGACCTCGACGCCGCCTTCCAGCGCCTGCAGGACTGGGACGCCGAGATCGTGCAGGAGCCGACCGACCAGCCCTACGGCGTGCGCGACCTGGGCGTGCGCGACCCGGCCGGCAACATGCTCCGCATCCAGCAGCTCAAGTGAGTGAGGTGAGACCGGGCGACACCGCCCGCCTCACAGCATCGACTTGCCCTGCGCGAGGATCTTGTCGCAGACCTGCTTGGTGACTTCGGCCTTGATGCCGGCGGTATTGCTCAGGTCGAGTTGGCGGCCGTTGCTGGTGGAGAGCACGCCGCGCGAGCCGTCGCTGTAGCCGGCGTCCTTGCTGCCGCCTGGCACGGAGCCCAGCAGCTTGTCCTTCACCGCCGAGGTTGCCGAGTCGGCGTTGAGGTAGTTGTTCTTCATGCAGTATTCGATCACCCCGGCGGCATTGCCGGCGCTGCCGGCGCTGAGCGACGACATCGACAGCCCGCTGATGCCACCGAGTCCCCCGCTGGGGGCCGACTTCATCAAGTCGCCGAGCTGCGCGTGGGCCACGCCCGAGAAGGCAGAGAGCGCGACGCCGCACGCGGGAAGGGTCAGCCACGCGGCACGGCGCAGCGTGGCGGGGACGGAAATTTTGGCCATGCGAGACTCCTTGTCCGGCCATGCCGGGAACGGTCTCACCACTATATGCCGGCGTCCGTCGGATCCGATCTGAACGTTTTTGAGATCGCGCGTGGCTTATGCATCACGCACGGCATGCCCCCGGAACATCGACATCCCCTCCGTGATCTGCGCCAGCAGCGCCAGCGCCGCGCCCGGCAGGGGCCGCCCCGCCTTGACCAGCACCCGGGCCTGCGTGTTCCGGAACAGCGGATGGTCGATCGGCACCACGGCCAGTTGCCCGGCAGCGATCTCGCGGTAGGCCGCGAACTCGCCGATCAGCGTCATGAAGTTCTCGTACGCCACGATCTGCTTGAGCGCCGGCAGCGAGTTGGTGGTCAGCGTGGCGTGGATGGTGATGTTCTCGGCAAACTCCAGCATCTTGGCCGCATGGCCGATGCCGAACGACGGCGGCATCAGCGCCAGCGGGTAATCCTGCATGTCCGCGATGCTCGCCGGGCCGCCGCGCAGCGCCAGCGGATGGTCACGCCGCACCAGCAGCACCACCGGCTGGGCCACGCTGGCGCGGTAGGCCACGCGCGGGTGCGGCGGCGGGTTGTAGGCCAGGCCGATATGGGCGCGGCTCTCGGCCACCTCGTTCAGCACGTCGTCCACGGGCAGGCTGACCATGTGGATGTCGAGCTTCGGATAGCGCGCGCAGAACGGCGCCAGCACCTCGTTGACCAGCGCATCGGCAAACCCCTCGCTGATGACCAGCCGCACCTCGCCCTGCTGAAGCCCCTGCAAGGCGTGGAGTTGATCTTCCAGCTTCTCCTGGTGGGAGCGATAGCCGCGCCAGAACTCGAGCAGATGCGCGGCCGCCTCGGTCGGCCGCAGCCCGCGCGGCTGGCGCTCGAACAGCGTCGACCCCAGTTCGTCCTCCAGTAGCCGGATCTGCCGGGTGATGACCGACGGTGACGTGTTGAGGTGCTCCGCCGCGCCCCGGATGGTGCCGTGCGCCATCACCTCCCGAAAGTACCGCAACCGCTGCTGATTGATCTCGCGCATCTCGCCGCCTTCCCTGCGTTGCCTTCGCTACGTTGCCTTCGCTACGTTGCCTTCGCTACGTTGCCTGAGGGGCAACGATACGTGAACTTTGTTGCTGTTGGTAGGTGGGCGCGCCGCTGCCAATATCGAGTGACCCCACGCAGGGCATCCCTCACAGGCATCCCTAGAGAACAGACTGGAGACCGGCAATGCTAGCAATCCCCCAGGAAAGTGCAGTCGACGACACGTCCGCGCTGTACAACAAGATCAACTGGCGATTGCTGCCCTTTCTGCTGATCTGCTACCTGTTCGCCTACCTGGACCGCGTCAACATCGGCTTCGCCAAGCTCCAGATGCAGAGCGACCTGGGGTTCTCGGACGCGGCCTACGGCGTGGGCGCCGGCATCTTCTTCATCGGCTACGTGCTGTTCGAGATCCCGAGCAACCTGATGCTGCCGCGCATTGGCGCGCGCAAGACCTTCAGCCGCATCCTGGTGCTGTGGGGCATTACCTCGGCCTGCATGCTGTTCGTGCGCGATGTGCCGACGTTCTACGCCATGCGCTTCCTGCTCGGCATCTTCGAAGCGGGCTTCGCGCCGGGCATGATCTATTACCTGTCGTGCTGGTACGGGCCGCAGCGCATGGCGCGCGCCATCGCCATCGTCTTCCTGGCCGGGCCGATTGGCGGCATTCTGGGCGCGCCGGCCTCGGCCTGGCTGATGACCTCGCTCGCTGGCGCCGGCAACCTCGCCGGCTGGCAGTGGATGTTCCTGGTGGAGGGCCTGCCCTGCGTGCTGCTGGGCCTGCTGGCGCTGAAGCTGGTGCCGAACAAGCCGTCGGAGGCCACCTGGCTGACCGATCAGGAGCGCCGCATCCTGGAGGCCGACCTCGGCCACGCCGGCGCCGCCCACAGCCACTCGTTCCGGGCCGTGGCGCGCGACAGGCGCATCTATGTGCTGGCCTTCGCCTACTTCTGCATCATCGCGGCGATCTACGCCATCAGCTTCTGGCTGCCCACCCTGATCAAGGCGCAGGGCGTGACGGACACCGTGCAGCTCGGCTGGTACGCGGCGGTGCCCTATATCGGCGCGGCGTTCGGGATGTACTACATGGGCCGGCGCTCGGACCGCAAGAACGAGCGGCGCTTTCACTGCGGCGTGCCCGCGCTGGCTGGCGGCGTGCTGCTCGCCGCCTCCACGCTGGCGGACGGCCACCTGTTCCTGACGCTGGCGCTGCTGACGCTGGGCACCACGGCGCTGTGGATGACCTACACGGTCTTCTGGGCGATTCCGCCCGCCTATATCAAGGGGCCGGCAGCGGCGGGCGGCATCGCGCTGATCAACACCATCGGGCTGTCCGGCGGCTTCTGGGGCCCGGCCATCATCGGCTGGGCCAAGACCGCCACCGGCAGCCTGCACCTTGGCGTGCTGGTCATGGCTTGCCTGCCTGTCCTTGCCGCCCTGATCGTCATCACCAACAAGCTGCCGGCCAACCGGTAGCCACCCATAAGAGGATTCCCATGCAACTGCACATGTCCACCTGGGCCGAAATCGAATCGTTCCTCCAGCGCAGCCGCACCATCGTCGTGCCGATTGGCTCCAACGAGCAGCACGGCCCGACCGGCCTGCTGGGCACCGACTGGCTGTGCCCCGAGATCATCGCGCGGGAGGCGGAGAAATCGGCCGACATCCTGATCGCCCCGACCTTCAATATCGGCATGGCCCAGCATCACCTGGCCTTTGCCGGCACGATCTCGCTGCGGCCGTCCACATTCATCGCCGCCATCGGCGACTGGGTACGCTCCCTCGCCCTGCACGGCTTCGAGAAGATCCTGTTCCTGAACGGGCACGGCGGGAATGTGGCCTCGATCGAGGCGGCGTTCTCGGAGCTGTACGCGGAAGCCAGCTTCGCGCGGCGCCCGGCCGGCTTCGCGCTGAAGCTCGCCAACTGGTGGGACCTGGAAGGCGTGGGCGAACTGGCGCGCGACCAGTTCCCGACCGGGCACGGCGCGCACGCCACGCCCTCCGAGATCGCCATCACGCAATGGGCCTTCCCGGAGTCGGTGAAGACGGCCGACTATGCGCCGCCCATCGCCCCGTCTGGCCCGATCCGCGATGCGCTGGACTTCCGCGCCCGCTTCCCGGACGGCCGGCTGGGCTCCAACCCGGGGCTGGCCACGCGCGAGCGGGGCCGCGCGCTGGTCGAGCTCGCGGCGCAGAGCCTGGCGCGCGAGCTGGCGGCGTTCAGCCAGGAACAGCCGCCAGCCTGAGGTGGACCCCGCCGCTCAGCGCGGCACCAGTTCCACGCGCTCGGTGGTGGCCTTTTCCACCGCCTTGCGCGTGTAGACCAGCGGGAAGTACTCCCCCTTGGCCCACAGCGGCGCCAGATCGCGGTAGTGCGGGCTGGCCGGGTTGCCCGACTGCCCCGGCGTGTTCACCGCGCGCGAGGCGTCCCAGTTGCCCACGTCCAGCACCATCCGGAACGAGGCCCCGGCGGTGAGCTGGAAGTCATTGTTGCGATAGCTGGTGTTCATCGGCGTGAATGACGATCCGCCGATCGGCCCCGCGTTCACGTCGTACTGCTGGCGCTGGGCGGGGTCGAGGATGGCGTTGAGGGGATGGTTGAACACGGCGGTGTGCAGCTTGCCCCACTGCCACGCCGCCGGGTCCGGCCCGAGGGACTTCTCGACCTCGGCCATGGCCGACTTCAGCGAGCTGAGCATGATCTCGTTGCGGCGCTCCACGGTCATCCAGCTGGCGGGCTGCTCCATCACCGCGATCACCCGGGTGGCATCGCCCGCCCCCACCAGCTTGGCCGCTTCCGGCGACAGCGCCCCGCGCACGATGGCCGTGCGCAGATGCTTGCTGAACCAGACCTCGAACAGCGCCGCCGCCGCGCTGTTGGCGCGCTCGTTGCCGTCCCAGTTGCGCAGCAGGTCCAGCCCGCGCTGGACCTGCGCGTCCGGGCTGTTGAGCGGCTTGAGCAGCGCCACCACGCGCTGAGCCGGCAGGGACACCGTGTCGTTCTGCCACGCCATCGAGTCCGCCACCGAACTGCGCGACTTGGCCCCCACCACTGCCTTGAGCCGCTGGGCACGCGAACTGTCGCTCCATTCATAGCCCACGCCAATCTTCGCGGCCGGATGGTTGGCCGGGATGTTGTTCTCGTTGGCGGTGACCACGTAGCCCGGCGTCGGGTTGTAGGCCCACGGCAGTTCGTCCATGTTGCGATAGCCGGCCCACTCGTAGCGGCCATCGCCGGGCACCGGCGTCAGGCCGTCCCAGTTGGGCCGGTTCACGGTCAGGCCGCCCGGAATCCAGCCGATATTGCCCGAGGTATCCGCGTAGACCTGGTTCTCGCCCGGCGCGCCCCAGCGGTTCATCGCCGCGCGGAACTGGTCCCAGTTGCGCGCGCGCATGTAGTCCATCGACCCGAAATACGGCGCCATGCCGTAGTCCAGCCACGCGGCGCGCAGCACCCAGGCGCGCTGGGTCCTGGCGTCGGCGTAGAGCACCGGGCCGTGGCGCGTGTAGTCGATGGTCACCGTGCGCGGCGTGGCCTCCCCGCGCACCGCGATCTGCTCGGTGACGGTTTCCATCGGCTCCCAGCGGCCCTTGTAGCGGTACTCGCGCGCCTGCCCGGGGTTGGTCTCGTAGACGTAGAGGTCTTCCTGATCCATGTAGAACCGGGTCAGGCCGAAGGCGATGGTGCCGTTATGGCCAATCGAGATGCCTGGCAGGAACGGCTCGCCGGCGCCGATCACGGACAATCCCGGCGCGTTCAGGTGGCTGATGTAGCGCAGGCTCGGCGCGCCGTGCGCGCGGTGCGGGTCATTGGCGAGGATCGGCCGGCCCGTGGTGGTGCGGCTGCCCGCGATGACCCAGTTGTTCGAGCCCAGGCTGCGGCCGGTGTCGCTGGACGCATCGACCATCGCATAGAGCTGGTCCACCGGCACGTTCCCAGCCCCCGCGGCCGCAGCCTTGCTGGCGCCCGGTGTCCACCACTCCTTCGGAAAGCGCGGCGCGGCCGTGGCCAGCGCGTAGGCCTGCTTCAGCTCGGCCACGGGCAGCGCGCAGGGGTCCAGCCCCTCGGGCAGCTTCGGCTCGACCGGCGGATCGAGTTCGCGGCGCACCCAGTCGGCGCGCACCGCGTTGGCCTTGCCTTCGCAGAACACCGCCGCGCGGTCCATCTCGCCCGTGAAATTGAGCGTCAGGCCGTGGTGGCGAATCCGCACGATGTCTTCGGCGCGCCAGAGCGCCGGCTTGTAGTTCAGCACCCGGAACTCGGGCGGCAGCAGCGCCGGGTTGGCCTCCGTCTGCGCCACGTAGGCGTTCACGCCGGCCACGAAGGCTTCGGCCACGCGCTTGGCGTCTGAGCCGTAGGCCAGCCACTCCCGGTACATATCGCCCCGGAACAGCACCGCGCGCGCCATGCGGTCCCCCTCGACATAGGCCGGCCCGAAGTCCTTGGCCATCTCGCCGAGCCCGCGCTTGCGCCAGAGGTCGATCTGCCAGAGGCGGTCGCGCGCGGCCATGAAGCCCTGCGCGTAGAAAGCGTCGTAGAGCGTGCCGGCGTAGATATGGGGCACGCCCCATTTGTCGATCAGGATGCTGGCCGGCTTCTCCAGCCCCGGCACCGCGAAGCGGTCTGGGCCGGCGGCGAGGGCGGCGGGGGTGCTGAGGGTGGTGAGGCTGGAGAGCGTGGCAAGACAAGCGAGCGCGGCGGCAGTGCGCCGCAGCGGACGGGAATGGTGAAGCATTGTGTCTCCTCTTCGGGGCCTGTTGAATCAGGACTCATGAGGATAGACGAATGTGGCGCCGATGGGGCCGATACGGCGATCGTGCGCCGCCGCAATACAGGCGTTTCAGGTTCAGTAAACGTCCCGACGGTAGCGCCCGTCCTCGGTCATCGCCTGCAAAGCGTCTTCGCCGGTGATGCCGGCGAGCGCCGCGTGCACGCTGCCGGCCATGCCCTGCAGGCTGCCGCAGACATAGATCGCCGCGCCTTCGGCCAGCCATGCGCGGATGGCGTCGGCCTGCGCCGTCACGGCGTCCTGCACGTAGTGCGGCACGCAACCATCGCGCGACCACGCACGGTCGATGCGCTGCAACACACCTTGCTCCTGCCACGCGCGCAGTTCTGCACCGTGGAAGTCGTCATGGGCGGCGGAACGCTCGCCAAACAGCAGCCAGTTGCGCCGATGCCCGGCGGCCGCGCGGGCCTTCAGCAGCGCGCGCAGGCCGGCCAGGCCCGTGCCGTTGCCGATCAGGATCAGCGGGCGGTCATCGGCAGGCGGATGAAACGCGCGATTGGCGCGCACGCGCAGCGCGATATGCGTGCCCTCGGGGGCATGGACGGTCAGCCAGCCGGAAGCCAGCCCCAGCCGGCCATCGTCATGACGGGTCTCGCGCACGAGCAGTTCGAGCCGGCCATCGGCGGGCAGCGAGGCAATCGAATACTCGCGGTGCGGCAGGGCCGGCAGGGCGTCGATCAGCGCCTGCGGGGCCAGGCCGGCCATGGTGTCGAGATGGGCATCGGGCAGCGGCAGGCGCGTGGCCAGCGCCTCGGCCAGCGTCATGGGGCGGCTGTCGCAGCGGACCGGCGTGGCGCCATCGAGGGAGAGACGGGTCAGCAGGGTCGCCACCACGTCCGGCGGCTGGCAGGGGCCGACCTCCGCGATGTCGCCAGCCGTCCACGCCAGATCGCTGGGATCTTCGGGCACCAGCGCGAGGTGCCAGGCCGGCGCCCCCTGGCTGCCGGCGTTGAGCAGCCGGCGCTCCACCAGCTGCCAGCGGCCATAGCGCGGGCGCTCCCAGTCGGCAATCTCCGCGCCGCCGCCGAGCGCGGAGAGATGGTTCTGCCAGTGGCGCAGCGCGCCGGGGTCGCCGTTGTCCACCTCGACCATGTCGAACAGCGGCTGGGCGTGATGGCGCTGCAACCAGCCGGACAGCGTGTGCCCGAAGGCGCAGAAGCGCGCGTAGCTGCTATCGCCCAGCGCGAGAATGCCGTAGCGCAACTGGCGCAGCGATTCCGGCGCGGCGCCGGACACCAGCTTGCGCGTGAAGCCGGAGGCGGTATCGGGCGCGTCGCCCTCGCCTGTCGTGCTGACCAGGAACAGCGCCTGCCCGCAGGCGGCCAGCCGCGCGCCGTCCAGCTCGGCAAAGGACAGGACTTGCACCGGCAGCCCGGCGCCTTGCAGCGCGCGGGCGGTTTGCATCGCCAGTTGCTCGGCGAAGCCGGTCTGGCTGGCGTAGGCCACCAGCGTCGGGCGCGCGGCGCCGTTGTCCTGCTGAATGAGCCCCACCCGCGCCGCGCGGCGGCGGCGATGCTGGGCGAGGATGGCGGCGCAGAAGCCCGCATAGGCCGCCACCACGCCGGCGGCCATCGCCATCCGCTCCGGGGACAGCACGGCCAGCGCGACGCCGGCAAGGCACACGGCCCAGGGCCACAGGCGTCCCACGGTCATGACAGCATGGCGGCGAACGCCGGCGAGGTAAGTTCATCGAAGCCGCGCGGCGTGCGGACCAGGAAGCGCGCCGCCAGCGCATGGCGCCGCGCGAAGTCCATGCCCGCCTGCGGGCCAAGCACGGTCAGCGCCGTGGAGAAGGCATCGGCCAGCATGCAGTCCCGGTGGATCACCGTCACCGAAGCCAGCGCGTGCGCCGCCGGGTAACCGGTGCGCGGGTCGATCGTATGGGCGAAACGGCGGCCGTCCTGCTCGAAGTAGCGGCGATAGTCGCCGGACGTGGCGATGGACAGCCCGAGCAGCGCCACCAGCGTGCGGGCGGCGCCGTGGGCGTTCCCACTCCCGGTCCCGTTCCCCCCTGGGGATTCCAGTTCCACCCACCACGGCATGCCGTCCGGCTTCAGGCCCTGCCCGCGCAGCTCGCCGCCGATCTCGACCAGATGATGGGTGATGCCGCGCGCGTCCAGATGGCGGGACACCGCATCGACGGCAAACCCCTTGGCGATGGCGCAGAAGTCCAGCGCGAGCCCGCCCGGCTGGCGCGCCCGGCGGTGGGTCACATCGACCTCGAGTCGCTGCCAGCCGCAGGGCTGGCGCACGCGCGCCACGTCGTCCGGGGTGGGCGCGGTCTGGCGCGCATGCGCCAGCCCTGCGGGGCCGAAGCCCCACAGGTCCACCAGCGGCCCGGCGCTCGGGTCGTAGGCGCCGCCACTGTCGCGCGCCACCTGCAGCGCGGCCTGGAGCACCGTGAAGCAATCCTCGGGCAGCGTGACCCAGGTATCGGCGGCAGCGCGGTTGAAGCGGCTCAGGTCCGAGGTCTCGGACCAGTTGCTCATCTGGGCGATGACGTTGGCGAGTACCGTCTCGATCCCGGCTTCGATCCCTGCATCCCCATCGCCTGCCAGCACCGCCGACACCGACCACGTGGTGCCCATGGTCCGCCCGGCCCACTGCCGCACGTGGCCGTCCGCCACCGGTGTGGGCGGCGGGGCGGTCAGCGAGGTGGGGATCAGAACGCGCTGCATCGGCCGGGCTTACTGGGGCAGCACTTCCACGGTCACGGCGTAGCCCGCGCGGCGGGCCTTGGCCTGCTTGACCGAGGTTTTGTCGTCACGCACATCGGCTTCCATCCAGTACATACCCGGGGCCGGCCACTTGACGCTGAACTTGCCGTCCGCGTCCGTGGTGACACTCATGTCGTTGAGCTTGTCGCGATAGCGGATGCCGCCCGGCACGATCTCCACCTTCAGGTTGCTGGCCGGCTTGCCGTCCAGCAGCAGGCGGAAGCTGGCCGTGTCGCCCGCCACGAGGTCGTTCGGGTGGGTGATCGGGGCCAGCTCCAGGCCGCGGCCCGTGGTCGACAGCGCCTGCTTCGACGGCTTGCCGGCAGTGACGAAGGCTTCCACGCGGCCGGCGTTCTCGGTTACCTGCAGGTCCTGCGCGTTGGCCGGCACGTTGCTGGCCAGCGCCTCGGCGGTGCCGCGCCAGCGCTTGGTCTGGCCGCCTTCCTTCCACGAGGCGAACACGCCCTGGTTGACCACGGCCACGCGGTAGGTGCCCGGCTGCGTCAGGTGCAGGTCGAAGGTGCTGCGGTACTTGCCGGTGGCGGCGTTCTCGGCCTTCACGGCGGCGCCATCGGGGCCGGTGACGACGAGGTTGTCGAGCCGCATCGGCACGTGTTCGAAGTAGAACAGGTCGTTGGAGACGGCAGCGTCAACGGTCACCCAGGCGTCGTTGCCGGACAGCACGGTGGCCGACGGCAGCAGCCACTGGCGGTGGGCGTGGGCGGCCAGCGGGGCCAGGGCGGCCAGCGCCAGCACGGCGGCGCGCATGGCAAGGCGTTGCGGGAAACGGGCAGGCTTGTTCATCGTCAGGCTCCAGTCAATCCAGTCAATCCAGTCAAAACGGGGTGAGAACGGCGGATGGGTCAGGGCTTCAGGTCGACGGTGACGCCGCCGAGTTCATGCTCGCCCTTGGCGCGGGCCGTCTGCGCGGACTGCGGCGGCCACGTGAAGGGCACGCGCACCAGCTCGCGGCCGCCCACTTCGCGCGCGGCCTCCACCACCAGCTGGTAGTCGCCGGCGGGCAGCTTGCCGAGCGGCGACTTGCCGTCCTTGAACGACACCGCGTGCTCGCCCGGCGCGCGGGTGGCGCCGGAGATGCCATCGGCAGGCATCTGCATGTCGCGGCCGGCCTTGCGCCACCACTGGCGCATGTCCTTGAGCCACTTGGTGCCCTCGCCGTCCTTGAGCTTGCCGTCGTACCAGACCGCCAGCGTGGAGACGGGGCTCTGGTCGGCACGCTCCACCCACATCGCCACGTAGGGGCGGTGGTACTCGGCCACGGTGAGGCGGGGAATTTCCACCTTGACGTTCAGATCGGCGGCCATGGCGGGCGCCAGCGGCGCGGCGGCAAGGCCAGTCATGGTCACGGTAAGGAGTCGGCGCATCGGAACTACCTTTTCTGGTTGGAAGGAATGCAAATCAGTGAATGAACACGATGGCGAGCAGCAGCGGCACCACCAGCCCTGCGCCCACCAGCGGCCACGTGGCCGCGCGGCCACCGGCGTGCAGCTTCAGCAGGAACAGCCCGGTGAGGCTGAAGACGAGGCACGCGAAGGCGAACACATCGAGGAACAGGCTCCACGCGTGGCCCGTGTTGCGGCCCTTGTGCAGATCGTTGAAATACGAGATCCAGCCGCGCGAGGTGGCTTCGTATTGCACCTCGCCGCTGTCCAGCGCCACGCTGACCCAGGCGTCGCCGCCGGGGCGTGGCAGGGCCACGTAGAGTTCATCGGCAGACCATTCGGCCTCGCGCCCCTCGGCATCCACATGGAGGGACGCCGACAGCCACTGGGCTAGCGCGGGCGGCACCGGCGTTTTTTCGGTCTTCCGGGCGGCACCGGCCGGGGCCGCTTGCCGCAGGGCGGCCAGCACCTCGCGCGGTGCGGTGTCGCCGCGCGTGACCACGCTGGGCCGGGCCTCGATCTGGCCGGCATGGTTCAGCGTGAAGCCGGTGATGGCGAACAGCATCATCCCGATCAGGCAGATCGCGGAACTGATCCAGTGCCACTGGTGAAGGTGCTTGAGCCAGAAGGCGCGGCGCTGCTGGCCCGAGGCCGGCTGGTTGTCTGTCATGCGGGAGAAAAATGGGAGGTGCGCCGGTGCGCGGCGGCCTGTCAATCAGCCGCAACCGGCGGATGATAATCGTTCTCATTTGTTGGGGCAATCCGACATGACGTAATCAGCACACCGCTCCTGGTTACGTTGCGTTACAGCCCCAGCGGTGGGCGGTCGGAGAACCCATGCGCCTCTCTCATCACCTAACCCTATCAGTGTTTCCCCCCGATCAAGATCCTTGATGACCGCGCCGTTATGGCACCCATAGAGGGCGACAAAGAGATCGCCCCGAACGGGTTTCAGACATGGAAAAGGAGGAAATCGAATGCTGCAAAATCTCAGCCTGAGAAAGAAGCTCATGCTGCCCCTGGTGTTGAGCTGGATCTGCCTGCTGGCCATCACCCTCTGGAATGCCTGGGAAATGCGCGCGCTGCGCTTGCACGATCGCAAGCTGTCGCTCGAGCAGGTGACCGATGTCGCCAACTCCATCGTCACCGAGTACGAGGCGATGGCGCGGGCCGGCAAGCTGCCGGTGGAAGAGGCCCAGAAGCAGGCGCTGGACCGCGTGCGCGCACTGCGCTTTGGCGCGGACGGCTATTTCACCGTGATGCGTTCTGATCACGTGGTGCTCATGCATGCCATCAAGAAGGAGCTGGATGGCAAGAACATGGGCGACATGAAGGACCCCAACGGGGTCTACCTGTTCCGGGAGATTGCCGCGCTGGGCAAGAACCCGGGCCACGGCTTCGTCGAATACCTGTGGCCCAAGCCGGGCGCCGAGGCGCCCCAGCCCAAGCTGAGCTACGTGCTGAACTTCAAGCCGTGGGACTGGAACTTCATCGCCGGGCTCTACCTCGATGACATCCACGCTGAATTCCGCCAGTCGCTGTGGGAAGCGCTGGCCTGGCTGCTGGGCGTGGGCGCGCTGATGAGCGTGGTGATGGTGCGGGTGTCCGTCAGCCTGCAGAAGCAGCTGGGGGGTGAGCCCGCGCTGACCTCGCAGATCGCGGCGCGCATCGCCGAGGGCGACCTCGCCTCGCACGTGCAGACCGCGCCCAACGATCAGGAAAGCGTGCTCTACAACATGCAGCAGATGCAGGCGCGCCTGACCGGTGCCATCGGACAAATCCGAAGCTCGGCCGATTCGATCGCCGGCGCGGCGCGCCAGATCGCCGCGGGCAACGTGGACCTGTCGCGCCGCAGCGAGGAGCAGGCCGCCTCGCTCGAGGAAACCGCCGCGAGCATGGAGGAGCTGACCAGCACGGTGCGCCAGAGCGCGGACAACGCCCGGCAGGCGTCGCGGCTGGCCGAGGGCGCCTCGGACATCGCCGTGCGCGGCGGCGAGATCGTGCACCAGGTGGTGGGTACCATGGGCGAGATCAAGGCGGCCTCCGGCAAGGTGGTGGACATCATCGGCGTGATCGAGGGCATCGCCTTCCAGACCAACATCCTGGCGCTGAACGCGGCGGTGGAAGCCGCCCGGGCCGGCGAGCAGGGCCGCGGCTTCGCCGTGGTGGCCGGCGAGGTGCGCAGCCTGGCCCAGCGCTCGGCCACGGCGGCGAAGGAGATCAAGGCCCTGATCGACAACTCGGCCCAGCGCGTGGAAGACGGCGCGGTGCTGGTGGAAGGCGCCGGCCGCGCCATGGAGGAGATCGTGGAAGCGGTGAAGCGCGTGACGGACCTGATGGGCGAGATGCGCGCCGCCACCGAGGAACAGACCGGCGGCATCGAGCAGGTGAACCAGGCGGTGTCGCAAATGGACCAGATGGCGCAGCAGAACGCGGCGCTGGTGGAGGAAGCCACGGCCGCAGCGGCGTCGCTGGAAGACCAGGCAGACGCCCTGCACCGGGCGGTGGGGCAGTTCAGGTTGGCAGGCGCAATCTGAAGCCGGTGTTTCGATAAGGGTGGTGAAGCCCGGTGTTGAAGCCCGCAGGCCGGTTTGGCTGCGGGCTTTTTTCGCTACCCTGCCTCGCCCTTCATCCCGATCTTCGCCACCAGCGCCCCGTAGCGCGTGGTCTCTGCCGCAACCATTTCCGCGAACTGCGCGGGCGATGCGCTTTTGCGCAGCTCCCCGGCATTGGCCTTCATGGTGGCGTCCAGCTTGCCGCTGGCTTGCAAGGCCGCCACCGCTTCGAACAGCCGCCTGGCGATGGGGGCCGGCAGGCCCGCCGGCGCGAACAGCCCGCTCCAGTTGTCGAGCACGAAGCCGGGCGGAAGCGATTCGGCTAACGTCGGCACTTCCGGAAAATGCGTGGAACGCGCCGCCGCGGATACCGCCAGCGCGCGCACCTGTCCCTGCCGGATCATCGGCGCGGCGGTGCTGAGCACAGGCATGCCGAACTGTGTCTGCCCGCTGATCATGGCGGTGAGGATCTCGTTGGCGCCCTTGTAGGGGATGTGCACCGCTTCCGTGTGCGTGTTGTACAGCAGCGTTTCCACCGCCAGGTGCGACACGCTACCCTTGCCGCCCGACCCATAGTTCAGCGCGCCGGGCCGCTTGCGCAGCGCGTCGAGCAGTTCGCGCGCCGTCTTGTATGGCGAGGAGGCCGGCACGGCCAGCACCACGGGCCCGCCCGATAGCGCCGAGATCGCCGTGAAATCACGCGACGGATCGAACGGTGGTTCGCGATACAGGTGCACATTGATCACGTGCTGGTTGGCCAGCACGCCCAGCGTGTAGCCATCGGGCGCCGCCCGCTTCAGCGCGCGCGCGCCGATGATGCCGCCGGCCCCGCCGACGTTCTCCACCACCAGCGGTTGCCCGAGCACCGGCCCCAGTTCCGCCGAGATCGTACGGGCGATGGCATCCGGCGCGGTGCCCGCGACAAACGGCACGACGAGCCGGATCGGCCGGCCTGGATAGGGTGCGGCGGCCAGCGCCACGCGGCCAAACGTGCCGCCCAGCGCCGCGGCGCCGGCTGCGGCGCCTGCACTGGCAAGCCATTGACGACGATTCATGGTTGTCTCCTGATGGGCGCGCGGTCTGGGCCGCGTCGCCGGTATGCGTTCAGGCAGCAGCGGGATCGAGGATCGCCTTGGCAATCGTGTTGCGCTGGATCTCGCTGGTGCCGGTGAAGATGCGGAACATGCGCAGCTTGCGCCAGGTCTGCTCCACGGGATGCCCGCGCGTCACGCCCACGTTGCCGTGGATCTGCACGGCCTTGTCGGCCACCTCGAAACAGCGCTCCGACACGAACAGCTTGCAGGCGGCGGCCTTCATGCGCAGGTCGGCGCCGGCATCGGCCAGCATCGCCGTCTGCGCAATCATGCTCTCGCAGGCCCACAGCGCCGCCGCCATATCGGCCAGCATGTGCTGGATAGCCTGGAAGCGCGCGATCGGGCCGCCAAACTGCCGCCGTTGTCCCGCGTACTCCACCGATGCCTGGTACGCACGCGCCGCCAGCCCGAGCATCGAGGGGCAATGCAGCAGCCGGTTCACGTTGATGCGCGACATGCCGAGCTTGAAGCCCCGCCCTTCCCCCCCGAAGATGTTCGCGCGCGGCACGCGCACGTTCTCGAAACGGATGTCGGCATCGATATGCTGGCCGGACATCGGCACATAAGCCTGCTCGACGGTCACGCCGGGCAGGTCCAGGTCCACCAGCACTGCGGTGATCGCGGGCGGCGTGGCGCTTGCATCGGTCACGCACATCACAATGGCGAAGTCCGCGAACGGTGCCCCGCTGATGTAGTGCTTCTGGCCGTGGATGACCAGATCGTCGCCGTCTGCGACGGCGGTGGTCCGAATGCTCTGCGCGTCAGATCCGGAATGGGGTTCCGTCAGCGCGAAGCAGGTGGACTTCTCGCCCCGGATCACCGGGCGGAAGTAGCGCGCCACCTGGTCTGGCGTGGCGTACTTGAGCATATTGCCCACGCGGGGCGGGCCACCCAGATCGCCCAGCACGTGCGGCGCCAGTACCGCGCCGCTGGCGGCAAGGTCAGCCTTGAGCGCGCATTGCTCCTGGATGTTGAGCCCTTTTCCGCCAAGCTCCGCAGGCAGGCAGGCGGCGTAGAGGCCCAGTTCGCTGGAACGGCGCCAGACGTTGCGCAGTACCTCGCGCGGCCATGGGTCTTCGGTACCCAGACCGAGTTCGCGCTCGAGCGGGCGCAGTTCATCTTCGATGAAGCGCGCCACAGCGGCGCGCGTCTCGATCAGCACCGGATTGGTCAGATGGTCGAACATCAGCACTCCTCAGTTGACGCGGCGGCCGGCACCGGCCCAGTACTGCTCGCGCACGAGCTTGCGAGCCAGCTTGCCGCTGGCGTTCTTGGGCAGTTCCGCCACGAAGTCCACCGAGCGCGGCGACTTGTAGTCCGCAATGCGCGCGCGGCAATGGCCGATCAATTCATTCGCGCTGGCCTGCCGGCCCGGCCACAACGCCACCACGGCCTTGACGCTTTCGCCCCAGGTATCGTCCGGCACGCTGATCACGCACGCCTCCATCACGTCGGGGTGCTGGTACAGCGTGGCCTCCACCTCGTTCGGATAGACGTTGAAGCCGCCCGAGATGATCATGTCCTTCTTGCGGTCGACCAGATAGATATAGCCTTGCGCATCCACGCGCGCGAGATCGCCGGTATGGAGCCAGCCATCGATCAGCACCTCGCTGGTCAACGCCGGCTCGCCCCAGTAGCCCTGGAACACGTCTGCGCCGCGAATCACCAGTTCGCCGATCTCGTCGCCACTGACCTCCACGCCGCGCTCGTTGACCACGCGGACTTCGGTCTCGCCCAGCGCGCGCCCGCATGACGCCAGCCGCTCGGGGTACTGGTCGATGGCCAATGCATGGTCGGCCGTGGAAAGCCGCGTGACACCCGACGTGGATTCGCTCGCACCGTAGCCCTGCGACAGCACCGGGCCGATGCGCTGCCACGCCTCGCGGATGCGCGCCGGCGCCATCGGTGCCGCGCCATAGGCCAGCGTCTTGAGGCTGCTCAGGTCGGCATTGGCCAGCGTCGGTTCGGCCAGCAGCATGTTGATCATCGCCGGCACCATGAAGACGTGGGTCAGCTGCAGACGTGCCACCTCGGCCAGGAAATGCGCCGGCTCGAACTTCTCGAACAGCACCAGTGTGGCGCCCAGAAACAGGTAAGGCTGCATCAGCATGCCGGACGCATGCGTGACCGGGCCGATCAGGGCAAGGCGGTCGCCGGGGCGTGCGGGCCGATCCATGGTCAGGATCATCTTGCGCAGCGCCGCCAGCCGGTTGCCGTAGCTCTGCATGGCCGCCTTGATCTTGCCTGTGGAGCCCGAGGAGAAATGCAGCACCGCCAGATCGTCGGGGTGTGGCGTGTCGTCGATGGCTGCCAGGCCGCCGCCGGCCACCAGGGTTTCATAGTCACGATGGCCCGCTGCCCCGGCCTCGATGGCGAAGAAGTGCTCCACGCTGCCAAAGCCGCGCGTATCGCGCGAGTAACCGGTATATCCGGGCCCCACGATCATCACGCGCGGCGTGCAGTTTTCCACCACGTCGGACGCCTCGGCGGCGGTGAAACGCGGGTTCAGCGCGGCCTTGACGAGTCCGGCCTTGTATAGCGCGCATTCAATCTCGACGATCTCGGGGCAATTGCGTGACTGAATCGCCACGCGGTCGCCCTTGCGCAGGCCCAGCGCCAGCAGCGCGTTGGCCAGCCGGGTCGAACGGTCTTCGAGCTGGCGGTAGGTCAGCAAGCGGTCCCGGTACAGTACGGCGGGGTTATCGCCCCAGTAACGCGCGGCGCGCCTGAGGAAATAGGCAAAGGACATGGGGTGTCTCCTGGATGGCCTTGGTTTTTGTACCTTCAGTCTGTAAGCTGCGGCCCATCACTACAATCTGGTGAGTGGCATAAAGTCATAACCATCAGGAATGCCATATGGAGACGCGGGACCTGGATTACGTGCTGGCAGTGGGCACGCACGGTGGCATCGGGCGGGCTGCGGAGGCGCTGGGGATGACGCAGCCCGCGGTGACCAAGGCGATCCAGCGCGTGGAAGCCCAACTTGGCGTGTCGCTGTTCGAGCGCACGGCGCTGGGCATGCGCGTGACGCCAGCCGGGGCGGTGTTCCTGGAACGGGCGCGCCGCATCCGGCTGGAATACGAGGATGCGGTAAAGGAGATGCGCGGCATCCAGACCGGGGAACTGGGCCTGCTACGGCTGGGCTATTCGCCGTCGATGCCAACCGGGCTGGTGCTCGGCGCGTGCCGGCAGTTGATCCGGGAGCGCCCGGTGGCGCGGCTGCGGCTGACGATGCGTGTGGCGCGCGAACTGATGGACCTGGTCGAGACCGGCGAACTGGACCTGGCCCTCGCGCCGCTGCCGCGCCAGCCCCATCCGGCGCTACAGATGCGGGAACTGTTTACCGACCGCCTCGCCGTGGTCGCCGATGAGGCCCACCCGCTGCAGCGGCGGCGCAACCTCACGCTGGCCGATCTGGTCGGCCAGCAATGGATGCTGCCCAGTGCCCACGTCCTGATTCGCCAACAACTCGAGGCCGCGTTCGCCGAACTCGGCCTCCCGCCGCCCATCCTGCGCGTGGAGACGGACTTCGGCAGCGCCACCCTGTTCGACCTCGTGCGCGGCACCGAGATGCTGTGCATGGCCGCCGCCAACGGCAACAGCCGGATTGCCGGGCTGCATCCGATTGCACTGCGCGCCGATGCCCTCGACCTGGGCCGCCGCGTCGGCGTACTGTCGCGGGCGGGCGCCTACCTGTCACCGCTGGCGAACCGGATGATCGATCTGCTCGCAG
Organism: Cupriavidus sp. SIMBA_020; assembly: GCF_046535395.1. Classification (NCBI taxonomy): domain Bacteria; kingdom Pseudomonadati; phylum Pseudomonadota; class Betaproteobacteria; order Burkholderiales; family Burkholderiaceae; genus Cupriavidus; species Cupriavidus sp. SIMBA_020. The sequence continues at coordinate 32,522 of NZ_JAWRWU010000017.1, read as the reverse complement.
CGAAGTCCGATTGAGGAACTTCGGCGCCATATGGCCGCTTTGAGCCCGCCAGCGACAAGAGGCATAGGGGTAGAACCAGACCTTCGCCCCATCTACCTGACAGCGTATGATCGACGGCATTCCTCAATGGTTGCCAAATGCCGGCGATGACCCACGATCCTCACCTGTCTCCCAAGCTGCATCTGACCGCGCAGCACGGATTTGCGCTGCATGACAGCCGCCAGCCCGCTTTTCACCGGGGATGGCATACCCACGACTGCGGCATGCTGCTCTGGCCGCGTATGGGCAGGCTCAAGACGGTCTGGAACGATGTGTCCGGCGTGCCGGACTCGCCGCATGCTGCGTCGCTGGTGCGCGGTACCGCCTTACTGCTGCCGGCGTCGACCTCGCATCTGACGGCATCCGAGCCCGGGCGCCAACAGCATGGGGAGCTCTACCTGCCGCCCGACCGCCTGCCCGCCGGTCGCCGGTTTGGCGCCATGCATCTGGACGCCGCGACCATCCCCATGCTCGAGGCACTGCTGGCGCCGGGCATCTCGGTGACGAGTGCTGCATGGCTGGTGCGCGCCATCGTGGAGCAACTCTTGGCCGGCCGGCCGCTGGCGATGCCCGAAGAACCATCATCCGTGGCACTGCGCATGGTGCGGCGCTTCCATCAGGCGCTTGAACGCGACCTGCCCTTGCCGTCGATCGATGCCGTGGCCAACGAGCTGGGCGTCTCGATCCGGCATTTGCAGCGCGCTTGCCAGATCGAGTTCGGCGTGACGCCGGTGGCGGTCCGGCGTCGCATCCTGGCCACCCATGCACGCGCCCTGATCGCGCAAGGCCAATCCGTCGCCCGCGTCAGCCTGGATCTCGGCTTTTCTTCCAGCGGACATCTGCACCGCCTGCTGCGCGAAGCTGCCGATCCAGCCTAGGCGCAGCGGGCCGGCGGCGTCAGTCCGTCATCACGACGGCGTCGATCTCGATCTCCGTCCACGCACCATCTGGCAGGCTCGTCACGCCAAGCGCGCTGCGCGCTGGCAGAGCCTGATCGGGGAATGCCGTACGCAGCACGGCCGAGGCCGCATCGAGCACGGCCGGATGATGGGTGAAGTCCGGCGCCGCGCGAATGAAACCGCGCAGGCGGACGATCTGGATCACGCGTGACAACTCGCCGTCGGCAGCCACGCGCAGCGCCGCCAGCGCGTTCAGCATCGAGACTTCGGCGGCGCGGCGGGCGGGCTCCACATCGGCTTCGCTCTGGCATTGGCCTGCCATGGCAACGCCTTGCTGCCGGCATACCTGCCCGGCGATCGACACCCAACGCGACGGACCCACCTCTACCGCGCGATACGGCGCATAGCTGCCGCGTGGACTGGACACCTCGGGCACCGTGAATCCTGCGGCTGCAAGCCGCGCTTCGGGAGAATGGGCCGTCATGCGTCGCTCCATGCTACGCCGCCGCTGAGCCAGCATCCGTCAGGCGCGCCGGAATCGGCATGGCGCGGTGCCACGAGGATTTCCGAGGGACTGCCCATGGCGTCGCCCTGCCAGACCGCGATGGACGACACCGTTAGGCCATCATCCCCCAGTTTGCCCGCCTGGTTCAGATAGCCCCACAGCGCAGCCGCAGCGATGCCGGTGGCGGCGTCTTCGGGATAGCCAGACGACTTCGGAAACTGCCGCGCATGGACCACGGGCTGGCCGTCCGCCTTAGGCGCCCCGAACGCATAGGGATAGAGGCCGGTCGAGTCGATCGACGCGCATAGCGCCTCCATGGTCGGGAAATCGGGCTGCAAGCCGTCTAGCACTGCCACGGATGGCAAGTGGATGAGCGTCTTCACGCGGCTGGTGGCGGCATTGATGGCCGCATAGCTGCCAGCAGGCAGGCCAAGCTGCATGGCCACGCGGCCCGATGCCCCGGCGTCCAGCATCTCGGTACGCACTGCCGGCTGCGAAATCCAGACGCGCTGCGAGGCGTCGTCCCAATACGCCAGCACGATGCCGCTCAGCGTTTCGATGCGCGCCGTCGGCGTGGTCCAGCGCCCCCACTGGCGCAGCGCCCACAGGGTGCCCACCGTGGCATGGCCACACATCTCCATCTCGTGCTGTGGCACAAAGAAGCGAAAGCGCCAGTCGCAGCCGATCTCACTCGGCAATACGAATGCCGACTCGTGCCCATAGGTTGCGGCAACGTCTTGCATTGCCGGCGCGCTCATGCCGCGCGCGTCGGCCACCAGCGGTACCGGATTGCCGCCTCGCCCATCGCGCACGAAAACCCGGATCAGCTTGACTTCACTCACCTGTGGCTCCCACGGATTTGGCAATCTTGCCCCAGTAGGGGATGTCTCGCTGGACTGCGGTCTGCAGCGCGGACGGTGTACCGGGGCGCGCCGTCACACCTTTGCCGGCGAGATCATCGGCGACCGCCTTGTCAGCGAGCACCTTGTTCAGGGCCGCATTGAAGCGATCGACGATCGCGGCGGGCGTTCCCTTTGGAAAGGCGATGCCGTACCACAGTTGCTGTTCGAAGCCTGGCACGCCCTGGCTGGCGAACGTCGGCACATCTGGCAACAGCGGCGTGGCGGCAGTCACGGCGACGGCGGCAATCTTCCCGGCCCTGATGTATGGCGCCAACCCCACTGGGTTGTCGAACATGATCTGCACCTGCCCGCCAATCAGATCCGTGTAGGCCGGCGCCGCGCCGCGATACGGAACATGAATCATCGGCACCCCGATGAACTTCTGGAACTGTTCGCCCATCAGGTGCGACACGGTGCCAACGCCTACCGAAGCGAAGCTGTGCTGCGACTTGTCCGCTTTCAACCGGGTAACCAGCGCGCGGGTATCGGCCACGCGCAGGGTGTTGTTGACGGCCAGCACGTAGGGCGACGTGCCGATGAAGCCGGCATAGGCGAAGTCCTGCGCCGGGTTGTAGGTCAGCTTCGGATACAGCGCCACGCTTACCGCGTGCGTGCTCGTCGTGACCACGCCAGCCGTGTAGCCATCGGCAACGGCCCGCGCCACGTAGCCCGACCCGAGCGTGCCGCCGGCCCCGCTGCGATTGTCGATCACCACCGGCTGCCCGAGTTCGCGCTGCAACAGCGGCTGGATCGAACGAACCACGAGGTCGGTACCGCCGCCGGCCGGAAATGGCACCACCATGGTGATGGGCTTCGCCGGCCAGGTTTCCGCATGGGCGGCGACGGAGCACGCCGCAACAGCGACCGCCAGCATGGCGCAGCGGGCCCCGCGCGTTGAAATGGTCAGGATGGACACGTGCACTCCCCTTATTGAGATGCACAGAGTCTAGGAACGCGTCGATCCAGCCTCAAACCGGAATGCGACATCCGGCGATCCGAAATGCGCATCCAGCAAATCCGGCGGCGGCCCCGTTGACGAACTGTCTGGTTCCGCACCGACGCCCCCGGATCGTTGGCAAGAATAGCCGGGGACCGCTTTTGGACGTTATGCACGTTCATGCACTTTTTGGGATGGATCGAACAACAGCTTTCCATCAAGAGGAGACCGAAGGATGCCAACCGTGCCTGCCAGCGAAAACGATATGACCCTGACGGCCAGCCAGCTGGATGCCTATCTCGCAAGGATCAAGATCGACCGCCCGGAAGCGCCCGACCTTCCCGGCCTGTCGAGACTCCATCGCGCGCACCTCATGACCTTCACCTTCGAGGCGTTGGATGCCTTCATGGGATGGCCGTCCTCGATCACCCCCGCGTCGGCCTTCGCCAAGATGGTGGGGGGCAGACGTGGCGGCTGGTGCTACGAGATGAACGGTCTCTTCGGCGCCGCCCTCGATGCGCTCGGCTTCCGCGTCACCCGTCTGTGCGGCGGCGTGAATCGCGCAATACTGGGGGACATTGCCATCGGCAATCACCTGACCCTGCGTGTCGATCTCGACGCCCCCTATCTCGCCGAGGTCGGCGTGGCCGATGCCATCGTCGAACCCGTGCCGCTGGAAATCGGTCCGATCAGCCAGCGCGGCTTCGACTTTTCGATTGCGCCGACGCAGGACGGCTGGCTGCGCTTCAACAATCATGTGCATGGCATCGCGCACAGCTTCGACTTCCGTGTCGATTACAGCGACGAGGCTGCCATGGCCGCCACGCATGCCTGGCTGATGCAGGACCCCGGGTCACCGTTCACAAACGCGCTGGCGGTCCTGCGCCATACCGCGAGCGGCTATATCGCCCTGCACAATGACCGCTTGCGCACCGTGACGTCCGGCAGCGTCAGCGAACAACACATCACCAGCGCGGACCATCTCGCCGACACGTTTGAAACCGTGTTCGACCTCGACATTCCGCAGGCCGGGCAGGTCTGGGACAAGATCCAGGCGGCTAGCCGCCCTCGCGTATAACTCAGTCGGCCGACACCGGGGCATTCCACCTGCCGCGTGCGGCGCTGGCCGCCACGGCGGCTGTGCGCGTCTCTACGCCAAGTTTCTCGAAGATGTGCTCCAGATGCTTGTTGACCGTGCGCGGGCTCATGCCGAGGATGTCGGCGATATCGCGGTTGGTCTTGCCACGGGCCACCCACGACATGACTTCGGCCTCGCGCCGCGTGAGCGCCGCCGTGGACGCCGCCGTGGACGCCAGTACGTCGGCGCTGCTGCCTTCCACTTCGCCATGGCCGCGCAGGATGGCCTCGCGCAGCGCGCGCGCCTGCCGCGCCTTGCCGACGTGCGAGCGCACGCGGGCCACCACCTCGGCGATGGCCACGGGCTTGGTCACGTAGTCGCACGCACCCACCTCGAAGCCCCGTACGATGTGCACCGTATCGCCCAGGCCGGTCATGAAGATGACCGGGAGGTCGGCATGGCGATCCATCAACGCCGCACAGGTGGAAAAGCCGTCCATCCCGGGCATGTCCACGTCCAGCAGCACCGCATCCGGGGAAAATTGTGCCAGCGCGCCGAGCGCAGCCTTGCCGCTTGCCGCGGTGTGTACCAGCATGGCTTCGCCGCCCAGCGCGCGGGTCAGGAAGCTGCGCGCGTCGGCGTTGTCGTCCACCACAAGCACACGTGTTTCGGATGCCGCGAATTCAGGTTCGGGATGCATGGAGCGCCTCGCCAAGTCGATCATTCAATGCGGCACCATCGGTGCGCGCCAGCGTCAGCATCTGCCGCGCCCACGCGCCGATGGCGCCGCCGCTGGCGGCAAGTTCCGCCAGTTGCGCCTCCAGGGCGCGTAGCCGGCCGGTGGCACCCAGTTGCAGCATCTCCCGCAACAGCTCGGCATGGGGCGGCGCCTCGGGCTCGGGGGATTGGGGGGGCTCGGCAGATTCTGCGGATTCTGCTGATTCTGCTGGCTCGGCGGGCAGCGTCAGCGCATGCCGCACCATGTCGATCAGTTCCGACTCGCGCACCGGCTTGCTGACGAAGCCGAGGTAGCCGTGCAGCAGCCGGGCCTCCTCGGTGTTCTCGTGGGCGTTGGCGGAGACGATGACCACCTGCGGCGCGTCCGCCAGCGCGCGGATCTCGCGGCACAGGTCCCAGCCCGATGCATCCGGCAGGTTCAGGTCCAGCAGCACCAGCTGCGGATGCCACGCCCGCACTTGCGGGAGCACCGCGGCACCCTCCCCGACTTCCTGCACCGCCAGCCCCAGCGGCGACAGGAAGCCACGCAGCACCGCCCGGTGCGATTGCCGGTCATCGACGATCAACACCCGCGCATGCGCCGGCAGCGGCGCCTCACGGACCCTCCGTGGCCGCGCCACCGGCACCGACAGCGCGGGAAGATAGAGCCGCACCGAGAACTCGCTGCCCATGCCCGGCGCACTGCGCACCCTGACCTCTCCCCCCATCAGGTCCACGAGCAGCCGCACGATGGCAAGGCCCAGTCCGATGCCCTCGCGGTCGTCATGCGCCGTGGCGCGCTCGAACGGATCGAAGATGCGTACCTGGTCTTCCGGTGCGATGCCGGGCCCCGTGTCACTGACCGTGATGGTCGCCAGTTCGCGCTGATGGCGTACCGCCAGCGTGACCGCACCGTGCTCCGTGAACTTGATGGCATTGCTGACCAGGTTGATGACAATTTGCCGCAACCGCTTGGAATCGCCATGCACATGGGGCGGCAAGGCACCGGAGACGCGATAGTGAAACGTCAGCCCACGCGCCGCCGCCAGCGGGCGGAACATGCGTACCAGGTCGTCCAGCACGCTCTCCAGCGCCACGGCGTCATGCTCGAGCCGCAGTTTGCCGGCCTCGATCCGTGACAGCTCCAGCAGGCCATCCACCAGGCTGGACAGGTGTTCGCCAGCGCGGCCAATGGTCTGCACATCCTCCCTGCATGCAGCCGGCAACGCCGGCGCCCGCAGCAGCAGCTGCGAGTATCCGAGGATGGAGTTGAGCCCCGCGCGCATCTCATGGCTCATGCCGGTGATGAACCGGCTCTTGGCGGCATTGGCCTGCTCGGCCACCTCCTTGGCATGCTGAAGCGCCGCATCGGTACGACGGTGCGCGTCGATCTCCTTCTGCAGCAGCCCGTTCTGGCGTTCCGATTCCTCCTGGGCGACGGTCCGGCTCTCGTTGGCCAGCACCAGCCACCAGGAAGCCACTGCGGCAAACAGCACCAGCCCCGCCCCGATCTTGAGGAACAGGTCGGTGCGGGGCGCGGCGCCCTGCACCAGAGCGCCCGCCAGCTGCTCCTGCGTATAGAGCAGCCACAGCAACGTGCCGAACGCGAACACCATGCCGGCCAGCACCAGGCTGAACTGGCCGATGCGGCGTGCCATCACCAGCGGCGTGCCGGCGGGCAGTACGCGCGTGAGCGCGAAGGCGATCTGCTCTTGCGCGCTGGCCCCCGGCTTGCACCGGTCGCCGCAGCGCGCATCGAGCGTGCAGCACAATGAGCAGATCGGGCCGCGATAGGCCGGGCACGCGGCCACGTCCTCCTGCTCGAACGCGTTTCGGCAGATCGCGCAGCGGATGACCGCGTGCCGCGCGCCGAAGTCGACTGGTGCCCGCGCAATGAAATAGCGGCTCTGCGTGAGGTAGGCAATCGCCGGCGGCAACAGGACCGCCAGCGCGAGACCCACCCCTACCGAGGCGGGACGCAGCGTGTCGCCGAACACGCCGAGATGCACCAGCATCGACAGCGCCGAGGCCAGCACCATGCCGCCGAAGCCGGCCGGATTGATGTCGAACAGGTAGGCGCGGCGGAATTCGATATCGCGCGGCGAGAGCCGAAGTGGCTTGCTGATGACGAGGTCGCCAAAGATGGCACCGACCCACGCCACGGCCAGGTGGGCATAGAGCGCCAGCACTTGCTCCAAGGCCTCGAACACGCCCATCGCCATCAGCATCACCGCGATCAGCACGTTGAAGGCGAGCCATACCACGCGGCCCGGATGGCTGTGCGTGAGCCTGGCGAAGACGTTCGACCACGCCAGCGAGCCCGCGTAGGCATTGGTAATGTTGATCTTGGTCTGCGAGACCAGCACCAGCAGTCCCGTCAGGAGCACGGCCACCCAGCCGGGCCAACCGCTGCCGAGCCCGAGTGCGAAGCCCGCCAGGTACATCTGCGTGGGCTCCAGCGCGTGGGCGATCGGCAATTCCGCCTGCAGCACGACGAACGCGAGAAACGCCCCGCCAGCCATCTTGGCGGCACCAAGGATGATCCAGCCCGGCCCGGCCGCAATCAGAGCACTCCACCATCGCACGCGGTTGTCACGCGTGAGCGGCGGCATGAAGCGCAGGAAGTCCACCTGTTCGCCGATCTGGGCAATCAGCGCGGCGGCCACCGTGGCGGCGGCGCCGAATGCCTGCCATGAGAAGCCATCGCCATCGGCCAGGCGGCCGTTGAGTGAGAGGAACTCGGTATAGCGCTGCGGCTCGCGCCACAGGATCAGCGCATAGGGCAGGATCAGCAGCACCAGCCACAGCGGCTGGGTCCAGAGCTGAATGCGCGACAGCAGCGTCACGCCGTGGGTGACCAGCGGAATGACCACGATGGCGGACAGCAGGTAGCCGATGGACCGTGGCAGACCGAACAGCAGCTCGAATGCCTGCGCCATGATGGCCGCCTCGAGCGCGAAGAAGATAAAGGTGAAACTGGCGTAGATCAGCGAGGTGATGGTGGAGCCGAGGTAGCCGAACCCGGCGCCCCGTGCCAGCAGGTCCATGTCTACCCCATGGCGGGCGGCGTAGTAGGAGATCGGCAGGCCGGTCAGGAAGATGACAAGGCTGACCATCCCGATGGCCCACATCGCGTTGGTAAAGCCATAGCTGAGCGTGATGGCAGCCCCGATGGCTTCCAGCGCAAGGAACGCGACTGCACCAAAAGCGGTATTTCCGACCCGAAATGCGCTCCATTTCCGGAACGACCTTGGTGCAAACCGCAGCGCGTAGTCCTCCAGGGTTTCGTCGGCGACCCAGCGGTTGTAGTCGCGCCGGATCTTGCTGATGCGCTGGACGGGCTGGGGAACGCTCGACATGGAGGGGGGTGCATGGTCGCACTGGCTAAGGGTCGTGCGCTGCCGATGCAAGAGATGTGCCGTGCGCCGCGTACTGCCCGACTACGTTGAATGACGTATGGCCGGGCACCCCACGCCCACAGCATGATCGCTCCGCAACATTCCTCTTCCCCAACGGAGCGTCGATCATGCGTGACAACGATAGCGATAACGAACAAAACGGGTCCCCGCCGTCCCTGCCCCGCCGCCGGCTCATGCAGGGCCTTGCCGCCCTGCCCGCGCTGCCACTTGCCGGCATGGCCACGCAGGCGCGCGGCGCCAATCTGCCCACCGGCACGGTGAACACCACCCGGCTCGCCGTCACCGATACCGAGGTCACCGTCGGCCAGCTGCATTCCGCCACCGGCACCATGGCGATCTCGGAAACCGGGTCGATCCAGGCCGAACAGCTCGCCATCGACCAGATCAACGCCGCCGGCGGCATCCTTGGCCGCAAGATCAAGGTGATCAAGGAAGACGGCGCCTCGGACTGGCCCACCTTCGCCGAAAAGTCCCGCAAGCTGCTGGTCAACGACCGTGTGGCAGCGGTGTTCGGCTGCTGGACTTCCGCCTCGCGCAAGGCGGTGCTGCCCGTCTTCGAGAAGGAGAATGGCCTGCTCTACTACCCGACGTTCTACGAGGGCCTCGAGCAGTCCAAGAACGTGATCTATACCGGACAGGAGGCGACCCAGCAGATCATCTGGGGCCTGGACTGGGCCGCCAAGCAGAAGAATGCCAAGAGCTTCTTCCTGATTGGGTCCGACTACATCTGGCCGCGGACTTCCAACAAGATCGCGCGCAAGCACATTGAAAACTTCCTCAAGCTCAAGGTCGTGGGCGAGGAGTACTACCCGCTGGGCCACACCAATTTCAACTCGCTGATCAACAAGATCAAGGTGGCCAAGCCCGACTGCATCTACGCGATCGTGGTGGGCGGCTCGAACGTTGCCTTCTACAAGCAGCTCAAGGCGGCCGGGATTACCGCAGACAAGCAGTTCCTGCTGACCATCTCGGTCACCGAGGACGAAGTGCTCGGCATCGGCGGCGAGAACATCGCCGGCTTCTACGCGGCCATGAAGTACTTCCAGTCCCTGGACAACCCCAACAACAAGCAGTTCGTCGATGCCTTCAAGAGCAAGTTCGGCAGCAAGGCCGTGATTGGCGATGTCACACAGGCCGCCTACCTGGGCCCCTGGCTGTGGAAGGCCGCGGTGGAGAAAGCCGGCAGCTTCGATATCGACAAGGTCGTCGCGGCATCGCCGGGCATCGAGTTGAAGTCGGCCCCGGAGGGCTATGTCAAGGTGGATACGAACCATCACCTGTGGAGCAAGACGCGCGTCGGGCTGGCGCAGCTCGATGGCCAGTTCAAGGTGGTGGCCGAATCGCCGCAGCTGATTCCGCCCAATCCGTTCCCGAAGGGCTACCAGTAAGCCCGCCGCCGTCCCATCGATCCACGGAGTCAGAGTCATGAACGTGTCGGACATGCTGAATATCGGCCTGATGCAGGGCTTTGCAGGGCTGAGCCTGTTCTCGGTGCTGCTCCTGATGGCGCTCGGGCTGGCCATCATCTTCGGCCAGATGGGCGTCATCAACATGGCGCACGGCGAGTTCATGACTATCGGCGCCTATGTCATCTTCCTGGCCTCCACCATGGTGGAGCGCCTGGCGCCGGCGTGGATGCCCTACTACTTCCCCATCGCCATCTGCGCCGCGTTCGCCATCGCGTTCGGCGCGGGATGGCTGGCCGAGTGGGCGCTGATCCGGCATCTCTACAAGCGGCCCCTCGATACCCTGCTCGCCACCTGGGGGCTGTCGCTCGGCATGCAGCAGGCTTTCCGCTCCATCTTCGGCCCCAAGGAAGTCAGCCCCACCCTGCCCGACTGGCTGATGGGTTCCTGGTCACCCGCGCCCGGGCTCGACATTCCCATCAACGGCCTGTTCGTGATGGCGCTCACGCTTTGTGTAGCGGGCCTCGTCTGGCTCGCGCTGTACCGGTCGCGCTGGGGGCTGCGTGTACGCGCCACGACGCTGAACCGGCCGATGGCCAACGCGGCCGGCATCAATACCCGCCACACCGACCGCCTGACCTTCGCCATCGGCTGTGGCATCGCGGGCGTGGCGGGTGCGGCATTCACGACGATCGGCTCCACCGGCCCCACCAGCGGCGCGCTGTACATCGTCGACTCTTTCCTCGTGGTCACCTTCGGCGGGGCAGCGAGCCTCGCCGGCACCGTGGCGTCAGCCTTCGGCATCGCGCAGATGCAGTCCATCACCGAGTTCTTCATGACCGGTTCCATGGCGCGGGTGCTGACGCTGCTGCTGATCGTGACCATCCTGATGATTCGTCCGCAGGGCCTGTTCGCCCCGGCGGTACGGCGCTGACCGCCATGCCAGGAGCAAAGACCATGTCCAATTCTTCCCGACTGCAACGGCTGCGCGGCATAGGCGGCGCATGGGCCGGCTACGCGCTGCTGGCGCTCGTGCTGGTGGTAATCATGCCGCTTGCACTCGACGTGTTCCGTCTGAACCTGATCGGCAAATACCTGAGCTACGCCTTCGTGGCCGTGGGGCTGGTGATGCTGTGGGGCTACGGCGGCGTCCTGAGCCTGGGCCAGGGCGTGTTCTTCGGCCTCGGCGGCTACGTCATGGCGATGTTCCTCAAGCTGGAGGCATCGGATGTCAAAAGTACCGCCATCCAGTCCACGCCTGGCATTCCGGACTTCATGGACTGGAACCAGCTTACGGCGCTGCCATGGTGGTGGGAGCCGTTCCGCCATCTGCCGGTCGCACTGATCGGGGTGGTGGTGGTGCCGGCCCTGCTGGCATTCGTCATCAGCGTGGCGATGTTCCGGCGCCGCGTGGGCGGCGTCTACTTCGCCATCATCACGCAGGCGGTGGCGCTCATCCTGTCGGTGCTGATCATCGGGCAACAGGGCTATACCGGCGGTGTGAACGGCATCACCGACCTCAAGACCCTGCTCGGCTGGGATATCCGCACGGACAGTGCGCGGCTGATTCTTTACTTCGTAACCGTGGCGCTGTTGTTCGGGGCCATCGCGCTGTGCCGCTGGATCCAGAAGAGCAAGCTCGGCGTGCTGCTGCTGGCGATGCGCGACAAGGAAGACCGTGTGCGGTTCTCGGGCTACGACGTGTCGATGTTCAAGGTGTTCGTGTTTTGCCTGGCGGCCGCGCTGGCGGCCATCGGCGGGGCCATGTTCACGCTGCAGGTCGGGTTCATGTCGCCGTCGTTCGTCGGCATCGTGCCGTCCATCGAGATGGTGATCTTCGCTGCGGTGGGCGGGCGCATGAGCCTGGTGGGCGCGGTGTGGGGCACGCTGCTGGTGAACGCCGGCAAGACCTACTTTTCGGAGAGCTTTCCGGATCTGTGGCTGTTCCTGATGGCGGCGCTGTTCATCGGCGTGGTGGTGGCATTCCCCGACGGGCTGGCAGGGCTCTACACCAAATACGTCAGCCGTCGCCGCCGCGCCGCCGAGCCGCCCACGCCGCCCAAGCCGGAAGCCCTGCCCGCCAAGACGGCCTGACCGGGAGACACCATGAGCAATACCGACTTCATGCTGGCGGTAGAGGATTTGACCGTATCGTTCGACGGCTTCAAGGCCATCGACAACCTCACGCTATACGTAGACCGCGACGAGCTCCGCGTCATCATCGGCCCGAACGGTGCCGGCAAGACCACGCTGCTCGACCTGATCTGCGGCAAGACGCGCGCCAGCGGCGGCAGCATCAAGTTTCGCAACCGCGAGATGACTGGCCTGCCCGAATACCAGATCGTGCGCGCCGGGGTGGGGCGCAAGTTCCAGACGCCCTCGATCTACGAGAACCTCACGGTGTTTCAGAACCTGGCCGTCTCGTTCCCCCGGGGCCGCAGCGTGTTGGGCGCGCTGACGTTTCGCACCACCGAGGCGGAGCGCCAGCGCGTAGCCGAGGTGGCTGCGGAGATCGCGCTCGACGAGGTCCTGGAGCGCGAGGCGGCGCAGCTCTCGCACGGCCAGAAGCAATGGCTGGAGATTGGCATGTTGCTGATGCAGGACCCGAAACTGCTGATGCTGGACGAACCGATCGCCGGCATGAGCGTGCGCGAACGCGAACTGACCGCCGAGCTGCTCAAGCGCATCAGCAAGGGCCGCGCGGTGATCGTGATCGAGCACGACATGGACTTCGTGCAGCGCATTGCCGACAAGGTCACCGTGATGCACCAGGGCCGCATCCTGGCCGAAGGCTCGATGGCCCAGGTGCAGAACGACCCGCGCGTGATCGACGTCTACCTCGGCCACTAACGCGGCCACTAACACGGCCAACTCGCCAAAGGAGAATCCCGCATGCTTTCCGTGGACAACGTGGTGGTGAACTATGGCCAGAGCGAGGCGCTGCACGGCGTCTCTTTCTCCGCAGCGCAAGGCGAGACCGTGGCGATCATGGGCCGCAACGGCATGGGCAAGACCACGCTGTTCAAGGCGATGATCGGCATGCTGCCGGTGCGCTCGGGCCAGGTTACCGTGGATGGGCGCGACGTGGCGCACGACGAGAGCTATCGCCGCGTGCGCGCCGGCCTGGGCTATGTGCCGCAGGGCCGCATGATCTTCTCGCACCTGACGGTGGAGGAGAACATCCTCACCGGCATGGAGCAAAGCCGCATGCGGCGCATTCCAGACGAGATCTTCGCGATGTTCCCGGTGCTGTTCGACATGCGGCGCCGCAAGGGCGGCAACCTCTCCGGCGGCCAGCAACAGCAACTGGCCATCGCCCGCGCGCTGGTCAGCAACCCGAAGGTGCTGCTGCTGGATGAGCCCACCGAGGGCATTCAGCCATCGATCATCAAGGACATTGCGCGCGCGCTGAACGAGATCCGGCGCACGCGCGACATCACCATCGTTTTCTCCGAACAGGTGCTGAGCTTCGCCATGGACGTGGCCGACCGGCTGCTTGTCATCGAAGGCGGCCGCTTCGTGCACGAGACCCAGCGCCACAGCACCGATGTGGCGCACATCCGGCAACTGCTGTCGGTTTAAACGCAACCCCACATCTTCACCACATCTTCACCGCCACCAGGAGGCAAACGTCATGACGGATACCCTGATCAAGGTCGATCTGGCCGAATCGCCGTACGAGAACCCCAACGTCCACAACCGCTGGCATCCGGATATCCCGATGGCCTGCTGGGTCAAGCCCGGCGAGGACTTCATCCTGGAGACCTACGACTGGACCGGCGGTTTCATCAAGAACAACGACTCGGCCGACGATGTGCGTGACATCGACCTCTCCATCGTCCACTTCCTGACCGGCCCGGTGGGCGTGGAAGGCGCAGAGCCGGGCGACCTCCTCGTGGTGGATCTGCTCGACATTGGCGCGAAGCCTGACAGCCAGTGGGGCTTCAACGGCTTCTTTTCGAAGCAGAACGGCGGCGGCTTCCTGACCGATCATTTTCCGCAGGCGCAGAAGTCGATCTGGGATTTCCACGGCCTGTACACCTCGTCGCGGCATATTCCCGGCGTGAACTTCGCCGGACTGATCCATCCCGGGCTGATAGGCTGCCTGCCGGACCAGGCCATGCTCGAGACGTGGAACAAGCGGGAGATGGACTTCATCGCCACCCAACCGGACCGCGTGCCTCCGCTGGCGAATCCCCCCTTCGCCGCCACGGCGCACATGGGCAAGCTGCAGGGCGATGCGCGCGACCAGGCCGCCGCCACGGGCGCCCGCACGGTGCCGCCGCGCGAGCATGGCGGCAACTGCGACATCAAGGACCTGTCACGCGGCGCCAAGGTGTATTTCCCGGTGTATGTGGATGGCGCCGGACTTTCCGTGGGCGACTTGCATTTCTCGCAGGGCGATGGCGAAATCACGTTCTGCGGCGCGATCGAGATGGCGGGCTGGGTACATATGCGCGTGTCGCTGATCAAGGGCGGCATGGCCAAGTACGGCATCCGCAATCCGATCTTCAAGCCGAGCCCCATCACGCCGAACTACAACGACTACCTGATCTTCGAAGGGATTTCCGTCGACGAAGCGGGCAAGCAGCACTACCTGGACGTGCAGGTTGCCTACCGGCAGGCGTGCCTGAACGCGATCGAATACATGACCAAGTTCGGCTACTCGCGGGCGCAGGCGTATTCCATCCTGGGAACCGCCCCGGTGCAGGGGCATATCAGCGGCGTGGTGGACATTCCCAATGCCTGCGCCACGCTGTGGTTGCCCACCCAGATCTTCGACTTCGACATCCGTCCCAGCGCCAGCGGGCCAACGCGGATGATCACGGGCGACGTGGACCTGCCGCTGTCGCCGGACGTGATCTAGGCCGGCACCATGTTGCAATCCACCCAGCGGAGCGGCGATGCCTACCTATGACTACCGGTGCAAGGACTGCGGCGAGTTTGCATTGATCCGGCCAATGGCGCGGCGCGATGCGCCTGCCATGTGCCCCGGCTGCGGCATGGGCGCGGAACGGGCACTCGTGGCCGCGCCCGCGCTCGCCAGCATGGCGGCGTCGGCGCGAGCCGCGCATGCGGTCAACGAACGCAGCGCGGCTGCGCCGAAGGAATCATCGAGACATGGCCCCGGCTGCGGGTGCTGCGCAAAGCCGAAGCTTGCGGGACGGCCCGACGTAGCCCGGAGCACCAGCGGCAGGCCCTGGATGATCTCGCACTGAGCAGGCAGGGAACACAACGATGATTCGCTGTCCCGCGCCACTGGGGCGCGGGACAGCTCCGGCTCAGCGATGCCGCCTTACCAGCGGTAGCGGACGCCAAGCTTGGCGCCAATCGCATTGCTGTCGCCAAAGTCCTGCAAGCTGGTGCGCGCCAGCAGTTCGCCATAGACGCTGTAGCGATCATCATCCCAGTTCAGCGAGGCACCCACGCCAAGCCCGGCCCACAGCGCCTGCTCCTTGCTGATCAAGCTGATATCCGACACACGCGCCGACGTGCCGTGCAGGAAGTCGTAGTACAGGTTGGTGATACCGTACACGTGCGAGCGGCGGGTCTTGCCGTTGCCGGCCGTCCACTTGGTCTCGTGATCCAGCGATACGCCCAGGCGCGAAACCAGGCTGTTGCCGTTGTCACGTGACACATTGGTCCCGTACTGGTCCGTGAACGCATCGAAGCGAACCTGCGACCACGCAAGCTGGGCCTGCGGCGTGATCGACCAGTTGCCGCCCAGCGCAAGCTGGTGGCCGGCTTCCACGCTGGTGGCCACGCCGCTGCCGCGGTTGCCGTTGGCCAGCTTGGTCGACAGCGTCGACGAGCGGATATCGGTGTCGTACCAGGTCACGGTCGCGCGGGCATCGACATACGATCCATTATTGCCATACCACGTTGCCGTGCCGCCAAAGCCGTAGCCGGTGGCATCGATCGCGCCGTTGCCGAACATCGACGAGACGTTGGAATTGGCAATGCCGTAGTGGAAGGTCGGGCCCACCACCAGCGTGCCGGCCTGATTCTCGACGACCGGTGCATCCACGCCGCCCTCGAACTTCCACATGCGCACGTTGTAGCTGGCGCTGGTGGTGCTGGTGGACGGATCGATATGGGTGTTCGAGCCTTCCACGCGCGCCCACGCCCCACGGCCGATGATCGGCTTGCCCGCATCCTGCTCGGCCTGCACGGCGGCGTTGGGGGACCATGAGCGATTGCCAACGCGCTGCTGGAGCGTGCCCAGCTCGTTGAAGCGCTGCAGCACGCTGGAATAGGCCTCGTACAGCGGTACGGTCGGTGCCAGCAGCGGCGTGGCAGCCGTGGCCGAGGTGCTGCCGGCAGGCGTTTCGGCCAGCGTGGAACGCAGGTACCAGTCGCCATCGGTCGGCGTGGACACGCCGTTCTTGTAGAGCCGGTACGCGTACGGGCCGGCCACCACGGCCTGCTGGCCCTGGAACGTGTAGTCGCCGGCCAGCGTGAAGGTGGCATTCGATGCGCCCTGCACGTCGATGATCTTGATCCCGTCGACCGTGGCGGCGCCGGCTCCACCGACGTTTACCGCCCGGATCTGGCTAGTGCCCGAGGTATCGCCGGTCACCACAAGGCGCCCGGTGGCCGAAGCATCGCCGCCGAACACGGTGTTCACGCGCACGGTGCCGTCGTTGCCGAGGTAGTTGCCGGCGATGGTCAGCACGCCCGTGCCACCGGGGGTCACCGTGCCGCTGTTCGTGACATTGCCGAAGATCGTGCCGGTGCCCGACAGCGTACCGGCCGTGGCTACCGTCACCGGGCTTGTGATCGAGCCATCGATGGCCAGCGTGCCGAGGTTGATGGCGGTGGCGCCCGTATAGGTGTTTGCGCCGGTCAGCACCGTGGTGCCGGTGCCGTTCTGCGCCACCCCGCCGGCGCCCGAGACGATGCCGCCGTACGTATAGCTATCCGAGCGATTGAACGCCAGCGTGGCGCCGCTGTTGACCACGACATTGCCGGCCAGGCTGCCGCTGGTGCCGCCATTGCCGATCTGCAGCGTCCCCTGGTCCACGGTCCACGGCGCGGTGACTGTGCCGGTGCCCGTCAGCGCCCAGGTGCTGGTGCCGGTCTTCGTGAAGTTGTCGAAGTAACGGTACTGCGCGGTGTCGCCAATGGTCGAGACATCGAACACGCTGTCAGTAGTGCCGCCGAGGCGGAAGGTGTCATTGGCCACCGTGGCGTTCGCAACGACGTTGCCGACGATGTTGGAGCCGGCCTGCAGTTCGAGCACAGCCCGGCCCGTGCCGCCCGAGGCATATTCAATGGCATTCGCGTAACCGGTACCGGCGCGGATGGTGCCCGCGTTGACGACCGTCAGCGTTCCGGTGGTGCTATTGACGACGATAGCCGCCGCGCCCGCACCGGCTTCGATCAGCCCCGTGTTAGTGACGGTAGGCGTACCCGCCGCCACGCGTATGCCGACGCCACCGGCCCCGCCACCACTCAGGTCGGCGCCCCCGCGAATAATGCCCGCGTTGACCACGCCGCCCGTGACGGTCGCAGTGAGGTTCACGGCGGTGCCGGCCAGGCCACCCGAGGCATCGCCCCCTGTGATGGTGCCAGTGGCCGCGTTGACCAATCTGGCATTGGTCGAGAGCGATACGCCTGCCGTACCGTTGGCCGAGTTCGTTCCGCTGCCGCCCTTGACCGAACCGTTGTTGACGACGGATGCGTTGGGCAGTACCGAGATGGCTGCCCCGCTCTCGCTGCCCGCCACCGTCGTGTTGCCGCCGGTCACGGTGCCATTGACGATGGCCTGGCCGCCGCCGCTGATCAGCATGGCCGTGCCGCCCGCCGTGTCCGGGGCAACCGTATAGGTGCCGTTCAACGTCAGCGGTCCCGCCGCGGATGTCGCATAGTTCCCCAGCGCGCCGGTCTTCGTCAGCACAAAACCATTGGTATCGAGGGTGATAGGCTTGGTAGGCGTGCCGATTGACCAGGCGCCCCCTGGCATTGTCACGTCAGCGCTCAGGCGAATGGTGGCAGTGGCATCGCCGTCCGCATTGGCGGCCGCAATGGCCGACTGCAGCTCGGCGAGACTGGAAGCAAAATATTCGCCGGCCGACGCAGCCATCGGAAACAGCAGCGCGACAGCCAGAGTGATAGAGGACGCTTGCGGCACGCGCACGCCGCCCTGCCGGATTCCACGACAAAAATGGGTCATCATTGAACTGCCCCGTTCTAATGTATTGTTATTGACACAAAGTGATGCGGGGCAATCTTAAATCACGGCTTAAAAGTTATGTAAGCGCTACTGATAACGCGCTGTCGTGAAGGTGCGACGCCTTCAAATCCCCCGTTGCTAGCAGGGTAAAAAACGTATTAGAGGTGACGATCCAAGTGTTTCAGCGGGTGGTCGAGATGCGGACAGGTTTCCGGCGCATCGATACTTGATAAGACAGTTGAGAGATTGATGACGACAGGACACGTATTTATTGCCACCAGCCTTGATGGCTTCATCGCCCGGCCCGATGGCGATATCGGTTGGCTTCTGGAACGGGACGACCCCGCCGAAGACCATGGCTACCATGGCTTCATCGCCGACAAGGACGCGATCGTGATGGGCCGCGGCACCTATGAAAAGGTTCTCGGCATGGGGGAATGGGCTTACGACAGGCCGGTGCTGGTGCTATCCCGCCAGTTGGCCGGCACGCCGGTGCCAGAAGCGTTGCAGGGGAAGGTGCGCTTCTCGGATTGCACGCCCACGGACGTGATGGCGCAACTTGCGAGCGAAGGCGCGCGCCGCGTATATGTCGATGGCGGCCAGGTGGTCCAGTCGTTTCTGCGTGACGGATTGATCGCTGACATGGTGGTCACCACGGTGCCGGTGCTGATCGGGGCCGGCAGACCGCTGTTCGGCGCCCTGCCGCACGACGTGAGTCTGGCGCTCGAATCAAGCCGGTACTTCCCGTCCGGCCTGGTACAGTCGACCTATCGCGTATTGCGCTGATTACCAGGCGCGGGCCACCGGCTCCAATCGCACCATCATCGCGTCACGCAGCCATCGCGCGACGCTCCTCGTCGTCCAGCAGCGGGCCGTCGAGCGTCACCCGCGAATGGTCGGTGCGGAACTTCTGGATCACCGGCTTCAGTTCTTCCTTGACGTACGCTTCGCTGTAGCCGTTGAACAGGTGCCCGATCAGGCCGCGGCGCAGGTCCGAGGTGCCCATGATGTAGTCCGCGATCGGGAACGTCAGGTTCATGTTGTACTTCATCATGATGCCCATGTTGTGATGGGCGGTGTGATGGCGCCGGATGGTGTTGACGAACGGCATGTTGCGCACGAACCAGTTGTCGTGCACGTGGCAGCAGTAATGGAAGGTCTCGTAGACCAGGTACTGCGCCACCATCGTGATGAACACGAAGTAGCCGGCGTTGGCGTTGAAGATCAGGGACGCCACATAGCCCAGCCCGCCGCCGCCCACACCCAGCGTCGCCAGCACGCGCCACGGGAAGAACACGATGCGGAATTCGCGCGTGGTGTCGATAGTGGGTTCCTGGTCGGTGAAATACTGGTGATGCTGGCGCGTATGGCGCTCATAGATGGCGCGCAGCGCGAACACGTCGATCCGGCGGTGCATGATGTAGCGGTGCATGAACCATTCGACGAAGTTGCCGGCCAGGAACACCGGCAGTATCAGGGCCCATTCCCACGTGACGTTGTGCAGGCGCTGGATCGCCCAGTACAGCGCGGCGATGCCCACGCCGTAGATCACGGTGATGTGCAGCAGCCCGTTATAAAGCGGGCTGATATCGGCCTTGTATTGCTCCCTGAACTGGCGTTGGCGTTCAGTCATCATGATTGCATCTCCGGCAAAGTCCGTCGCACTAACATATTAGTTGAATATAAAAGTGCGAGGATCCAAAAAATGCCCCTGTCGCACAGGGGCCCTGTCAGGCGCGGCACGCTGGCCGCGCGGCGAATCGTTATTGGGAGACTTCCTCCAGCGCCCTGCCGCGTGTTTCCACGCCCAGCATCAGCACCATCGCGGCTGCCACGGCGAAGGACATCGCCCCCAGCGTGAACACTCCGCCCTGCCCGGTCACCGGCAGCAGCACGCCAACCAGATAGGGGCCCGCCAGCGAACCGATGCGGCCGATCGACGAGGCAAAGCCGGAGCCGGTGGCGCGAGAGCGCGTGGGATAGAGTTCCGGGGTGTAGGCGTAGAGCACCGACCACATGCCGAACAGGAAGAACTGCATGCACAGCCCGGCGGCGATCAACTGCTCCACCGGCACCTTGTGCACCGCCGCCTGGCCGTACGCATACGCGGCGACGGCGCTACCGAGCAGCATCAGCGCGCAGGTTGGCTTGCGGCCCCATTTCTCGAGCAGCCATGCCGAGAACATGAACCCGGGAATGCCCGCCAGCGAGATGTAGACCGTGTAGAGCACGGACTTGGTCACCGCATAGCCGGCCTGCTGGAGCAGCGCCCCGAGCCAGGTGGTCAGGCCGTAATAGCCGAGCAGCGCGAAGAACCAGACCGACCAGAGCATGATCGTGCGGCGCGCATAGGGGCCAGACCAGAGTTCCATGAAGCGCGCCTTCCGGCTGGCCGGCTGCGCACTCCCGTAGGTCGTGGCGACCGGGGGCAAGGCGCGGCCCCAGGCGCGTTCCACACGCTGCTCGATGCCAGCCATCACGGCGTCGGCTTCGCGCCTGCGTCCCACATCCTCGAGCCAGCGCGGGGATTCGGGCACCATCCGGCGCACCACGAACACAAATACGGCTGGCACGGCCAGTGCGATGAAGATGCCGCGCCAGCCGATCATCGGCAGCAGGAAATACGTCAGCGCGCCGGCGGCGATGAAGCCGATCGGCCAGAACCCTTCCAGGATGGCCACGTACTTGCCGCGGCTCTTGGCCGGCACGATCTCGGACACCATCGACAGACCGATCGGAAACTCCATCCCCATGCCGAAGCCAAGCAGCACGCGATAGATCATCAGCGTCGTGACGTTGTCCGCCAGCCCGCACATCAGGCTGCCCACGCCCCAGAAGATCATGCTGACCTGGAACACGGGCTTGCGGCCGAAGCGATCTGCCAGCAGCCCGGCGATGGCGGCGCCCAGGAACATGCCCAGGAAGCTCGAGCTGGCGAGCATGCCGGCCTGCGCGGCGGTCAGGCCGAACTCGGCCTTGATCGAACCGAGCACGAACGTCATGAGGCCGAGGTCCATCGAATCAAAAAACCACGCGGTGGCGATGATGCCGAACAACGAGCGCTGGTAGCCCGTCATCGGCAATCGTTCCAGCCGCGCCGCTACGCCGGCCTCCAGCCTGAGGGCGCCTGCTGACATATCCATGGTTGTCTCCTGTGTAGGTGAGTCGCGCTCTCTGGCGGCGCGCTTTCGTAATATATTAGTTGGACATCGCTGATGTTCAAGTTATGGTTTACGGCATGCCGTGCGAAGCGGCATCGTTTGGTCCAGCGGAAATGCGGTGCTACGCGGCGCGGCGCGGCGCCATGGACGGGGCTTCGGCGGAGAGATCGCCGTGCCAGGCATGCCGGACGATGGCGGCATAGCGCACCGGTACGTCCGGCACGGGAAACGCCTTGGCGAGGCGCGTCACACCAAGGGCATCCTTCACCAGCGTCTCCAGGTCATCTTGCGCGATGCCGCACTGCTGCAGTGTGGTGGGAATGCCCAGGTCACGGACCAGATCGCGCACCAGGACGGGCAGGCGCGCCACGGCCACATGGGGATCGGGGTCCTCGATCCCGAACAGCCGGGCCACGGCAAGCATCTCGCCGGCACGCACATCGCGCAGGGCATCGAGTACGTAAGGCAGCATCACCGCATTGGTCGTGCCGTGCGAGCGATGCGTCAGCCCCGCCACGGCATAGGCGATGCCATGCACCGCGTTCAGTCCGGCGCTGCCATACGACAGCGCGGCATAGAGGCTTGCATGGCTCATGCCGATGCGCGCTTCGGTGTCCTCGCCGCGTTGGTAGCTGCGCAACAGATACTGGCTGCACAGCCGGATCGATTCATGCGCGAACAGCATGGTCAGGGCATTGCGGCCGCTATAACCGGGGTCAGGGTCCCCGCCCCGGTCGAAACGGGCGGCGTCTAGCGTCAGGTATGACTCGATGGCGTGGGTCAACGCATCGATGCCCGCGTCGGCCGTCACCCGTGGCGGGCAGGTGTAGGTGAACTCGGGGTCGATCAATGCCACGGCGGGCCGCAGGCGGTTGTCCATGACGGCCACCTTGGTGGCGCTCTCCGGATCGACCAGGATCGCCCCGGGCGTGGCCTCGGAGCCCGTGCCTGCGGTAGTGGGCAGCGCAATCATCGGCAGGATGGGCGTGGCGCTGTCGATCATGCCGATGAACTCCCGCACCGGCTTGCCGCCCGGCAGGCTCAGGCAAAGGGCCTTGGCCAGATCGATATTGCTGCCGCCGCCGAGGGCGATGACGTGATCGAGCGGCTCGCCGTTGCACTGCGCCCGGATGGCTGCCGTGGCGGTGTCGCAGAGCGTGGTCGTGGGATCCGGCATGCCGCCGTCATAGACCATCAGTGCCACGCCGTGTGCGCGTGCGGCAGCGACGAGTTCATCGACCCATGGCGTGGCGGAGGTGAAGAACGTATCCGTGACCAGCAGGCCGTGACGATAGCCCAGCCGCTGCAGCAGCGCAGGCAGCTGCGCGCGGGTGCCTGCGCCCACGATCAGGCGCGCCGGCGCGCAGAAATAGATCAGGTCCTCCATTCTCATGCTGTCTCCCGTGGGTATGTTCTGGTGCCGTGCGCTGCGGCTGGCGCTGGCCAATGCTTGCGCAGATACACGGCGATGTCCTCGGTCCGCTCGGTCAGCACGCTGTGGCCGGCGCCCTGCAGGACGTGGAATTCGGCGCGCGGAACCCCATCGGCCAGCATCGCGCCGTGCGTCAGCGGGCAGTCGGCATCCTCGCTGCCGTGGATGACCCGTGCCGGAGTCGTGATATGGGCCAGCTCGCCGCGTTGGTCCGTCCGCCGGATCGCGTTCCAGGTCCACGCCACGGTGCGATGGTCGGCGGCCTCACGCAGCCCGAGCCGTTGTTCGCGTGTCGCGATCGCTTCCAGCAGCGCATCGGGTGACGACGGCGGGAACCAGGCCACCGCGTCGAGGTACGGCGTGCCCGAGACCAGCAGCAACTCGGCGGGGAGCGGCCACGCGGCCGTCGTGCGGACCTGTGACAGATAGGCCAACGCCACGGATACCCCCATGCTCCACCCGGCCAGCACGAACGGCCCATCGACATGCCGGGTAATCGTCCGGCCCAGCTCACGTGCGTAGGCATCCAGCGTGCAGTCGTCCTCACTGGCGGGCGCCTTCGCGAGGCCACGCCCGGGCAGATTTGGCAGGATGAAGGTGCATCGGTCGGCCAACTGCCGTGCCAGCGGCAGCCAGGCACCCCGTGTGCCCTGGATGCCATGGACGGCCACCACGGTGATTGGCCCGCCCCCCACGGCTATGACATCGTCGTCCGTCACGTCTCCTCCGGTACACATCTAATATATTAGAAGGATAGTAGCAGAAATCCGACGGGAAGCAAGGGCGAAATCCAGCCTGTACAGGAGTTGCGTACGGCTCATATACAATGGGTTTTCCGTGCACCCAGATCCCGGCCCATGACCTCAAAACCCGCCACGCGCGCCCGTTCTGCGCCAGTACAAGAGCCTGAAGAGGCTCCAGGCCAGCGCGGCAAGCTGACCGACCTGGCATACGAGCAGGTAGAAGAAGCCATCGTGACGTTGAAGCTGGCGCCGGGTAGTTCCGTGTCGGAATTGCAGCTCAGCGAAATGACGGGAATCGGCCGTACGCCAATCCGGGAGGCGATCCAGCGGCTGGCGCGCGAGCATCTGATCATGGTGCTGCCGCAGCGCGGCCTGCTGATCGCGCCGATCGACGTAGCCAAGCAGCTTCGCCTGCTGGAGACCCGCCGCGAGGTGGAGCGACTGATCTGCCGCTGCGCCGCACGCCGCGCCACGGCGGAGCAGCGCGATCACTTCAAGCGCCTGGCGAAGGAATTCGAGCAGTCATCGCGCAGTGGCGACGACGTGGCCTTCGTGCGCGCGGACCGGGAATTCAATGAACTGTGTCTGGTTGCCGCCCGCAACGAGTTTGCCGAGGGGTCGATGCGGCTGATGCACGGGCTGTCGCGCCGCTTCTGGTATCTCCACTACAAGGAGGCGGCGGACCTGCCAACGATGTCGAAGCTGCACGCCACGGTGGCCTCGGCGATTGCGCGCGGCGATGTCGATGGCGCCGGCGAAGCGCTCGATGCGCTGCTGGACAATATCGAGGAATTTACGCGCGCGACGGTGCTGGGGGACTATCGCTAGCCCCCCGTAGCGAAAGCCTGATACTCAGAACGGCGCAGTCATCAGCCCGTACAGCGTGCGCACGCCATTGACATAGTTTCCAAGCCGAAGGTTCTCGTTCGCGGCATGCTGGTTGTTGTCGGCATTGACGAGCGGGATGATCACGAACGGCACGTTCAGTACATCCACGATTTCCGCCGTCGGCACGGTGCCGCCCATCATGCGGATACGGACGGGCTCCGGGCTCGTGCCAAAGGTGCCGGTGACGCCCTGGTACGCCCATTTCGCGACCGGGGAGTCCATCGGCGAACCCGCTGCATTCGCCCCTTCGCTCTGGTAGGAGAAGCTTGCCAGCTTGTCGTAGCGCGCGCGTTCCTCGTCGGTCGGCGTGCCTTTCACAAGGTGGTAGCCCTGCTTGGCGATGTACTGCTCGATCAGCTTGCCGAGGTACGCGGCATCGGAGTCCGGCGTGGTGCGCAGATCGAGTTCGGCCTCGGCCTTGTCCGGAACGATATTGGCGACCTTGTCACCGACTGCGGCGGCGGCCATGCCACGCACATTCAGCGACGGATATTGCAGCGCCTCCTGATAATTGGCGCCGACTTTCTCCGCTTGCGCGATGCCAATCCGGGCCTTCAGCGCTTTCTCGTCGTCAGGCACGGCGGCCATGATCCTGCGCTCGGCATCGCCGAGACGAACCTTGGCGTAGTAGCCCGGAATGGTGACGCGACCGCTATCGTCCTTCATCGAGCCTAGCAGGCTCGCGAGCCGGAGCGCCGGGTTCGGCACGTAGTTGCCGTAGTGGCCGCTGTGCAACGGCGCCTTCGGGCCGAACACGGTGATCTTTGCCTTCGCCGCGCCGCGGTTGCCGAAGATAAGTGTGGGGCGATTGGTGGCATGCATGGGGCCGTCGTGGATGATCATGCCGTCGCAGGCCAGCAGGTCGCGATGGGCCTGCATCACCTTGCCGATGGAGGGCGAGCCCTTCTCCTCCTCGCTGTCCAGGATCACCTTGATATTGACCGCGGGTTGGGTGCCTGCCGCCTTCATCGCATCGATGGCCGCCAGCAGCATCATGATCGGCCCCTTGTCGTCCGACGAGGAACGACCGAAGACCCGCCACTCCGGGTCCACCGCCCCCGAGAACAGGTTGGCCATGTCGATCTCCTCCCAATCGCCCTTGGCGCCCTTCTTCTTCAGCACAGGCGTCCACGGACTCTTCTGCGCCCATTGGGAGGGGATGACCGGCTGGCCATCCAGGTGCATATAGAACAGGACGGTCTTGCGCGACGCCTGCTTGCCCGGATACTCGGCGAACAACATCGGCTTGCCGTCGTTGTCCAGCGGCTGGGTCGTGAATCCACGCTTGCGGAATGCCTGCTCGAGCCAGGCCACATTGCGCCGGATATCTTCGGGCGCCACCGAATCATTGGGGATGCTGAGCAGATCCAGATACTCGCGGTAGCTCGCTTGCGCCTGCTGCTGGGCGGCTTCGGGTGCCAGGGTTGCCGCGTGTGCCACGGGGCTGAATAGGCTGGATAGGCCGGATATGCCAATAGCAGCCGCGCAGAGGGTCAGGCAGGGGGCGAAGGCGTTTCTCATCTTGTCCTTTTGGTCTTGTTCGAGGAGCGTGTCACTGGTGCCGTGCCAGCGGCGGCTGGCGGTGCATTCTACGCCCGCATCCGGACGGTCAAGCGTCCCGTGCGCCCTTCAGGCGTTTGAGAAACCATCGACCTGCCGGGCCTGGCGGCGTGTCTTTCCGGTACACCGCGAACATGGCAATCGGCGGGGTACGGGGTTGGAAGGCCTCGATGCGCAACCTCACGAGGGTGCCGGCATCCAGGTCAGCCTGAACCATGGCCATCGGCATATGGCCCCAGCCGAACCCGGCGCGCAAGAACGCATGCTTGGCGCCCAGATCGGCAAGCCGCCAGATTTGCGGCGAGAAGACGCCGAACGTCGTGCCTTCGGTCAGCGTGGTGCGATCGGTAAGTACCAACTGCACTTGGTCCTTCAAATCGCGCGGCCGGATGAGTCCCTTGCAGGACGCCAATGGGTGTGACGGGGCAGCAACCGTGACCATGGGTACGTCCAACAGCTTCTCCGCCTCCAACAACTCCGGAACCGCCGGCATGGAG
This sequence comes from Cupriavidus sp. SIMBA_020, assembly GCF_046535395.1. Classification (NCBI taxonomy): domain Bacteria; kingdom Pseudomonadati; phylum Pseudomonadota; class Betaproteobacteria; order Burkholderiales; family Burkholderiaceae; genus Cupriavidus; species Cupriavidus sp. SIMBA_020. The sequence continues at coordinate 6,163 of NZ_JAWRWU010000017.1, read as the reverse complement.
CCGCTGATACCAAGCCGGCACGCCTGTCCCAGTACAGGCTGCATGACGGCGCCAAGAGCCTCGACGTAGAGCCGCAGCGGTGTGTGGGGAAATGCCTGCCGGAATGCGCCGACGGCATCGGTCAACGACGCCATGGGATACATGACGTCCACGACGACCGACAACTCGGGCTCCAGTCCATCGGCAATCGCGCGCGCTTTCGATTTGAATCCGTCCATGCCGCTCACCACCTGGCGAGCCTGCGCCAGCAGCGCAGTCCCTTCCTCGGTCAGCCGGGGGTAGCGGCCGCTGCGATCGAAGAGCTGGACGCCAATCTGCCCTTCCAGATTGGCCAGCGTATGGCTGACGACCGACTGCGCGCGCCTGAGTTTGCGGCCCGCAGCGGAAAAGCTTCCTTCGTCAGCGGCGGCGATAAACGTGCGGAGCTGGTCCAACGAGACGGCGTCGAGCATGTATCTACCAGATAGATGGATTTCATCTAGAAATATAGGCTTCCTGGATAGGTGTCAAGTCTCTAATCTTCGGACATCCACTCTCTGAAAAGGATGAACAACATGAACTCGAACCTGAACGCCAACCTCGACCTCCTCAATGCCCGCTCGGCCGTCCCGGCCATTGGCCGCACTCTCATCGCTGCCATCTTCCTCATCAGCGGCTTCGGCAAGCTGATGGCCCCCGGGGCGACGATGGCCTATATCGGCTCGCTGGGCCTCCCGGCACCGGCGCTCGGCCTGATCGGCGCATTGGTACTGGAACTGGCAGGCGCCGCGCTGCTGGTGCTCGGCTACAAGACGCGCCTGGTCGCCCTGCTGCTGGCGGCCTACGCCGTGGTGACCGCGCTGATCTTCCACCACGCGCTGGCAGACCAGAACCAGATGTTCCATTTCCTGAAGAACCTGGCCATGGCCGGGGGCCTGCTGCAGGTGGTCGCCTTCGGCGCTGGCGCCTTCAGCCTGGACAACCGTCGTGCGCTGGCCGAGCGGGTCATTGCCTAATATCCGGCACCAACAAGGGGAAACGCATCATGACCATCGCAACAGCGCTTTTGCAGCAACACCTCCAGTGGCTGGTTGACGACCCGCAGCAATGGCAGGGATTGATTGCCGACGACATCGTGTGGGATCTGCCCTATGCACCGAGCCTTGGCCATCCGCTGCAACTTGACGGCCGCGAGTCCGTGCTGCGGCATGTGGGCTGGTTCGTGGGCGCGGTCAAGGATTTCCGCTTCTTCGATACGGTGGTCACCGCCACCGACGACCCCCAGCATGCCATCGCCCGGGTGCGGGCCGAAGGGCTGATCTCCGCAACCGGGCGGACCTACCGGCAAGAGTACGTCGTATTCCTGACCGCGCGCGACGGACGGATCGCCCATTTGCGGGAGTATTTCGATCCGGTACAGGCCGCGTTGGCCCTTGACGCCCCGATCGTGGGCGTCCCTTCGAGGAGCATCTGATGAAAGCCATACAAGTTGCCGCCTATGGCAGCCCGGACGCCATGGCCCTGGCCGAACTGGACGATCCCGTTCCCGGCGATAACGAAGTCCTGATCGATGTTGCCGCTGCCGGCGTGAATCCGATCGACTGGAAAATCGTCAGTGGCGCCATGAAGGCGTTCATCCCGCTGCCCTTGCCTTTCACGCCCGGCGTGGATGCCGCCGGCACCGTCGTCGCAGTCGGGCGCCACGTCACCACGCTGGCACCGGGGGATGAGGTCATGGGATTCATCGGCATCGTCGGCGCCTATGCCTCCCGGATTGTGGTGGATGCCAGCCGGCTGGCGCGCAAGCCGGCGCGGCTGAGCTTCGCCGAGGCGGCCGCGATGCCCGCTGCGACGCTGACGGCCTGGCAGGCGCTGCACGAACACGGTGCGTTGCAGGCCGGTCAAACGGTCCTGATCCATGCCGCGGCGGGCGGCGTGGGGAGCGCGGCAGTGCAACTGGCGAAACTGGCCGGCGCGCATGTCATCGGCACCGCTTCGGCAGGCAATCGCGAGTACCTGCAAAGCCTCGGTGCGGCAGCGTTCATCGACTACCGCGCACAGGATTTTGCGGAGCAAGTCTCCCAGGTCGATCTGGTGCTCGACCTCGTCGGCGGCACAACGCAGGCAAGGTCGTGGTCGGTGCTGAAGCGCGGCGGCACGCTGGTTTCCACCGTCAGCAAGCCGGATGCCGCGCGCGCCGGCAACCCGGCACAGGTAACCGGCAGGCATTTCGCCACCCGTGCCGATGGCCCGATGCTTGCCGCGCTGGCCGCGCTCCATGCCTCCGGCGAGGTGCGCACCCATGTCGATTCGGTCTTTCCTCTCCAGGAGGCAAGCCGTGCCCTGGCAAGGAGCATGGGCGGCCACGTGCGGGGGAAGGTGGTTCTGGACGTGACCGCCTAGCGAGCGCCTAGGTACCGAAGCGGACCGCCGGCGAGAGCGTGAATGATTCGCGCATGTCACGCACCTCCTCGACCGGCGTGCGGCCAAACAGGCGCTTGAACTCCCGGCTGAATTGGGACGCGCTTTCGTAGCCGACGCGCCCCGCTGCCGCCGCCGCGGTCACGCCGTCGCGGATCATCATCAGGCGCGCCTGATGCAGGCGGGTCGACTTGATGTACTGGATCGGCGATGTCTGCGTCACGGTGCGAAAGTTGGCGTGAAACGCCGGCACGCTCATGCCGGCTTCCTCGGCAAGACGCGCGACGTTGAGCGGCGTCGCAAATTCGGTGTGAATCCGCTTGAGTGCCCGCGCCACGCGCCCGAACCGGCCGTGATGCGCCAGCGCGGCACGCATCGCCCCGCCCTGCTCGCCTGTGAGCACCCGATAGCAGATCTCTCGCACGATACCTGGCCCCAGTACCTGCGCATCGAGCGGCACCGTCAATGCTTCCAGCAGCCGTATCGTGGCGCCGGCAAGGTCTCCCTCCAGCCGTGTGGAAACGATGCCGGTCGGCGGCGCTTCGGGATGATGCCCGGCGGCACCGATCTGCGTCATCAGCTCGCTCAGTTCGATCAGGTCCAGACGGATGGACACCGCAAGCATGGGTTCCTCCGGCGAGGCCTGGGTTTCCGTCGAGAACGGCAGCGGGACGGACAGCACGAGGTAATGCTGCGCGTCGTAGACATAGACCTCATTGCCCAGGAAGCCGAGCTTGCGCCCCTGGCAAACAATCACGATGCTCGGCTCGTACAGCACCGGCGTGCGCCCGAGCGGACGATCCGAACGCATCAGCCGCACGCTGTCGAGCGCCGACTGGGTGTAACCCTCGTTGGGCGCCAGTCTCTCCAGCAGACGGACCATCCGGGTGGAAGCGGGATTGCGGACGTTCGACACCGCGCTCTCCTGTTGTCGCAATAGACGCCATTGTAGTCACCCCCCGGCGCGCGCGCCAGCCGACTCGATAGGGACTCGATAGGAATAGGCAATAACGGCATCGGTCCGTGTATTCGCCTCCGGGCGCGTCTTCCCTACCATTCATTCACCGGCCGACGAACCCCTTTCGCTTCATTGCAGGCCGCAACCGGCACGGCGTCGTCCCCGTAACAAACGCGGACAGGCGCCGCCAAAACCGAACCGACAATAGGAGTAAGCAAGATGGCAATCTCTTCCACCCAATCGAAGGTCATCCTGATCACCGGCGCCAGCAGCGGCATTGGCGAGGGCACCGCCCGTTTGCTCGCCGCGCAGGGCCATCGCCTTGTGATTGGCGCACGCCGCACCGACAGGCTCGTCGAGCTGACGGCATCGCTGCAGGAGGCCGGCGGCATCGTCCGCTATCGTGAACTCGACGTCACCTCGGCGGAGGATGTCGCGGCATTTGCTCGATTTGCGCTCGACGCCTTCGGTCGCATCGACGTGCTCATCAACAATGCGGGCGTGATGCCGCTTTCGCCGCTGAACGCGCTGAAGGTCAGCGAGTGGAACCGGATGATCGACGTGAACATCCGTGGCGTACTGCACGGCATCGCTGCCGTCCTGCCGACGATGGAGCAGCAAGGCCAGGGCCAGATCATCAATATCTCCTCGATCGGCGGCCTGTCCGTGTCGCCAACCGCCGCCGTCTACTGCGCCACCAAGTTTGCCGTGCGCGCCATTTCCGACGGGCTGCGCCAGGAGACGGACAAGATCCGCGTGACGGTGGTCTGCCCGGGCGTCGTGGAGTCCGAACTGGCCGACTCGATCTCCGACGACACCGCGCGCTCGGCCATGCAGGCGTTCCGCCGCATCGCCATCACGCCCGATGCCATCGCCCGCGCCATCGCCTACGCCGTGGAGCAGCCGGCCGATGTCGACGTCAGCGAGATCATCGTACGGCCCACCGCCAGCCCGTTCTGAACGCCTGGCACCTGTCCCGCAACCCGACCAAGGAAACCATCATGACATCACGCCATTCGGAAACCGGCGCCTTCGCAGGCAAGGTCGCCATCGTTACCGGCGCGGCCAGCGGCATCGGCCTGGCCACGACGGAACTCCTGCATGCCCAGGGGGCAAACGTGATCGCCGTTGGACGCAGCGCCAATGTCGAAGCACTGGCCCGACCCGGCATCGTCCCCCTCGTCGCCGACGTAGCACGCGAGGAAAGCGCCGTGCAAGCGGTCGCGACAGCGATCGACCGGTTCGGCAAGCTCGACATTCTCGTCAACAACGCCGCGATCATCATCAACAAGCCCGTCGTCGACATGTCACTCGAAGACTGGAACAGCATCCAGGCCGTCAACGCCACGGGCGCGTTCCTGTTCTCGCGGGAAGCCATGCGCGCGATGGTGCCGGCAAAGTCCGGCGCCATCGTCAATGTGGGTTCGTACGCGTGCTATCAGGCATTCCCGACCATCGCCGCCTACGCGGCCTCGAAGGGCGCGCTGGCGCAGTTGACCCGCGCGTTGTCGCTCGAAGCCATCGAGCACGGCATCCGCGTCAATGCGGTGGGCTCCGGTGACGTCATCACCAACATCACCAATCACATCCATGCCGACGGTCAGGCGTTCCTGGCCGAACACGGCAAGAAGGCGCCCATCCGCCGCGCAGCCCAGCCGAAGGAAATTGCCGAGGTGATTGCATTCCTGGCATCGGAAAAGGCCAGCTTCATCGTCGGTGCCGTCGTGATGGCCGACGGCGGCATGAGCGTCGCGCTGCCCTGAAGACGTCGCCCGTCCAACTTCAACCTACAACTCGAGAATCTTCACCATGAAAACACCAACCCGTACCTGGTTCATCACCGGCGCCTCGAAAGGCGTGGGCCAGAAGCTCGCCAAGCATCTGCTTGAGCAAGGCCACCGTGTGGCCGCAACCTCGCGCACCGCAGCATCGCTGACCAAGGTGTTCGGTCAGGCATCCGACGGTTTCCTTCCCCTGGAAGTGGACCTGACCGATGACCAAAGCGTCCGGCGGGCCATCGAGAAAGCCGTGCAGACGTTTGGCGCCATCGACGTGGTTGTAAACAACGCTGGCTACGCACAGCAAGGCACCGTCGAGGCATTGTCCGACGACGAGCTGCGCCAGAACTTCGAAGTGAACTTCTTTGCGCCGATGGTCGTCCTGCGCCATGCGCTGCCGCATCTTCGCGGCCAACGCAGCGGGCACATCATCAATATCGCGTCGATCGTCGGTTACCAGGGCGGCTATGCGGGCTGGGGCAGCTACGTCGCGAGCAAGTTCGCGCTGGCGGGTCTGACCGAATCGCTGGCCGCGGAAGTTGCCGAACTCGGCATTCGCGCCACGGTGGTCTATCCCGGCCCAGTTCGCACCGATTTTCTGTCAAGCGGCGCGCTGGCGGTGGCCAAACGGCAGATCGATGATTACGCGGAGGCCAAGGCGTCGCTCGACCTGCATCTCGGCACGCTGCACGGCCACCAGGCCGGAGACCCTGACAAGCTGGCACTGCTGATCATCCAGGCCGCCAGTGTCGAATCGCCACCGCTGCATCTGTTCGCCGGCAGGATCGCCAACGACCTTGCCGCCGTCAAGGCCAAGGCCGTCGCGATGGATCTCGATGCGTGGAGGGGCTCGTCAGAAGCCACCGATTTCGTGGATTGATTGAGAAGCGTGTATCCGTCCCGGCATGATCACCGGGACGGATTGGGTCGTGAACGGTGCCGGGCCGGGTTACTCGATCACCGGCGCGTGCACCGGGGCGATGGATGCGTGCGGCGTCTGGGTGCGCTGGGCAGCCTTGTGGACCAT